>DAIQRJ010000018.1:0-71485 GCA_036786375.1 Actinopolymorphaceae bacterium
CCCCTACCCCCTACCCCTACCCCTACCCCTACGGTCGGTCCGCGCCCGCCCAGCCCGGCTACGCACCGGCCGCAGAACCCGTACCCGCAGTCGGCCTACCCGCCCGGCGCGTACCAGCCGGGTGCGTAGGCGCCGGTCGCCGCGGTGCCGTTGCCCTCCATCTCACCAGCGCGGACGTGGACTCGTCGGTGAGTGCGGTAGTGGCGTACGCAACCGCGGTGCTGGTGACGAAGGCCGAGCCGGCGCCGGCAGGCAAGCGCCGCGCTGACGGCCCGCCGGAGCGCCGGAGCTCAGCTGTTGAAGCGTTGCTGGGCCACGTCGAGGCCGCCGTCGAGCAGCACCTCGACCGCGTCCGCGGCCCGCTCGATCACGGCGGGGAGAACGTCACGCTCGTGCCGGGCGAAATTCGACAGGACCCGGTCGGCGACGTCGCCGCGGCCGTCGGGGCGCCCGATCCCTAGCCTGACGCGGTAGTACTCGCCGGACGAGATCGAGGCGCGGATCGACTTCAGCCCGTTGTGGCCGTTGTCGCCGCCACCGAACTTCACCCGCATCGCCTCGAACGGGAGGTCGATCTCGTCCTGCACCACGAGGAGGTGATCCGGCGCGGTCGAGTAGAAGCGCAGTAGGTTCGACACCGCACTGCCCGAGTCGTTCATGTAGGTGCGCGGCTTGGCCAGCACCGCCCGGATCCCGGGCAGCGGACCGATGCGTACCTCGGCCACGTCGCTGCGCAGCTTCGGTGCCCGCTTGAAGGCCGACCCGGCACGCCGGGCCAGCTCGTCGACAACGAGGAACCCGATGTTGTGCCGGGTGGCGGCGTAGTCGGGACCGGGGTTGCCCAGACCGACTACCGCCCAGCCCCCGCCGGTCACGACTCGGCGGAGGTGTCCTGCTCGGCGTCGTCGCCGGTCTCGGACTGGGGCTGGTCGTGCTCGGCGCCGGTCTCGGCCTCGGCCACGGCCAGCTCGGCTTCGAGAGCCTCGGCGGTCGTTGCGGCGGTGACGTTGATGACGAGAGTGTCCGGCTCGATGTCGAGCTCGACGCCTTCGGGGAGGATGACGTCGGACGCGTGGATCTGCGCGCCGGCGCGAAGGCCCGCGATCGAGACGATGAAGCTCTCGGGGATGTGGGTGGCCTCGGCCATCACCGGGATCGTGTTCGCCTCGATGACGAGCAGCGTGTCCGGGGCCGCGTCGCCGACGGTGTGGATGGCGACGTCGACGGAGACCTTCTCGCCGCTGCGCACGAGGAGCAGGTCGACGTGCTCGAGGAAGCCCTTCACCGGGTCACGCTGGATCTGCTTCGGCAGCGCGAGCTGCGGTTCGCCCTCGACGTCGATGGTGAGCAGCACGTTGGACTGGCGGAGCGCGAGCATCAGCTCGTGGCCGGGCAGCGCGATGTGCAGCGGCTCGGACCCGTGGCCGTAGATCACGGCGGGAACCTGGCTGTCGCGTCGAAGACGACGGGCCGCGCCCTTGCCGAACTCGGTGCGCTTCTGGGCGGCGATCTTGGTCTCGGACACTGTGGTACTCCTCTGACGGTTCTGAGCTGGTCTGACGGTTCTGAGCTGGCGATCTGGCTGAGCGTGGCTGCGATCTGAGTGGTTCTGGCCTGCTGGCCGGCTATCGGGAGACACCGATCACGGCACAGCGGCGCGCTCGTGCGCACACACCGCGTCGATCACGGATCCGCGTCCCGGAACGTTCCGGTGCGGGCTCCCTCGCCGAGGCAACCGCGTCAGCTTAGCGAAGCGGCCCGATGCGCGGAAATCGAGCGTTGCGCCGTCGCGCCGGCGCCCGGTGGGTCAGGAGTTGTTCTCGAACAACTTCGTGACCGACCCGTCCTCGAAGACCTCCCGGATCGCGCGCGAGATCAGCGGCGCGATCGGCAGGACGGTGAGTGTGTCGAACCGGCTCTCGTCCGGGATCGGCAGTGTGTCGGTGACCACGACCTCACAGATCGAGGAGTCGCGCAGCCGCTGGACCGCGGGGCCGGACAGCAGGGCGTGGGTCGCGGCGACGACGACCTTCGCGGCACCCCGTGCGGTCAGCGCCTCGGCTGCCTGGCAGATCGTCCCGGCGGTGTCGATCATGTCGTCGACCAGCACGCAGATGCGACCGGCCACATCACCGACGACCTCGTGCACCTCGACCTGGTTCGCGACATCGGGGTCGCGGCGCTTGTGGATGATCGCCAGCCGTGGCGTGCGGTTGAGCCGGTCGGTCCACATGTCCGCGACGCGCACCCGACCGGCGTCGGGCGACACCACGGTCATGTTGGCGGTGTCGTAGTGGCCGGCGATGTGGTCGGCGAGCACCGGCATGGCGAAGAGGTGGTCGACGGGCCCGTCGAAGAAGCCCTGGATCTGGGCGGTGTGGAGGTCGACGGCCATCAGCCGGTCGGCGCCCGCGGTGCTGAACAGATCGGCCATCAGCCGCGCCGAGATGGGTTCGCGACCGCGGTGCTTCTTGTCCTGGCGGGCGTAGCCGAAGATCGGGGTGACGACGGTGATGCGCTTGGCCGACGCGCGCTTGAGCGCGTCCACCATCAACAGCTGTTCCATGATCTGGTCGTTGATCGGCATGCAGTGGGACTGGACGACGAACGCGTCGCAGCCACGGACCGACTCGGCGAAACGGACGTAGATCTCGCCGTTGGCGAAGTCGCGGGCGACGGTCGGGACGAGCTCAACGCCGAGGAGCTGGGCGATCTCCTGCGCCAGCGCCGGGTGCCCGCGGCCGGAGAACAGCATCAGATGCTTGTCGTTGGGTCGGCTCATTCCGCTCACGGCGTGGGTTCCTGTCCCTCGGGTGTCGCGGTGTCGTCCGGTGTCGCGGTGTCGTCCGGTGTTGCGGTGTCGCCCGGTGTTGCGTTGTGGCACGCGGCAGACGTGCCCGCCTGGGCGTCGATCGCGGCCTGGTGGGTCTTGGTACCGGGCCGCTTGCGCTCGACCCAACCCGGGATGTTGCGCTGCTTGCCGCGGCCGACGGCGAGTTCGCCGGCAGCCACGCCGGACACGACGGTGGACCCGGCCGCTATGTAGGAGCCGTCCGCGATGTCGAGCGGCGCGACCACGACCGAGTCGCTGCCCACGAACACGTGCCGGCCCACGGTCGAGTGACTCTTGATGATCCCGTCGTAGTTGGCGAAGATCACGCCCGCGCCGATGTTCGTGCCCTCGCCGATCGTGACGTCGCCTGCGTAGGACAGGTGCGGCACCTTCGCGCCGGCACCGACGTGGGCGTTCTTCGTCTCGACGAACGTGCCGATCTTCGAGTGGTCGCCGAGGACGGTGCCCGGTCGCAGCGACGCGTACGGGCCGACGAGCACGCCCGATCCGACGATCGCGCCGACGCCGTGGGTGCGGACGACGAGGGCGTCGGTGCCGATCTCGCAGTCGGTGAGCGTGGTGTCGGGGCCGATGGACGAGCGGGATCCGACGCTCGTGGTGCCGCGCAGCTGGGTGTTGGGCTCCAGGACGACGTCCGGGCCGAGGGTGACGTCGACGTCGATCCAGGTGGTGGCGGGATCGACGACCGTGACACCGTCGAGCATCCAGCGCTTGGTGATGCGGTCGTTCAGCACCCGCCGCAGCGTCGCGAGCTGGGTCCGGTCGTTGACGCCCTCGGTCTGCCAGACGTCGTCGGTCACCAGCGCGCCGACCCGGTGCCCGTCGTGCGCGGCGATGCCGAGGACGTCGGTCAGGTACCACTCGCCTTGGGAGTTGTCCGGCGTCAGACTCTCCAGGGCGGCGCTCAGGACGTCGCCGTTGAACGCGTAGATACCGGAGTTGATCTCGGTGATCTTGCGCTGCTCGGCGGTGGCGTCGCGGTCCTCGACGATGCCCATCACGCCGCCGGTACCGGCCCGCAGGATCCTGCCGTAGCCGGTCGGGTCGTCGACGAACGCAGTGAGCGCAGTGATCGCGTTGTGGTCACGGACGTGCTGGTCGACCAGGCCGCGAAGCGTCTCTCCAGTGAGCAGCGGGACATCGCCGTACGTCACGACCACCACACCGCTGCGGGCGGCTTCGGGCAGTGCCTTCAGCCCGCACCAGACCGCGCGCCCGGTGCCGTAGACGTCGTCCTGATCGACGATGACGGCGCTCGGGGCCAGTGCCGCCACATGCGGGCGCACCTGCTCGCTGTACGCGCGGACGACGACGGCCGTGTGCTCGGGCTCGAGCCCGGCAACAGCGAAAAGTGCGTGCCCGACGAGACTGCGGCCGCCGATCTGGTGCAGCAGCTTGCTCGTGGCCGACTTCATCCGCGTGCCGCCGCCCGCTGCGAGGACGATTGCAGCGGCAGGTCGGCGTGCCGTCATGCTCGTGACTCCCCTGAGTTCGCTGCCGAATGGACGTCTCGCTGGGCCGGGAGGACTCGAACCCCCATCACCAGAACCAAAATCTAGGGTCTTGCCCTTAGACGACGGCCCATCGCCGACTACAACTGCTCGGGCGACCGCCATCGTACGGGCCGCCGGAGCATGATGACGGCTCGACCGGCCGATGACGGCGGACCGAGCACGCGTGACTGAGGGAGATGACGTGGCACATGTGGTCGTGGTGGGGGCTGGCATCGTCGGTCTCGCCGTCGCGGATCGACTCGCCGCGCGCGGCGACCGGGTGACGGTGGTCGAGAAGGAGTCATCGCTCGCGCAGCACCAGACCGGGCGCAACTCCGGCGTCATCCACTCGGGTCTGTACTACCCGCCGGGAAGTCTCAAGGCGCGGATGTGCGTCGCCGGTTCGGCGTCGATGCTCGCGTTCGCGAGGACCCACGGCGTCGCGGTCGAGCGCTGTGGCAAGCTCGTCGTCGCCGTCGAGGAGGACGAGCGTGCGGCGCTGCACCGCCTCGCCGACCGCGCCCGGACGAACGGGGTTCCGGCACGGCTGATCGGGCCGTCGGAGATCCGTGAGATCGAGCCTCATGTCGCGGCGGTCGAAGCACTCTGGGTCGAGTCGACCGGCATCATCGACTACCGGCAGGTGTGTCAGGTGCTGGCCGGGCGGGTGGAGGCGGCCGGCGGGGAGATCCGGTTCGGCACGTCGCTCGTTGGGGCGGCGCCCACCGGCAACCCCGGTCTCATCGTGGCGACCGACCGGGGCGACCTCCAGATGGATGGGTTGATCGTCTGCGCGGGTCTGCACGCCGACCGGATGGCGCTGGCCTGCGGACTGGTGCCGCAGGCACGCATCGTCCCGTTCCGCGGCGAGTACTTCGAACTGACCGAGCGTGCGGCCCGGCTCGTCAGCGGACTGGTATATCCGGTGCCCGATCCCAGATTCCCGTTCCTGGGCGTGCATCTGACCCGGATGATCCACGGCGGCGTGCACGCCGGGCCGAACGCCGTGCTAGCGCTGGCCCGCGAGGGGTACCGCTGGCGCGACGTCGACCTCCGCGATCTGCGCTCGGCGTTGTCGTGGCCAGGCCTATGGCGCCTCGGTCGCGGCAACGTCGGTGCCGGTGCGCGCGAACTGATCCGCTCGGTGTCCAAGCGGGTGTTCGCGCGCAGCCTCGCGCGGCTCGTCCCTGATCTGCGGGCCGGCGACCTCGTGGCGAGTCCGGCCGGCGTGCGTGCGCAGGCACTCACGCGCGGCGGGCGGCTCGTCGACGACTTTCTGGTCCAGAGCACTCACCGGCAAGTGCACGTTCTGAATGCACCGTCACCCGCCGCAACCGCTGCGTTGGAAATCGCCCCATACATTGTGGCCGAACTGGATGGCGCGATCGCCTGACGTCCAGCCGGCACTCAGTGCTTGCGCTCCGAGCGCCCGCCCGCGCCCAACCGGCGATCGACGACGAACCGACGGAACGCCGGCTCGTCGCGCAGGTCGACGTAACCGAGATCCTGCCAGGCCGTGGCGCCGTTGTGAGCGCGCCGATCACGCCCCGCCTCCGATGGCGCCGCTGAGTCTGTCAGCTCTTGCGATCCGGCGTGATCACGCTCGGCCTGCGGCTCGGGGACCGCTGTGAGCTGCCCGGTCAGGTTGTCGAACACGCCCACATAGGCCTCCGCCTGAGGTCGCCAGTCGAGTTTCGCAACCACTCGTGACCGCGCCTTGACACCCATGCTCGCGCGCAGGTCCGGATCGTCGAGGAGAAGCTCGACCGCCGATGCGAACCCTGCAAGGTCACCGGGCTCGACATACAAGACGCTGTCGGCGCCGGACACCCTCGTCTCGACCAGGTCGAACGCGACCGATGGCAGTGCGTAGGCCATGTACTCCATCGTCTTGTTCATGGTCGATATATCGTTCAGAGGCGTCTTGGGATCTGGACACAAACCGATGTCGGCAGAGCTCAGGTACTTGGCGATCATGGCCGTGTCGGCACGTCCGGTAAACAGGACATTGTGGTCAAGTTGGAGATCTCGGCACTTCTCACGAAGCGAGTCGAAACAGTCACCGAATCCCAGTAGCGCGGCTTTGAGGTCTGTCCGACCGCGTCGATGAACGAGCTCGTCCATGACCGCGAGGACGATCTCGACACCGTCCTGCGGCCCCATGACGCCGAGATAGACGAGCAGGTTGCTGCCGCCGTCACGAATATCGGGCGGTGGATGGATCGGTCGCATGGTGCTTGTGTCGGGCCCACTTCGGACGACAGTGACATCGCTTGGCCGTTGCCGCCCGCGACCCATCGCGATCCTTCGGTAGGACTCGTTGGTCGAGATCACGCGATCGGCAGTGCGGTAGGTCATCCGCTCCAGCCATGACAAGCCGTACAGCTGCAATCGTTCAACCCAGGTTGTCGGTTCGCCGAAGCGAGAGAGGAACAGCTCAGGGTTGAGGTCGTGTTGGTCGAAGACGAACCTGACACCGGACGGACGCCACAGACGTGCTAGCAGCCAGTAGGTGTCCGGTGGGTTGCATGCCTGGATCACATCGAATGGGCGGTCCCGCCACACGCGTAGCGAGAGCCACGCAGTCCGGAGCCACGAGTAGACGAACTCGATGACGAAGCCCTTCGTGCCCTTGGCCTCGGGCGCCGGGCGGTACTTGTAGATCTGGATTCCGCCGATGTCCTGCTGCCGCGGATCACCAGGACCCATTGGGCAGATAACACTGACCTCATAACCTCGCGCCTTCAGCGCCTGGCATTCCAACCAGACGCGACGGTCGAGTGGCACGGGTAGGTTCTGGACGATGATCAACACATGTTGTGGCCGCATAGCCACCCTCCGAACGTGTGCGCGCGCAGTGCGCCCTCCGCATTGCAGGTGGAACGTACGTCACAGACGATGCTCAGTGTGAGATAACGCGTAGCCATTTTTGAGGACGCATTTCGGGGTTAATTCGACTGCGTAACTGACTCGTATCGCTGCGTAACGAAAGCAATCTCGCAGGGTAACCGAACGATCTCGTAACGATGGTTGGTTGATTTCAAACGATCGCTATGCGATGTTGTCCGTTTTCGTCAATAACAATCCGTGCACGTCAAGAACGCATAAGTGCGCAGAACCATCAAAACGTGTAGCCGAAACGACTAAGACGTGTAACCGCAATGGTCGGGTCTGCGCCCAAACCACGCGCGTCATGTCGTGGACCTCCCGTAACGGCGACCACTGGTTTGAGGTTGTTGCACGTGATTGCGTAACCGGAGAATCACACAGTGTCGCAGCTAGAGGTCGCAGCTCTACCAACCGGCGCCGTTCGATGCCGGTGGAGTCTTCGGCTCCCTTGATGGCTCTGTCGGTACTGACCAAAGGACTTGTCGAGTGGTTCCACGGTTCCCGTGCGTCCCGCCGGCCGCCCGACACCAGTCCGCGCCGACCTCGACACCACAGGCGCGACCCGGGAGGAAGCGGATGACTCCCCTGCGGCGCCTGGCGCATGTCTCCGCCGTGATGTGGTCGCCGTCGCCCCGGTCAACACCTGAGCGACATGCACGGCTCCGCGCGCCAGACCCTGCCCGGTCCGGTGGTGCCGCCGAGCTGTGCAGGGGTGTCCAGCAGCGCTCGGTGCGCCACCAGCGAGGGTCTCGGCGGTCGATGCGGACGGGCGGGGCCTGCAAGGCGTGCATCAGAGCCGCTGCTGGTACCACCAGCCCGGCGCCGACCGTCTGGTGGTGACCGGGTGCAACACCGCTTCCGCACCTAAGAGCATGACAACGAAACCGTTCGGGTGACCGGGAACAGATCGACTCCCCGCGAAGTCCCCACCGTCCTACTCGACAATCCCGACCTCCCCCATTTGTTGCCACCACCAGCGCAATCCCACCGCCTGACCAACTACGCCGGCGGCTGTCCTCGAAATGGGGTCGCCCATCGACGAATCTGTTGCTCAGACGAGCTTCGACTCGACGAACTCGGCCAGCGAGCCGACCGTCTCGAAGACCTCGCCCGTGAACTCCTCGTCGTCGATGACGAGTCCGAATCGCGTCTCGAGAGCTGCCGCCAACTCGACCACAGCCAGTGAATCCAGCTCGGGCATCGCCCCGAAGAGAAGCGTCGAGACGGTCAGGGTCGCGGCGCGATCCTCGATGCCGAGGGTCGTGACGATGGCTTGCTCGACTCCGTCGAGCGTCGAATCGCTGATGTCCACAGGTCTCTCTTTCGTTGGTGGCGCTCGATCGACCGGGGACTCCCGGCAGGTAGAGGCATTGGGCCGGTCAGACCAGCACTTCGGCCGGTTCCGGATGCCCGAGGAACCGGGTCGGGCTGGCGGTCAGCCCGTACGCACCGGCTTGATAGACAACGATGAGATCACCGATCTCCGCTCGCGGCAGCGCGACCTCCGCACCCAGCAGATCGAGGGGAGTGCACAGGCAGCCCACGACTGTCACGATCTCGTCGGCTGGTTCATCCCGCCGTGTTCCGACCGCGATCGGGTAGTTCCGTCGAATGACCTGACCGAAGTTGCCCGACGCGGCCAGCTGATGATGCATGCCGCCGTCGACCACGAGATACGTGCGGCCGCGCGATATCTTCCGGTCGACGATCCGGGTCACGTACACACCGCACTCGCCGACGATGTATCGACCCAATTCGATGACGATGTCGGCCTCCGGCAACCGCGGCGACAGGCGGGTCTCGACGAGCTCCCCGAGGTGGTCGCCGACCGACTTCAGATCGAGCGCCCTGTCCTTCTCGAAGTACGGGATGCCGAATCCGCCACCGAGGTTGATGTACGTGACCGGCCCAGGAGCGTCGTCCAGGAGCCCGAGCACGAGATCCACAGTGCGGCGCTGCGCTTCGCGCAATATGTCGGCGCTCAGGTTCTGCGAGCCGGCAAAGACGTGGAACCCGAGAACCTCGACGTCCTCCCGGGCGAGCTCGCCGAGTAACGCCGGCACCTGTTCCACGTCCAAGCCGAACTGCTGTGGGCCACCTCCCATGCGCATCCCGGATCCCTTGACCTGGAAGTCGGGGTTGACGCGGACGGCGACGCGGGGCCGGAGGCCCAGTCGGTTCCCTGCCTCGACGACACGACGTGCCTCGGTCGGCGACTCCAGCTCGATCGTCACGCCCGCTGCGACAGCCTGAGCGATCTCAGCGGCTGTCTTGCCGGGGCCCGCGAAGCTCACGCGCGACGCGGGCATCGGCGTATCGAGTGCGATCTGCATCTCGTGGCTCGAGGCCACGTCCAGCGCGTCGACGAGACCGGCCAGATGTTGAACGACAGCAGGCATCGGGTTGGCCTTCACCGCGTATCCCAATCGGATCTTCGATGGCAGGCAACCGCGTAGCAATTCGACCCGAGCCGTGAGCTGCGCTCGGTCGTAGGCAAAGAATGGAGTCATTCCCACCCGCGTAGCCAGGCGTTCGAGGGGCATCCCTCCCACTGCGAGCTGACCATCGAGGGTGCCGAAGGGATCAACTCGGGTTGCTCCAGTCACGACGTCACGGCCGACCGGATAGCCGCACGATCGAACTTCCCGTTCGGTGAACGCGGGATGGCGTCTCGAACGATCACCGAGTGCGGCAGCATGTAGGTCGGCAAGCGAAGTCGTAGCGCCTTGCGGAGCACCGTCTCCTCGAACGTGGCCACGTTCTTCGGGCTGACCACCAGGACGATGTGTTGACCGAGCCGCTCGTCGTCGAGGCCGAGCGCGACCACGTCCCGCAGCATGCCGGTGTCGTACGCTGCCTCCTCGATCTCCGCAGGACTTACGCGATATCCCGACGTCTTGATCATCTCGTCAGTCCGTCCGACGAAGTAGAGGAATCCCTCGTCGTCCGCGACCACCGTGTCGCCCGACCAGACGGCGATCTCGGGCATGCGCCCAGCGCCGGTACGGCTCGGAACTGGACGGAACCGTTCGGCGGTCCGCTGTGGGTCGCCCCAGTAGCCCTGGGCAACGAGCGCACCCCGATGGACCAGCTCCCCTGGTTCTCCTGGGTCGCACGGCGACCCGTCAGGGCGGACGACCAGGATCTCGGCGTTCGGGATCGCCTTGCCGATCGAGTCCGGCCGACGATCGACTTCGGCCGGGTCGAGATAGGTGGAGCGGAACGCCTCTGTCAGGCCGTACATGAGGTATGGCGATGCGGCCGGGAAGGTGGCTCGGAGCTGTTCGAGGACGGTCTTCGGCATCCGGCCACCGGTGTTCGCAAAGAACCGCAGTGTGCCAACAGCTTCGGCTGGCCAGGCCAGGTCGGCGATCTGGATCCACAGCGGTGGCACGCACGTGAGGCCGGTGACGCCGTGTCGCGCGCAGAGACGAGGTACGTCGCCAGGCACGAGATAGTTCACGAGCACGACGTGACCGCCGACGTCGAAGGTCGTCGTCAGCTGGCTGAGACCGGCGTCGAAACTGAGCGGGAGGACCGAAAGGACGACGTCCTCATCGGTCAGGCCCAGGTAGTGGCTCACACTCTCCGCGCCGACGATCAGGTTGCGGTGGCTGAGCACGACGCCTTTCGGTAGCCCGGTGCTGCCCGACGTGTAGAGCACGGCGGCGATGTCGTGGTCGATTCCCTCGGGCCGCGGGGCGTCGGGGTCGGCCGCCGCTAATTCCGCCGTCCAGCTGTGCACCGGTCGCGTCCCCGCATCGCCGGACTCGGTACCCGGTTCGTCACCGACGAGAACAACGTGCTCGAGAGCGGGACACGCTGCCAGCGCGTCGGCAAGAAGGCCCAGCCGGCTCGGCGAGGTCACCAGCACGCGCACGGAGCAGTCGGACACGATGTGGGCGACCTGCGCCGGCTTGAGAACCGGATTGATCGGCACGAAGGCGCCGCCCGCGGCCGAAGCGCCGAACATCGCTACGACTGTCTCCAGGCGCTTCTCGAGAAATACTGCCACGCGATCCTCGCGTCCAACGCCCACCGACCCGAACATGGCGCCGGCCCTCTTCACCTGCGCCCACAACTCGCCGTAAGTCAATGTGTCGTCGCGATATGTCAGCGCGGGTAAATGTCCCGCGGTTGCCGCGCGGTGCTCGATCCGCTGGTGAACCGTGGTCCTCACGAAGGGAACTGTACGGGTTTGTCGGGGTCTACCACGGCACGCAGGTGAGTTCGCTGTACAGGTAGTCGATGTCACCCTCAGCGACATCCGGGCCTCGGTACATTCGCCGCTGCCCACCGACGTCGAACGACAGTCGTGGGCGGCCGCCCACGATCCGGTGTTCGGCCAGCGTCACAGCCATTCCGTGACGCAGCAGCAGGTGCTGGAAGACACTCGGGCCGACTCGGGCGAACAACGACGTGTCGCTGACATACAGGATCGAAGCGAAGAACGGCATGCGCTTTCGCCGGACCCTGCGGAAGACGACGTAACAAGAAGCGCCGCCGACCGTCACGACCAGATGGTGTGCCGCAGCAGCACGCGCATGATCGCGGTAGATCTCGAGGTCGCGCCCGGTCAGGGTGGCGTCGATCGAGGCCGGGTCCGTGACGATGCGCACGCGGCCCGGAAGCCTTGGCCGCGGCAGGTTGAGGACGGCCGCCGTCGAGGTGTCCAGCAGCAGAAAGCCGAGCCGCTTGTTGACGGCGACGACGTTGCCACTCGGTGAAAAGTCCGTGAAGACGTACCCGGGTTGACGGAGCACAGCGCGTAGCAGCCGAAGGCTGTGTGATCGGAAGTCCTCGTCGACGCACCACGCCGCGAGGTTGCAGATCCGCACGCTGCGCTGGCCGAACCTCCGCGTCGAGTAGAACGCCAGTTGAACGCCGACGATGTTCAACCCACTACGCAAGAGAAATCCGTGATTGGGCTGGTCGGCGGACCAGGTCGGGACGATGCTGTTCGCCCAGATGTCGGCACCGAGCCGATCATTGAGGTGCTCGTGGAGAAAGTCCCCGACACTGGGGACATCGGTGTCGGTGATCGGCTCGACTGACACCGTTTGCGTTCCCATGAGTACCCTTTCCGTCCATATTTATCCGGGAGTGCCGGTCTCGCGCATCACTTCACCCCAACGCCGTTCGACCCTAGGGTAGGTGGCCGGGAGCACAGCTTCAGGGCATGCTTTGGACCGTGCCGTAACTGGACGTAGCGTGACGGGTACTCGTAGTAGAATTTGGCCGCCGGCGAGACCCGAAGGTCACAAGGAGGAAGCGCCGAATGAGTAAACACATCGCAACCCGCGCTCGTGCGCGGCTGGGCCCCAGGAGGATGCGGGCAGTCTTCGCCGCACTGCTCGGGATCGGCCTGGTGTCGGTCGGTGTGGGATTTGTCGTCAGCAGTACCGCTGCTGTCGTCCCTCCGACTCAGACGCTGTGGAGCAACTCGGCTCCGGCCGGCGCCGAGGTCGACTCGGACCCCGGCAGCGTTGAACTCGGAACTCCCTTCAAGGCTTCGGTCTCAGGCACGGTCGTGGGTGTGCGCTTCTGGAAGACAGCTGAGAACAAGGGGACGCACGTCGGCAACCTCTGGTCGAGCACCGGCACCAACCTCGCGACCGTGACCTTCACGAACGAGACCTCAAGTGGATGGCAGACGGGAACGTTCGCCAAACCGATCTCGATCAAAGCCGGCCAGCAGTACGTGATCTCGTATCACGCCCCGAACGGGAGATACGTCGCCACCTCGCAGTTCACCGGAACGTCGAACGCTGCCTCGCTGTCGGTCCAGAGCGGCAAGAGCGGTGTCTACGCATACGGGACGAAAAGCTCCTACCCAAGCTTGCAGTGGAACAGCAGCCAGTACTGGGTAGACGTGATCTTCCGGCCCAGCGTCGCAGTCGCAACGCCACCGCTTGCAACAGCGACGCCGAAGCCGACGCAACCGGCCGCGACCGGTTTTCCGACTAGGGCGTCCGTGGGCGTTCCGACCGGTTGGACACCGAAGCGCGTGATCACCGGCGACTACTGGGTGAAGACTGCGGGCACGGTCGTTGAGGATATCCGCGTAAACGGCGTGCTGTACGTCGATGCGCCCAATGTCACCGTTCGCCGCGTCGAGGTCGTCAGTGGCCGCATCGAAAATCAGCCACGAGACGCGTGTAGCGATGGGCTTCTGATTGAGAATTCGACCGTCACGCGGGGAACGAGGCGCACAAGCGACACGGATCCGTACGCGGTCGGTATCGGCGGGTACACAGCACGCAACGTTCTGCTCGACGGAGTTCCGGAGGGTTTCCGTGTTGGCGGCAAGCATGAAGGTTGCGGCCCAGTCGTGATCGAGAACAGCTACGCGCGGATTGTCGCGCCTGACAACTGCATCGATTGGCACGGGGATGGCGTCCAAGGCTACGAAGGACCGGCCCTGACGCTTCGCAACAGCCGACTTGATCTCATTGAGCGGGCTGGGTGCGCCGGCACCGCCCCATTCTTCTATCCGCTCAATCAGGGCAACACGTCCGTGAACATCGCCGGACTAATCGTCGACGGCGGCGGCTACCCATTCCGCCTTGGCATGCCGGGCGCCGTCACCGGCCTCAGGATCGTCGACAAGTCCTGGGGCTATGGCGCGATCAGCGTCAGGTGCTCCGGCTTAGCGACCTGGGAAGCGCAGACCGTGACGCTCGACACGAGCGGGCAACCGCATTCGGTGCACGCCCAGGTATGCACTGGGAACTGACCCAGGCAGAGTGGACGGAGGTGAGCTTCGAACCTGACGCACCCCAGCTCCCAGGTTCACGTACTTGGCGCGAATGGCCAGCGACATCGGGAGTCACCGCTGGTTAACTTCGGCGGGCCCGCAGAGCTTGGACGTCGGGTGCGACGTAACCGGGCTTGAACATGGGTTGAACGACTCGGCCTTGCCGGAACCGGTGGTTCACCGCCTTCGATGACGCGTGCGGCTGGCAGCCGGGTAGCCAGTGGGATGCGCCTGGCGTGGAGTGTGAGCCTGGTGATGTTGTGTCGATTGGCCAGACGGCGGACAACTGATAAGTCGCCCAAGACTCGCTGACATCCGCACATCGCACTTCGGAGCGAACTTCGCAGCTTCACCTTGCGCGGATGCGCAGCTGCGGTGCGGCAACGCGAGCTTAGACGGTCAACGATGACTTGAGGACACAGCTGCGAGGACTGGCGAGCCGGGCGGGGAGTCGCCGTGTTCGTTGGGCGACGGGGGATCAAAGGGTGGGTATCGGCCACCATCGCTCGCGCTCTGCCGCTGCTCCCTGCGACGCGCCGTGACGTCGAGGAGGCCTACCAGGCCGACGACCAGTCCCCCGCCGAGCAGCGCAGTCATCGCCGCTGCCCAGATCGGCTGACCGGCGACGTAGTGGACATTGGGACTGCTGGGAATGCTCTTGATGGTGATTCGGTTCAGCGTGCCCACGCCCGCGTAGTTCTGAAGTGCCGCAAGCTGTTCCGCGATCGTGTCCACCAGGGCCTGCTGGCGCCGGCGGACATTGTCAGCGGTCGGGCCGACCACCTGCACGTCGAGCACCTGCTGGGCGAAGTTGGGTGCCCATTGGCCGCCCGTGTCAGGTAGAAGCACGGAGTACCCGTCCGTCACCCCCCGTCCGGACAGAGTGACCTCTGGAGACGCCATCTTGGGCATCAGCGAGGTCCCGTTGACGCTCTTGGCAACGACGCCGGCGGTGATGATGATGTCGCCGGAGACCGTCTTGAGCGAGTTCGGATACGAACTGCTCGACGGAGCGAGGAAGGCGACCTGTGTTCGGGACGAGTACACGCCCTGATGGTGTCCGACCAGTACGACTGCAACAGCTGTGCACACCAGGCCCACCATCACGACGGACCACCGACGCCCGATCGCCACACCAAGATCCCAAATTGTCATAGGCTTCACATCCTTTGCGATGTCACGCTGAGTGGCCGGTCGCGTCGGCGCCAGCAGCATGAGGCGAAATCGAGATCTCGCCACACGTGATGAGACTAGCCCAAAAGGGTTACTCTGTGTGCTGCGGTTCGCGGCTGAGTGGTCTTGTTGTCACTCTGCGTGACAGATTGACACATGAGGGAGTTGTGCGATGGACATGGCCCGAATACTGAGAGCACTGCGACGACGTTGGTACCTCGTCGCCATCGGCGTCCTCGTGACGATGGGACTCTCCACCGTCGCGTACCAGTTGGTTCCGTTCACGTACGAGGCCAACGGCTCGGTGCTGTTGTTGCCGCCGGGTTACGACAAGCACAACGGGTCGAACCCATTTCTGCAGCTCGACGGTCTCGATCTTCCCGCGTCCGTCGTCGTCGCGTACCTGGAAGGCGAGGGGCCACAGCAACAGCTCGCTCGAGACTTCCCCAGCGCCGCCTATTCGGTCGCAATCGACGCCACAACGCGCGGTCCTGTTCTTTCGGTGATCGTTGACGACGCGACCCCTGACTCCACGCTCGTCGCGCTCGACGCCGTTCTGAATGCGATCCCTGCCGCTCTGCGTGATCTCCAGAGCCAGCTGAAGGTGGGATCCGGCTCGACGATCGGCTCGATGCGGTTGGCGGTCGACACCCATCCGACTGTCGTCCGGAAGAACACTGTGCGAGCAGTCGTGGCGGTATTTGCCCTCGGCGTCGTACTCAGCCTGATGGCGACGGTGGGTGCCGACACACTGCTGGACCGGCCGAGAACGGGACGTTCCCGAGATGCCGGAGAGCCACAGGTCGACCCTGACGGGTTGGGACCTCGGACCGGCACGGCTCCCGAGGACTGCGAATCAGCAGCCCGCGAGCGCGATCTCAGTCCCGAGCATGACGACGATCAACGAGTCCACGATCAGCTGTCCGAGGGGGCTGTCGCCGAGCTGGAGTCCGCTCAGTCGCGATGACGAGCTGGACGCAGTTGGAAACACGGGGTGTGCGCCCGCACGTCATGGCTTTCCTTGCAGGCTATGTCGTGTTGCTGTATGCGGTCCCTTCGAGGCTGGTGGTCGGACCACTGGGCAGCGCAGGCGCGCCGTCCATGCTGGTGGGCCTCGTTAGCATCCTCGGCTGGGTGCTTTACCAGCTGTCACGCAAACCAGAAGACGACTGGCGCCTACAAGACCTACGTGTGAGGCCGGTGCGCGTTGCGCTCGGGGCATTCTGCGTGTGCGTCGGCATCAGCTTTGTCGTCGCGATGCTGCGACCGATCGATGGCGACGAAGTCAGCCCCGCGAGCGTCGCGATCCTGGCCCTTGCCTCGTGGTCGGGCACCATGCTGGTCACACACGACATGATTCCGTCGCGCCGGCGCCTTGAGACCCTCACCGCGCTGCTGGCCTGGTCGGGCGGTGTGCTCGCAATTCTCGGGGTCATCCAATTCGTTACCGGCCAGCTGTGGATTGACAGGATCACGATCCCAGGTCTGACCGCCACACAGCTAGGGAACAGCTTCTCCCGAGCTGGATTCGCGCGGCCCGTGGGGACTGCGACCCATCCAATCGAGTACGGGGTACTTTTGGCGATGTTGTTGCCATTCACGCTCTATTGGGCCCTTCACGGAACGAGTAGGTCTCGAGCTTGTCGATGGCTCCCGGCGCTTGCAATGGCGGCAGTCATGCCACTGACGTCGTCCCGCTCGGCCTATATCGGCGCCACGGTGTGCTTGGTCGTTCTGAGCATCGGATGGCCGACCGCGCGACGCCGCGCGCTCCTAGTATCCGTCGTGGGACTTGGTGTGGTCATGTTCGCGGCCGTACCTGGTCTGATCGGTACGATCCGGGGCTTGTTCCTGAACTCGGGCACCGACCCGAGCGTCGCCTCGCGAACAGCGAGTTACGGCACCGCGATGGCGTTCATCGAAAAGGCACCGTTCTTCGGTCGCGGACTAGGAACCTTCCTGCCCCGGTACCGGATCCTCGACAACGAGTACCTCCTGCTGCTCGTGACCGTTGGCGTCGCGGGAACGTTGGCGTTCCTGGCCCTGATCGGAACCGCGGTCGCGACGCTGATCCGAGCACGTCGCCGTTCGGCGGATCCCGCCACCCGCGATCTTGCTCTTTCGATTGTCGCGGCGGTGGTCAGCGGCACCGTGAGCCTCGCCCTGTTCGATGCGTTCGCTTTCCCTATGACGATGGGTACTCTGTTCCTCATCTTCGGCATGGCGGGCGCACTCGATCGGTTGATTCCACTCCGACAGCCCGTGCTTGGCACTCGAACAGCCGATCGACGTGTCTAGTCAGGATCAGTCATCCATCGAAGGGAGCGCCATGAGCGAGGAACGCTGGCTGACGCACTTGTGTTTTCACGGGATAGGAGTTCCACGCCGCTCGCTGGAGGATGGTGAAGCACGCTACTGGATCGACCGGGACGCGCTGCGTTGGGTTCTGGATCTCGCCGCCGCCGATCCCAACGTGCGCGTGAGCTTCGACGACGGAAACGCATCCGACATTGAGATCGGTTTGGAGGAGCTGCTGCAGCGTGGCCTGCGGGCCTCGTTTTTTCCGTTGGCAGGCAGATTGAACAAGGCGGGCAGCCTGGGCGCTGCGGACGTTCGTGCGCTCGCCGACGCAGGCATGCAGATCGGGTCACACGGTTTCCATCATCGATCGTGGCGAGAGATGAGCGATGATGAGCTCCAGACGGAGTTCGACGAGGCACGATGCGTACTCGCTGACGCTGCTGGGGGGGCCATTAACACGGCCGCGTGTCCTCGAGGGGCTTACGATCGCCAAGTGTTGCGAGCGCTTCGACGTCGCGACTATACTACGGTGTTCACGAGCGACCGAGCAAGTGGCAGACGGGGAGCCTGGGTGCAGCCCCGCTTTAGTGTTCGTGCGATTGACAAGCCGGCTGACATTCAGGCGCACATCGACCATCGGAAGTCCTACGTATTGCGCGCGACCGCTAGCGCCCGCGTCTTAACGAAGTCGTTACGTTGAGTGAGTCCATGGCACACCCATCACTACCGGCCGAGCCTTTTCAGCCAGTGGGTTTCGACGGCCTCGAAACGAACCGAGACGTCCTCGTCGTTGTCGTCACGCACAACAATGCGCTCCACATCGGCGCCCTCCTTGACTGCCTTCCGGCCGCATTCGCGCATCTGTGCTACCGGACTGTCGTCGTCGACAACGGGTCAACCGATCCAACACTCGACGTCCTCACTGCCCGTTCAGACTGCACCGTCGTACCCAACGCGAACAGTGGCTTCGCGGCGGGAGTGAATCTGGGCGTGCGTCACGGAGGAGGCGTCGGCCCGATTCTGGTGCTCAATCCGGACGCCACTCTCGAGCCTGGTGCCGTGCCAGCCATGTGCGGCGTTCTGGAGCAGCCGGAAGTCGGAGTTGTTGCACCTCGAGTGGTCGAAGCAGACGGCAGCCTATCTCCCTCGCTGCGCAGGGAGCCCACGCTCGCCCGAGTTGGTGGCCTCAGTTTCACCGGTCTGCCTGCATTTTCCGAACGGGTCGACAGTGCGAGGGACTACGACTATCAACACGTCGTCGACTGGGCGATGGGCGCAATCCTGTTGATCAAGCGTGGGTGTTACGACGCGCTCAACGGTCTCGACGAGTCGTACTTCCTTTACTCAGAAGAGACCGACTTCTGCCTGCGTGCGCGCGACGTTGGCTGGTTGACGCTCTACACGCCGGCCGCCGGGGCGATGCACATCGGCGGAGGATCCGGGACGAGCGCGAAGACCCGAACTATGCGCACGATTAACCGCATTCGCATCTATCGCCGACGGACCGGACCTATTCGGGCGTGGATTTACTATCTCCTGTCGATTGGCGTCGAAGTCAGGCGCAGCATCATGGGCGACAAGTGGGCTTGGGCAACCGTGCGAGCGCTGGTGCGTCCAGCGCTGCGTCCTCCCGAGCTCAACTGCAGCGACCGACTGCTCCCGAGCTGAGTGATGGCTGTTCCGCCGGCCGGTCGAAGTGTTGAGGCCTCCGTCATCATCCCGGCACACAACGAGGCGCGCTCGATCGGGCGTCTCCTGGATCAGCTGACGGCAGGCGTCGAGTCCCGGTTCGAGATTCTCGTGATGTGCAACGGCTGCACCGACCACACGGCCGGCGTGGCCCGCCAGTATCCGGTCACTGTCGTCGAACTCCCGGAGCCGTCCAAGCGCGCTGCCATGGATCGAGGGGACCAGCTCGCCTCATGCTATCCACGCGTATTCCTGGACGCTGACGTGGAGATCAGCGGTGACCACCTGCGTAGGCTCGTGGCGGCCGTGTCGTCCGGCCCGATTCTCGCGAGCGGACCCACCCGGGTGCTGCCGAGGAGCGGAGTGAGCTTTCCCGTTCGGTGGTACTACGACGTCTGGGAGGCTCTGCCGCAGACGAAATCAGGACTGTTCGGTCGCGGCGTGATCGCGTTGTCCGAGGCGGGCAATATGCGTGTCCGCACCCTGACGCTGTCGATGTCGGACGACCTCGTCATCGGCGAGGCGTTCGCACCCGACGAGCGCACGATCGTCACCGATGCGGTCGTCACCGTCCACCCACCGAAGACCTTGGCCGATCTTCTCAAGCGGCGCGTGCGTGTTCACACTGGCAATGCCGAGGCGGCCAGTACACGCTCGGACGAATCACGCACGAGCTGGCGACGGTTGTCGGCCCTTGTCCGATCCGATGTCAGCCTGGCGCCGAAGCTACCGATCTTTGTCGGGGTCGCTGCTCTCGCCCGGTTGCGGGCCCAGCGGGCCATCCGCTCCGGAGACTTCACGACCTGGCAGCGCGACGAGAGTTCTCGACGCTGACCGCCCTTGCGTCACCGAGCATCGTGCCGAGGTCCGACGAGCGCTTCCTCCACGATCCGTACGACCCCATCCCGGGCACTCCCCCATCCCTTGCGAGCGCTTGCGGATGCTGACATCGCCCGAGCGGCTGGGTCGGCGTGCTCGACGACCTGACACAACGCGTCCGCCAGGGCATGGGGTGTCGGCCGCGCCCAAGCCACATACGGACTGTCGAGATCGGCACGCGCGAGCGGCGAGTCGTTGACGACCGGGATGCATCCCGCCGACAGCATCTCCTCTGCAACGAGTGAGATGTTGGTGAACGACATCGCGAAACCACCGAGCGTCCGGTTGTAGAGCGCGTTGAGGTCGTTCGGCCACATTCGCCCGTGCCACGTCACCGGCATCGGGAGGTCGGTGATCTTGTCGCCGTAAACGTGGATCTCCTGTTCCGGGTGCCGGCGGCTGAACTCCTCGAGCGCTAAACGTGCGTGCACGTAGCCGCGGCGCGGGACCTCAGGCTTCGCATAGAAGACCACGCCTGTTCGCTCGGTGGCCGACGGCGCGAGCTTGTAAACATCGGAGTCACATCCGAACGGCACGACGTCACTGTCGACTCCGACCTCGTTCCGGATGGCTGCCGCGACCATCTCTCCCAACGCGACGTGCTGGAAGCCGAAGCGGTAGGTATCCTCGGCCAATTCGTACAAGGAACCGCGAGGATAGAAGAAAGGTTCGTAATCCTGGATGAAGTAGAAGCACTTCAGATTGCGGCTAGCGCGCAGTGCCAGAACATGTGCGCTCTCCCAGGACGTGGCAAAGCAGCCATCGACGGTATCGATGGTGTCTCCCACGTTCACCGCGGCCGCCTGTACCCGCGGCCAGCCAACACGAATGCGCTCGGCATACGTAGACGCATCACCGCCGTGCCGGTCGTACAGGAACAGCACACAGCGGATGCCCGCTGCTTCGAGTGCAGTCACCATACGAAAGATCGTCGTGTGCCCGCCCGATCCGAGCGCCGGCGGGGTCATCAACCACCCCACTGTCGGCACACCCGGCAGCGCACGCGCGTGCGATCGTTGCGGTGCGACCGACGCGGAGTCGGCGATGTCTCCCGGTAGCAGCGGAAAGTCGAGCCCCGCCGCGTCGACTGCCCGGTACGCCCGTCGGACGACACGCTGCGCGAGGCCACGCGGCCCTTCGTGCGCCAACGTCCGCACAATACGACGAACCTGTGCTGTTCCCACCGACGTCATCTGTTGCGCTCTCCCGCGTTCTGCCATTGCCGAATTCCCACCTGTGCACGCCTAGATTCCACGGGTTCGCCATCGCACATGCTGGAGGTTCCCCCGGATGCCGTCAGTGGCCGACCTCGTGACGTAGACCGGGTGCCGTTGGACGCGACCCGCACCGATCCGAAGCCGGCGTCGGAGGCCGCGTGCCTCGGGCAGATCTTCCCACTGGGGCAACGTCTCGCGTGCGAAGTCGACGTAGGCCGCCGTCTGCTCGGGCGTGGCGCGGCCTCGGTCGAGCGCATGGCAGGCATGCGAAAGTGCCTCCCGAGCCAAGGTGCGAGTTGCGAGATCACTGAGCTGTGCTGAGTCTTCGATCCGATCACCGACCAGACCGAAGCTCACGCGAAAGACTTCACGCCGCTCTCGAAGGTCGGTCAGTATGCCAGCACCCTCGGTCTCGCTCATGCTCGCCGCATGATCGCGGTGAAGTGCCTGGTCAGCTCCGTTCACCCGACCGACGTCACTGACTGCGGACAACCGCACCCATAGCTCCATGTCCTGCGCGAAACGTAGCTCGGTACGGAGCGGGCCCACGTCAGCCATCGTGGATGCCCTGACCACCGCTTCAGGTGTGGTGATGCAGTTGACACCGACGCGACAGCGTTCGGCGAGCCACTGCTGCCCTGCCCAGATCGTCCACGTCAGACGCCCGGATGTCTGCGGTCGCGGCGGCTCCGCCGTCTCGAAGTGGCGGGGGTTGCCATACACGAGGCCGACGGACGGGTAGCCGTCGAACAGCGCGACCGCTCGGGCGAGCGAACCAGGTGTCAGCAGGTCGTCGGCGTCGAGACGGACGATGAACTCGCCGGACGCAACCGCGTAGCCGTTGTTGAACGTCCGCACGTGATTCTGGTTCGTGGCGTTACGAATGACCCGCACGCGCGCGTCCCGGTCAGCGAGTCCAGCCGCGACAGCTGCGGAGTCATCCGTCGACGCGTCATCGACGATGATGATCTCGACGTCCACTCCGCGCTGGGATCGACAGCTCCCCACGCTTGCTTCGAGGAACCGGCCGTAGTTGAAACACGGGATGATCACCGACACGAGCGGGCGTCGGGTCAAAACGGGATCCGCCGAAACGCCGGAGCGGACCTCAAGTGGACGTAGCGGCGTCGGCATGAGCCGGTCGATGAAAGTGAGCGAATTGCTGCCGACCGCGCGCTTGTCGATCTGGTCGCGGATTCGAGTCGAGATGGTCAAAGTCGCTCCTTCATGAAAGTCGCGGTGAGGTGGCCTGCTGGACAACGGGTCAGGTCATGCAGCACCGTCACGGCTCTCGCCCGATCGCGCTCGGCAACTGCGCTTCGGTGCCGACGTCAGCGGCACGGTCCCGGGCCGTCGTCTCGTCCTCGGCAACGACACGCACATCGGCTGCCTGCTTGACATCCGAAATCCGAGCTCGAAGCCAACCACGCAGGAGCCCGAAGTAGACGACGAGCGCTGTCACGCCACCGAGCAGGAACGCCAGGAGCGGCGACGCAACAACGTCTGCCACAAGGAGAGCCAGCGCAGCCGCGACGGCTGAGACGAGGACCGGCGGCCAGACGAGACGCGCCAAATTCCGCAGGTCGGCACCCGCTCGCCTCGCTGCCCACAGATAGAGCGGCAGAATGACCGCGAAGGAGATCAGGACATGCGCCCAGGCCGCCCCGACAAGGCCGAATCGCCATGCCCCGAGGACAATGCTCGGAATCAACAGGCCAAACCACGTGAGTTGTATCCAGAGCACTGTTCTCGACGCTCCACGCGAGTACAGGAACGACGCGATCAGGTCGAACACCACACGTAGCGCGCCGAACAGCGCGAGCGCGGGCAGCACCGACGCCGCGCGCAGCCACGCGTTTCCGTAGACGACCTCCACCAACGGCCGGCTCAACACCGCCAGGATCGCGCCCGCCGGCAGAGCCAGTGCCCAGGTGATCGACAGCGCCGGCACCAACGAGAGGTCGCGTCTCAAGGAACGAAGTCGGGAGAACGCCGGCAGAGCGACCGAACGGATCACCTGGCCGATGGCTGTCATGGGCCAGCTCGAGACGTTGAACGCAAGGGCGTAGTAGCCGAGAGCGAGTGGCCCGAGCATCCGGGAGACGACGATGTTGTCCACGCTGAGGACAGCCCACGACACCAGATTCGCGATCGCGACCGGAAGGCCGAACGCCAAGACCGGCTTGATCAACTCCCGGTTCACATGTACCCGCGGTCGCACCCGCGCAAGGACGAACTGCAGGACGAGCACCAGTGCCTGCGTGGCGACACGGGCGATCGCGAGCGAGATCACCCCGAGACCAGCGGCCAGCAGTGCGATCGTGATGGCTGTGCTCACGGTGAAATCGACCAGGGAGAGCGCGAACAGCTTCTTCTGCTCGAAGCGACGTATCAACATGGCATACGGAACGGTTCCCGCGCCGCTGAGCAGCAACGTCAACGAGAGCAGGGCGATCACCGGGGCCGCATCCGGCGCGCCGAACGATCGGGCGACGAACGTGGCGCTGACGGCCATCGCAGCGGTCAACCCGGCGCCCGATGCCAGCCCGAGCGCCGCGACCGTGGGCGCGCGTCGCTCCGGATCGCCGCATCGGATGAGATCCGCGCTCAGACCGAGGTCCGCCAGCGTGATGAGGATCGTCTGAACCGTCAATGCGATCGCATAGATCCCGAACTCGTCGGGCGCGAGCAGTCGCGCGACGACAACGCCCACCGCGAACGTGCCGAGGCGCAGCGTTATGGTGCTGAGCGCGCTCCACGTCAGGCTCCGACGAAGTGTGTAGGACAGTTCGTTCGCGTCGCCGGTGAGGGCGCTCATGTTCCGAAGCGACGGGTGCGCCGCCACCGGTAGCGCCACCGGAGGTCGTACTCGAATGCCGCTGCTGCTCGCCGCGCGTCTCGCAGCGGCCCGTGTCCGCTTGAGCGGTAGGCGATCCATAGTGCAGTCGACGTGATCCGGGGATAACACTCGATGGCAAAGTGCGCGAGCGCGGCGGCGCCGACCGGGTCCCCGCCCGTCATCCGCGCCACTCGGACGGCCTCGTAGGCAATGGCCCTACGCGCCGACGCGAGCATCCTGTCGCTGTTCCGAAGCTTGTCGTCGGCGTTGGTGAAGAACTGATCGAACGTTCGCAACCTTTCCTTCATGTCGGTGAGCAGCCCGGCATAGTCGGTCATGTGCATATTTCCGCCGTGAACGCGGTAGTACGCCTGATATGGACCGTTGACCCGGCCGACGTCCGCGAGGCGTGCGGCGCGCATCCACAAATCCATGTCTGCGCTGTGTGGTAACGCGGCGTCATAGCCGCCTAGCTCGGTCAATACCGACGTGCGAAGCATGGCTTCCGGGTTGACGATGATGTTGGTGCCCCGTCGACAAATTCGCCGGAGCCAAGCCTGTCCCGACCACACCGACCAATTGCGCACTTCATCGCGATGAGGCGGCGGTGCGTCGGCGAAATCGGGTGCGTACCCGTACACGAGACCGACGTCGGGGCGAGCCTCCATCAAGGCGGTCGAACGCTGGAGAGACCCCGGTGCCAGCAGGTCATCGGCCGAGAGCAGGACGACATACGTCGCCTCGGCGCGGCCCAGACCATCGTTGTATGTCGCGACGTGGCCCATGTTCGTCTCGTGGATGACCGCCCGGACCCGCCGATCGGCCGCGGCCAACTCCAGGGCGACGGCTTGGCTTCCGTCGGTCGACGCGTCGTCCACGATGGTCACGTCGACGACGACGCCAGGCTGCTCCAGTGCGCTCGCGACAGCCGCCGGAAGGTACCGGCCGTAGTTGTAGCAAGGAATGACGACGGACACACTCGCCCTCGTCTTGGCGCTATGGGGTCGCACGATCATCGTTGAGTCCTCTGGACCTATCGGGAGCCGACGGCGAGCGACGCCACCAGCGACTCGACGACGTACTCCTGCTGCGCGTGCGTGATGTGCGGATACATCGGCAGCGACAGGATGCGACCAGCCGCGGCCTCGGTCACGGGGAACGCTCCGGCGCCGAGACCCAGGTGCGTGTAGGCGGCGGTCAGGTGGACCGGTGTGGGGTAGTGAATGCCGGCGCCCACGCCTGCCGCGTTCAGCTCGCCCAGCACGTGGTCACGATCGTCGACCTGGACTACGTAGAGGTGCCAGATGTCGTCGTTACCTGGGGCCGACATCGGAGGTCGTACGCCGTCGACGCGAGCCAGGAGCTGTCCGTAGTACGAGGCCGCCTCCCGGCGCCGCTCGTTCCACCCGGCGAGTCGGCGCAGCTTCGCCTCGAGCACGACCGCCTGGACTGTGTCCAGGCGCGAGTTGAACCCGATCACCTCGTGTTCGTACTTGCGAGCCGATCCATGCGCCGACAGCACCCGAACCGTCCTGGCGACGTCGGCCTGGTCGGTGGTGACGCCACCCGCGTCGCCCGCTGCGCCGAGGTTCTTGCCTGGGTAGAAGCTCGTAGCGGCGGCCATGCCGAACGACCCGGCCGACCGGCCGTTGCGACGCGCTCCCTGTGACTGCGCTGCGTCCTCGACGACCGGAACACCGATGTCGGCGGCAATCTTGAGGATCTGCTCCATCGGGGCGACCTGGCCGAACAGGTGAACCGGAACGATCGCCTCTGTCCTCGGGCCGACGGCGGCCGCGACCGCGGCCGGATCGATGAGGAGGTGCACGGGATCCACGTCGACGAGCACCACAGATGCACCGATCCGCGAGACCGCCTCGGCCGTCGCGATGAACGTGTTCGCCGGCAGGATGACCTCGCCTCCTGGTCGCACGCCGACGGCACGCAGCGCCAACTCGAGAGCGTCCGTTCCGTTCGCGACGCCCACGCAGTGCTCGACGCCGATGAAGGCCGCGTACGCCTGCTCGAATCGACCGACCGCCGGCCCGCCGATGAAGGCCGTGGCCGCGAAGACCAACTCGAGCCCCTCGCGTACTTCGTCGTTGATCTCAGCATGTTGCGCGGCCAGATCGGTTAGGGGAATCGTCACTATCTCCTCATCTCGCAGGTTACTTGCGGTTGCAGCGCGGGCCGCGACGCGACTTCCCGCCCGGCGCCCAGGACGGGGTCGCGACCCTCACCCGTCACGAATCGACCGCCGGTCCAAGAAACCGCGCCAGCATCGTCTCGAGATCGAGACCCAAGGTCATCTGGGTCGATGAGACGAGAGCTGCCGGCGCCACTTGCGTACGGTCATCCAGTGATACTCGCTCAATGCGAACCACTCCGGAGCCCGCAAGAATGTCCACCGAGCCCGTCGCGCGGTCGACCGACACAACACGTCCGGGAATTCGACCCACCCAAGTCATGTCGGATTCGATCACTCCGGCCTGATGCACCAAGAGTCGATCGAGTTCAAGGAACGTGTACGCCGGCGGGAACGGCGGAGATAAACCCCGCACGAGGTTGCAGATGGTACCCGCGGACAGCGTCCAATCGATACGCCCGTCCCGCGGTACGCGGGCGCACGCGTACGTGGCAGCCAACTCGTTCTGCTCGACACCGGCGTCGCCCGCGATGCGGCGGCTCACCGCGTCGGCGATCTCACGCTCCTGTATGCCATTCAGACGTTCATAAAGCGACGCCGTCGTGTCGCTTGACAAGATTGGGACGCGCTCTTGGTACAAGATCCCACCAGCGTCTAGACCGGCGACAACGGTGTGAATAGTGATGGCGGTCTCTGGCAGTCCGAGTATCACTGCCCAGTTTACTGTCGCGCGGCCGCGCAGCTCAGGAAGCGGTGCATAGTGGACGTTGACGAACCGCGCATTGCTGGACAGAATCGCAGGAGACAGTATGCGATTGAATGATGAAATCACGACTACGTCGGGAGAGAACTCAACAATCGCTCGACTCAGCCCCTTTAGAGTGGCGTCCGCTACGACGGGAACACCATACTTGACCGCCTCAGTGACAACGTCGTCATCTTCGGCCCGAATCAGGCCGCAGACATCGAAGCGGGCAGTGAGACCTCGGAGGGCTGACGCAGTCGTCGATCCAAGCCCGACCAGCAGCACCCTGGGTTCAGAGGTAGTCGACATAAGCAGACTCCGTTGGAGATGGGTCGTCGAGCATCAGCACCTGGGCGACTTTCAGCCCGCCAGTCTGCAAGCGCACTATCGGCTCAGCACCGATTTCGGAAGGAAGAATGCCCATATGCCCTTTTGCGGGCTCAGTGGCCGGGAACACGCTTAATCCTTCTCGCTTGAGCGACCGTCGGTCCACGTCACCCCACATCTGAACAAGATGCACCCCAGGCGAACGTCCGGCGAGTGCCTTCGCTTCGCGATGGCCGATGACGTCGGCATCGCGCGGCAGTAGTGCCACGACGATCGCGTCGAGATCGACATCCGAAAGCCCCATGGGGGATGTCGCCACGTGCACTTCCGCCCCGAACCGCTCAAGTCCAGCGCGGATGAAATCAGCAAAGGAGTTGTCGCACAACAGTCCGACCCGGGACCGATACACTGCAACGCCGGCTTCGAATAGCCCGCGTGCCGCCATGTGCGCTAAGTACGAAAAGACGTCGACATTTGGATGTCTCTCGTTGGTGCCGGCAATCCGTAGCTTTCGTCGATTGGCGGCCTGGACGTCGACATCGTCGGGGCGCGTGGGTAGCTCCCACGCCTCGAACATGAGCGATATCACGGCGCGTGAATTCAACCCATCAATGAACTCGGCATCGATCGGCCGAAGATGCCCGGAGTTCGTTACGATGTCGGCGGAATAGATCATCTCCGGGGACACTTGGTCGACAATACATATCCGATCGGTCACTTTCGCGGCCGCGGCCAACTCTGACGTTTGGGCAGCGACCTCGCGAACGGTTCCGTAACGGGTCTTGCGAGTGAAGGCGTAGACCCTCTTCGCACCACCAAGCGCGGCCAGTACTGGAGTAACTGCGTACGCGCCGGTGGCGGCCTCGGTGAGAACGGTGGCGCCTGAGAGGTCGAGCTGGCACTCCGAGACGCTCCGTGCCATCTGGCGGACAAGTACCTCAGGTGCAAATCGAGTATCAGTCGTCACGATCTGTCCCCGATCTGATGGCGTCGAGCACGCGGGTCTGTTCGGATTCGGTCATCTGGTGGAAGACCGGCAGGATCAGCGTGTGGTCGGTCAGGTGCTCGGTCACCGGCAGTGCCACGTCGCCGGTGTCCCGGCCGATGTAAGCAGGCTGACGATGCGACGCCATGATCCCGCGGCGGGCGGAGATGTCCGCGGCGGCGAGGCGTGCCAGCACCCCGTCACGGTCGAGCGGATACGGCGGCCCGACTTCGACCCAGAAGGACTGGAAGTTGCACGTCCCCCAGCTGGGATCCGCCACCGGCCGCAGACCGGGGATCTCGGCGAGCTGCTTCGCATAGGTCGCCGCGATCTCGCGGCGACGCGCGACGACCTCGGCGAGCTTGCCGAGCTGGACGATCCCCACCGCGGCCTGGAGGTCGGTCATGCGGAAGTTGAACCCCACTTCGAGATACTCCTCCGGCGGCGCGAGCACGCTGGCGTGCCGGGACGCAGCCGACACGCTCATCGCGTGCTCGCGCAGCTGCCTCGCCCGGTCGGCCCACTCGGGCCGGGAGGTGGTGATCATGCCGCCCTCGCCGGTCGTGACGATCTTGCGCGGGTGGAACGACCATGCGGCGATCTCCGCGCCGGCGCCAACCGGACGCCCGCGATACGTCGAGCCGGCCCCACACGCCGCGTCCTCGATCACGACGACTCCGAGCGGATCGCACAGTGCCCGGATGCCATCCAGGTCGACCGGGACCCCACCCTGGTCGACCACGATGACCGCCTTCGTCGCCGGGGTCAGTGCGACCTGCACGGTGTCGGACGTGAGGTTGCCCGTCGCTGCGTCGACATCGGCGAAGACCGGCCGCGCACCGACGTAGGTGACGGCGTTCGCGGTGGCGATGAACGAGAACGAGGGCACGACGACGTCGTCACCTGCAGCCACCCCGGCGACGATCAGTGCAAGGTGCAGCGCGGTCGTGCACGACGACGTCGCGACGGCGTAGGACGCCTGCTGGGTTTGGGCGAACTCGCGCTCGAACTGCGCCACCTTCGGCCCCTGCGCGACCCAGCCCGACGTGATGACCGCGGTCACCGCGGCGATCTCCTCGTCGCCGAACCACGGCTGCATGACGTTGATGCGGCTCATGACGCGACCGCTCCCGTGGTGGCGCGCGAGCGGCCGGCGGCGATGGCATCCCTCTGCGGACGCCACCACTCGACGAGCTCACGCAAGCCGTCCTCGAGCCCCACGGTCGCGGAGAAGCCGAGGTCACGTCGGGCCGCGGCCGTGTCCGCCAACCGTCGTGTGACCCCGTTGACGGCCCGCTCGGGACCGTGTTCGACATCGAGATCGGAGTCCATGGCGCGGAGCAGGGCATGCGCGAGGTCGAGCAGGCTCGTCTCGGTTCCGCTGGCGATGTTGTAGACCCCGCCGGTGACCTCGGATGCCGCGGCGAGGATGTTCGCGCGCGCGATGTCGCGGGTGAACACGAAGTCCATCGTCTGCGAGCCGTCGCCGAAGATCAGCGGTGGCAGGCCGTCGGCGATGCGTTCCATCCATCGCACGAGCACTTCGGTGTAGAGGCCGTGCACATCCATACGAGGGCCGTAGACGTTGAAGTAGCGCAAGACGATCGAGTCCAGCCCGTACATGGCGGCGAAACTGCGGACCATGCCCTCGTTGAATGACTTCGCTGCGCCGTAGAACGTGTCGTTGTTGTGGTGGTGGTGGCGCTCGTCGGTCGGGAACTCCTCGGCAAGCCCGTACACCGATGCGCTCGACGCGGCGACCACCTTCTCGACCCGATGGGCCGCGGCCGCCTCGAGCACGGTGAACGTGCCGTCCACCAGGACCTCGAGTGCGAGTCGCGGTTCTTCGGCACACTGGGTGATCCGGATAGCCGCCTGGTGGAACACGATGTCCTTGCTCCGTGTCAGATCGTGTACGAGGTCGCGGTCGCGGAGGTCGCCCTCGACGAGGTCCACCCGGCCGTCGGCCAACGGAACGATCAAGTTCTCGCGCCGCCCACGCACGAGGTTGTCGAGGATGTCGACATGCGCGACGCCGGCTTCGAGTAGCTGGTCGACGATGGTCGAACCGATGGTCCCGGCTCCGCCGGTGACCAGCACCGACGCGCCGTTCAACCGGCTCATACGAGGGCCGCCGCGTCCGCACCGGCGACCGGAGCGAGCCGTCCGCCGTCGGCGAGGCTGCGTGACGCCGACTCGAGGACACCGAGAACCCGCAAGCCGGCATGGCCGTCCGTGCGTGCCGGCCGACCTTCGCGGATCGCCGCGGCGAACTCCGTGACCATCTGGCCGAGCGCCTCCTTCTCGGCCAGCGCGGGAGCCCACGCGTCGCCGAGGCGGTAGGAGATGTTGGCCGCGGTCTTGTCGCTCGGAAGCGGGCGGGCCATGTCGACGCCACGGTCGTAGACCGTGAGCCGCTGCTGTGGGCTGAGGTCGTCCCACACGAGCGTCTTGCGGCTGCCGCCGACGACCATCTGCCGGATCTTTGTCGGGCTGAGCCAATTCACGTGGACGTGGGCGATTCCACCGTCCCGCAGCGGAAGTGTCAGGTACCCGACACACGACTGGCCGGTGCCGAGCGGGTCGGCACCCTGGGCTGAGACTCCGGTCGGCGTGAGTCCGCCCGGCAGGATGAAGTCCAGGATCGACAGGTCGTGCGGAGCCAGATCCCAGAAGACGTCGACGTCTCGCTGCACGATGCCGAGGTTGATCCGCACGGAGTCGACGAAGAGCACCTCGCCGAGCTCGCCGTCGGCGATGAGGTCGCGGATCTTCATGACCGCCGGTGTGTAGCAGAAGGTGTGGTCGACCATCAGAACGCGGTCGTTCGCCTCGGCGCGCTGCACCATCGCACGCGCGAGTGCACTGGAGTCGGCGAGAGGCTTCTCCACCAGGACGTGCTTTCCGGCGTCCAACGCAGCCGTCGCGATCCTGGCGTGCGTGGCGGCTGGCGTCGCAATCGCCACGGCGTCGATATCGTCGCGGGCGAGCAGCTCGGCCGTGGAGGTGACCACGTCGACCGTGCTGCGCGGTCCGACAACCCGCGCCGCACGTGCCGAATCCAGATCGCAGACCGCGACGAGATCCCAATCGGGACTCGTCCGGAAGTTGCGAGCGAGGTTCGGTCCCCAATATCCGGCACCGATGACCGCCACTCGAAGCTCGCTCTGCGTAACCATATGTGTTCCCTCTGACCGTTTTTCGGGGGCATTCGCCGGGCTTGCGCTGTGCAGCATGACACAACGTAGTCGGGGAGTGAGTCCGATTGACAGGACGATTTTCGTCACCTAATCCACACGTTGAGTAGTGATCACGCCTGAGCGGCAATATCGGCTGCCCGCGAAATGGGGGACACGCGAGGCGAGGTAGATGAGAACGCTTCGTTACCATCAGCGCGGCCGCCGTTCGTCGTCGAAATCCGAATATGCTTCCGAAGCGGATTTCTTGCTCGTTCATTCTGATTAACGAAAAGATCGTGCAACCGCTCGCACCAGCGACACCGCGGTTCACATTCGCCAGGCAGGAGAATTTGACGTGCCCGATCTCGATCCGCCGCGTATTGCAGCGACGGCCGACGTCGCCGACCCGCACGCGATCGGCGCGGGAACGCTCGTGTGGCACCTCGCGCAGATCAGGGAAGGCGCGTCGGTCGGCGAGCAGTGCGTGATCGGCCGTGGTGCCTACGTCGGGCCGGGGGTCGTCATCGGCGATCGGTGCAAGTTGCAGAACTACGCGCTGGTATATGAACCGACCGTCCTCGGAGACGGTGTCTTCGTCGGACCCGCCGCCATCTTCACCAACGACTACTTCCCGCGCGCCGTCAACCCTGACGGCTTGCTCAAGACCGGGGCGGACTGGCACGCCGTCGGCGTGATCGTGGGCGAGGGCGCGTCGATAGGCGCGCGGGCGGTCTGCATCGCGCCCGTGACGATCGGACGGTGGGCCATGGTGGCGGCAGGGGCGGTGGTGACGCGCGATGTCGCTGACTTCGCCCTGGTGGCCGGGACACCCGCGCGCCGGCTGCGCTGGGTCGGCCGGGCGGGGGTTCCGCTCGAGCCTGTCGACGGCACTCGGTGGCGGTGCCCGCAGACCGGTGCGATGTACGTGCAGACCGGCGAGTCCCTCGCGGAGAGCGACCCGCCCGTCGCTTTGTCGGTCTAGCAACCTGCCTCGACCGACTGGCCAGACCGACCGCTGGGCACCTAGACCTACGCTTGCGTAGGTTACGCTTTCGTAGGTCGATTCGACCGTGCCCGTTGTGTCGCGTCGCCCTCCGCGGTCGCGCTGTCTTTCGAGGAGCCACCGCCAGATGACGACCAGTACGCCTCTGACCGCGCCGGCCACCTCGGCCGGCTCAGATCCCACGCCCGCCGGGCCGTGGGACGCACCCACGAAGGGTTCGATCGAGCAGGTCGCACTCGCCTTGTTCATCGCGGTCCCGTTCCTTGCGCTCGTCGCCGCGGTCCCCGTCGCGTGGGGCGGCTTGCTCGGCTGGCACGACGTCGTGATCGCGCTCGTGGCGTACGCGATCACCGGCCACGGGATCACCGTCGGCTTCCACCGGTACTTCACGCACGGGTCGTTCCAAGCCCGCCGCGGCCTGCGGATCGCGCTCGCCGTCGCCGGCTCCGCGGCCGTCCAGGGCCCGGTCATCCGATGGGTCGCTGACCATCGTCGCCACCACAAGTTCTCCGACCGCGACGGCGACCCGCACTCGCCGTGGCGCTTCGGCACGTCCGTCGGGGCACTGTCGAAGGGCCTCCTGTACGCCCACATGGGCTGGCTGTTCGCCCCCGAGCACACCAATCCGCGGATGTATGTGCCCGATCTGCTCGCGGATCGCGACATCCGCCGGATCTCAGCGTTCTTCCCGCTCATCACGGTCGCGTCGCTGTCACTGCCCGCACTGGCCGGCGGCCTGTGGGCGGGCTCCTGGACGGGTGCGCTGACTGCCTTCTTCTGGGCGTCGCTGGTACGCGTCTCGCTCCTGCATCACGTCACCTGGTCGATCAACTCGATCTGCCACACCGTCGGTGACCGGCCGTTCGTCAGCCGGGACAAGTCGGCGAACGTCTGGTGGCTCGCGATCGCATCGATGGGCGAGTCGTGGCACAACCTGCACCACGCCGACCCGACCTGCGCGAGGCACGGCGTCCTGCACGGCCAGATCGACAGCAGCGCGCGGGTCATCTGGCTGTTCGAGAAGGTTCGGCTCGTGACGGCCGTCAGGTGGCCGGTGCTGTCACGGCTCGCCGCGCGCCGGGCGGCCTGACCGGCGATGCGGCCATGACCGCCGACGGCACGCGCCGGGTCCGGGTACGGATGACCAGCACCGAGCGTCGCGAACAGCTGCTCGACACGGGCCGGGCGCTGTTCGCCGAGCGCGGTTTCGAGGCGACGACGATCGAGGAGATCGCCGCTCGCGCCGACGTGTCGAAGCCGGTCGTGTACGAGCACTTCGGCGGCAAGGAAGGCCTGTATGCGGTCGTCGTCGACCGTGAGGTCCGAACCCTGCTGTCGATGCTCGCGGCCGCGCTCACCGGCGGTGGGGCCCGCGAGCAGCTCGAGCAGGCCGCCCTCGCGCTGCTGGACTACATCGAGCACCACACCGACGGGTTCCACATCCTGGTGCGCGACTCCCCCGCCGGGACCGCGTCCGGGAACTTCGCGACGGTCATCAGCGACGTCGCGACCCGCGTCGAGCACATCCTCGTCGACCAGTTCGAGACCCGGGGATACGATCCGCGGTACGCCGGCATGTACGCGCAGATGCTCGTGGGCATGGTGGCGACGACCGGTCAATGGTGGCTGGACGCGCGCACACCAGGTCGCGACGAGGTGGCCGCACATCTGGTCAACCTGGCGTGGAACGGCCTGTCTGGCTTGGAGAAGACGCCGATCCTGTCGGCCTCCTACGGGAAGGAACGGCCATGACCTACATTCCCGAACCCGACGATCCCCGGGAGTTGTCGCGTCCCCAGGTGGATCCGCGCCGGGCGAACCAGATGTACGGGAAGAAGATCCGCAACACGATCGGCCAGATCGGTTTCATGGCCGGAGGGATCGGGCTGATCGCGGCGATCTTCGACGGAACGATCATCTGGCTCGTGGTCGGCATCGCGGCGTTCTGCTTCTCCCTCGTCGGACTGGCCCGCGCTTACCGGGGACAGGCGACGAACAAGCGCGAGACGCAGCTCGGGGTGATCCTCGGCATCGCGGCGATCGTGGTCTCGCTCTACTGGCAGCACCAGGCCGAACCCTGCACCTCCAGCAACCTCACCATCCAGACCGAGTGCATCAAGGACCACGTCGGCGTCCTGTAAGCCGGGTTCAGCAGGCCGCCGCTTCTGCGAGCGCACGGCGCAACGAACGCTCGAGCGCGGGCCGATCGTCGAGTTCGCGCCACGTCACGCGGACCACCGTTGCGCCGGTCAGGGCACGAAGCCGGTCTTCCCGGCGCTTCTCGGCGATCAGCACCTCCACGGGCTGACCCATCGTGCCGCGGTACTTCACCAACCCATCGAATTCGCCGATGACGTTCGCGTCCGGCCACCAGAAGTCCACTCGCCCGATAGCTCGACCTCGCTCGTCCTGGAAGAGTCGCTGAAGCACTGGCCGTGGCAACCCGACCTCACTGATCGCCACCCGCAGCCGGGATTCCCCGACTGACTCTGACCCACCGTCGGCAAATGCCACGGCACGACGAGCGTGAGCAGCACCGGTCCGCCCTGCGCGACGAGCGACCGCCCGTGCGAGGTCGGCGTGGCACACCGCACCTGACCGCAATGCGGCGTCCATCGAGCACACGCCTGGCTCGAATCCGGTCTCGGCGGCAAGGTCGACGAGGGAGCGCGACAGCGAGGTGACCGGCAGCGTCGCGACCAGGACCGATTCGTGCCGTTCCAGGTCGGCGCGGTGGAACGTCACGCCGGCGCGCGTCCTGGAAGTCGTCGCCGGCCTGGTCACAAGGACGTTCTCCAGTGATGCGCCCCAGACAGGGATCGCATGGACGAGCAGGGCCGACTGGTGGCTCAGTGCGAAGCCGGTGCGGAGCCGGGCGCCGATCGCGCGCGCCCGCTGAACGTGCCGTTCCTCGAGGCTCAGGGGCGAGCCGCCGGACGAGGCGACCGCATAGGTGCCGCGACGCACTCGAGTCCACCGACCGTCGCGAATCGCTGCGGCGACGTCGTTGTCGTCGTAGCCGGCCGCCAACGCCTGCGCACGGGTGATGGTGACGAGCGTGCCTTCCGGAGTCATTGCGCGGTCCACAGGCGAAGCGTGCTTGTCGACGCCGTTCGGCGTGTGCGGCGACAAGGTGTCTGTGGACAAGCCGTGCTGTTGACGGTCCGCGGGCGCCGGAGACGACGAACGTCCCCCCGCCTGGCAGGGCCGGGGGACGTTCGTCGATCGGTCTGACTCTCGGTCAGGCGCGGCCGTAAGCCACGTGGGTCGTCCACGCCTTGTGCAGACCCAGTGGCGTGCCGGGACGCGATGCTTCCCACCACTTGCCGTGGCCCGCGTAGATCGCCGCGTGGCTCGCACCGCTTCCGCGCTTGACGAACACCAGGTCACCTGCCTTGACATGGGACTTGCTGATGACGTGCAGGGCGCGGCGCTGCTGGCTCGCCGTGCGCGGGATCTTCTTGCCGGCCTTCTTGTAGACGTACTGGGTGAAGCCGGAGCAGTCGAACGTGTTCGGGCCCGCGGCGCCGAACACGTAGCGCGCGCCCTTGTGCTTCTTGGCCTCGGCGAGAACCTTCTTGTAGAAGGCGTTCGAGCCGGGCGCGGGGCTCTTCTTCTTCGGTGCGGGCTTGACGTACTTGACGCCGAGCGCGTGCCACATCGAGACCGACAGCTGGCCGGTCCGGGCGAGCTGGTGGCTCGCCTGGTACTTCTTGACCGCCCTGCGGGTGATCGGGCCGAACCAGCCGGAGGTCGGCTTCACGTGCAGGCGCTGCTGCAGGTACTTCACTGCCGCGCCGGACCGGCCGTACTGCAGATGCGGGTAGTGCTTGGCCGCGGCCGGGATGGCGATCGCGGCGTCGGCCTGGGTGGTCGGGGCGACGAGGCCCACAAGGCTGACGCCGATGGCGAGGACGACGGCCAGGATGATGCGCTGGACCCGCCAGGGGGACGTAGTCGGTCGTGCGCGGCGATGTGACCCACCGGAGGTGGGCGCACTCGAGGCAGCTTCGGGCATGCAAGGGTCCCGTTCCCGACGCCTACGAGGTGAGCTGTCGGGCTCGGGCAGGGGATAGCCCGGCCGCTTCCGCGGCTTCGCCCCAAGGATCCCGGTGTCGCTGAACACCTGAACCCGCGGAGAATGGTTTCCCCGCTCCCGTCCACGGGTGGTGCTCTGGCGCTGGAAGGTGGACGGGACTCGGCGGTCTTCCAGGCCGACTCGGTTGAATCGGCAAGAAAAACATCTGCGCTAATGGCGTGGAAGTCAAGCCGCGCAGGAGCGGTGTCTCAGCAAGTCCTCAGGTTCACAGGGCGCCGTGTGGTCAACATCTCAGTACGTCGACGGGTCGATCGCCACTCCGCGCGCGCTCAAATCCCGCCACGTGTCACTCGTCGTGTTCGCCGCCACGCCGACACTGAACGCCGAGAGAACCCTTGTGGAGAAGCCGGAATCGGCCGCGTCGAGAGCGGTGGCGCGCACGCAATAGTCCGTCGCAATGCCGCAGACCGCCACGTCGTCGACGCCGTGCAAGGCGAGCCAGCGTCCGAGCGGGACACCGTCGCTGGCTCCTTCGAAGCCCGAGTAGGCGGCACTGAACTCCCCCTTGTCGAACACGGCATCGAAGGGTCTGGGTGTCAGCGACGGCGAGAACTCGACACCGTCCGTGCCGACGACACAATGCGGCGGCCAGCTGTCAACGAAGTCCGGCTGATCGGAGAAGTGCGAGCCCGGATCGACGTGATGATCGCGGGTGCCGACCACGAAGTCCCAGCGGCGGTTCGCGACCGGCATGCCTACCCAGTCGGCCAGGACGTGCCCGAGCCGCCGCGCGACATCGGTACCGCCGGCGACGGCCAGGCTGCCGCCTTCGCAGAAGTCGTTCTGTACATCGACGATGATCAGTGCGGTCGCCATCACGCGACCCTAGCTCGCGGTGTCCGGAGCCCGCTGTGCCTGCAGTTCGACCCGGTTGCCGTTGCCGTCGGCGGTGTGGAAACGGCGCAGGCCGGGAATCGCGCCGTCCCAGGTGACCGGAAAGCCCAGACCGGAAAGTCGGCCGGCAATCGCATCGATGTCGTCGACGCCGAGTGCTGGATGCGCCTTGCGTGCTGGACGAAAGTCGTCCTCGACGCCCACGTGGATCCACGCCGTGCCGGACTGGAACCACGCGCCCCCGCGCGCGGCCAGGACCGGCGGCTTGGGCCGCTCGGTCATGCCCAGTCCGTCGACGTAGAAACGCCGCGCGGCGTCCTCACCGCCGGGTGCGCACGACACCTGCACATGGTCTATCAGCATGCTCATATCGTCGAGAGAATCGTCTTGTGGGCAACGACGAACAGGCGACGGAACGGCAGGATCGTGACAGGGCCGGCCGGGGTCGGCACGGACGGGTAGGCGATCCGCATGTGCTCGGTGTACAGCTCGAGGAACTGCTCGCGGACCCCGTCCGGCAACGCGTGCAGAACGGGTCGCAGGCCGGTCCCCCGCACCCACTCGACAACGGGATCGGGGCCGGTCAACACGTGCTGGTAGGTGGTTTCCCAGCAGTCCACGACGCATCCCGACTCGAGCAGCGGCCGAGCGTAGTCGGCGAGGTCGTAGCCGGGCTGGAGAAGCCGGACTCCGTCCAGGTAGGACACGAACGGCGCCTGGGCGGCGAGTTCACGCATCACCGAGTGCGTCGTCGCGCCGGCGTTGCCGGGCACCGCGAACGCCAGCCAGCCGTCCGGCGCCAGCGTGTCGACCCATCCCGGTACCAGCCGCAGGTGGTCGGGGACCCACTGCAGGACAGCGTTGCTGACGATCACGTCGAGGCGGGTGCCGCGCCAGGATTCGACATCGCCGAGGGCCAGGCGCACGTCACGATCGCGGCCGGCAGTGCGTGCATCGTCGAGCATCGCCGCCGACGTGTCGATGCCGCTGACGTCGGCGTCTGGCCAGCGCTGCTTGAGGGTCCGGGTGAGCCGCGCGTCGCCGCAGCCCAGATCGAGCACGGTGGCCGGCGCCGATGCGTCGATGCGCGTTGTCAGATCGAAGAAGGGCCGGTCGCGCTCGCCGGCGTACCGCTGGTACTGCGGCGCGTCCCAGCTGAAGCCGTCCGTCGTGGTGATGGTCATGCTGCCTCCGGTGGATCGGCACGATCGCCGGCTGGTGCCCGGCGTGTGTCCATCCGGAAAAGTATCTTGATGTCGAGATAGTTAGTCTTACCCGACGGTTTCTCGATGTCAAGATTCTTGACGATGCGAGTCCGCTGGCTACGCTTGGCCGCATGAGCACCGACGAGGTCGACGAGATCATCGCGGCTTGGCAGCGCGAGCGGCCCGACCTCGACGTCAGCCCCTTGCAGGTGCTCTCCCGGGTCTCGAGACTTGCCCGGCAGCTCGATCTCGGCCGACGCTCCGCATTCCGGGAGCAGACCCTCGAGCCGTGGGAGTTCGACGTCCTTTCGGCGCTGCGGCGCAGCGGGCCACCCTATCAGCTCTCCCCCGGTCGACTGCTCACCGAGACCCTCGTGACGAGCGGCACCATGACGAACCGCATCGACCGGTTGGAGAGCCAGGGACTTGTCGAGCGCGCACCGGACGTCAACGACCGTCGGGGTGTCGTCGTGACACTCACCGAGGCCGGCCTCGCCCGCGTCGACGAGGCGATGGCGGCCCTGCTCGAACGCGAGGAGCAGCTGCTGGCCGGACTCACCGACGCGGACCGGACGCAGCTCGCCGATCTCTTGCGCACCCTCGCCGAACCCCTGCACGGACACTGACGAACGCCCTGGCAGGCAACCGCGGGTCGGCAGCTACCCGTCGACCCGCTCGGCCATCACGAGCCACTCGTCCTCGAGCCGGGCGAGGCGTGCGACCAGCTCGCGATGCCGGCCACCGAGTTCGATCAGCTTCTCGTAGTCCTGTGCGCTGACGAGCTGTTCCTCCTCGAGCCTGGTCCGCTCGATCCGCAGCTTCGCCATCGTGCGCTCCAGCGTCGTCAACGCCTTGCGGGCCTTGCGAAGCTCGGCGGCACCGAGGGTGTCGACCCCGACGGAGGAGTCCGGAGGCGACGCGTTACCGGTCGGCCCCGACACCGACCGACTGGCCTGCTGGTCGAGGTAGTCCTCGACACCGCGCGGGAGCAGCACGAGCGACTTGTCCGCCCGCACACCCCAGATCTCGTCGCTCATCCGCTCGAGCAGGTAACGGTCGTGCGAGACGACGACGAGAGTGCCGGGCCAGCTGTCGAGGTAGTCCTCGAGGATCGTCAGCGTCTCGATGTCGAGGTCGTTGGTCGGTTCGTCGAGCAGCAGCACGTTCGGCTCGGCCATCAGCAGCTTCAGGAGGGCGAGCCGGCGTCGCTCGCCACCGGAGAGATCGCCGACCCGGGTCATCATCCGGCCGCCGCCGAAGCCGAAGCGTTCGAGCAGCTGCGCTGCCGACACCGGCCGGTCCGGATAGTCGACCGTGTCGGCGAACGAGCGCACCGCCTCCACCGTGGCGAGCGCGGTCAACGCCTTGTCGAGCTCACCAAGGCCCTGGGAGAGATGGGCGACATGCACGGTCTTGCCGCGAATCACCTTGCCTGCCGTGGGTTCGAGCTCACCGGCCATCAGCCCGAGCAGCGTCGACTTGCCCGAGCCGTTGCGCCCGACGATGCCGATACGCCGGCCCGCGACGAGCCGGATCGTCACGTCGTCGAGCACCTCACGCGCGCCGAAGCGAACGGTGACATCCTCCAGATCGACCACCTGCTTGCCGAGTCTCTGGGTGGCGAACCGCGCGAGCGTGAGCGAATCCCGCGGCGGCGGCTCGTTCGCGATCAGGTCCTCGGCGACATCGATGCGGAACTTGGGCTTCGACGTCCGCGCCGGCGCGCCGCGCTGAAGCCACGCGAGTTCCTTGCGCAGCAGGTTGGATCGCTTGGCCGCGGTGACCGAGGCCGCCCGCTCACGCTCGGCCTTGGCCAGCACGTGCGCGGCATAGCCGCCGTCGTAGGCGGTCACGTCCGCTTCGGCGACGTCCCACGTGGTGGTGGCCACGGCGTCGAGGAACCACCGGTCGTGGGTGACGACCACCAGCGCAAACCGGCGCGAGCGCAGGTGTGCGGCGAGCCAGCTGATGCCGTCGATGTCGAGGTGGTTGGTCGGTTCGTCCAGCATCAGCAGGTCGGGATCGGTGAGCAGCGCGGCCGCGAGCTCGACCCGGCGCCGCTCGCCGCCGGACAGCGAGCGGGTGGGGGCCTCCCAGCCGATGCCGTCGAGCAGGGCACCGACGAGCTCACGCGCGACCGGAATGCTGGCCCACTCGTGCTCGGCCATGTCACCGACGACGCGCTCGCGGACGCTGCGGTCGTCGCCGCCGTCGTCGTGCTGGTCGACGAGCGTGACCTCGAGGCCCCGGCTGTGGGAGACACGGCCGGTGTCGGGCTCCTCGTGCTTGGCGAGGATCCGCAGCAGGGTGGACTTGCCACCGCCGTTGGGGCCGACGACACCGATGCGCTCGCCGTCACCGACACCGAGACTCACCGTGTCGAGGATGGTGCGGATGTCGTAGGTCTTGCTGACCGACTCCGCTGAGACGAGGTTCGCTGGCACCCGCCCAGTTTAGTCGGCGACGCGGGTCAGCCGATCCGCGCTCCGAGCGCTGGACCGGTGGTCACGAGCACCTGCCGGCCGACGCGCGCAGCGCGCAGCGCGACGGCGATCCGGCCGGCCGAGGCGGCGTCGTGGGCGAGCACCGCACAGGTCGGTCCCGAGCCGGAGACGAGGGCCCCGGCCGCACCGGCGCCGCGAGCGGTCGCCAGCACCCGGGACAGATCGGGCCGTGCGGCCAGGGCCACCGGTTCGAGGTCGTTCGTCATGCCCGCGCCGATACCGGCGACGTCGCCATCGGCCAACGCGGACAGGAGATTCGCCGGGACAGCCGTCGTCGGAGGCCCCGCCGCACCGCGATCGCGGGACCGGTCGAGGGCGGCGAACATGGCCGGTGTCGACAACCCGCCGTCGGCCAGCACGAGCACCCAGTGCTGGACGCCGGCGACCGGCACCGGCGTGACCAGCTCACCTCGGCCGCTGCCGAGAACAGCGCCGCCCAGCAGGCAGAACGGGACATCCGAGCCGAGCTCGGCGGCCATCGGGAGCAGGTCGTCGAGCTCGAGTCCCAGTCCCCACAGGGCATTGCACGCGACGAGGGTCGCGGCGGCGTCGCTGGACCCACCCGCCAGACCGGCCGTGAGCGGGATGTTCTTGTGCAGGGTGATGCCGGCACCGCGCCGATGGGCGAATCGGTCGGCCAGCAGGCGCGCAGCCCGCACGACGAGGTTGCGTCCGTCCAGGGGCAGCCGGCGCAGGCTCGGCTGGCTGCCGGTGACGGTGAGGACGATGCGGTCGTCGTCCCGGTCGCCGACGACCAGCTCGTCATGCAGGTCGAGTGCGTAGTAGACGGTGGCGAGATCGTGGAATCCGTCCGCCCGCCGGGGACCTACGCCGAGGACGAGGTTCACCTTGGCCGGTGTCAGCACCCTGATACTCATCGCTGTGCTGCCCAGGTGCGCGCGATCGCGACGAACTGTTCCAACTCGAGGACCTCGCCTCGGAGGCCCGGGTCCACGCCGGCGGCCACGAGCGCGGCCTCCGCCGCACCGGTCGACCCGGTCAGCCGGCTCAGGGATGACCGCAGCGTCTTGCGTCGCTGGCCGAACGCGGCGTCCACGACGGCGAACGTGTCCAGGCGAAGGGCATCGTCCCCGGGTGGGTCGGACCGGACCAACCGGACCAGCCCCGAATCCACGTTGGGCGCCGGCCAGAACACATTCCGCCCGATCCGCCCGGCGAGGGTGGCGGTGCCGTACCAGCGAGCTTTGACGCTGGGGATGCCGTAGACCTTCGAGCCCGGCCCGGCCGCCAGCCGTTCGGCGACTTCGAGCTGCACGAGCACCAGCACCGAACGCAGGCTGGGCACGGTGGCGAGCAAGTGCAGGAGCACCGGCACCGCGACGTTGTAGGGCAGGTTGGCGACCATCGCCGTCGGCTCGCCCGCGACGTCGTCGATCCGCAGGGCATCGGCTTCGATCACGGTCAGACGGTCCGAGGCGTCGGGGACCCGGTCGGCGACGGTGGCGGCCAGCCGGCGCGCGAGCAGCGGGTCGATCTCGACTGCGACGACCGAGCGGGCCACGTCGAGCAGGCCGAGCGTGAGCGAGCCGAGGCCGGGCCCGACCTCGAGAACGACGTCGGCATCGGTGAGACCGGCGGCCGCGACGATGCGCCGGATGGTGTTGCCGTCGGTGACGAAGTTCTGCCCACGCTGCTTGGACGGACGCAGCCCGAGCTCGGTGGCGAGTGCCCTGACCTCACCGGAACCGAGCAGCCTGACCGGTGTCGTCACGTGGTCAGCATGCCGGATCGGCCCGGGTAGCTCGTCGGAGCCACCCGGGCCGATCGCGGATCAGCTGTCAGCTGAAGAGACGCCGGCCGCACACGGGCCACTGCCCGGCGCCGCTGCGCTTGTAGAGGATCTGGGCGCGGTTCGTCTGCTCACTGCCCGACGCCTGGCTCGGTACGCCCGAGCCGCCGACCGCGTGCCAGGTCGCGACGGAGAACTGGTAGAGCCCGTAGTACATGCCGTTCGGGCTCACGATGTTCGGGTTACCGCCGGACTCGCACTGGGCCAGCGCACCCCAGTTGAGGCCGCTGCCGCTGCCGCCGCCGCTGCCGCCCGAGCTGGGCGCCGGCTTCGGTGCTGGTGCCGGTGCCGGTGCCGGTGGCGTCTTCGTTCCGTACCGCACGATCGCGTCGACCGGCGCCTTCGTGTTCGTGCTGGAGACGATCTTCGTCGAGAACTTCTTGCCGTCCTCGTAGACGGTCGAGAGTGTCGTGACCGTCGTTCCCGTGACGCCGGCCCGCTCGGTGGTCGTCTTGCCCTTCAAGAGCGTCACATCGGCCTTGCGCACAGTCTTGAACGCGATCTGGCCGGTGACCTTCGTGGTGCGCGTGTCCACCCGGACGACGGTGATGGTGTCACCGGTGCTGATCGGGTCGGCGAGCCTCGTGCTGACCTTGTCGTCGCCGTCGACGGTGACCGTGTCGGCGCTGAGCGCCTGGCCGACCGTCAGCGCGGTGGTCTCGACGGAGTCGGACTTCTTGTCGTGCTTGACGGTGATGGTCTTGAGCGTGGCGACGTCGAGCGTGAGCCCGGCACGTCCGATACCCGAGGAGCGGCTGGCCGACATCTTGGCGCCGTCGAAGCGCAGCCCGAGTTCCCTGAACGCGTTCGACACATCAGTCGAGGTGACCCAGTAGCTGCGGTGCTTGCCGTCGACGCTCAGCTTCAGCTCGCGTGCGAAACGCACAGCGATGCGGGTGCCGTCGGAGATCTTGGCGGTCGGCGCCGGTGCGACCACGTCGCGCGGCCCGACGGTGATGTGTTGCGCGGCGAGGACGTCGCCGACGGTCGAGTCGAAGGTGCTGACAGGACGGTCCTGACCGTCGACCGACAGCGTGACCTTCTTGTCCATCGAGGCGTAGGCGGCAGTGCCGCCGACAGCTGTTGCAACGAGGGCGAGGCCGACAGCGCCGACCAGGATCTTCTTCTGCACGGTTCTCCAGTGCTGGTGATGCCCGGGCACGTGGGAACAGACGGCACTCGAGCGTCAGCGATGACGTCGTCGCAGATGCGGCACCCGAAAGTGCTCATGTACGACGAAGCGGCCGGTCGCGACGTGCACGATGACCCGCCACGACAGCGGCCACTCCTCGAAAATGCCGTCCGAGACCTTCCCCGATCCCGGCCGACTATCACAAGACAGTAACGATGACCGGTGGTGCGGCCAAGCTGGCTGCCCGTTTTGTCCCCGGTTCGAGCGGTCGTGTGTGACTCGTCTCACCAGTCGCGGCGAGCACTCGTGACGCGTGGGACTGATGTGGCGCCGCCGGACAGCCGCGCTACGGCACGTACGGAATCGCGAGCCCCGGCACGGTCGATGACTCCGGGACCGGGATGTTGGCGGAGATGGAGCCGCCCCACGCGACCCCGATGAATGGCGCCAGCACGTCGGCGGTCAGCCGGCGCGTGCCGGTGCCGTCGTCGGTGCCGTGACCGGTGCAGCGGTCCCAGTGCACCCACACGTCGGTCGCGATGCGGCCCGACCACAACCGGTACAGGCCGGCTTCGTTCTCGGGCAGTCCGGGGCTGCAGTTCTTCGGGTCGTTCGGCCCTACGCCGGCCGGGGCGCGGCGCAGGGCGGTGACGACCGCCGCCGCCTTGGCACCCGCGAGCGTGAACGAGTAGCCGACCGAGCCCGGGTGATACCGGCAGACCTAGACAAGGTCGACGTTCGTTACGTCAGCAATCGACGGACCGGTCGACACGGCGAGCGCAAATGCCGGAATCCGAGCGCCGACCGGGCAGCCCGCGGCGTTCGTCCCGGTGACGACCTGGGCGGTTCCGAGGATGCGACGCCGAAGTGCATCGTCCTTCGCGGTGACCATCACCTCGGTGGAACCGATCTTCTTGATCGTGACGGTCCCGTTCGGATACGTGCGCGTCCCTGGCTTGGGCGTGCCAGGAAACTCGTCGAGGAACGCCATATTCGGGAGGCTGGTGGGCACTTCGGTCCAGTTCGAGCAGATCTCCATGATGCCCGACCCGTCCGGGCGAGACACGAAGCCCGGAATCTCGTCCTCGATCGAGCATGCCCGGTGGATGTCCTGGTTGCGGTCCCAGGAATCTGGAACCTGCAGCTGGACGTTCGCCCACATCTCCCACCGCCAACCGGGTGCGGGGGGCTCGATGGCAGCCCGGCCGGACGCTGCGACGGTCGGGACGGTCGACTCCGAGTGCACGACCACGAACGACAGCGGAACGAGCACGGCAATCGCCAGGCACGCCACCAGCACCCGAGCCACCCGCTGACGTGGCCGCGGTTGCCGGGAAACCGTGAAGGACCGCTCGAGCGTGACCGGAGCACGGCCGGCCGCCTCGTCGAAAGTGCGGCGGAGTTGGGCGACCGTCGAGTCGTCCTCGGAGGTGGTCACCGGTCCCTCGCTCCCTCGTCGGGCACCCGGACCACGACGCGGCGAAGGCCCGCGAGTCCACGGTGGACGTGCGAGCGCGCGGTCGGCTCGGCACAGTCGAGGATCGCGGCGATCTGCGCGAACGACAGGTCCTCGTAGTACCGGAGGACGAGGGCGACGCGTTGCTGACGCGGTAACGCCAGGCAGGCTTGCCACATCTCGTCGGTGTCGCCGACATCGGGACCGTCGTCAGCGGAATCCGCGCGACCGAGCGCGTTGCTGGACACGTCGGCGACGAGGGTCTCCCGGCGACGCGTCCGACGCCATCGGGAGATGTGCGCGTTGGCGATCATGCGGCGGACGTAGGCGTCGATGTCGTGGCTCGCGCTGACCCGAGGCCACTTCGCGCAGGCCGAGGCGAGCGCGTCCTGGACGGCGTCCTGGGCGTCGTGGCGGTTGCCGGTGACGAGGTAGGCGCAAGGGAGGAACGCAGGCACGCGTGCGGACACCCAGGTCTCGAAGTCGACCGGGTCGATCCGAGGTTCGTCCACCGTCGCCCCCATCGCCATGACCGACACCGGACCGACGATCCGTTGCACCCGTCGCACCTGTGGCGGTGACGCTAGACCTCGCTGCTGCGTAGGGGACTCCCCCAGCGGCCTTCGAAAGCGACCTCGTCGAGCCCACGCCGGGAGCGCTTGCCTGCAGAACCGGGCCGGTCCGGTGCCCGGTAACCGAGGGACACGACACCGATCGGCGTGAGCGCCGGTGGTATGCCGAACGTGTCGTGCACAGCGGCCATGTCCTCGGGCGGGACACCGAAGAAACATCCGGCCAGGCCCTCGTCGACAGCCGTGAGCAGCATCAGCAGCGCGGCCATGCCGGTGTCGATGTCCCAGTACGGCACCGGCCAGCGGGCCTCGTCGCGATCGGTCCAGCCCTTGTCGCCCTCGGCGTAGCGGGCGAGGTAGGTCTCCTTGTCCGAGAGACAGAGGATCAGGACGGGCGCGCGCTGCAGGCCGGCCAGCCAGGAATCCGGCGGCTCGCCGTCGTCGGTCGCCGCCCAGAACGCGGCGCGGTCGGCGTCGGTGCGGAGCACGAGGAAAGCCCAGCCCTGCGCGAACCCGGCGGACGGCGCCCGGGTCGCGTTGCGGAGCACGAGTTCGACCAGCTCGTCGGGCACCGGCCGGTCGGGGTCGTAGCTGCGGACCATCCGTCGACGTCGCACCACATCCGCGAACTCCATGCCCGCGAGGCTAATCCCTGCCTGGCGAGCGGGCCGGCCGGCCCGCTCGCCGAAGGGCGACCGTTTTGTATCGGATGTCCGGACGCGCCGATATGCTTCCGGCTCAGCGTGCCGGCGCCTGCGCCAGCTTGGGTACGGCAGAAAGAGCCTCCGTGACATCGAGACCGTCCCCGCCCCTGCCCGCACCGGATGACGGCGGCGTGCAGACGGTCGCGTCGTCGGCTGGTCAGTCCCGCTGGGTGAGCGCTTTCGACGCCAGGCCGTGGCTGCTCGCGGTCCTGATGGGTGCGCTCGCGTCGGTGGTCGGATTCGCCGGTTCCTGGCGGGTGTCGATGTGGATCGACGAGGGCTACACCCTGTCGGTAGCCACCCGGTCGGTTCACGACGTGTGGCGGATGGTCCACACCATCGACATCGTCCACGCCCTCTACAACGTGATCCTGCATCCCTGGTTGCAGATCGTCGGTGTGTCGGCGGCATCGGTCCGGCTCCCGAGCACCCTGGCGGTGGGCGTGGCCGGCGCCGGCGTCGTCGTGCTCACCAGGCGGTTGGCCGGCACCCACGCGGCGATCGCCGCAGGGTTGGTCTTCGCCGTCCTGCCTCGCGTCACCTCCATCGGAATGGAGGGCAGGTCGTACGCGACCACGACAGCGGTCGCGGTGTGGATGACCGTGCTGTTCGTGTCGCTCATCCGCCGTCCGGCACTCGCGAAGTACATCGGCTACGCGGTCCTCGGCGCGTTCGCGATCTCTCTGAACATCTTTCTCGTGCTGTTGCTCGGGGCACATGGCGTCGCCCTGCTGATCGATCGACGCTTTCAGCTCAGTCGGATCTTCTGGTCGTGGCTGGCGGCGGCGATCGCCGCCCTGGTGGGCGGCATGCCGGTCCTGCTGGTCGCGATGAGCCAGGCCGGGCAGATCGGCCCGACCCGGTTGAGCCTGCTCGGCTACGCGCGCAGCGCCCTGGTCAACCAGTGGTTCCTCGGTGAGACGCCGACGATCTTCGTCTCCGGCGGCACGATCACCGGCAGCGCGGACGCCCACGACTGGTGGAAGCCCGCGTCGGTCCTGCTCGCGGCCGTGTGCTGGCTGATCGGTGCCTACGCAGTACTGCGGCGCGACCCGGCCGGGGATGCCCCCGCCGGGCGTCCCGGATTCCGACCGGTGCTCCTGTCCTGGATCATCATTCCGACGGCCGCGCTGATCGGTTACGCGCTCGTGGGCTCACCGATCTACAACCCCCGCTACCTGTCCTTCGGCGCGCCCGCGGTGACCGCCCTGGTCGGCATCGGGCTCGTCCGGCTGCGCTGGGGCTGGCCGCGCTGGGTCGCGGCCGCGCTGATCCTCGTGCTCGCTGTGCCGGTCTATGCCTCCCAGCGAACCCCGTACGCCAAAGGCGGCGCGGACTGGATGCAGGTGTCGCAGTTCGTGGCGGAACACCGTGGACCGGGCGACGCTGTCTACTTCGCACCCCGCCAGCCTCCGACCGGGAACGTGATCAGGCTGACGTCGCGGACCGCCGCCATCCTGTACCCCGCCGCCTACGCCGGGATGGTCGATCTCACCCTCGTCTCAACCCCGGCCCAGTCCGGTGATCTGCTCGGTGTCTCCCGAATGCTGACGGCATCGGCCGACGAGCTGGACGGGATCACGTCGGTGTTCGTCGTCCGCCGCCGCGACTACCCGGCGGCTTCGGTCGCGTCGGACACCGCGGTGCTGGCGAGGGCCGGATTCCGTCCGGGCCCGAGCTGGCAGGGCCCGATCGACAACGTCACCCAGTTCGTCCGGTGACCATGTTCTCCCGCTGATCGAGTCGCCCGCTGATCGAGTCGCCCGCTGATCAGGCGGCGGGCCAGGATCCGCCGAATGCCGTTGTGGCGTTGGCATCCAACGCCGCACAGAGCTCACCGAGGTCGTCGCCCCGAGCCTGCGCCATCGCTCGGACGGTCAACGGCACCAGGTAGGACGCGTTCGGTCGGCCTCGGTAGGGCATCGGCGTCAGGAAGGGCGCATCGGTCTCCACCAGCACCTTGTCCAGCCGAGTGGCTGCGAGAGCGGATCTCAGCTCGGGAGCGTTCTTGAACGTCACCGTGCCGGCGAACGACAGCCAGAATCCCCTGTCCAGGCAGGCCTTCGCGAACGCCACGTCACCGGAGAAGCAGTGCATCACCACCCGTTCGGGCGCGCCCTCGGCGTCGAGCAGCTCGAGCACCGCGTCGTGGGCATCCCGGTCGTGGACTTGCAGGGTCTTCCCGAGCCGCTTGGCGAGATCGACGTGCCAGGCAAAGGATTCCCGCTGGACGGCCAGCGCCTCCGGGCCGGTGGTGCGGAAGAAGTCCAGCCCGGTCTCGCCCACCGCGCGGACGACGGGATCGGCGGCGAGCGCCTCGATCTCGGCGTAGGCGGCGTCGAGTTCGCCCAGCTCGGCCAGCCGTGGAGTTTCGTTGGGATGCAGCGCTACCCCGGCCACCAGTGTCGGCCGGCGGCGCGCCGCGTCGACCGCCCATCGGGCGCTCGGGAGGTCGCAGCCGATCTGCACGATGCGGGTGACCCCGACGTCGGCCGCAGCGACGATCGCTGCCGCGGCGTCCCATCCGTCCACGACGTCGTGATCGGCGATGTCGAGGTGGCAGTGGGTGTCGACGACGGGGTGGGGCAGTGGTTCCGGCGAGGACGGACGGGACCGGTCCCGGCGCCGGCCGTCGACGTCGGTGGCCGCACGGGCACGGATCGGCTGATCGCTCACCCGTTGCATGCTCCGCTCAGATTCCCGCTGACGGCCGGGTCGAGTCGCAACAACGACGTGCCGGTCGCCGCTGCGATCCGGCTCTGCGCCTCGGTGCGCGAGGTCGTCGGGATGCCGTCGCCGGCTTGGGCCCCGTAGTCACCGAAGAACGCGTGCACCGCACCGGGGACGGTCACGAAGCAGGTGCCCGCCGGCAGTTTCGCCTTGCTGGCCAGGATGTCGGCTTGTGTGGTGAGCCCGTCGTCCGTGCCGGAAATCGACGTCGTACGGGTGGTGCTGGCGGCCAGGTCGTTCGACGGGTACGACGCCCAGAGCAGCAGGGCGACGGAGGGATTCCGGCCCGCGTAGAGCGCCGCGGTGACACCGCCGAGGGAATGCCCGCCGACCGCCCAGGTCTGGATCTCGGTGTGCCGCGCGATCGGACCGGCGGACTGGTACGGGTCGGTGAAGGCGATCCCGTAGGGCACCTTGAGGATCACCACGAGGTAGCCCGCCTCGGCCGCAGGTCGCAGCACCCGCGCGTAGGCGCGGGCGTCGACACGTCCACCCGGGGTGAAGACCAGCCCGATCACGGGTGCCTGCCCGCTGGGCGCGAGTTCGATCGAGTCCCACGTGTCGCTGACCTGAACGTCCGCGTCGGAGGTCATTGCCGCGATGGCCGGTGCGGTCGCCTGGAAGGGTCGCAGCCACCCGAGCCCACCGGCCAGGAGCAGCGCGACGACGACACCGACGGCAGCGATCACGCGGCGCCACCTGCGCGGGCCCGGATGAGCCCGGGTCCGCAGCATGAGCGTCCGCCGACCCAGCAGGACCCCGAGCACGACGGCGACGGCGAGGGTGATCGGATACGCCGGATGGCCGTCTGTGACCGCACCCCAGCGTGACACGAACACCCACACCGGCACGCCTGCGAGCGCAACCGCGGCCACGAGCCGGACGGCCGTCGTGGCCCCTCCGGCGACCTCCACCGGCACGCTCCGGGTCGGGGGCGGTACAGGCGCTTGCGTCACGCCTGCGATTCCAGGCGTGCCAGTTCCTCGTCCACCACCGAGTCGTCGAGCTTCGGGAACAACGGTGTCGGTGCGCTCAGCGGCGTCCCGGGCACGATCGGATCCGAGCGCCAGGGCAGCGTGTCCGAGTAGTCGCCGCTGATGATCGGGTAGCCGGGACCGCCGTCGAGGTCGTCGACCTCACGCAGCTCGACCTGGCCGGTGATGCGGCCCTCACGACCCAGCAGGGTATGGACGATCTCGGCCGAGAACGGCAGGAATGGCGCGAGCAGCTTGTTGCAGTCGTCGACGGCCTGAAGGGCGACGTGCAGGATCGTGGCGAACCGCGCCGGGTCGAGCTTGCGGACCTTCCACGGTTCCTGCTGCGACAGATAGGCATTCGCCTCACCGGCCACCCGCATCGCCTCGCTGATCGCGGCCTTCTGCCGATGCCCCTCGATCAGCTTTCCGACGGTGCCGAAGGCCTCCCTCGTCGTTGTCAGCAGGCTGTGATCCTCGTCGGTCAGCTCCCCCGCCTCCGGGATGCTGCCGATGTTCTTCGCGGCGATCGAGACGGTCCGGTTGACCAGATTGCCCCAGGTGTCGGCGAGTTCGTCGTTGTTGCGCCGGACGAACTCGGTGAACGTGAAGTCGGTGTCCTGGGTCTCCGGGCCGGCGACCGCGATGAAGTAGCGCAGCGAATCCGGCGAGTACCGGCTGAGCATGTCGCGCACGTAGATGCCGACCCGGCGCGATGCGGAGAACTTCTTGCCCTCCATCGTCAGGTACTCACTCGACACGACCTCGGTGGGAAGTTGCAGCTTCCCGAACGGACCGGTCGTCCCACCACGGGAACCCTCGCCGTTGTGCGCGAGCAGCTCCGAAGGCCAGATGAGGGAGTGGAAGACGATGTTGTCCTTGCCCATGAAGTAATACGACTGGGCGTCCGCGTTGTTCCACCACTGACGCCAGGCTTCGGGATCGCCGGTGCGACGGGCCCACTCGACCGACGCCGACAGGTAGCCGATGACCGCGTCGAACCACACGTACAGACGCTTCAGCGGGTTCTCCCGCCACCCGTCCAGCGGGACCGGGATACCCCAGTCGATGTCGCGCGTGATCGCGCGCGGTCGAATGTCGGCCAGCAGGTTCTTGGAGAAGAGCAGCACGTTCGGACGCCAGTCCTTGCGCTCGCCCAACCACTCCCCGACCGCATCGGCCAGCGCCGGCAGGTCGAGGAAGATGTGCGTGGTCTCGACGAAGTCCGGCGTCTCGCCGTTGATGCGGCTGCGGGGGCTCTTGAGATCGATCGGGTCGAGCTGGTTGCCGCAGTTGTCGCACTGGTCGCCGCGAGCCCCGTTGTAACCGCAGATCGGGCAGATGCCCTCGACGTAGCGGTCGGGCAGGGTGCGTCCGGTGGACGGGCTGATCGCACCCATCGTCGTCTTCTCGACAAAGTACCCGTTCGCGTAGACGGCCTCGAACATCTGCTGGGCCACGTGATAGTGGTTCGGCGTGATGGTGCGGGTGAACAGGTCGTAGGACAGCCCCAGGCTGACGAGGTCCTCGACGATCAGGCGGTTGTACCGGTCGGCGACCTCGCGCGGAGTCATGTTCTCAGCCTCGGCCGCGACCAGGATCGGGGTGCCGTGCTCGTCGGTGCCACTGACCATCAGAACGTCGTTGCCAGCCATCCGCATGTACCGGCTGAAGATGTCGGAGGGCACACCGAAACCGGCCACGTGGCCGATGTGTCGGGGCCCGGACGCGTACGGCCAGGCAACAGCGGAGAGGACACGGGTCATGCAGCCGAGCCTAATCGGTGCGCGCAGCCGTATCTTTCCGGCTAAGCGGACGCAGGCCTGCGGTCCGCGCCGACGCTCAGCAGCGCTTCCAGCCGGGATTGCCGACCGTGTCCGCGGAGTCGATCTGCCAACCGCTGTCGCCGTAGCGCAGGTGGTAGACGAGCTCCCACCGCAGGCACGTCGCGTTGACGGCACCCGTCGGCCCGAACCCGGGATCCTGCTGGCTCCGGAACGTCAGCCGGACGTCGGCCTTGCTCCCGTCGACACTTGCGTGCACTAGCCCGAAGTCGTCGTCGTAGGTGGTGGAGTACACCTTCACCCAATAGGTCTGGTTGCGCAGGACCCGCTTCGCAAACGCAGGTGTGACGAGCGCGGTGGCCGCGTCCCAGTCCCCGGTGTTGACCACCAGCAGGTACCGGACGACCGCGGCCACCGCGACGTCGGAGTCGAGGTTGCCGGTTCCACAGTCGGTCGGTTCCACTTCGGTCCACGGCTTCGCGCCGGACAACCGGGCCGCCAGGGCGGACGCCGGGACGGCGTAACCGACGTCGCCGGTGTAGCCGCGGACCGCGTCGGCGAGGCCGATCGCACGTCCGGTGAGATCCAGGACCGGACCGCCCGAGTCGCCGGGGCTGATCGTGATGTCCGTCCTCACCATGTCGGTCAACGTGCCGGACTCGGTGCGGATCTTGCGGCCGGAGCCCGAGACCTCGCCATCGGTGAGGCTCTTGTGGCCACCCACCCGGTATCCGATCGTGGCGACGCGGGTGCCGGTGGTGGTGGGCCGGCCAGCCATGGCGAACACGTGCCCGGACACCGGCCTCGCCAACGTGAGAACCGCCAGGTCGACGGCCTTGTCGACACCCTCGACGCTGGCCTTGACCGTTCCGTGCTCGGTCCGCACGGTCAGGGCGCTCGCGCCGTTGATGACGTGCGCCGCGGTCATCAGCCGGTCCCGGCCGACCAGGAATCCGGTGCCGCTGGACTTGCCGTCACAAGTAGTCGCGTCGACCTCAGCCACCCCGGACGACACGGCCGCGAACGCCGCGGCGAAGTCGGCGTAGCCGGTCGGGGTCGGGCTGGCCGTCGGGCTAGGGGACGAGCTCGCCGCCGTCGTGGCGAGCGGCGTGGGAACTGCGATCGGAGATGGCCGGCCCAGGTACCAGGCGGTCGCGCCGGCGGCCGAACCGAGGATCGCCGCGATGGCGACGATCGCGACGACGACCGGCCACCGTGGGCGGCTCGAACCCCGACTTGTCCTCGCCGCGCCCATGCTCCCAACACTGCCATGACCAGCGCCGAGGCTCAGTCGTACGCCGGTTCAGCAGCGCGTCCAGCCCGGTTTGTCGACTGTCTTGGCCGCGTCGAGCCGCCAGTCTCCGCCGGTGAGCACCAAGCGGTAGATGATCTCCCAGCGCAGACAGGTCGCGTCAGTGGCGCCTTTCGGGCCGTATCCAGGGTCCTGCTGACTTCGGAAGGTGAGCCAGACGTCGGCTGTGTTGCCGTCGAGACTTACGTCCACCAGGCCGAAGTCGTCGTCGTATGTGGTCGCGTAAGCCTTGGCCCACGATGACTCACTGCCCAGATTCCGTCGCGTGAACCCGCTGGTGACGACGGAGCGCGCGAGGTTGTAGTCACCGGTGTTGATGGCCAGCAGATAACGGATGACGGCGGCGACTGCGAGGTCGGAGTCGCCGCTGCCCGAACTGCAGTCGACCGGCACGACCCTGGTCCACTCCGACGCACCGGACAACCGGGCTGAGATCGCACTCGCCGGAACGGCGTATCCGATGCCATTGGCGTCAGTGCACACGGCATCGGCCAGGCCGATGACGTCGCCGGTCAGGTCGAGGAACGGCCCACCCGAGTTGCCGGGGTTGATCGGGGTATCGGTCTGCAGCATGTTGGTGAGGGTGCCGGACTCGGTGCGGATCTTGCGGCCGGAACCGGAGACGGCGCCCTCGGTCAGGGTCTTCGGGCCACCCAACGGGAACCCGATGGTGATGACGCGGGTGCCGGTGCTCGATGGATGGTGGGCGATCGTGAAGATGTGACCACTGACTGGCTTCGCGAGAGTCAGAACGGCGAGGTCGGCCGACTTGTCGACGCCTGCGACGGTGGCTTTCACGTCTCCGTGGTCGGTCCGCACGATCACGCCGCTGGCTCCGTTGATGACATGGGCGGCGGTCACCAGCCGGTCCTTCCCGACGAGGAAGCCGGTGCCCGTCGACCCTCCGTCGCACGTGACGGCGTCGATCTCCGCCACGCCCGACGAGACCGCTGAGTAGACGGCGGCGAAGTCGGCATATCCGGATGGGCTCGGGGTTGGGGTCGCGGTCGGACTCGGAGTCGGGCTTGATGACACGGTTGGCGAGGGGGATTCAGCCGTGGGCGGCGTCGAGGCGGGCGGTGACGAGACCGCGACGACCGTTGTGCGCTTCACGTACCAGGCTGTTCCGGCCACGGCAGACCCAAGGATCAACAGGCTGCCGAGGACGATGGCGGTGATCATGACCGCCCGGAGGGAGCCTGATCTCGATGGCGGCGGAGGTAACGAACCCTGCCGGCCCGGCTGCGGCATCGCCGGCTGCTGCGTCTGCCAGGGCTGCAGGTCGAATGGAGCCGGCGGCATGGGTTGCCCGCACCGACCGCAGGCCGACGAGTCGGCCGGGACGACGGCTCCGCAATGCCGGCAGCTGGTCACAGCTTCGATTGTCCTGGTTTCTGCCTGTCTGCCTCGAGGGCGGCCGCGTAGAGCTGGTTCTTGCCGATCCCGGTGACCGACGCGACCTCGGCGACAGCGGCCTTGAGCCGCTCGCCGGCCTCGACCAGCGATCCCACCTGCGCCAGCGCATCGGCCATCGACGAGGCTGCGTCGCCGGCCGGACGGCCGGCGACGACGAGGGTCACCTCACCGCGGACCTCGCCCTGAGCCCACTCGACGAGCTCGCCGAGACCGCCGCGCACGACCTCCTCGTAGGTCTTCGTCAACTCCCGGCAGACTGCGCCGCTGCGATCGGCGCCGAACGCCTGTGCCAGCGCGGTCAGCGCCGCCAGGGTCCGGTGCGGCGCCTCGAAGAACACCATCGTCCGCTCCTCGGCGGCGAGCGCAGCCAACCGCCGGGACCGCTCACCGGCCTTGCGGGGCAGGAAACCCTCGAAGCAGAACCGGTCGACCGGCAGCCCGGATACCGCGAGCGCGGCCAGCACGGCCGACGGCCCAGGGATCGACGTCACCCGGATCCCCGCATCGACGGCGGCGACCACGAGCCGGTAGCCGGGGTCGGACACGCTCGGCATGCCGGCATCGGTGACGAGGAGGACGTCGGCACCGGCGACCAGCATCGCCACCAGCTCGGGCGTCCGCGCTGCCTCGTTTCCCTCGAAGTAGCTCACAACCCGGCCGCTGGTCCGGATGTCGAGCCCGTCGGTCAGGCGCCGAAGCCGCCGGGTGTCCTCCGCCGCGATCAACGGTGCTGTGCTCAGCGCCGCGAGCAGCCGCGGCGACGCGTCGGAACGGTCGCCGATCGGTGTTGCCGCCAACGTCAGAACCCCGGACACAACCGTCATCCTCCCAGGACCCGCCGTCCGGGCACCGGAAGCGAGCGCACCCGGTCAGGTCCGAACGGGTCGGACCGGCCGGCTCACGTGCGCGCCCGCACCCGCCGCCATCCTCACCGCGCCGTAGACGGCGACCAGCAGGATCGCCGCGAGTATCAGGAAGCTGACATGATAGGCGGTCGTCAACGAGGCGCCCGGCGCGAGGATCGTCAAGCCCGCTTGGGCGCCGCGCAACCCGAGCGCGCCGACCGCGACGCCGAGACCTGACGCGAGCTGGCCCGTCGAAGCGGCCAACGTGTTCGCCGCGGACATCTCGCCGGCGTCGATGTCGGCGAACTGGATCGAGTTGTAGGCGGTGAAGCCGACCGACCGGAAAACACCGCTGGCCAGCAGCAGCCCGGCGAACGCGGCCGTGGGCGTCGTCGGCGTCAGGACGGCGAACGAGGCGATCGAGAAGAGCGCGCCGACGGTGCTCGCGATCAGCACCGTCCGGAACCCGAACCGTCGCATCAGCGGCGTCGTCACCGGTTTGATGCCGACGTTGCCGACGAACACCGCGATCACCATTCCGCCGGCGCGCACCGGCGACCAGCCGAACGCGTCCTGCATCATCAGCGGCAGCAGGAACGGGACCGCGCTGATGACGAGCCGGAAGACCGAGCCGCTCGAGGTGGAGTCCCGGAAGGTGACGACGCGGAGCACCCGAAAATCCAGCAACGGCCGGGACGAACCGAGCATGTGCCGTACGGCGAGCACCAGCGCAGCAACGCCGATCGCGACGCTGACGACGACCGACACCCACGGCACCGGTTCGTAGCCGACCCGGTCCATGCCGAGGATGATCGCCGCGAGCCCGAGGCCGGCGAGGACGAAACCGCGCCAGTCGGCCGGACCGGGATCGTGTCCGGCGGCCGACGGGACGAGCCGCAGCGCGACGACGAGTGCGACGACGCCGAGGGGGATGTTGACGAGGAAGATCCACCGCCAGGTCGCGTAGGTGGCGAACAGGCCGCCGAGCACGGGCGCGATCACCGGCGCGAGGAGCGCGGGCCAGGTGAGATAGGCGATCGCGGTCACCAGGTCGGCCTTGGCGGTCACCCGCAGCACCACGAGCCGCCCGACCGGGACCATCATCGCGCCGCCGACGCCCTGCAGCACCCGCATCACGGTGAGCATCGCCAGGCCCGTGCTCGCCGCGCACAGGGCCGACGCAACGGTGAACACGACGATCGCCGTCACGAACACCCGCCGGGCGCCCAACCGTTCCACCAGCCAGCCCGACAGCGGGATGCCGACGGCGAGCGTCACCAGGTACGCGGTGATCGCGGAGTGGATGTCGACCGACGCGATGCCGAAGTCCGCGGCCATGCTCGGAGCGGCCGTCGCGATGATCGTGCCGTCCAGGTTCTCCATGAAGAACGTTCCGGCCACCAGCAGTGCGAGTCCACGGTTGAGGCCCATGCGGACATTCTCGGTGCGAGGAGCGGGCCTTCCGACACCGGCACCGGCCACGGCGGCGCATCGCCGGGCCCGGTTGATGCCGGGCGCGCACAGCCGGCATCCCTACGATGGCGCGGTGACGTCCACTCCGTCCGCGGCCACGACCGCGACCGCCGCACCGGCCCGGTTCCAGACACTCGGACGCCACCTCTCCGGGTCCCCGCTTCCGTCGATCGCGGAGCGGCTGGTCCCGCCGATGCCCGGCGTAGGCGGACGCGGACGGCTGATCGGCTGGCTCGTCCCGATCCTCATCGCCGCGTTCGCCGGGTTCGTCCGCTTCTACCACCTGGGCCGCCCGCACGCCTTCGTCTTCGACGAGATCTACTACCCGAAGGACGCCCAGGCGATGCTGCACCACGGCGTCGAGTTCGACTGGGTACCCAACGCCGACGCGAAGATCCTCGCCGGCGCGAACCCGGTGCCGCTGATGACGACGCCGTCCTTCGTCGTCCATCCCCCGCTGGGCAAGTGGTTCTACGCGGTCTCGGAGTGGATCTTCGGGATGACGCCGTTCGGGTGGCGGTTCGTCGTCGCGTTGATGGGCACGGTCTCGGTGCTGATGATGGGCCGGATCGTGCGTCGGCTAACCCGCTCGGACGCACTCGGGGCGTTCGCGGCACTGCTGCTCGCCGTCGACGGTCTGCACCTGGTGATGAGCCGCACCGGGCTGCTCGATCTCCAGCTGATGTTCTGGATCATGGCCGGCGTCGGCGCGCTGCTGATCGACCGTGACTGGGCCCGCGCCCGGCTGGCGGCCGCCATCGACCCGCTGACGGGACGGCTGCCGCTCAGGTCGCGCGGCCCGCGGATGCTGGTCCGGCCGTGGCGGATAGCCGCCGGCCTCGCCTTCGGCGCCGCGACGGCCACGAAATGGAACGGGCTGTATGCGCTGGCCGCGTTCGCGATCCTGTCGGTGGTCTGGGACTACGGGGCACGGCGGATGGTCGGGACACGACGGCTGGAGTGGACGTGGCTGCGCTTCGACGCGATCCCGGCGTTCGTCTCGACCGTCGTCGTGACCGCCGGCGTGTACCTCGCGTCCTGGACGGGCTGGCTGGTCACCGGCGACGGTTACGACCGGCAGTGGTCGCTGCAGAATCCGGTCGGCGGGCTGACCGGTCATGTACCCGACGCACTGCGATCGCTGTGGCACTACCACGCCGAGATGATCCATTTCCACGCGACCCTGACCGCGGACCACCCGTACAAGGCGAACGCCTGGAGCTGGCTGATCCTCGGGCGTCCCACCGCCTTCTACTCCGACTACCCGTCCAAGCAGCCCTGCGACGCGAAGGAGTGCGTCGCGACCGTCGTCGCGCTCGGGACACCCCTGTTGTGGTGGGGCGCCTGCCTCGCGATCGTCGTCGCGCTGGTCGTCTGGATCGGCGCGCGGGACTGGCGGTTCGGTGTCCCGGTCGTCGGCGTGGCGGCGACGTGGCTGCCCTGGTTCCCGTTCGGACACCGGCCGATCTTCTACTTCTATGCGATCGCGATCCTGCCGTTCCTGGTGATGGCACTGGCGTTGGTGGCCGGGCTGCTGATCGGGCCGCCGGGCGCCGACCCGCGTCGGCGGTTGTTCGGGATCGTCGTGGTCGCGGCGTTCACGACCGCCGTCGTGATCAACTTCGGATACTTCTATCCGATCGACACGGCAGAGGTCGTGAGCCGGGTCAGATGGGCCAGCACGATGTGGTTCGGCCGGTGGATCTGAATGCTCGGACGCACCGCCACACGACGAATCCGCTCCTGGCCGCCACCGTCGCGGTCGTACTGACCGCGCGGTTCGGCTACCCGGCCTGCGCCGCGCTGTCGGGGTCGTCGCGTTCGGCCAACGCCTGCTCCAGCACCTGCAGCAGCACCGCGGGTTCCTGGGCGCCGGCGACACCGTACTTCTCGTCCAGAACGAAGGACGGGACACTGGTGATCCCGTAGGCGGCCGCCTGTGCCTCGTCGGCTCGGACGCCGTCGGCGGCATCACCGCGGGCAAGCGCGACCAGGGTGGCGTCGGCATCCACGCCCACGTCGCCCGCGAGCCGAGCCAGGGTCGTGGTCTCGGACAACGACTCCCCGTCGACGAAGTAGCCTCGGAACAGCCGCTCGACCATCTCGTACCCGTGGCCCTGCGCATCGGCGAGGTGCACGACGCGGTGCGCGTCGAACGTGTTCGCGTGCTGCACCCGGTCGAAGCGGTACTCGAGGCCGACGGTGGCGGCGATGCCGGTCACCTGGCCGAGCATGCTCGCGGCCCGGTCGGCCGGAATGCCCTTGTGGGCGGCCAGATACTCGATCTCGCTGCCGTGGAAGCCGGCCGGGCTGACAGGGTCGAGCTCGTAGCTGCGGTACGTGACGTCGATCTCGTCGCGATGCTCGAACGACGACAGCGCAGCTTCGAACCGGCGCTTGCCGATGTAGCACCAGGGGCAGACGACGTCGGACCAGATCTCGACCTTCACCCGCTCACTTCTTCCTTGCCGGGCTGGGCATTCCGGGTTCCGACGAGGCGGTCGCGCAGCGCGGCGAGCTGCTCGGTGGTCATGCCGCCGGCCCGCAGATAACCCTCGACGCCGCCGTACCTGCCGTCCAGATGCTCGAGGACGCGCAGCATGTTGGACGCCGGCGTCGCCTGCAGACTGCGGAGGATCTCGCGCGTCCGGTCGTCCGCGACGGTCTCGAGGAACGCGGCACTGGCCTCCCGGAGCCGGTCCTCGGTGAGCGCGTAGTCCGCGGCGATCAACTCGGGGTCGACGTCGGCATCGTCAACGCCATGGCGACGACGATGCCGGTGCGGTCCTTGCCACCGGCGCAGGGCACGACGACAGCCCCGTCGGGAGCGTCCGCGACCGCCGCCACCGCCTTGGTGAACAGCTGCGGGCGAAGGTCGAGCATGGCGAGATAGATCTCGGCGAGGGTGAGCCATTCGTGGTCGGCGTCGGCGGGGTTCTGCACGGGCACGCTGACGTAGGCCGGATCGTCGGCGAACGGGTGCAGCCGTGGGGATTCGCCGACACGGCGGAGGTCGACGATCCGGCTCACACCGGCGGTGCGGACGGCGTCGATCGCGTCGTCGAAGAGGTTGTCCAGGGAGTCCGAGCGGATGAGCGCACCCTGCCGGATCGTCGCGCCGTCGCGGGTCGGCATGCCGCCGAGGTCACGCACGTTGCGGCAGTCGGGCCAGTCCAGGTGCCGTGGTTCGTAAGCGGTGGTCATGGTTCGAGCCTAGCCAGCGCGTTCGAGCGACGGTTTGGCCTACGCGGCACGGACGCGGCCGCGCGCTCGACGGCCGCGATCGACCGCCGCGATCGACGCGGCGATGTCGTCCGCGCTGGTCCACCAGTTGCTCACCGAGATGCGCAGGACGTCGCGGCCGTGTCATCGATCACAGCCTGTGTGACCTGCCGCGTCTTCTCGTCGGAACCGAAGCTCAGGCAGATCTGGGTGCACACGACGTCGTTGAGCACCTCGACGCCCGGCCGGACGAGACCGGCGACGAGCGCCGCCGGCAGGGTGCCGCCGGCAGGGTGCCGCCGATGACCCAGCCGAAGAACCTGCCCGACGGCATCGCCATCAGACCCGGCTCGGACACCCTGGCCAGTTCGTCGATGACGACGACCGGGCCGGTCGGCTCGTCCGGGGAGCGGAATCGCGAACCTGGCCGCGAGATCGTCGGTGGTGGCGCTGGGGCCGACCGGCCGCGTCTGCACGGTTGCGGGCTACTCCAACGCGTGCTCGTGGGCCCGGTCGAGTGCGTCGCCGCAGGCCTTGCCGTGTTCTGCCACCGCGTCAGCGTATGACCTGATCGGGGTCGTTGGACGGCCAGCAACGGTCGTGCTCGCGCGATGGCCCGCGGCGGCGCAGCGGTGCCCGCTAGGTTCGGCCCATGACCACGATCACACGCGTCCGCGTGATCCGCACGCGCGCGAATCTCGGGTGGACCATCGTCAAGATCGAGACCAACGACCCCGGCCTCTACGGCATCGGCTCGGCCAGCGATCTCTACAGTCCGGGTGGGGTGACTGCGGTGCTGGAGGAGCTCTATGCGCCGCAGCTGATCGGCCGCGACCCAGCCGACATCGAAGACATCTGGCAGACGCTCTATGCCAGTGGCTACTGGCGTAACGGTGCCGCGTCCAACACCGCCCTCGGCGGGATCGACGTTGCCCTGTGGGACATCAAGGGCAAGCAGGCGGGCATGCCGGTCTACCAACTGCTCGGCGGCCGCGCCCGCAACGCCGTGCCCTGCTACGCCCACGCCGGCGGCGCGACCATCGACGAGCTCATCGAGGACGTCGCCGGCTACGTGGCCGAGGGCTGGCCGGTGATCCGGGCGCAGCTGGGAAGTTACGGCGGTGGCGGCTTCGTCCCCCGGCCGGATCAGGCCGAGCGCTACGGCTCCGATCGATCGCCGGTGTTCGACGACGAGGCGTACCTGAAGGCCATCCCGGACATGTTCGCGGCCCTTCGTGACCACTTCGGCTTCGACGTGAAGTTCAACCACGACGTGCACGAGCACCTGCACCCCATCAACGCGGTGCGGCTGGCGAGCTTGCTCGACCCGTACCGGTTGTTCTTCCTAGAGGACGTCCTGCCGCCCGAGCGGATCAACTGGTACCGGACGCTGCGCCAGCGCAGCAGCACGCCGCAGGCGATCGGCGAGCTCTTCGTCAGCCCGCACGAGTGGCGGCCGTTGATCGAGGAGGAGCTCATCGACTTCATCCGAACCCGGGTCAGCAAGGTCGGCGGGATCTCCGGTGCCCGCCGCATCGCCACCCTCGCCGACGCGCACGGTGTCCGCACCGCCTGGCAGGAGGGCGGCGACAACGACCCGGTCAACCTGGCCGCGGCATTCCACCTCGACATGAGCACCTGGAACTTCGGCATCCAGGAGGAGAACGGCTTCACCGACGACGAGCACGAGGCGTTTCCAGGCGCGCCGTTCGTCGACCGCGGTTACCTCCACCCCACCGATACCCCGGGGCTCGGCGTCGACATCGACGAGGCCAAGGCGGCGAAACTGCCGTCGAAGGCCGACGAGTCCTACCACCGGTCGTACCCGATCGACCGGCGAGCCGACGGGACGGCCGTCCGCCCCTGACCGCACGGACGGCGGTCCCGGCGGGCCGGCCGTCCTCGTACAGTGCCGCACGTGACTTCTGTGCATGCCCGTCTGACGATCGCCACCGACGGCTCCTGCCTGTCCAACCCGGGCGGAGCGGGCGGGTGGGCGTGGGTCATCTCCGAGGACGAGTGGGCCGCCGGCGCGAACGCGTCCACCACGAACCAGCGGATGGAGCTTCAGGCGATCGGCGAGGCGGTGCGCGCGTTCGGCGGCCGGCCGTTGCTGATCCAGTCCGACAGCCTCTACTCGATCAAGTGCCTGACCGAGTGGCTGCCGGGATGGATCAAGCGGGATTGGAAGAACTCGGCCCGCCAGGATGTCGCGAACCAGGATCTGATCCGCTACATCCTGCAGTTGCTGGACGGGCACGACGTCGACTTCGAGCACGTGCGCGGTCACCGCGGGCATGTGCTGAACGAGATCGCCGATCTCAAGTGCGGCGCGGCGGCCGCGGCTCAGCGTTCGGGCGAACCCGTCGACGGCGGCCCGGGGATGGCCGCCGCGCGATAGTCAGCGGGCTGCGGCGAATGTCGTTGTCAGCAGCCGACTTCAGGCCGTGGCCGTGGTGCACACCGGCCCGCGGAGCTGACGGGGCGCTAGCGTGCGCGCGTCCGGCCCTGCTCGACCAGGGCCCGGGCACGGGCGGTCTTCACGGCCTCGCTCAACGTCTCGACGTCGTACGCCCCGTAGTGGCGGCGCTCGTTGATGAAGAAGGTCGGCGTCCCGGACACCCCGCTGAGATCGGCTGTTTCGACGTCGCGGGCGATCCGGGCGGCGTACACATGCCGGTGCAGGTCGTCCCCGAAACGCTTCCGATCCAACCCGAGCTCGGCGGCATAGCCGAGCAGGTCGATCACCCGGAGGTTGTCCTGACGCTGGAGGAGCAGGTCGTGCATCGGCCAGAACGCACCCTGAGCGGCCGCTGCCTCCCCCGCCTCCGCGGCCAGCTGCGCCTGCGGGTGGACATCGGTCAGCGGCAGGTGCCGCCAGATGTAACGCACGTCCTCGTCGGCGAGCAGATCCCGGACCACGGGTTCGGCCAAACCGCAGTAGGGACACTGGAAGTCGCCGTACTCGACCACCGTGACCGACGCCTCCTCGGGCCCGCGGATGTGATCGCGGTCGACGTCGACCGGAGCCGCGAGATCCACCAGCTGGTCCGCGTCGCCGAGCAGCGCGACCGCACGACGATCCGGGGACAGGTGGGCGGTGCAGCGGAACACGATCCACGTGAGCAGCGAGGCGACGGCGGCCGCGGACAGCAGGCCGAGCTTGGCCTCGGCGAGCAGCGGCCCGTCGAACGCGAGGGTAGCGATCAACAGGGACACGGTGAACCCGACGCCGGCGATCGTCCCGCTGCCGACGACCGCGGCCCAGCCCACCGTCGGGCGGAAGCGCCCGCCGGACATCCGCGCCAGCAACCAGGACGTCCCGATGACGGCGAGGGGTTTGCCGAGGACGTAGCCGATGATGATGCCGAGGGTCACCGGCGTGGCGTACGCGTGGGCCAGGAAGCCCGCGTTGATGACGATGCCCGCGTTCGCCAGGCCGAACAGGGGAACGATCGCGTAGCTCGTCCACCGGTGGTAGAAGGACTGCAGCCGCGCGTTCGGCGACAGCGTCGACGTGAGCCCGGCGGTCGCGGTGCGGGCGAGCTCGGGAGTCGGCTGCTCACGGAACAGCGTGAACAGGCCGGTCGCCTGCTCGAGCTTCCCGCGGGTGGGCGTGTACGCCGAGGCCGCCAGCCCGATCGCCAGCCCGGCGACCACCGGATCGACACCGCTCGTCAGCAGCGCAGCCCACATGACGATACCGAGCAGGACGTACACGACCGGCTGGTTCAGCCGCAGCGCGAGGGCGGCGAGCAGGATCGCGAACACCGCAACCGCGATCCCCAGCGGCAGGATCTCGATGTGGTCGCTGTAGACGACGGCGATGACGACGAGTGCGACCAGGTCGTCGACCACGAACACCGTCAGCAGGAACACCCGCGTGCGGTCCGACGCCTCCCGGCCGAGCAGGGCGATCAAGCCGAGCGCGAGCGCGGTGTCGGTCGACATCGCCACACCCCAGCCGTGAGCGCCGGCGCCCCCGTGGTTGACCGCCAGGTAGATCGCGACCGGAATCACCATGCCGGCCACGCCGGCGAGCACGGGCAGGACGAACCGTCGGCGGTCACGCAGGTCACCGAGATCGATCTCGCGACGCGCCTCCAGTCCGACGACGAGGAAGAAGAACGTCATCAGCCCGCTGTTCACCCAGGTCCGCAGCTCGCGGGTCACGCCGAGGTCGCCGAGCCGGATCGACAGGCTGGTCCGCCAGAGCGACTCATAGGAACCCGGGTCGAGGTTCGACCAGACGAGCGCGGCCACGATCGCTGCCACCAGCACACCGGCGCTGCCGGACTCGGTCCGCAGGAACGAGCGGAGCGGAGCGGTCAGCTGGCGGGTCCAGAGCGTGCTTTCCCGCATCCGGGAGGGTGAGAGGTCGGCCACCGGTCAGCAGGCCACGATCGCGGACGCCGAGCAGCGGGCGGGTACACCGGACGCAGCACTGACCATGACGGGACCCTCGATGTCGTTGCCGGAGTGCCGAAGATAGCGCTCGGCCCGCGCGCTCACCCGGCGGTACAGCATCAGCGGACGATACCTAGACAGCAAGAAGGAACTACCTGTACAACTAGTCCTACCTAGGAGTACAGGTACATCGCTCACCCGAGGGAGATCCCCATGGCGCATTTCACCGTCGGCGGCCGTCCGATCGATCTGACGAAGGATGCGGTCCTCCGTCGCATGAGCAGAGAGGAGCCGGAGCCTCTTCGGGAGCACCTGGTCGAGATCTCGAGCGCCGCGTTCCCGCCCAAGCAGGTGCTGGCCACGGTCACCGGCTGGGATCGGCAGACCTTCACCACCATGGAGGCACAGCGCGTCCTGACAAAGGTCGGGTTCGTCAGCCGACGCGTGAACGACCCCCCGAGTGAGGCCCCGGTCGGGTTCGTGTCCCAGGCCAACACTGGTGCGCAGACCCGGCCGGCCGATCAGCGGTTGACCGAACTCGAGGCGGCACTCGTCGTCGCGCAGCAGGCGATCGCCGCGCTGTCGGGCCGCATTGCCGCACTCGAGTCGCGACCGAACGACTGAACGACGACGACGGTCGACCGGCTCAGAGGATGAAGAGCATCTCCTGGTAGGTCGGGAGGGGCCACAGGTCGTCGGCCACGACTCCTTCGAGCGTGTCGACGGCCGACCGGACGGCGGCCATCGCCGGCAGCAGCGCTTCCTGAGCGTGCTGAGCCTCCTCGATCGGCGTCTCGCCCGCGTCGGCGGCAAGAGCGTCGCCGAGGGTGGCGATCGCGGCCCGGAGGTCGGCGAGCGGACCGGACACGACCTGCAGCGTGGCGACGTCCGCCTCGACCCCAGCAGCCTTGAGCGCACCGACGTTGAGCGCGAGCTCGGTCTGGTAGCGGGTAGCGGCCGGAAGCACCGACGTCGTCGCGACCTCGAGGGTCAGTCGTGCCTCGACACCGATGCTCAGGACGTAATGCTCGAGGCCGATCTCGTAGCGGCTGTACATCTCGCGGTGGTTGAACACCTTGTAGTGCTCGAACAGCTCCATCGACTCGTCGGAGATCAGCTCGGGCAGCGCGTCGAGCGTCGTCCGCAGGTTCGGAAGCCCGCGTTCAGCCGCCTCGACCTGCCACTTGTCGGAGTAGCCGTCACCGTTGAACACGACCGAGCCGTGGGCCTCGACGACGCCCGCGAGGACGTCCTGCACAGCGGTGTTGAATTCGGTGCCCGCCGCGACCGCTGCTTCGAGCTCGGTGGCCAGGCAGTCCAGTGCCTCGGCCATGATCGTGTTGATCGTCGTCATCGGACCGGCTACCGACTGCAGCGAGCCGGGCGCCCGGAACTCGAACCGGTTGCCGGTGAAGGCGAACGGGCTGGTCCGGTTGCGATCGCCCGGGTCCGTCGGCAGCACCGGAAGGGTGTCGACGCCGATCATCAGGCTGCCCCTGCCGTTCGACGACGTCGCCCCGCCGTTGGCGATCTGCTCGAAGACGTCGGTGAGCTGGTCGCCGAGGAAGACCGAGATGATCGCCGGCGGTGCCTCGTTGGCGCCGAGGCGGTGGTCGTTGCTGGCCGAGGCGACCGACGCCCGCAGCAGTCCGCTGTACTTGTGCACCGCCCGGATCACCGCGGCGCAGAACACCAGGAACTGCGCGTTGTCGTGCGGGTTGTCACCGGGGTTGAGCAGGTTGCCCTCGGTCGCGTTGCCTATCGAGAAGTTGATGTGCTTGCCGGAGCCGTTGACACCTTCGAACGGCTTCTCGTGGAACAGGCATTCCAGACCGTGCTTCTTGGCGATCGTCTTGAAGGTCGTCATCAGCAACTGCTGGTGGTCGGCGGCGACGTTGGCGCGCTCGAACATCGGCGCGATCTCGAACTGGCCGGGCGCGACCTCGTTGTGCCGGGTCTTGGCGGGGATCCCGAGCTTGAACAGCTCACGCTCGGTGTCCATCATGAAGCCGAGGACGCGCTCGGGGATGGCGCCGAAGTAGTGGTCGTCGAACTCCTGGCCCTTCGGCGGCTTCGCGCCGAACAGGGTGCGGCCGGCGTTGAGCAGATCGGGCCGGGCGAGGAAGAAGTGACGGTCGATCAGGAAGTACTCCTGCTCGGGGCCGCAGAACGACACCACGTGCGCGGGCTCGTGGCCGAACAGGCGCAGGATGCGCTCGGCGTGCTGGGCCATCGCCTGCTGTGAGCGCAGCAGCGGGGTCTTGTGGTCGAGCGCCTCGCCGGTCATCGACACGAAGACCGTCGGGATGCACAGGGTGTTGCCGTTCGGGTTCTCCAGCACGTAGGCCGGGCTCATCACGTCCCAGCCGGTGTAGCCGCGCGCCTCGAACGTGTTGCGCAGGCCGCCGTTCGGGAAGCTCGACGCGTCCGGCTCACCCTGGACGAGGGTCTTGCCGGAGAACTCCATCAGAGCGGTTCCGTCGCCCGCCGGCTCGAGGAAGCTGTCGTGCTTCTCGGCGGTCAGCCCGGTCAGGGGGTAGAAGACGTGGGCATAGTGGGTCGCACCCTTCTCCATCGCCCAGTCCTTCATGGCCGCGGCGACGGCGTCGGCGACCAGCGGGTCGAGCGGCTTCGCGTGCTCGATGGTGGCGAGGACGGACTTGAAGACCGACTTCGGAAGCCGCTTCTGCATCACGGTCGCGTTGAACACGTTCTCGCCGAAGATCTCGCCGGGGGTCTCGTCCGCCGCGAAGCTGACGGCTGGCGGCACATATGCCTCGACGTCTCTGATCGCCTGCAGACGTACGTTGTTTCCACTCATTTGTCATCCTTCGAAACGGCGGGGGCCCAGACCCACTCAGGAGGGTCGCCAGAGGAAGTTAGCGACGCTGCCGCGCTCGGGCGTGCCGGGAGCATTTCGGCGATGTGAACACTCCGGACAGGGCTGCTCAGGCCGGGCCGCTTAGATGTGTGAGTGGCTATCGCGGACTGGTTCCTCAGCACGTCCGAGCGGGGCAACCCGTCGACCGAGCTCGACCGCCGGCACGTCGACGGCGGGTCCTGGACGTCGGGCAACGACACGCAGTCGCTCGTTCATGGCGCCAGCTACTTTCCCGAGCTGGTCCGGTGCGTGCGGCTGATGCGGAGCGGCGACCTGTTGCTGTTCACCGACTGGCGCGGGGATCCCGACGAGCGGCTCGACGGGCCGGGCACCGAGGTCGAGAAACTGCTGTCCGATGCGGCGCGTCGAGGTGTCGTGGTCAAGGGTCTGATGTGGCGCTCGCACCTCGACCGGTTCGCCTTCAGCGAGCAGCAGAATCGTCGTCTCGGTCAGGAGATCGAGGCTGCCGGAGGTGAATGCCTGCTGGACATGCGGGTCCGGCCCGGAGGATCGCACCACCAGAAGTTCGTCGTGCTCCGCCATCCCGGCCGCCTCGAGCTGGATGTGGCGTTCGTCGGCGGCATCGACCTGTGTCACAGCCGGAATGACAGCCGCGAACACCTGGGCGATCCACAGTCCCAGCCCATGGCCGAGGTCTACGGCACGCGGCCGCCCTGGCACGACGTCCAGCTTGCGGTCCGCGGCCCGGCCGTCGCTGATGTCGAGACGGTGTTCCGCGAGCGGTGGGACGACCCGGCGCCGCTGACCCGCAACCCGGTCGACCGGATCAGCGAGGTCATGCGGCGAACGGACCGCTCGGCCGGCCGGCTGCCGGCCCGGACGCCGGATCCGGAGCCGGCCGGGACGAAGCACGTGCAGCTGCTGCGGACGTATCCCCCGCGCCGGCACGGCTACCCGTTTGCTCCGGAGGGGGAACGAAGCGTCGCCCGCGCCTACGACAAGGTCATCCGTCGCGCACACAGCCTGATCTACGTCGAGGACCAGTACTTCTGGGCCGCCGACATCGTGCGCTGTTTCGCCGAAGCACTACGGGCGGACGAGAACCTGCACCTGATCGCCGTCATCCCGCATCACCCCGACCAGGACGGGAAGCTGTCGGTGGCACCGAACCTGATCGGACGGCAGCAGGCCATCGATCACATCCGCGCAGCCGGCGGACGGCGCGTCGCGGTGTACGGCATCGAGAACCACGCCGGGACGCCGGTCTATGTGCACGCGAAGGTCTGCATCGTCGACGACGTGTGGGCATCGGTCGGGTCCGACAACGTCAACCGCCGATCCTGGACGCACGATTCGGAGCTCTCGTGTGCCGTTGTCGACGACGAGCTCGACGAACGCGAGCCGCGGGTTCTCGACCGCGCCGGCGACGGTGCCCGAACGTTCGCCCGCGGTTTGCGGCTACAGCTGGCCCGCGAACATCTCGACCGCGAGGACGGCGACGACGGGGACCTGCTCGACCCCGGGACAGCCTTCAGCGCCTTCGCCGATTCGGCCGCGCAGTTGCAGAGCTGGCACGACGCGGGCCGAACGGGTGCGCGTCCGGCGGGCCGGTTGCGTCCCTATGCGGCGCCGACGATGACGCGCCGGACACTGTCGTGGGCCGAGCCGCTGTACCGGATGGTGTACGACCCGGACGGGCGAACCGCGAAGCTGCGACGCACCCGCGAGTTCTGAGCTCGGCGCCGCCCCAACGAGTGCCCGCGCTGCAACGATCGGAGCTGTCGACTGTGTACCAGCCCATCGTCAGCACCGCGGACGGCCAACTCAACGGCTTCGAAGCATTGCTCCGTTGGTATCACCTGACGCGCGGATCAGTGCCGCCGGCGATGGTCATACCCCTCGCCGAACGCTCGTCCAGCATCGTGGAGATCGGTGATTGGGTACTCAAGCAGGCGTGGGCCGAGCGTGGACGCTGGCAGCTGCAGCTGCCGGGCGCGGACCTCGCGATGTCGGTCAACGTCTCGACACGCCAACTGATGTCCCGCGGATACGTCGCTGATCTCCACGCGGCGCTGGACCACCTCGGCGCCGACCCGCGCCTGCTGACACTCGAGATCACGGAAAGCGTGTTCGTCAGTGACAGCGAGCGGGCCGTCGTCGTCCTCAACGATCTGAAGGACATCGGCGTCCGGTTGGCGCTCGACGATTTCGGCACCGGATATTCGTCACTGAGTTACCTTCGTCAATTTCCGCTCGACATCCTGAAGATCGATCGTGCGTTCGTCTCGAATCTGGAGCGCGACCGAACCAGTCAGGTCATTGTTCGGGCTGTTATCGAACTTGCTCACGGCCTGCACATGAGCGTCGTCGCAGAGGGTGTCGAAACATCCGAACAACACCAACAACTCAGCGTGCTCGGCTCTGACTCCTGTCAGGGTTACTATTTCGCGCGGCCGATGCCCGCCGACACCGTGGACGAACTCGTTCGCCTAGGATCAGGCGGGCCATTATCCGAGGCTCCCGGTGCTCGCCGACAGGCACTGAACGAGCCGTCCCGACCTGGGCCCCACGCCTCGGCGTCGGCAACTACCAGCAGGCCCTGGCGGCCAAGGCGCCGAGCGGACAGCGTCCGTGATGCCGTCGACCCATCAAGTTCGATGCGAACTCTGCGGAGTACGCGCGGAGACGCGCGACCACGCTTGGGACGACTCGCTAGGGACCGCCAAGTAAGGCCACATGCCGCCGGCGTTGCTGTAATTCGCTGCTGTGCGCGAGTTGGACTCGACGTGGCAAGCGTGTTCATGCCCAGTGTGAGTCGGAAGCGCTATGGGCTTGGGTGCGGATGCGCCCTCCGGCGACCCGGGCCGGGTGAATCGCACGATTGACAGTGCGGCTGGGCCGATCGTTGCGGGTGGCCTCCGCACGTGGCGATCGGGACGAGTCGGAGTTGATCAACTTGTGACCACGGGTGTCGTTCGTGCGGGTTGAGCCAAGCTTCCGGCTCGGCGTCTCAGCCGAATTACGTATGGCCATGACCTGCTGCTCGGAGCACGATCCAAGGAAGCCGACCAGACTGGCGGCCGGAACGTAGCGCGGGATGGAGCGATCATGACACGTCACAAACTTGAGAGGGAACCGCGCCAGCGGGGCGCGCGGACCAAGCGTCGATGGCTTCCCGTGCTTCTGGCCGGCCTCTTGACCACCGTGCTCGCTCTGCCAACAGCGGCGAGCGCAGCAGCGCCGACCCGGGAGTACTTCGACGACTCCTTCACAGACCCGAACATGGCCGAGTGTGCTGCTTGGGGCTTCACCGTCAACCTGACCGCGCACATTTACGGAACGACGCAGACCTTCACGGACAACGAAGGCAACGTCGTGAAGAGGCTGGTGCACCTCAACTTTGACATCACGTTCGCGGCCAACGGCATCACGCTGATAGAGCGTGACACCTGGACTCAGATATGGAACGCGGACGGCGTACGCGAGGCTGGCCTCTGGGCGCACATCCAGGGCCCGCGAGGACTCGTCCTGCGTGACGCGGGGCAACTCGTCTGGGACAGCAGTGGTCATCTTCTGTACATGAGAGGACCACATGACCAGTTCAACGGCCAAAGCTTCTGTCCTGCTCTGGTGCCCCAGGGCCTCGGCAAAGTCACGTGATGCCGAGGATTTGCAGTGATCTTGCGGG
>DAIQRJ010000019.1:0-70222 GCA_036786375.1 Actinopolymorphaceae bacterium
ACTGGTACGCCGAGCTGGCGGAGAGCAAGCGACTACCTGACTAGGGTCATAGGCCAGCACTGGTCCCGCGAGGAGAGGGAAGTCGTCGATATGGCTGGGGCGAGGTGACGCATACCGGCATCGGCAGCAACAGCGATCATGTGCGACGTCACAATCTCTCGGTGATCCTGGGCCTGGCCCACCGTACGGGCGGCTTGTCCCGAGCCCAGTTGACCAAGCAGGCCAGGCTCAACCGGTCGACAATTGCGGCTTTGGTTGCCGAGCTGGTCGACCGACAGCTGGTCTATCTGCGCCGCAGTGATCGAGGGAATGCGTTCGGAGCTGGATGCCGGTTACCGAACTGTGGGAATCGGAGTTGCGGTGCCTGGCCTGGTGCGGGAACACGACGGCCTGGTGCGTCTCGCGCCTCACCTCGGCTGGGTCGATGAACCGCTCGCCCGAATGCTGAGAGCACTTTAGTGCTGGACGCGATGTGGCCGACCGACGACGTCGACCAGCTTCTCCTCAAAGTACGGGTCGGTGGACAGCTTGAAGGTGTCCACCCGCCAGGGCTTGAGGTTGTGGTCGGCCCAGACCCCGGCGATGGCGTCCTTGCCGATCCCGGCCGAGCCGACCTTGCGTCGGCACGTACCGACAACCCACCCGCCGGCCACGATCGTGGGCTGGAAGACCCCGTTGTTGCCGGGGACGACCGTCGGCACCGGCATCCTGGCGTTCCAGGACCGCTCCAACACGACCGCCGAACCCTTCGACTGGACCTACACCCGAGACGACCTCAACGCCTTCCTCAAGCGCCTCAACGACCACGACCCACAACGGTCAGCAACGCGAAGCGGCATGACCACCCCGGACGAACTTACGGGCGTGACTACGAGTGCACGCCTCAACCCCGCAGACCGGTGGTCGAGATCCCCTCCAGCAGCAGGCGCTGGAAGGCCACGAAGAACCCGATGATCGGGATCAGCGACAACACCGACATGGCCAGCAGCTGTCCCCACGACGACTGGCTCGTGCTGTCGATGAACGCGCGGAGCGCCACTGGAACCGTGAACGTCTGAGTGCGGCTGCCGAGGTAGAGCAGCTGGCTGAAGAAGTCGTTCCACGTCCACAGGAACGTGAAGATCGCCGTCGTGGCCAGCGCCGGCACCATCAACGGCACCATCACCTGTACAAACAGCCGGAACGGCCCGCAGCCGTCGATCTTCGCGGCGTCGTCCAGTTCCACCGGGATCGACCTGATGAACTGCATCAGCAGGAACACGAAGAACGCGTCGACGGCGAGGAACTTGGGTACCACGAGCGGCAACAAGGTCCCGATCCATCCGAGCTGCTTGAACAGCACGTACTGCGGGACGATCGTGACGTGGAACGGCAGCATGATCGTCACCAGCATGAAGCCGAAGAGGATCCGCTGAAGCGGGAACCGCAAGCGGGCGAAGGCGAATGCGGCGAGGCTGCACGAGGTCAAATTGCCCAGCACCGCGAGTACGCAGACGATGAGCGAGTTGAGGAAGAAGCCGGTGAACGGTGTGCCGAGGCCTGACCAGCCCGCTGTGTAGTTCGACAGGATCGGGTGGGACGGGATCACGCCCAGGTGTCCGAAGATCTGGCTGTCGGGCTTGAACGAGGACGAGAGCATCCACAGCAACGGGTAAAGCATGAGCAGTGCGCCGACGATGAGGAACGTGTGCAGGAGTGCCTTGGGCCATGCGGAAATCCTGTTGATCATGATCACCGCGACCTGTCGGAGTAGAAGACCCAGTACCGGGAGCTGTAGAACACCGCGCCGGTGAACGCCCCGATGACAACCAGCAACAGCCACGCCATCGCCGAGCCGTAGCCCATGTGCAGGCTGCCGAACGCCTGCTGATAGAGGTAGAGCGTGTAGAACAGCGTGCTGTCCAGCGGGCCACCCGTCCCGTTGCTCACGATGTAGGCAGGCGTGAATGCCTGGAACGCGCCGATCATCTGCAGCACCAGGTTGAACAGGATCATCGGAGTCAGCAGCGGGACCGTGATCCGCAGGAACTGCGCCACTCTGCCTGCACCATCCACCCGGGCGGCCTCGTACAGCTCGGCGGGTATCTGCCGCAGCCCGGCCAAGAAGATGATCATCGGAGCGCCGAACTCCCAGATCGCCAGCAGCACCAGGCTGTACAGGGCATAGTGCGGATTCGTCAGCCAGGACGGCGGGTCGTGCCAGCCGACGATGTTCATCAGCCGATTCACCACCCCCTCGCTGGCGAACAGCTGCCGCCAGAGAATCGCGACCGCGACACTGCCACCCAGAAGGGAGGGGACGTAGTAGATCGCCCGGTAGGCGTTGACGCCTCGCAAGCCCCGATTCAGCAACACCGCGAGCAGCAGCGCGAACGCCAGCTTCAATGGCACCGACAGCCCGACGTAGACCAGGGTCACCTGGACCGAATGCAGGTAACGCGAATCCGACATCAGGTTCACATAATTCATCACGCCTATCCAGGCCGGTGAGCCCAGCAGGTCGTAGTTGGTGAACGACAGGTACAGCGACGCCACCATCGGGCCGAGGGTCAGGCCGATCGCTCCCAATACCCACGGAATCAGGAACACATACGCGGCGAAGGCCTCACGCCGCTGACGGGACATGCCCTTCTTGGGCGCGAGCTTCCCCTTGCCCGCCTCGGCGAGTGTCGGCTCGGCCCGGTCGAGCACGGTCAGGCTCCCAGTGCCTTCTGCGCTTCGTCCATGTAGGTCATGGCAGCCTCCGCCGGCGTCTTGTTCGTCAGCGAGATCGACTGCGCCGCGCGGGTAAAGGCTGCGCCGACGTCGCTCGCGGTCGCGGGTTCGAGCACCTTCTTCGCCCGGGTCTTGGGGCTGGTCGTGTCGAAGAAGTCGATCTGGGCCTTGTCGTAGGACTCCAGGTCGGGCTTGAGCAGCTCCCGGGCCTTGGCCGAGGCGGGCACGCCTCGCTCGAGGCCGAGGACCTTGATGGCCGCCTCGTCGTGCAGGAAGAACTTGATGAACGCTGCGACCGTATCTGTCTGCTCGGTCTTCGCCGACGCGCTCCACAGTTGCGAGGCCTTCACGTAGTCGCCGGGCTGGTCACCCAACGGCAGGCGTCCCATCGCCAGCTCGTTCTTCGTGAGAATCTGGTACTGGCCAAGGAAGTTCGACCAGGTCATCGACGACGCCGCCTTCTCGGTGACAAGCGGCGCACCCTGGTTGGTACCGTTCTGCAGCGCTTCGGCGGCAACCGTGCCGGGCACGATCAGCTTGGCCTTGCGCAGCTCGGCCCAGTAGGTGAACCAGTCCTTGACGTCGTCGACGGTGTAGCCGAGCTTGCCGTCGGCCGTCCACATCTCGTCGTGACGCTGGCGGACCCACACCTCGAACGGAGGGGTCGATCCGCTGGGATCGTCGGCGGGATACATCCCGCTCGGGAGGCTCTTGGCGATCTTGGAACACCAGCTGGCGAAGCCGTCCCACGTCGTGTCATCCGCGGGCACCTTGGCCCCGGCGGTCGTCAGCGCCGTGGTGTTGTAGAAGGCGGCATCGATGTTGCCTCCGAGCGAGATCCCGTACAGCTTGCCGTCGACCTTGCCCTGCGCGAGTTGGTTCTTGTCAAAGTCGGCCAGGTCAAGCGTCGCGTCACCCATCTGGGTCAGGTCGAGGCACTGCTGTCGCTTCGTGTACTGGCCGATATACCCCATGTCCATCTGGATCACGTCCGGTAGCCCACCGCCGGCGGCTTCGGTGTCCAACTTCTGCCAGTACCCGGCCCACGCACTGAACTGACCACTGACCTTGACCGAACTGTCACTCTTCTTGAAGAGATCGATGACGTCCTGGGTTCGCTTGGCCCGGTCGTTACCGCCCCACCAGGCGACCTGGAGTTCCTTGCCGCCTCCGGACGAGCCTCCTCCGGCAACGCCTGCACACGATGCCAGGAACGAGGACAACACCGCCCCTGCGCCTACTCCCAGGCCTGCATGCACGAAATGTCGACGAGAGATCATGGTCGGCTCCTCATTCCTTGGTCGGCTGACTGCTCGGCACGCCTTCACGTGTGGTCCGCCTCGCCGACGCGCGCGCTACCATCTCGACCCGGTAGCTCCGGGAGCGGCAGGGTGGAAAGCGCTTACCCGACGACCTAGTGAGGATCGGCGCCTGGGTCCTGGTAAGTCAAGGCGTGAGGCGGTCGCAGGCGTGCTGCATGGCCGCTATTGGTCGCGTTGTCGGTGCCGGCTCTCGCCGGTCCGGCTAGGCCCACATCCGATGCTGCCACCCCGAACCGACCCGATTCAGCCTGCCCGGCGCCGGGCCCGGATGACGTCGAAGAGCACGATGCCCGTGGCGACGCCGACGTTGATGCTGTCGATCGCGTCGGACATCGGGATACGGACGAGCACGTCGGCGGCGGCACGCATGGCGTCGGTGATGCCGTTCTTCTCGCTGCCCACGACGACCGCGACCGGACCGCTCACGTCGGCGTCGAAGTAGAGCTCGTCGGTCGCCGGTGTCGTCACGATCAGCCGGATCCCGTTGGCCCGCGCCCACGTCACCAGTTCTGGCACGCCGACGACCGAGAGCGGCAACGTGAACAGCGTCCCCACCGATGCCCGGACGACCTCGGGGTGGAACGCGTTCACCTGCGGGTCGCACAGAATCAGCCCACTGACATCGGCGGCCACCGCGGTGCGTGCGATCGTGCCCAGATTGCCTGGCCGCTCGATGCCCTCGACGACGACGAACAGACTGTCCGCTTGAACATTCGGCTGAACGGACAGGTCGACGGCAGGGATATCGGCGACTCCGAGCAGGCCGTCCGGCGCATCCTGCGTGGCGATCGACGCGAACGCCTTCGAACTCAGCACGCTGATACGTGCGCCACCGCCGACGATCTCGTCGACCAGCCCGGCTTCCTGGCGGCCGGTCCAGTCCGAGGTCGCGACGAACACGTCGCGGATCACCAGTCCGCCGTCGACGGCGCGCCGGAGCTCACGGAACCCCTCGATGACGAAGAGCCCTTCACGACGTCGGTCGCGCGCCTTCACCAGTCGGCGCACGGCCTTGAGCCGGTCGTTCGCCGCACTGTCGATGCGGGGCAGTGCGTCCAGGTCCACCATCTGGCAGCCGGGTCTCAGCGCATCCAGGCGAACTGGTCGACCCGGTCCAGGACCGGCCCGAGGAACCGCGCGCCGATCTCGGCGAACTCCGCGGGCGCACCGGTCGTCAGGAAGCGGTGCGGCGGCGTCGGCCCCTCCGGACGCAGCAAACCATGCCGCGTCAGCACTGCGTACACGTCCTTCGCGCTCTCCTCGGCCGAGCTCACCAGGCTCACCCGCTCCCCCATCACGTAGGAGATCACGCCGGTCAGCATGGGATAGTGCGTGCACCCGAGGATCACCGTGTCGACATCGGCGTCGAGCAGCGGCTGCAGGTACTCCTGCGCCACCGCCAGCAGTTCGGCCCCGCCGGTGACGCCGCGTTCGACGAACTCGACGAACCGCGGGCACGGTTGCGTGACCACCTCGACCGCCGACACCGCCATCGCGTCCTCGTAGGCCAGCGACCGCGCGGTGGCGGTCGTGCAGATGACGCCTATCCAGCCGTTGCGGGTGGCGGCCACCGCACGTCGCGCGGCGGGCAGGATCACTTCGACCACCGGCACGTCGTAGCGTTCGCGGGCGTCGACGAGCATCGCGGCACTCGCGGAGTTGCACGCGATGACCAGCGCCTTCACGCCCAGGTCGACGAGATGGTCCAGGCACTCCAGCGCGTACTCGCGGATCTCCGCGATCGGCTTCGGACCGTAGGGCTGGCGTGCGGTGTCGCCCAGGTAGATCACCGGCTCATGCGGCAGTTGGTCGAGCACCGCCCGCGCCACGGTCAAGCCGCCGAAGCCGGAGTCGAAGATGCCGATCGGCGCATCGGCACCGTGCCCGGGGCCGGGGCCGTACCCGGACACCGGCGCGGCGTCAGTCACGGTGCGGTTCCGGCAGGTGCTCGCTCATCGCCTCGATCAGCGACTCCTGCAACCAGCCCAGCCACACGTACACGTCGTAGGTCCAGCGGACCGGGTCGTCGTCGTCGAGCGCACCGAAGCGCTGCTCGTCGTCCTCGGTGACCTCGAGCCGGGTGCCGATGGAGAGACGGAGGTCGTTGAGGCACCGGGCCCAGATGAGCGCGGCCTCGCCGTCGAGGCTGACGGTGACGCGGTCGGCGAGCTCGGTGTCGCCGAGGTCGTCGAGGACCCGCTGGGCGGCGTCGACCTTCCCCGAGCGCAGCCCGACCTCGGTGAACCGGCGGAACTCCCCGGCGGCCTCGTCGTCGCCGCGGTAACCGTCCGGCAGCAGCCGCGCGACCACGGGGTCGGCAGGTGCGACCGAGGACCCGAAGGCGCCGACGAGCTCGGCCAGATCGTCGTCGGAGGAGCCGGACCGGGTGTTCTCGTCGTCGCGCAGGAGCTCGATCACCTGCGCCACGAGGTTGGCGATGAGCGTGGCCTCGTCGGCGTTGAACTTCGCCGAGATCACGTGCTTCTTGCGGACGAACCTGGTCGCCACCTGCTCACCTCTCGTTCTTCTGCGTGGTGGCCCAGAGCCCGTAGGAATGCATGGCCTCGACGTCGCGCTCCATCTCCTCGCGCGAACCCGACGAGACGATCGCCTTGCCCTTGCGGTGGACGTCGAGCATCAGCTTGTCCGCCTTCTCCCCGCTGTAGCCGAAGTGGGCGCGGAACACATAAGCCACGTAGGACATCAGGTTGATCGGGTCGTTCCAGACGACCGTCACCCACGGCATATCGACGCCGGCGACTTCGTCGACCTGGGGGTCGTCGAGCTCGGTAGGTGCGGTACTCACCCTCGCATCGTCGCACGACCGGGCGAGCCTGCACGACAGTAGGCTCGCGGCCATGACCGGGCTCACGGGTGTCTCGACGGCGCTTCTGACCGACCATTACGAGCTCACGATGGTGCAGGCGGCGCTGGCGTCGGGGCACGCCGAGAACCGGTGCGTGTTCGAGCTCTTCGGGCGCCGGCTGCCCGACCGCCGGCGCTACGGCGTGGTCGCGGGGACCGGCCGGTTCCTCGACGCGCTGCGCGAGTTCAGGTTCGACGACGCGTCCATCGCGTTCCTCGCGCAGGCCGGCGTGGTGGACGACCGCACGCTCACATGGCTCGCCGGCTACCTCTTCGGCGGCAACATCTGGGGCTATCCCGAGGGCGAGTGCTACTTCCCCGGATCCCCCATCCTCGTCGTCGAGGCCGGCTTCGCCGAGGCCGTCCTCCTGGAGACGCTGGCGCTCTCGATCCTCAACCACGACTGCGCGATCGCGACCGCGGCGGCCCGTATACGTGGCGCGGCGGGGACCCGCGGGCTGATCGAGATGGGCTCGCGCCGGACGCAGGAGGAGTCGGCGGTGGCCGCGGCTCGGGCGGCCTACCTGGCCGGGTTCGACGCCACGTCCAACCTGGCCGCCGGCGCGCGCTACGGCGTCCCGACCCGCGGCACCGCCGCGCACGCGTTCACATTGCTGCACGCGACCGAACGCGAGGCGTTCACCGCCCAGATCGCCTCACTCGGCACGTCCACGACGCTGCTCGTCGACACGTACGACATCCACGCCGCCGTGCAGACGGCGATCGAGGTGGCCGGTCCGCGACTCGGCGCGATCCGGATCGACTCCGGAGACCTGTTCACGGTCGCGGGTGAGGTGCGTGCCCAACTGGACGAACTGGGCGCGCGGGACACGAGGATCCTGCTCTCCGGCGACCTGGACGAGTTCTCGATCGCCGGGCTGGCACACGCGCCGGTCGACGCCTACGGCGTCGGGACGTCGGTTGTCACGGGGTCGGGCACGCCGACGGCCGAGCTCGTCTACAAGCTCGTGGCGGTGGCCGAGTCGCCCGAGCCGGGCGCACCGATGCACGGTGTCGCGAAGCGCTCGGCCGGAAAGCCGACGCACAAAGGACGGAAGTGGGCGCTGCGGCGGATCGGAGCCGACGGCCGTGCGGAGGCTGAGCTGATCTCGACGGTCGAGGTGCCGGCCGGCGACGACAACGACCGGCCGCTCCTCGTCCCGCTCGTCGTCTCCGGGGAGGTGGTCGGCGACGAGGATCTGGACGTCGCCCGGGCCCGGCTGGTGGCCCGGCTGGCCGAGTTGCCGGCGACGGCGCGCCAGCTCTCACCCGGCGAACCGGTGATCCCGACGACGTTCCTCGACTAGCGGCGGCCGGGGCCGATCTGCTTGCGGGCAAGGCCCCTCAGGCGCCGCTTCTGGCTGGGATCGAGGATCGCGTAGGCGACGGCAGGTGTCGCGACGATGGCGAGGAAGATCAGCAGGCTCGCCCACCACGGGATGATGGCCAGCAGGATCACGCCGACGCCGATCCCGCCGATGACGTATGCGGTCTGACGCTTCATGGTTTGACTCCCGGAGTTCGCGTCCGGACGTGTGACCTCACGCCCGGCTGGAGGCCACGGTACCTGTCAGAGCCTCGTCACCGACGGTCAATCGCCAGCCGGGCCGCGTCAGTGCCGCGACGTCGACAACCCCGACGCGACGGACGTACGCCTCGACGAGGTCGCGCAGGTAGCCCTCGCTGCGCCAGAGCACGTCGGCCGTCCGCACGTGCGGGTAGTTGCGGCTGCCGTTGTGCCGGTACTCGGTGAGGACGACGGCGAACGCGTCGGTGTCGGCGACTGCGACCCCGTCGATCGTGAGCCGTCGCACGCGTGCTCCGACCGGGCGGGCCACGTCGATGTCGTAGCCGATCAGCGAGCCGACGCCGACCGCGATGTCGAAGTCGTAGTCCGGCAGCCCGAACGGCGCATCCGGCACCGAGGCGCGCAGCAGGGTGTCCGGATCCGTGGTCGGATCGACCGCGGGCTTGAAGAAACGCGCCGACCAGTCCAGGTACTCGCGCAGCTGCAGGCCGGTGAGCGCGACGGTGACGAGCCGGTTGTCGAAGCGGTACAGCGCGCCGACGTCGCGTGCCCGCATCGCACCGGCACGCAGAACCCCGCCGCGGTAGACCTTCGAGACCACCCCGACGACGCCGCGCAGGCCGGTCGGCGCCGACGGACCCATGCCCGCGAGCGCGGCCTGCCCGACCACCCGGGCGATCAGCTCCATCGGCGGGCAGTGCCGCCACAGCGGTCCACTCAGATCGAGGTCGGCGTCCAGTTCGCCGACCCGTGTCGACAGGAGCACGCGGGTGGCCCGGTGCGGGACGTCGACCGCCGCGACGACCCGCGCGTCCTCGACCGCGACCGACGTGTCGAGCGTTTGCGCAGAGGCCGCGACCACGTCCCAGCGACCGTCGGTGTCGGCGACGTCGAGGTGGATCACCGACAGCCGCTGCCCGTAGCAGGACGGCTCGGTGACGACGGCGACCGTGCCGTCGGCACGCTCGACCCGCACCTCGGGCACGTCCGCATGGGCGTGCCCGGCCAGCACCGCCACCACGCCGGGCACGTGCTCGGCGACCAGAGTGGCCGCATTCTCCAACCAGGGCACGACATCGCCGTAGGAGGAGAACGGGCAGGTGCCCGAATGCGCCGTGACGACGATCAGCTCCGCGCCGGCGGCGAGGAGCTCGGTGGCGGTCGTGGACGCCGCGGACACGAGGTCGCCGACGTCGAGCTGACCGTCGACCACGAGCTTCGTCCACACCGGGATGCCCGGGTTCGTGAGGCCGATGACGCCGACCCGAACCGCGCGCGGCGGGCCGGGCTGCTCCGCTGTCGAAGACGAGGACGGGGACGACTCCACCCGCACCGCGGCGGCCTCGACGATCAGTCCCCGCATCATCCCGGCGGCACGCGGCCCACTGGCGTTCGTCGCCAGCACCGGGAACCCGCACGTTGACGTGAACGACTCGAGGACGTCGAAGCCGTACTCGACATCGTGGTTGCCCAACGCCGCGGCGGTGTACCCCACCTCGCGCATCGCCGACGTCATCGGGTGCGGCCCGGCCGGAAGTCTGCCGTTGGCCGCGAACCACATCATCGGCGTGCCCTGCAGGGTGTCGCCGGCGTCGAGGAGGAGGACGCGTTCCTCGCCGTACTGCGACCGGAGCGCGCGGACCAGCGTCGCGACCTTCGCCAGGCCGACGCGGGGATCGGGCTCGTCGGAGTCGTAGTTCCAGCTGCGGACGACGCCGTGCAGGTCCGACGTCCCGGCGACGACGACCCGGGCGGTGGCCCGGGGATGTGGAGCGGGGTCGACGAAGCCGGCACCCGTGAGGACTGATGACGACATGCGACCCGGACTACCGTCGGCCGGACGCGGAGTCGTGTGCTGCATCGGGGTCGGTCGAGAACACCTTGCCCGGGTTGAGGATTCCCTGCGGGTCGAAGGCCTGCTTGACCGCGCGGTGCAGGCGCATGGAGACGTCGCCGAGCTCGCGCTCGAGGAAGTCCCGCTTGAGCAGCCCGACGCCGTGCTCGCCGGTGATGGTGCCGCCCAGGCCCAGGCCCAGGCGCATGATCGCGTCGAACGCCGCCGCTGCCCGGGTCACCTGGTCGGGGTCGGACGCGTCGAAGATGACGGACGAGTGCGTGTTCCCGTCGCCGGCGTGGCCGACGACGGCGATCGTGAGGGCGACGTCGGCGGCGATCTTCTCCACGCCGGCCACGAAATCCGCGAGTTTCGTCCGTGGGACGCAGACGTCGTCGATCAACGCCGAGCCCAGCCGTTCGAGGGCGAAGTGCACGCTCCGGCGCGCGGCCAGCATCAGGTCGCCTTCCTCGGCGTCCTCGGCGACCAGCACCTCGCTCGCACCCGCATCGTGGAACACCTGTGCCAGCATCTCGATCTCGGCGTCGGCACGTGACCCGGCGTCGGACTGGGCCACCAGCATCGCCGCCGCGTCCGTCGGCAACCCGAAGTCCCGGTAGGCATTGACCGCGCGGAGCGTCGTGGTGTCCATGAACTCGAGCAGGCTCGGGACGGATCCGCTTCGGACCACCTGCGCGACAGCGTCACCGGCGGCACGCATCGTCGGGAACATCGCGGCGACCGTGCGGGGAGCGGCGGCCGCCGGGATCAACGCGACGGTGACCTCGGTGATGACGCCGAGGGTTCCCTCCGACCCGACGAGCAGCCCGAGCAGGTCGTAGCCGGCCACGCCCTTCATCGTCTGCCGACCGGTCCGCAGCACCTCACCGGTGGGCAGGATCGCCTTCACCGCAAGGATGAAGTCACGGGTCACGCCGTATTTCACGCAGCACAGGCCACCGGCGTTCGTCGCGACGTTCCCGCCGATCGTCGAGATCTCCCAGCTGGCCGGGTCGGGCGGGTAGAACAGCCCCTGCGCGCCGACCGCCCGGGACAGGTCGGCGTTCAGGACACCGGGCTCGACGACCGCGATGCGGTTCCCGGCGTCGATCTCGAGAATGCGGTTCATCCGTTCGACCGACAGCAGGATGCAGCCGTCGACGGCATTCGCGGCACCGGACAGGCCGGTGCGCGCGCCCTGAGGGACGACCGGGATGCCGAACTCGGACGCGATCGCGAGAGTGGTCACGACCTCGGCCTCGGTGCGGGCGCGCACGAGCGCGAGCGGCTCACCGGCCGGGCAGAACGTCGCCATGTCCCGGCGGTGGCCGGTCATCGCGGCGGGGTCGATGGTGACGACGTCACGTGGGAGCGCGTCGACGAGTTGCTGCAACGCCGGGTGATCGGCCATGGCGCCATTCAACCGTGCCTGCGGCGTATCCGCTTCCACCGGACCGCGGCCGGTCGGTTCGCTAGGCTGGACGGCGATGCCAACCCCACCCGTGACAGGTCAGGACAGGTGGCTCGTCTTCGACGGGCTCGTCAATGCGCGCGACAGCGGTGGGCTGCCCACCCGTGACGGCCGGCTGGTGGCTCCGCACCGGCTCCTGCGTGCGGACAACCTGCAGGACCTCAGCGCCCAGGACGTGCGCCGGCTGCTCGAGGACATCGGCGTGACCGACGTCCTCGACCTGCGCTCGGACCTCGAGGTGGACCGCGAGGGACCCGGTCCGCTCGTGACGACCGACGTGGTGATCCATCGCCTGTCGCTGCTGCCGGAGGCACCGCTCACCGACGCGGACCGCCGCCCCAGTGGAGATGAACTCCTTCCCTGGCAGGACGGTGAGCTCGCCGAGCGGGAGAAGGTCGGTCAGCTCCGGGCCTATCTGGGCTACCTCGGCGACCGTCCGGATTCGGTGGTCGGAGCCCTCGCCGCGATCGGATCGGCCGACGGTGCCGTGCTCGTCCACTGCGCGGCCGGCAAGGACCGCACCGGCACGATCGTCGCGATGGCGCTCGAGCTTGGTGGGGTCGAGCGGGACGCGGTTCTCGACGACTACGCGCTGACCGACGACCGGATCGCCGAGATCGCCGGCCGGCTGCGATCGAGCAGCACCTACGCGGCCAGCCTGGACGGTCGTGGCCTCGACTCGATGCGGCCGCGACGCGCGACGATGGAGACCATGCTGAGCGAGCTCGACGCGACCAGCGGAGGTGTCCTCGGCTGGCTGGCCGCACGTGGGTGGACGGAAGTGGACACTTCAGCCGTGAAGGCCAAACTCGGCCTCGCCGACTGAGCTCTCCGGTCTGCGCGGCCGGCGGCCGATCCCCTAGCGTGGACGTGAGCCGATCCGACGGCCTCACCCTCCCCACCACCGTTCCCAATTCCCGTCCCCATCCCCGTTCACATTCCCGTCACCCTTTCCCCTCACAGGAGTGCTCCATGGCCACCAGGCCAACCAAGAAGACCGCTGCCACCGCGAAGAGGACCGCCAGCGCTCGCAAGTCCACGGCAGCGCGTCCGGCGGCGACCTCGGCGGCGATCCCGTCCACGTTCGGCGGCGTCGCAGGCATCTCGCGGCTCTCGAACGCGGTCACGCGGTCGGCCAGCGCCGAGAAGTTCGACGCCGCCAAGGGTGGCGGCGGCCGCGCCGAGACCGGCACCGGTCAGGACTGCGCCCGCGAGCTCGGCGTCGGCTGGAAGGTGTCGCCGTCGGTCCGGATCCCCGCCGGGACGACCCACACCCTCGCCGACATCGACGGTGAAGGCGTCATCCAGCACATCTGGTGCACCACCCACCCGACCTTCTGGCGGCAGCTCGTCCTGCGCGTCTACTGGGAGGGCGACACCGAGCCCGCGATCGAGACCCCGCTCGGCGATTTCTTCTGCGCCGGCTGGAAGACCTACGCCCAGGTCAGCTCGCTGCCGATCTCGGTGAACCCGCACGGCGGCTTCAACAGCTACTTCGAGATGCCGTTCCGTGCGAACGCCCGGGTGACCGTCGAGAACATCGCCCCCGAGGACGTGACGCTCTACTACCAGGTCGACTTCGCCCTCGGTGAGGTCGCGCCGGACGCGGCGTACCTGCACGCGCAGTTCCGCCGGAGCAACCCGCTCCCCTACGCGACCACCCACACGCTGCTCGACAACGTGCAGGGTTCCGGTCACTACGTCGGCACCTACATCGGCTGGCAGGTGAACAACACCGGCTGGTGGGGCGAGGGCGAGATCAAGTTCTACCTCGACGGCGACGACGAGTTCCCGACGATCGCCGGGACCGGCACCGAGGACTACTTCGGCGGCGCCTGGAACTTCGACGTCCCGGGTCAGGGCTACACGCAGTTCTCGACGCCCTACCTCGGCCCTGCACCAGGTGAGCCGGCCGGACGGGCTCTACCAGGCCCAGCAGCGCTTCGGCATGTACCGCTGGCACCTGGCCGACCCGATCCGGTTCGCCGCCAACCTCTCGGTCGACATCCAGGCGCTCGGCTGGCGCGCCGAGCACCGCTACCTGCCGTTGCAGGACGACATCAGCTCGGTCGCCTACTTCTACCTCGACGCGACGTCGACCAACCGGCCGGCGCTGCCCGACCGCAACGGGCTGGAAGTGGTTTGAGCCCGGACCAGGCCCTCGTGTCGGCTCCGACGGTGTTCACGCCGTCGGAGCGGGCCCAACTGCGCGCGAGCTGGTCGCTCGACCAGACCCGCGCACACCTCAACCACGGCTCCTACGGCGCAGTGCCGATCGTCGTCGACGCCGCCGCGGCCGAGCTGCGTGCACGGCTGAACGCGAACCCGATGGAGTTCTTCGGACGGTTCGCCCGAACGGCGATCGACGACGCCTGCGTCGACGTCGCGGACTTCCTCCGAGGCGACCCGGACGGGCTCACGTTCGTCACGAACGCGACCGCCGCGATGTCGATCGTGCTCTTCTCCGCCGGCCTGTCCCCCGGTGACGAGGTCGTCGTCACCGACCATGCCTATGGGGCGATCCGCTTCGCCGTCGACCGCTACTGCACCGACGTCGGCGCTCGGGTCGTCGAGGTCGCCGTCCCGATCGCAGCCGGGGCAGACGAGGTCAACCAGCTGATCCTCGCGGCGGTGACCGGCCGGACGACGATCGTGGTCGTCGACCACATCACCTCGCCGACGGCCCGGCTCTTCGACGTCGCCGCGTTGGGGAGCAGCCTTCGCGATCGAGGCGTCGCCCTCGTCGTCGACGGCGCGCACGCACCCTCGACGCTCGACATCGACCTCCGCGCGCTCGCCGCCTCGGGTGTCGGCGTCTGGTTCGGCAACCTGCACAAGTGGGCGTGCGCGCCGGCCGGCACCGCCGTCCTCTACGCCGACGACGCGTGGCGGGCCAGGCTGCGGCCGCCGGTCGTGTCGTGGTCGGAGGCCTCGGGTTACCCGGCGTCGATGCGGATGCAGGGAACCCAGGACGTGATCGGCTGGCTGGTCGCCCCGGCAGCGATCGCGTTCCACCAGGCGTGGGGCTACGACCGCGTCCGTGCGTACGGGCAGGAGCTGGTCGCGGCCGGCGCCGCCGTCGTCGCGCATGCGATCGGCGACCCGGCGCCCGGCGGTGACCCGCTGCCACTGCGGCTGGTCCCGTTGCCGGTGGGTACCGACCTCACCGCCTTCCATCAGCGGGCGCGGGAGATCGTGCCCGCGGAACTGGCCCTCACGTCCCACTCGGGTCGTGGCGCCATCCGGCTGTCGGCCCATCTGTACAACCAGCTCGAGGACTACCAGATGCTGGCCGACGCGATCCCGGCCCTGCTGGGGCGCTAGCCCGTTCGTCCCCGCCGCACGCCTCCAGGCCGCCCGTTCACGGGCCGCCGTCGAGTGGGCGCGTCCCCACCGGACTCGCCGCATCCAGAGCACCGGAGCGTCCACTCTGTGGCCGGGGACCTCGAGTGGACGCTCCGCTACGGCCCCGAGCTCCGTCTCGGGTTGTCAGGCGTTCCGTGCCCCCGAGCGCACGTCCCGTCTGACCGATGTACCTGGTGCACCGCAAAGTGGTCGCCGGCGCACGCTCGACCCGGCGTGTCGGGTGGGGACGCGCCCACTCGACGGCGGCCTGTGAGCTCCCGAAGCTACGAGCTCGCGCTCGAGTACTTGCGCAGTGCCGCGTTCCAGTGCAGCCGGGTCAACACCAGAGCGACGGCCAGTCCCCCGATCCCGGCCGGCAGCCAGGCAACGTCGAACGCGCCGGTGAGCGCCCGGACCGGCACCGTCGTCGCGACTCCCACCGGCACCACCACCATCAGCAGAACCTGGGCCGCGCGCGGGAAGAACGCGATCGGGTACCGGCCGGCACCCAGCAGATCCGACATCAGGTCCGCGATCGGGTCGGCCGCCTGGAACCAGAACTCGAGGTACGCGAGGTTCGACCACAGGCAGGTGACGAGCAGCAGGCCGATCGCCAACCAGAGCACCGCGAGGAGCGCATCCAAGGGAGACGGAGCGATCCCGGCCCGGACCAGCCCGACGACGACGACCACCACACCGGACGCCACCCCGATGAGTTCCGCCGGTGCGAACCAGCGCGCGGTGACATAGAGCTGGCTCGATACCGGACGCACCAGGACCTGGTCGAGATCGCCCCGGGTGACGTAGCCGTGCATCCGCCCGAGGTTTGGCGTGATGAACGCCGCGAGCACCGATGCCATCACCTGGTAGACGCCGACGAGAGCGACCGCCTGCCCCGCGGTCCAGCCCTTCACATCCGGGGTGAACGTGAACAGGAGCAGCACCGGCAGCAGCGAGATCACCAACCCCAGCAGGCCGACGACGATCGTCGCCATCGCCTGCGAGCGGAACTGCAGCTCCCGGCTCACCGACTGCGAGAACGCTTGCCGCCACACTGCGACGTGCTGGTCCCGTGATCCGACCGCGCTCATGCGCCGGCTGCCTGGTAGTTGCGCAGGCCGCGCCGCCAGATCAGCGCGCCGGCGGCGATGAAGACCACGGTCCAGCCGGCCTGCAAGACGAATCCCGCCACGACCGACCCCGACACGGTGCCGAGCAGCACCTCGAGCGGGTAGGACACGGTGAAACGGAACGGCTGTACGGCGACGACACCACCGGCCCAGCCCGGCATCAGCGCCAACGGGACGACGGCTCCCGACAGCACGCTGACGATCAGCCGGCGGGCCCAGCTGAACCCGTTGACCTCGTCGAACCAGAACGCCAGCGACCCGACGATCACGTCGAGGGAGAACACCATCGCCGCCGCCATCAGCAGGCTGACACCGAACAGCAGCCAGGTGACCGGGTTGTGCGGCAGCTGCATCCGGTCGCGCAGCACGAGCGCGAACACCGCGATCATCGGCGCGATCAGGACCAGCTTCACGATCTTCTCACCGACGTTGTTCGCCGCGCCGGACATGTGCGTCGACGTCGGCCGGACCAGCCAGCGCGCGAGGTCGCCCAGCCGGATGCTCACGCCCAGGAAGTAGGCCGTCCACGATGATGTCAGCATGCTGACGACACTCACGAAGATGAAGTAGGTCGCCAGATATCCGTCACTCACCGGCAGCACAGCGCCCGCCGCGGACGCGGCCTGCCAGACCAGCAACGACACGATCGGGGTGACCATGTTGCGGATCTGCATGACGATGAACTCGCCCCGGTAGTGGATCGTCAGCGTGACGTCGAGCGCAACCAGCCGGAGGAACACCCGGACCTGCCTCATGCCCGCTCACCGCCCTCGACCGACGCAAGCGCCCCGTCCGCGTCGGCCTCGATGAAGACGTCGCGCATGATCTCCTCGAGCGAGGCGTCGCTCACGTCGAGGTCGGCGATGTCACCGTCCGCGCCGAGCCGGGCGAGCAACTCCCCCAGCTCGGCCCGCTCGACCTCGAACGTCTGCACGCGATTGTCGGTGTAGGCAACCCGGACCCGCTTGAGCGGACGCATGGACTGGACGAGGTCGGCCAGCGCCCCGTCGTACCGAAGCCGGCCGTGATCGATGAGCATCACACGGGGACACAACGCCTCGACGTCGTCCATGTCGTGGCTGGTCAGCAGAATCGTCGTCCCCCGTGCCTCGTTCACCTGCGCGAGGAACTCACGGACGCGCACTTTCGCCAGCACGTCCAGGCCGATGGTCGGCTCGTCCAGGAACAGCACGTCGGGCCGGTGCAGCAACGCGAGCATCAGCTCGCACCGCATCCGTTCGCCGAGCGACAGCTTGCGGACGGGGACGTGCAGGAGTTCGTCGATGCCCAGCATGGCGGCGAGTTCACGCACGCTGTCGTCGAAGTCCTTCGTGCGGAGGGCATAGATCTGTTTGTGCACGAGGAAGCTCTCCATCGCCGGAACGTCCCACCAGAGCATGGATTTCTGTCCGAGCACGACCGAGATCCGGGAGCGGAACGCGAACGACCGCGCCACCGGCTCGTGCCCGAGGACGCGCAGTTCACCCGCGGTGGGACGCAGCAGCCCGCACAGCATCTTCAACGTGGTGGTCTTGCCCGCGCCGTTGCGGCCCAGCAGCCCGACGATCTCGCCGGTGTCGATGGCGAAGGTGATGTCATCGACCGCCACCCGGGTCTGGTACGTGCGGTGGAAGAGGCTGCGAACCGCATTGCGCAGCCCGGCTTCCTGTTCGTGGAAGGTGTAGTTCTTGCTCAGCGCGCCGGCGTCGACGACGGGTGCGGACACGCTGGCAGGGTTGGCTGGAAAGGGCATGACAGACCTGGTTTCGTCGGAGGGACAACGTCCGCGATTCACCACCGGTCACGCTCTCCGCACACCATCGCCAGGGCGCGGGAGGGCGATGGTGGGTGTGGTGATCCGAGGATCACCCGAAGCGGGACCTAGTGGTCCCGCTTATCTGCGGCGGTCGTCACGGCGTCAACGCTACGCGAGACGCTCCGACCGCGCACCTGTGAAGCTCAGTGCGACCGACGCGATGCCCACTGCCGGATCGTGTCGATCCGCCTCGTCAGCTGGTCCGCGCTGGCTGCGGCCGCGGGCGGTCCTCCGCACTCACGCACCAGGGTCGAGTGCACGGACCCGTGCGGCTGACCCGTGCGGTGGTGCCAGGCGGCGACCAGGCCGTTGAGCTCGCGCCGCAGCGTCGCCAGCTGGGCGTGCGTCGTCGGCGGTGGCGCCGCGGCGGCGGAGTCGTCCTCGTTCGCCGGCGCCTGGCGCAGCGAGTGACGCTGCGACGTCGCCGACTCGGCCTGCTTGCGCCGCAGCAGGGCGCGCATCTGGTCGGAATCAAGCAGGCCCGGGATGCCGAGGAACTCCTCGTGGTCGCCGTGCGCGCCGCCGAACTCGTCGCCGTCGAACACGAGCCGATCGAAGTCGGCCTGGCTCTCCAGTGCCTTGTAGCTCAGCAGATCGTCGCCCGCGTCGGCACCGGTCTCGAGCCGCTCGGCGGCAGCCATCAGGCCCTCGGACTCCGCGAACGGGTCGTCCGGGTCGATCTCGTCCGGCGACCGGGAGAGCGCGTGATCGCGCTGCACCTCCAACTCCGATGCCAGCACCAGCAGCGGCGCGACCGACGGCAGGAACACCGACGCCGACTCGCCCCGGCGGCGCGCGCGGACGAACCGGCCGACGGCCTGGGCGAAGAACAGGGGCGTCGCCGTGGACGTGGCGTAGACCCCGACCGCGAGCCGCGGGATGTCGACGCCCTCGCTGACCATCCGGACCGCGACCATCCAGCGCGACTCCGACGACGCGAACTCCGAGATCTTCTTCGACGACGTCGCCTCGTCCGAGACCACCACGGTCGGAGCTTCACCGCTTACCCGGCGCAGCAGCTTCGCGTAGGCACGGGCGGACTCCTGGTCGGTGGCGATCACCAGGCCGCCGGCGTCGGGCACGTGCCGGCGCACCTCGGTCAGCCGCGCGTCGGCCGCGGCGAGCACCGCGGGCATCCACTCGCCGGCCGCGTCGAGCGCGGTCCGGAGCGCCTGCGCGGCCAGGTCGCGTGTCATCGGCTCGCCCAGCCGGGCAGCGACCTCGGCCCCCATCTGGGTCCGCCAGCGCAGGTCACCGGAGTAGGCCATGAACAGCACCGGCCGGACGACCCCGTCGCGAAGGGCTTCGGCGTAGCCGTAGTTGTGGTCGGCCATGCTGCGAAGGACTCCGTCGGCCCCGGGAACGTAGGTGACGAACGGGATCGGCGCGGTGTCGCTGCGGAACGGCGTCCCGGTCAGCGCGACCCGCCGGATCGCCGGGTCGAACGCTTCCTGCACGGCCTCGCCCCACGACAGGGCGTCGCCGGCGTGGTGGATCTCGTCCAAGATCACCAGCGTCTTGAAGCGCTCGCACCGGAGCCGGTGCGCCAGCGGAGTGCTGGCCACACCGGCATACGTGGCGATCACCCCGACGTAGTCCGCACTCGTCTTGCCGCGCTTGCCCGAATATCCGGGATCCAGCGACAGACCGAACTGCTCGGCGGCGTGCATCCACTGGGTCTTGAGGTGGTCGGTCGGGGTGACGACGGTGACGCGTTCGACCACCCGGCGAGCCAGCAGGTCGGCCGCAAGTGACAGCGCGAACGTCGTCTTGCCGGCGCCCGGGGTCGCGACGGTGAGGTGGTCGTGCGGCGAGCGCTCGGCGTAGTCGGCCAGGGCAGCTCGCTGCCAGGCCCGAAGCGGTGGTCTCACGCGGTCCGCGCCCGGCCCGCGGCGGCTCGCTCGCTCGGCAGCCGGCCGGCGACCCACACGCCGAGCACCCCGAGGCAGCCGACGGCCACCACGATCGGGACGAAGGTCGCGATCGCGCCGTGGCGGGTGTGCAGGTAGGCGAACAGGATGCCCGCGAAACCGACGGTCATCGCTGTCATGAGAGTGTCCGAGATCTGTGCGGACGCCGCGACGTGGCCCTGCTCCGACGGCGCCGCCGTGGCGAGCAGCAGGACACCCATGCTGGCCATGCTCAGGCCCATCCCGAGGCCGCCGGCGATCCACGCGAGAGACGCCACCCACACCGGCACGGCCGTCCAGACGACGGTGAAGACGGCGAGCACTCCGAGGGTGATCGAGACCGCGCCGACGCGAACCAGTTGCTCGCGCGGCTGTGCCAGTGTCGGCCGGCCCTGGAACCACGAGCCGGCCGTCCAGCCGATCGCGCCGGCGGTCAGCGTGAGCCCGGCCAGGGTGGGGCTGAGCCCGCGGACGTCGACGAGGATCAGCGGGACGAACGACTCGGCGCCGAAGAAGCAGCCGCACAGGAGGCCGCGTTGCACGACCAACGCGGGGATCCCGCGCCGGACCCGGAAGGTGCCCGCCGGGAAGAGCACCCTCGCACCCGGCAGAACCAGGGCCACGCCGACCAGCGCGAGCGGAACGCTCCACCAGCGCAGCGTCTGACCGGCGAACTGCACGCAGCCGACGCCCGCGGCCACGGCGACCGCCCACCAGATCTGGCGGGTGTCTGCGGCCGGCTCGGTCGGTTCGAGGGTGAGGTGGGTGAGCTTCGGCAGGATCGCGAGGAGCGGCAGCGGCAGCAGCACGACCAGCCCGAGGAACAACCATCGCCACGAGAGATGCACGGTCACCGCGCCGGCGATGAACGGGCCGATCAGCGCGGGCATCAGCCACGCGGTGGACTGCAGCGCGATGACCCGGGGCCGCAGCCGGCCGGGGATGCCGCGGCCCATCACGCCCCAGAGCGCGACCATCATCGGCCCGCTGCCGAGGCCCTGGAGGAGCCGGCCGAGCACGAAGACGCCCATCACGGGCGCCAGCCCGGCGACGAACAGCCCGAGGGCGAACATGCTCGAGCCCGCGATCAGCGGCATCGTCGGACCGAACCGGTCGGTCCACCGCCCACCGGCGACGGTCCCGACCATCTGGCCGACGACGAACGCCGAGAATCCCCAGGCGTAGAACGACAATCCGTGCAGACTGGTGGCGATCACCGGCATCGCCGTGGCGACCGCGATCGCCTCGAACGCGACGAAGAAGACGAGCGTCAGCAGGCCGGCCAGGATGCCGCGGTGCTCGGGTCCGAGCAGCTCGCGGAGCGTGGCGGCCGGTGCGGTGATGGGCTGCGGCGCGTTCATCGGGAGGTGATCCGGCGGCGCGACTGCATCAGGTCAGCGTAAGGCTCGGTCGTCGGGCCGCCGACGACCGAGGTTGCCCCGGGCCGGCCGACTCGACGTGCCAGAGCAGCCCGTCGCCGGAGCTACTTGTCGCCGCCGTCGTTCCCTCCCTTGCCGCCGCCACCTGGCTTCATGCTCTCCCAGATCTCTCTGCACTCGGGGCACACCGGGAACCGCTCCGGGTCGCGCGAGGGGACCCAGACCTTGCCGCACAGAGCGACAACGGGCGTTCCCATCACCATCGCCTCGGTGAGTTTCTCCTTCGGCACGTAGTGCGAGAACTTCTCGGAGTCGCCCTCTTCGGTGTGGAAGTCGGTGTCGGGACGTTCGATGGTCTTCGCGCCGGGACTGAGGTGGGTGCTCACGGCCAGAGAGTGTAACGGGGGAGCTGAACGGGCAGAGCTGGAAGGGCAGGGGTCGGACGCGTTCAGTTCAGCTCAGGGTTCCGCGGATAGGTCGACATCAGCGCGAGTTCGCCCGGCTGGCGACGGAGCACCGTCCGCCACAGGTTGGCCGGTGCGAGCGCGCTGATGTCCTCCGGCCGGGCCTCGAGGACGAACCACCCGCCGGCCACGATCTCGTGCTCGAGCTGGCCGCCGACCCAGCCCGCGTAGCCGGCGAAGACGCGAAGGGATACGAGAGCGCCGGTCAGCAGTTCGATCGGGGTGTCGAGGTCGACCAGGCCGGTCCGGCGGCCGATCATCGGACCGAACGAGTCCTCGTCCGCCCCGCCGAACATGGTGCGGAACCCGACGGGTTCCTCGGTGCCGGCCACCTGGGCGACGCCGAGCGCCGAGTCGGTGGCCACCGGGCCGCCGTCGAAGACGACGTCGGGCGCGCTGACGACCACGTTCCAGCCGGGCAGAACCTCGGCCACCCCGACCGCGGTGGGCCGGTTGAGCACGACGCCCAGGGCACCCTCCGCGTCGTGGTCGAGGAGCAGGACGACGGTCTTCTCGAACGTGGGGTCGGTCATGCCGGGCGCGGCAACGAGCAGCTTTCCGACGTACGGGTCCCCGTTCATGCATTCATTGTCACTCTCAGGACCGACGCGACGTCGACGAAGGGTGACCGGAACCAGCCGTCGGGCGTCACCGGTTGCGGTCGCCACGGCGTCGGCGGAGGACGAACTCCCATGCTCCGAGACCCGCTGCGGCGCCGAGGATGTCGGCCATCGCGTCGAAGGAACTGCCGTCGCGGCCGTCGCTCTCCAGGGTGCCCTGGATGATCTCGCTGCCAACCGCCTGCACGACCAGCAGCGGCGCCAGCCACCGCAGCCGGACCCCGGCCCACCGGCCGGTGAGGGCCACCAGCGCGAAGATGCCGAAGTGCGCGACCTTGTCGATATAGGGGATGCCTCCGGTCGGCGCGGGCTCGGTCGGCCAGTAGACGGCGCAGAGATTGACCAGGCAGGCAAGCGCGAAAGCGATCCAGGGCCGTCGGCGGACGGGGATGACGCCCGGCCCTAACCGTGGGTTCCGGTGCGCCGCTGCCGTGCCGCTTCCCGCACCGCCGCCGCCACGGCCGCCGCGACCGCTTGGTGCACCGCGGGATGGAAGACGCTCGGGACGATGTAGCTCGCGTTGAGCTCGTCGGCTTTCACCACGGCGGCGATCGCGTGGGCGGCGGCGAGCAGCAGGCGCTGGTCGACCTTGCGGCTCTGCGCGTCGAGCAGCCCCCGGAAGACCCCCGGGAAGGCGAGCACGTTGTTGATCTGGTTCGGGAAGTCGCTGCGGCCGGTGGCGACGACGGCCGCGTACTCACTGGCGGCAGCGGGGTCGACCTCGGGATCGGGGTTGGCGAGGGTGAACACGACCGCGTCGGGCGCCATCGTGGCGATGTCGGCGCCGGTGAGGAGGTTGGGCGCGGACACGCCGATGAAGACGTCGGCGCCGGCGATGGCGCGGCGCAGGTCGCCCTGCATCCCGCCGGCGTTGGTGTTCTCCGCGACCCAGGTCAGATCAGGGCCGATGCCGGGACGGCCGCGGTAGACGATGCCGTCGATGTCGGCGGAGATGACGTCGACCGCACCGGCACCCTTGAGCAGCCGGAGGATGGCGGTGCCGGCAGCACCGGCGCCGGACATGACGATGCGGACCCGCGACAGCTGCTTGTGCAGGAGCCGCAGCGAGTTGAGCAGCGCGGCCAGCACGACGATCGCGGTGCCGTGCTGGTCGTCGTGAAAGACCGGGATGTCGAGCTCGTCGCGGAGCCGCCGCTCAACCTCGAAGCAGCGCGGCGCGGAGATGTCCTCGAGGTTGATGCCGCCGAATCCGGGCGCGATCGCCTTGACCACCGCCACGATCTCGTCGACGTCCTGGGTGTCGAGGCACAGCGGCCACGCGTCGATGTCGCCGAAGCGCTTGAACAGCGCCGCCTTGCCCTCCATCACCGGCAGTGCGGCCATCGGCCCGATGTTGCCGAGCCCGAGAACGGCGGACCCGTCGGTGACGACGGCGATGCTGTTGCGCTTGATGGTGAGCCGGCGCGCGTCCTCGGGGTTCGCCGCGATCGCGAGACAGACCCGGGCGACCCCGGGCGTGTAGATCAGCGAGAGGTCGTCGCGGTTGCGGATGGGGTGCTTGGACTGCATCTCGATCTTGCCGCCGAGGTGCATCAGGAACGTGCGGTCCGAGACCCGGCCGATGGCGACGCCGGGCACTGCCCGCATGGCGCCGACGAGCTCCTCGGCATGGGCGGTGTCCCGGGCGGCACAGGTGACGTCGATCTGCACGCGGTCGTGCCCGGAGGCCGACACGTCGAGCGCCGTGACGACGCCGCCGACCTGCTCGACCGCCGCCGTCAGGACGCTCACAGCGTTGCGCGCGGGGACCTCGAGGCGAACGGTGATCGAGTAGGACACGCTCGGGACGGACGTCACAGGTGCACCCTACGGGGAGTGCCGAATCGTCGTCGTGAGGCCACGAGCTGGTCGTTGGGAAACCGTTTGACCTCGTGGTGTCTGGAACTGGTCACTCCGGTGCCGAAACGTGACCCGCAGGCTCTTGCGACCCCCATCACAGTGGTGTTTCGTCTCACCCTGGGAGACGGCCGGTGGCCGTTTTTTGGAATGACCGCCGGCACCCGCCCGCAGGCCGAATTCAACCCGACGCGTCCACCGGAGATCCGGCATGAGGCGCACCTTCCATGGAGGTTTGCATGACCCCATCGTTGCCGCCCGGCTCGCGCCGGGACTTCCTCCGTCTCGCCGGTCTGGCATCTGCCGGTCTCGCGATGGCGGCGTGCGGCACCCCGGACGCCCCGACCGCAGGCGCCAGCGCCAGCGCCAGCGCGTCGGGCTCGGCCGTCCCGAGTCCGTCGGCAACGTCCGCTCGACCGGTTCCTCGTGGCAAGCCCGTGCAGGTCCCCCGCGAGAAGACGCTGATGCTGTGCTTCAGCGATGGCACCGACGTCGGGATCGGCAACCCCTACGCCGCCGGCTTCAACCACCAGGCCGGCACTGCGGCGATGTTCGAGCCGCTCTGGTTCTACGGCGCGTTCAACGGCGTCACGACGCCCTGGCTCGCCGACCCCGACAAGGACCCCAAGTTCGCCGCGGACTTCAAATCGGTCGAGATCTACACGCGCAGCGATGCGCTGTGGAACGACGGCGAGAAGTTCGGCGCCAAGGACGTCGCCTTCACGCTGAACATGCTGAAGGACAAGAAGAACACCGCGATGAGCTATTCCTCGGACATGCGCGAGTGGGTCAAGAATGCCGAGGCGACCAGCGACACCGTCTGCACGGTCACCTTCAACAAGCCGGCCCCGCGCTTCGTCTTCGACTACATGTACTTCAAGAACGACCTCGGCGTGTACCTCGTGCCCGAGCACATCTTCAGCCAGCAGAAGGACCAGAACGCGTTCCTGAACTACGACCCGAGCAAGAAGTGGCCCTGCACGACCGGCCCGTACTACATGGCCGACTGGACGAACCAGCAGCGCCTGATGGACCGTCGCGAGGACTGGTGGGCCATCACCGCCGGCCTCGCCACACTGCCGGAGCCGGTCCGCGTGCTCGTCGTGCCGTTCACCGACGCGACCAGCACCGCGCAGCAGCTCATCAACAACGAGCTCGACTCCTCGCTCGACCTCCGTCCACCGGTGATCAAGCAGGTCGTCGAATCGAACCCGGACATGCAGACCTGGACCGGCCGTGACGCCCCCTACGGCTACGTCGACTGGTGGCCGCAGTCGCTGTTCTTCAACTGCGCGCTGAAGCCGTTCGACGACGTCGACGTCCGTCGCGCGATCAACCACTGTATCGACCGGCAGCAGCTCGTCGACGTGGGCTACGAGGGCGCGGGCACGATCTCCGAGCTGCCATTCCCGAACTTCCCGCCGCTGCAGAAGTACCTCGACGCGTGCAAGCCGCTGCTGGCCAAGTACCCGACCAACGCGCTCGACCTGAACGCGGCCGCACAGATCATGACGGGCAAGGGCTTCAAGAAGGTCAAGAGCAAGGGCGACATGCTCTGGGCCGACTCGTCCGGCAAGGTCATCGACTGCACGATCTACGGCATCCAGGACCTCAACAACGACTACGGCGCGATCCTCGCCGAGCAGCTGCGAAAGGGTGGCTTCAACGCCTCCCTGCAGACGCCGGCCGACACCGGCACCCGGATGGCGAACGGCTCGGCGCCGATGTTCATCCTGGGCTTCGCCGGCGCGCTGGCCGACCCGTTCCCGTCCCTGGTCAACATGACGTCGGACAAGGTCAGCCCGATCGGTACCTCCGGGGCCACCAACGCCCGCTGGAAGAACGCCGCGTTCGACAAGGTCATCCAGCAGATGGGCGTCCTCCCGGTCAACGACCCGAAGGAGCTCCCGCTGTTCCTCAAGGCGATGGAGATCTACCTCAAGGAGATCCCGCACGTCTCGATCGTGCAGTGGTACCACCGTGTCCCGCTGAACACGAAGTACTGGACCGGTTGGCCCTCGGCGCAGGACCCGTTCCTGCCGGCGGCGTTCTGGTTCACGACGCTGCCGTTGGAGATCACCCACCTCAAAGCGAAGGCCTGACGTAGTCGAGTGGCCCGGTGGCGGCTCCGCCATCGGGCCACTTGCCGTCCGAACGTCATCCGAGGGAGGCCAACGTGTCACTGCGTTATCTCGTCCGGCGTCTGATGCTTCTCGTCAGCGTCATGTGGACGGCTGCGACGATCAACTTCCTGATCCCGAAGCTCAGCCCGCGCAACCCGATCCAGGAACGGCTGCAACAGGCCGCCAACCAGGGCGGCCGCGTGCAGACGGGCCTGGAAGACATGGTCGCTGCGTACCAGAAGCAGTTCGGCCTCGACCAGCCCCTGTGGCGGCAGTACATCACCGCGCTCGGCAAGGTCGTGAAGTTCGACTACGGCTACTCGATCAGCCAGTACCCGCGGACGGTGAACTCGATCGTCCAGGCCTCGGTGCCGTGGACGCTCATGCTCGGGCTGATCTCGATCATCCTGGCCTTCATCATCGGCACCGCCCTCGGCGCTGCCCTCGGCTGGCCGCGCGCGCCGCGCTGGCTGAAGTCGTTGGTCCCGGTGAGCATGCTGGCGAGTGCCGTCCCCGCGTTCGTGATGGGCTTCCTGCTCATCTACGTCTTCGCGTTCCGGCTCAAGGTCTTCCCGCTGGCCGGCGCCTACTCCCGGACCCACACGCCGGAGTGGACCCCCGCCTTCATGCTCGACGTCGCCCTCCACATGATCCTGCCGGCCCTGTCACTGATCATCTTCCAGCTCGGTGGTCAGGCGCTGTCGATGCGGAGCCTGATGGTCATGACCGTCGGGGAGGACTTCATCACCTTCGCCGACGCCAAGGGCCTCAAACGCTCGCGCATCTTCACGAAATACGCGGTCCGAAACGCGATGCTGCCGCAGGTGACCGGTCTGGTGCTTTCCCTCGGTACATTCATCTTCTCGACGGTGCTCGTCGAGACGCTGTTCGGCTATCCGGGCCTGGGCGGGTTGATCAACAGCTCCATCCAGGTGCTGGACTACAACCTGCTTTACGGGATCACGATGCTCCTGGTGTTCGCGGTGTGCATCGCGACCCTCGCCGTCGACCTGATCTACCCCCTGCTCGATCCACGCATCCGTTACGACAAGGCGTGACCATGGCTGCCGCAACCGTCACCCCGCGCACGATCCCCGCGCCCCGCCCCCGTATGCGAGCTCATCGCCTCGGCGGCTTCCTCCACTACCTCAAGCGGAACCCGCTGCTGGGTATCGGCCTGGGGATGTTCCTTGCCCTGGTGCTGTTCTCCACGGTCGGGCTGCTGTTCATCGACCGCCAGACCGACCCGTATCCACTGGCCGGCCCGGCCAGCCGGCCGCCGTCGTGGGACTACCCCTTCGGCACCGACGCGCAGGGCCGCGACCTGGTCGCGGTGATGATCGTCGGGACGCAGCTGAGCCTGCGGATCGGCCTTCTCGCCGGCTCCATCGGTCTCGCCATCGGCATCGTGCTCGGCCTGGTGTCGGCGTTCTACGGCGGCTGGATCGACAACGTGATCCGCTGGGTCGTCGACGTCATGTTCACCATCCCGAGCTTCCTCGTCATGGTGATCATCGCGTCGCTGCTGCAGCAGTACATCTCGATCCAGAGCATGGCGTTCCTGCTCGCCGCCTTCGCATGGCCCGGGCCGACACGAGGCATCCGGGCACAGGTGCTCACTCTTCGAGAGCGGCAATTCATCCAGATGGCACGGCTGTCGGGCCTCAAGGGCCCGGAGATCATCGTCCGTGAGCTGATGCCGAACCTGACGCCGTTCCTGTTGTCGGGGTTCGTCGGCGCGCTGATCGGCGCCGTCTACGGAGCGCTCGGCCTCGAACTCCTGGGGCTCGGCTCGCAGCGTGAACCCACGCTGGGGATGACGTTCTTCTGGATGCAGAAATTCTCCGCGCTGCTGCGCAACCTGTGGTGGTGGTGGGGCATCCCGATCGCGATCATCATCATCTTGATCCTGTCGCTGTACTTCATCTCGTTCGGCATGGACGAATGGGCCAACCCGCGTTCGAGGAGGATCGAATGAGCACTGTGACGACACCTGTCCAGCCGAAGGCGCCGGCCACCAGGCCGGGCGAGCCCGTTCTCTCGCTGCGTGACCTGCACGTCGAGTACTACACCGACGCCGGCGTCGTGAAGGCCGTCAACGGCATCTCCTTCGACCTGATGCCCGGTGAGAAGCTCGGCCTCGTCGGCGAGTCCGGCTCGGGCAAGTCGACGCTGGCACTCGCGCTGATGCGGATGATCCAGAAGCCCGGCCGCATCAGCGGCGGTCAGCTCCTGCTCAACGGCGTCGACCTGGTGAAGCTCTCCGAACGCGAGATGCGCGAGGTCCGGTCCAGCCAGATCAGCATGATCCCGCAGGGGGCGATGAACTCCCTCAACCCGGTCATGCGCATCGAGGACCAGATCATCGACACGCTCGAGGACCACGCCAAGAAGCGCATGTCGCAGAAAGCGCTGCGGGACAAGGCGCGCAGCTCGCTCGAGTCGGTCGGTCTCGACCGTGCGGTCGGACGTCGTTTCCCGCACGAGCTCTCCGGCGGCATGAAGCAGCGTGCCTGCATCGCCATCGCGGTCGCGATGGAGCCGATGGTGGTCATCGCCGACGAGCCGACCTCGGCACTCGACGTCGTCGTCCAGCGCCAGGTGATGGACACGATCCTGCGGTTGCAGCAGGAACTCGGTGTGGCCGTCATCCTGATCGGGCACGACATGGGCCTGATGGCGCAGTCGGTCGACCGGCTCGCGGTGATCTACGCGGGCAAGGTGGCCGAGCTCTCCCCGATCAGGCCGATCTTCGAGGAGCCGCTGCATCCCTACAGCGAGCTGCTGATCGAGAGCCTGCCCAAGCTCGAGGCACGCGGCACGTTCCACGGCATCCCCGGGCTGCCGCCGTCGCTGAAGAACCTGCCCGGCGGCTGCCTGTTCCACCCGCGCTGCCCGCAGGCGATGGACATCTGCCGTGAGGTGTCCCCGCGTTACAACGAGACACGCCCCAACCGGTTCGTGTCGTGCCACCTGCACGACGACGCCGTCGACACCGAGCACGCGGCCAAGGCGGTCTCCCAGGCCGTCCTCACCGAGGGAGCATGATGCCGAGTCCCCTGATCGAGCTCGACCACGTCACGAAGATCTACGGCGGTGGCGTGCTGTCCAAGGACGAGACCGTCGCGCTCGACGACGTCTGTCTCACCGTCGACGCCGACACCCCGCAGATCACCGCGATCGTCGGTGAGAGCGGGAGCGGCAAGACGACGCTGGCCTCGCTGCTGCTCGGATTCCTGTCACCGACGATCGGCAAGGTCCTCTACGAGGGCGACGACGTGAGCAAGCTGCACGGCGCCCAGATGCGGGAGTTCCGCCGTGACATCCAGGCGGTGTTCCAGGACCCGTTCTCGGTGTTCAACCCGTTCTACAAGATCGACCACGTCCTGACCGTGCCGATCTCGAGGTTCAAGCTGGCCTCGAGCAAGACCCAGCGTCACGACCTGATGGTAAGCGCCCTCGAAGCGGTCGGGCTGCGTCCAGACGAGACGCTCGGACGGTATCCGCACCAGCTCTCCGGCGGTCAGCGCCAGCGCATCATCGTGGCGCGGGCGCTGATGCTGCGGCCGAAGGTGATCATCGCCGACGAGCCGGTCTCGATGGTCGACGCGTCGCTGCGCGCGACGATCCTGGAGAGCCTGCGCAAGGTGAACCAGGCGCTGAAGGTGCCGATCCTCTACATCACCCACGACCTCGGAACGGCTTACCACGTGGCCGACCACATCCTCGTGATGTACCGGGGCAACGTGGTGGAGGCCGGCGACGTCGCCACCGTCATCAACAACCCGAAGCACCCGTACACGCGGCTGCTGATCGACTCGATCCCGTGGCCCGACCCGAAGCGCAGGTGGGGTCAGGAGGTCGAGTCACGCTCGGAGGACATCGTCGTCCCGGGCAAGCACCCGGGTTGCCGGTTCGCCGCGCGCTGCCCGTCGATGATGGAGAAGTGCCTGAGCGCGCAGCCGCCGCTCTACCTCACCGACCCGAGCCACGCGGCCGCGTGCTACCTGCACGACCACCAGGCCGCGGTGCCGAAGGATCAGCTCAGCTCGCTGCTCCAGCTCGACAAGACCCGGGCGTTCGAGGCACCGGCACTATCGGGCAACTGACCGCGTCGTACAGGCCGAGGGGTCACCGACCGGTCAGAGCCGGATCTCGCGTCCTTCACGGGCTGAGGCGTAGCAGGCATCGATGACCTGCGCGCGCCGCAGCCCGTCCAGGCCGACGTGCGCCGCCCAGTTGCCCTCACGGACGGCGGCGACGAAGTCGGCCACCACGCCGGTGTGCCCGGTCGAGGGTGGTGTCGCCGGGTAGGTGACGGCCGGCTGGCCGCCGACGTCGGTGAAGATGCGCAGCGTGTTCTCGTCGATGTAGTCCTCGATGAGGATCTGCGCGCCGCCGTCGGTGCCCATCAGCTGGATCTCGATGTCGTCGCCGGCCTTGCTGTAGGACGCCCAGGCGGCCTCGAGACGAAGCGAACCGCCGTCCTCGAACCGCAGGAACGCGGTGGCGAGGTCCTCGACCTGGTAGGTGAGCCCGGTCCCGGAGCCGAACCGTGCGCTCGACGAGCCCGACCCACCCCGGCCGCGGCCCCCGAGCTCGGCGTAGGTGGCCGCCGTCACGCTGACGACGCGGGGTTCGTCGAGCAGGTACAGCGCGAGGTCGAGGACGTGCACGCCGAGATCGATCAACGGTCCCCCGCCGGCGAGGTCCTTGCTGGTGAACCAGGATCCGAGACCCGGGATGCCCGACCGGCGCAGCCACGTCGACTTCGTGTGGTAGATCCGGCCGAGCGCGCCGGTGTCGAGGTGCTGGCGCAACGTGCGGACGTCGCCGCGCCGGCGGAAGTTGAACGCGGTCTGGAGCACCCGGCCGGCGTCGACGGCCCCGTCCACCATCTGCTGGGCGGAGCCGGCGTCGACGGAGAGAGGCTTCTCGCACAGCACGTGCTTGCCGGCTCGCAGGGCGGCTATCGCGATGGGCGCGTGCAGGGCGTTCGGCGTCGCGATGCTGACCAGGTCGATGTCCTCACGCGCGACGAGGTACTCCCAGTCCTCGAACGTGTGCGGCACGTTGAAGCGCTCGGCGGCGCTCGCGAGGCGTTCCTTCTCCTTGCCGGCGATGGCGACCAGGTCGACGCCGTCGGCTTTCACGTACCCGCTCATGTGCGCCTGGCCGGCGCCGAGACCGATCACGCCGGCCCGGAGCGGCCGGCCGGCCAGGACGGATTCGACGGTCACCGGGCGACGCTCGCGTCTGCCTCGACCTCGACCTCGACCTCGCGACCCAGCTGGGCGGAGGCGTAGCAGGCGTCCAGCACGCGCGTGCGGTGCAGCCCATAGTACCCGTTGTGGCTGCTCCAGTCGCAGCCGCGGACGGCGTCGATGAACTCCCGGACAACCGCAAGGTGACCCTCGCCCTTGCCGACGGTCGGGGTGATCACCGCGGGCCGGCCGTCGACGTCGGTGAACAGCCGCAAGGTGTCGGTGGTGGCGTAGTTCTGCACGAGGATGTGCGCTCCGCCGTCGGTGCCCATCAGCTCGACCTCGATGTCCTCGCCGGCCTTTCCGTAGCCGGCCCAGGAGGCCTCGAGGAGCAGCGTGCGGCCGCCCTCGAGACGCAGGAACGCACTCGCCAGGTCCTCGACCTCGTAGGCGAAGCCGGCGCCGCTCTTGGCCGCGTTCGGCGATCCGCCCTTGCCCCGGGTGCCGAGCTCGGCGTAGGTGGCCGCGCTGACCGAGAGCACCCGCGGCTCGTCCATCAGGAACAGCGCGATGTCGAGCACGTGCGCGCCGAGGTCGATCAGCGGACCGCCGCCGGCCATCTGCTTGTTGGTGAACCACGAGCCCAGGCCGGGGATGCCGGAGCGACGCAGCCACGAGGACTTCGCGTGGTAGATGTGGCCGAGCGCGCCGGTGTCGATGTAGTGGCGCAGTGTCTGGACGTCGCCGCGGCGGCGGTGGTTGAAGGCGATCTCGAGGACGCGGTTGGCGTTCGTCGCGGCGGTGACCATCGCGAGGGCCTCGTCGCCGGTGGTGGCAAGCGGCTTCTCGCACAGCACGTGCTTGCCGGACTCGAGCGCGGCGATGGTGATCGGCGCATGCAGGTAGTTCGGCGTTCCCACGCTGACGATGTCGAGGTCGTCGCGGGCGACGAGATCCTCCCAGTCGGCGTACAGGTGCGGGACGTACCGCGTCTCCCCCAGTTCGTGCAGGCGTTCGATCTCCTGGCCGGCGAGTGCGACCACATCGACGCCGGGGACCTTCAGGTAGGCGTCGAGGTGCGTCGTCCCGGCGAAGCCGAGCCCGATCACCCCGACCCGGAGCGGTCGGTCGGCGTTCTGGTCAAGGGGTGCTGCGCTGGTCATCGTGGGTGTCCTGTCCGGGGTGATCTGGGTGGGTACCGGGGCGATCCGGTTGACGCGTGCGTCGATGGCCCCGGCGGCGTCGTCCACGCTGCCCGGAGGCGGTCTCACGCTAGCAGCGTGGGGACCGTCTCGTACTGGCAGGCGGCGCCCTGGGCGGCCCGAGGCGGCCACGATCGCGATGGGACGGTCGGCTACCGTCGCGTGCATGAGCGAGCTCCGCGCGGCCCTCGTCGAGCGGGGCGTCACCGAGATCGACGACTCGGCCCGCCGTCGCAGCGAGTACGCCTCGGACGCAAGCCTGTACCGGATCGCGCCGCAGGCGGTGATCTTCCCGCGTCACGCCGACGAGGTGGTGGCGGCATTGGACGCCTGCCGGTCCCTCGGCGTGCCGGTCACCGGTCGCGGCGCGGGCACGTCGATCGCCGGGAACGCCGTCGGCCGCGGCCTGGTGATCGACTACAGCCGGCACATGCACAAGGTACTGGGCATCGACGCCGGGGCCGGCACCGCGCGCATCCAGCCAGGGCTCGTGCTCGCCGCCCTGCAGAAGGCCGCCGCTCCTCACGACCTGCGGTTCGGCCCGGACCCGTCGACGCACAACCGGGCCACCCTCGGGGGGATGATCGGCAACAACGCCTGTGGCTCGCGGGCGCTCGCTTACGGTCGGACAAGTGACAACGTCTACAAAGCCGACGTCCTGTTCGGCAACGGCGAACGCGCCACGCTGACGAACGACGCGAAGTGCCTCGAGACGTCGTCGACCGCGTCCCGGCTGGCCACCCTGGTCTCCCGCAACCTCGCGACGGTCCGCACGTCCTGCGGCCGTTTCCCCAGGCAGGGTTCGGGATACGCACTCGAGCACCTGCTGCCGGAGCGGATGTCACCGGTGCAGGCCTATGCCGGCACCGAGGGAACCTGGGGGCAGCTGCTCGAGGCGACGGTGCGGTTGGTGCCGCGGCCGTCGGCGACCGCGCTCCTCGTCGTCGGCTATCCGTCGATGGCCGACGCGGCCGATGCCGCCCCCGTCCTGGTGCCGTTCGGGCCGGTGGCGATCGAGGGTCTGGATTCCCGCATCGTCGACATCGTGGTCGCCACCCACGGACCGTCGGCCGTTCCGCCGCTGCCCCGTGGCGCCGGCTGGCTGATGGTCGAGGTGCCCGGCGCGACTCTCGCGCAGGCGCAGGAGACCGCGGAGCGGATGTCGGTCGAGGCGGGCGGGATCGACCATCTCGTGCTCACGAACAGTGCGCAAGCGGCCGCCGTGTGGCGCATCCGCGAGGACGGCGCCGGCCTCGTCTCCCGCCCGAGGGACGGGCACTTCGCCCTGGCCGGCTTCGAGGATGCCGCGGTGCCGCCGGCCGTGCTGGGTCGCTACCTGCGTGAGTTCGACGGCCTGCTCGACCGGTACGACCTACACGGCGTCCCGTACGGGCACTTCGGCGACGGCTGCGTACATGTGCGCATCGACTTCGCGCTGTCCACGGGCGACGGGCGCACGAGGTTCGCGACCTTCCTCGACGATGCCGCGGCCCTCGTCGCCGGCTACGGCGGGTCGATCTCGGGCGAGCACGGCGACGGCCGGGCCAGGAGTTCGTTGCTGGGCTCGATGTACTCCCCCGAGGTGCTGAGCCTGTTCGCCGATGCCAAGCAGGTCGTGGATCCCGACGGGCTGTGCAACCCGGGCGTGATCGTCGACCCGGCCCCGGTCACCGCCGACCTCCGGCTCTCGCGGCCGACCGCGGTGCACACACCGTTGGCGCTGACGTACCCGCACGACGCCGAACGGTTCGACTTCGCTGTCGCGCGCTGCACCGGCGTCGGCAAGTGTCGGGCGGACACGAGCGCCGCCAGTGGGGTGATGTGCCCGTCCTACCTGGCGACGAAGGACGAGAAGGACAGCACCCGTGCCCGTGCGCGGGTGCTGCAGGACATGATCGCCGGCGACCTTCCCGGTGGCTGGCACTCGGACGCCGTACAGGAGTCGCTCGACCTCTGCCTTGCCTGCAAGGGATGTACGAGCGAGTGCCCGACCGGCATCGACATGCCGACGTACAAGGCCGAGGCGCTCTACCAGCGGTACCGCCACCGCATCCGTCCGCGCACGCACTACACCCTCGGCCGGCTCCCGCAACTGCTTCGCCTGGTCGGTGGCCGAGGTGGGTTCACGAAGGTTCTCAACGTGCTGATGCGGTCGCCGTTGAGCCGGGCCGCCGGTGCGATCGCCGGTGTGGACAAGGCGCGTGCACTGCCCAGCTTTGCGGCGACGTCGTTCGCCGCGGCTGCGCCGACGACGCTGCGCGAGCTGGGACCGGGATCTGCCGGGCCTTCCGGTGAACCGCGTCGACCGGTCGCGATCTGGGCCGACACGATCACGAACTACCTCCGTCCCGGGGTCGGCGAGGCGATGGTGGCGGTGCTTCGCTCGGCCGGCTTCGAGCCCACCGTCGTCGGCGGCACGCGTGGCGAGCAGGTGTGCTGCGGCCTCCCCCAGTTCTCCACCGGGCAGCTCGACATCGCCCGGGCGTCGGTGATCCGGACCGCCGCGCTGCTCGAACCCCTGCTGGAACAGGGGATTCCGGTGGTCGGGATGGAACCGTCGTGCGTGTCGATGATGCGCAGTGACGCCGAGCACCTGATCGGACGGACCGTCGACGTGCTCACGCTCGGGGAGTTCCTCGAGAGGCATCGCCCGGACTGGGCCCTGCCCGACCTCACCGGTGTCGAGATCGTCGTGCAACCGCACTGCCATCACCGTGCGGTGATGGACTTCGCGGCCGACGAACGGCTGCTCCGCAAGGCCGGCGCGACGGTGACGACGATCGCCGGATGTTGTGGCCTGGCAGGCGATTTCGGCATGACCGCCGGCAAGGCCGGGGTGTCCAGGGCGGTCGCCGAGGTGTCGCTGCTGCCGGCGCTGGCCGTGCGTCCCGAAGGTTCGGTCGTGCTCGCTGACGGCTACAGCTGCCAACTGCAGATGGACGACCTCGCCGGGGTGAAGGCGTTGGCGTTGCCGGAACTGCTGGCCCAGCGGGTCGGCAAGCCCCAGCCGGTCGGCTAGGCCCCGGTCCCGCGGCCGGCGCGTTCGATCCGCGCGACGATCTGCTCGACGGCATCCTGGGCGCGGACGTCGGTCGCGACCCGGGTGCCGCCACGGACGGGCGTGTGCACGGGTGTGGCGCCCGGGACCGGCGCGTCCATCAGCACGCTGACATCGGCGTCGACGAACGTGAACAGGTCCGGTCGGCTGATGGCCAGGGCGACAAGCGGGTCGTGCGGGGTGTTGCCGTCGGTCGATCCCACCGTCCAGTACTGCCGGACCTCGTTGCCGAGTTCCTCACCGAGCGCACCGGCTGCGGCGATGCGGGCCAGTTCGCCTGCGCGGATCCGGGTCCGTTCGGTGACGTCGAGACCGACGACGCGGATCGCTGCGCCACTGGCGAACACGATCGCGGCCGATTCGGGGTCGCACTTGATGTTGTGCTCGACCGAGGGCGGTGGCCGGTCGAGGGCACCGAAGTGGCCGCCCATGATGACGATCTCGGCGACGTCGGCGGCGAAGACGGGGTCGAGGGTGATGGCGGCGCCGATGTTGGTGAGCGGACCGACGGCGAGGACGCTCACCCGGCCGGGGTTGCCGCGCACGGTGTCGACCAGGAGCCGGATCGCGGCCGCCGGGTCGTCCGCGTCGACGACGACCTCCTGCTCGAGGCCGGGCATAGTGCTTCCCTCGTGGCCGGCCCAGTAGATGTCGCGGCCGGCGCGGGTCTCGCGCAGCCCCGCTCGGACGGCGACGCCGCGGCGTCCCGCCAGCGCGAGCAGGCGGGTGACCATCCGGGCGCGCAGCAGCGTGTCGCCGTACACGGTGGTCACGGCGACGAGGTCGATCTCGGGACTGCCCAACAGCACCGAGAGTGCGAGCGCGTCGTCGACGTCGGTGCCGATGTCGGTGTCGAGGACGACCTGCGGCCGGGTACCTGCGCTCGAGGGCGCCGTCATCAGAATGACCTGTGCACGTAGGGAATGCGGCGATCGAACATCGTCTCCAGCGTCTGCGCACCGGCGGGCTCGAACGATCCGAGGTTGCGGGCCGCGAGTTCCGCGGGCGACTGGGTCCCGTAGATCAGGGCCGAGATGCCGGCGATGCTCAGGGTGGCCTGGGCAGCGGCGGTCGACGGGCCGACGGTGAGCGCGCCGCCGTCGCTGCCGAGCTCCCACCGGCCGGCGGCGGCTTCGTTCTCGCCGGTGATGTCGACGACGACGCGACCGTCGCCGACCTCGATGCCGGCGAGTGCGGGCAGGTCGAGCACGCGGGCCATCGGCGCGCCGTGGGTCGGCACCTTCGAGATGGTCTCGTCGTCGTAGGCGACGTCGGTGTACCAGACCTCGGGGTAGTCACCGGGCGGCAGGGCGAGGTCGTAGCTGCTGAACTGGTCGGCGTGCCCTCCGAGCCAGCGCAGCAGTGCCAGCCGTGCGACCGGCTCGTCGACGAGGACGCGGCGCGCGCGGAGCTCGTCGCCGAATGACTTGGTGTCGAAGATCATCCCGCCGAGGACGGCGTCACCGCGGCGGACGAGGGCGAGCATGATCGGCGACTCCGAGCCGGAGCGCCGGCGCACGTCGTCGGAGAGATCGAGCATGACGCCGTGCCGGGTGGCGATCCAGTGGTCCTCGACGGCGAGGTAGGCGGCCCACGCGTCGGCGTCGGTGGTGTCGTGGAGGGTCACGGTGGCGTCGAGGGCGAGCTTGCGCAGTTCCTCCATCCCCGCCGGGTACATGCGGACGCTGCGGGTCTTGATCAGGCCGGTGTAGCCGAACTGGGCGTAGAAGCTGGGCCGGAACGGGTAGAGCGCGGAGACGACCTGGCCGCTCTCGATGGCACCGCGGTGCATCTCGGCGAGGATGGCGCGGACGTGACCGCCGCGACGTCCTTCGGGGTGGGTGGCGACCCCGGCCACGCCGAGCGCTTCGACGACGCGGCCGCGGACGTTCTGCTTGAGCCGGAGCCCGAGGGCGGTGGCGAGCGGGCGGCCGTCGACGAAGGCGACGAGCGTGCGCGAGTCGCGTTCGGTCTTCGCCCGCTCCCGCCATTCGTCGAGCGTCCCGGCCGCGAGCGGCGAAGCGCTGAACGCGTAATGGGTCAAGGGCCATGCGGTGTCGGCGAGTTCTTCGCCGCTGACTTCTCTGATCTCTCGGCTCACTCGCGCCAATCTAGGTGAAACCGGGCTCGGCGCGCGCAACCGTTTCCGGCACCGGGGCTGTCAGCCGGCTGCGGAGACGACCACTCCGTGCCAGAACGCGACGTGGTCCTTGATGTTGCTGGCCGCGTCCTTGGGCTCGCGGTAGATCCAGGCGGCGTCGCGACCCGTCTTCCCGTCGGCATCGACATGGACCGCGCACCACCCGAGCGCCCTCCCCGTCAGAACGGGGAGGGGTCGGCCCTGACGTCGGTCCGGGTCGGAACCGGCGGCACGCTGGGCCGATCGAGGTGGTTCGCCGCGCGGATCGAGGGTTCTGCCGTTGGTTCGGGCCCCACTGACGCCCCGCCCCGGCGCGCGAGCCGGAGTCGTGCCGGCCCGAACCGACGTCAGCGCGAGGCGATGGAGTCCTTCGGCGCGGCGTCGAGGGATCGTGCCGTCGGTTCGGGCCCGCTGACGGCGGGGCGCTCGATGTCTGTCGGAGCTTTGTCGTCGGTTCAGGACCCGCCGACGGCCCCAGCGGCCGATCGGGAGTCGTGCGGGGCCCCAGTTGACGCCCCGCCCCGGCGCGCGAGCCGGAGTCGTGCCGGCCCGAACCGACGTCAGCGCGAGGTGATGGAGTCCTTCGGCGCGGCGTCGAGGGATCGTGCCGTCGGTTCGGGTCCACGTCCGGGCGTGGTGTCCGAGCACGGCCAATGTTGTTCATCCCAGGGGACGTCGCGCGCCCCCGTTGGATACCGGCCCGCGAGGTCCCTAGGGTCGGACGAGAACGGCACGGTCACGATCTATCGGAACGGACTGCCACGATGAGCACCCCGACCATCAGCCACATCCGCGCCTTCACCACCCGCGGCGGCGGTGCCGACTACCACGACCAGACCGACGACCACTGGATCGACGGTTCCATCGCCACACCGATGTCGCGCTACCCCGACTACCGTGCCCACCGCCGGCTGTTCGGGCTCAATGTGCTGGGAACCGTCGTCGTCGAGGTCGAAGCCTCCGACGGCACCATCGGCTTCGCCGTCACCACCGGCGGCGAGCCGGCCGCCTGGATCATCGAGAATCACCTGGCCCGCTTCGTCGAAGGTGCTGCGGTCACCGACCTCGAGCGCATCTGGGACCAGATGTTCCACTCGACCCTCTACTACGGCCGGCGCGGTCTCGCCCTGAACGCCATCAGCGGCGTCGACCTCGCGCTCTACGACCTCCTCGGCAAGATCCGCGACGAGCCCGTCTACGAACTGCTCGGCGGCCCCGTGCGCGACGAGATCTCCTTCTACGCAACGGGTCCACGGCCCGATCTCGCCAAGGACATGGGCTTCCTCGGTGGCAAGCTGCCGTTGATGTGGGCGGCCTCGGACGGTGCCGAGGCTCGCACCACCGAGATCGCGAGGCTGATGGGATTCCGCGAGAAGGTCGGCCACGACTTCTTCCTCTCGCTGGACTGCTGGATGTCGCTGGATCTCCTGCGGGCCACCGAATTCGTCGATGCCGCCCGCGAGGTCAAGCTGCGCTGGATCGAGGAGGCCCTGCCGCCTGACGACTACTGGGGTCATCAGGAACTGCGGCGCCGGCTGTCCGGCAAGGTGGCAGTGTCCACAGGTGAGCACGAGGCAACCCGCTGGGGCTTCCGGATGCTGCTCGAGATGGGTTGCGCCGACATCCTGCAGCCCGACGTCGGCTGGTGCGGCGGCATCACCGAACTGCTCAAGATCTCTGCGCTGGCCGACGCCCACGGTGCGCTGGTCGTCCCGCACGGGTCGAGCGTGTACTCCTACCACTTCGTCATCACCCGGCAGAACAGCCCGTTCGCGGAGTTCCTGATGATGCATCCCGACGCGACCGAGGTCGTGCCGATGTTCTCGCCGCTGCTGCTCGACGAACCGGTGCCCGTCAACGGCCGGATGAAGGTGCCCGACCTGCCCGGCTTCGGTGTCCGGCTCAACCCGGACTGCGAACTCGCCCGCCCCTACGAGCACTGAGGCGAAGCGATGACCGCTACGCCGGCGGGCCCGGAATCCCTGGCCGGCAAGAAGGCCCTGGTCACCGGCGCCTCACGCGGGATCGGCGCCGGCATCGCGCTGGCGCTGGCAAGGGCAGGAGCCGACGTGGCCGTGAACTACCACGACGGTGACCCGGACGCCGGCACGTCGGAGTTCGGACACGACAACGCTGCCGACGCGCAGGCACTCGTGGAGCAGATCCGCGCACTCGGCCGCACCTCGGTCGCGGTCCGCGCCGACGTCTCGAACTCCGCCGAGGTGAACGCGATGATGACGACCGTGGTCGAAACCCTTGGCGGGCTGGACATTCTCGCCAACAACGCCGGCATCTGCCCGTTCGCAGACTTCCTGGAAATGCCCGAGGAACTCTGGGACCGCGTCCACGACGTGAACCTGAAGGGCACGTTCCTCTGCTCGCAGGCGGCCGCCCGCGTGATGGTGGCGCAGGGCCGCGGTGGCCGGATCATCGGCATGAGCAGCATCTCCGCGTTGGTCGGCGGTGGGACGCAGGCGCACTACACCCCGACGAAGGCCGGCGTGCACTCGCTGATGCAGTCGATGGCCATCGCGCTCGGTCCGCACGGGATCACCTGCAACTCGGTGATGCCCGGCGCAATCGCGACCGACATCAACGCCGGCGACTGGTCCGACCCCGGCAAACGCGCCTACTTCGACAAGCGAATCCCGCTCGGGCGGTTCGGCGAGCCCGACGACATCGGCGGCCCGGTCGTGTTCCTCGCGAGCGACGCCGCCCGCTACGTCACCGGGGCGAGCCTCCTCGTCGACGGCGGCCTGTTCGTGAATCTCCAGTAAGGCAGGCGGATTCCGCGGAGCGGCGGTGCGGGGTCAGCGTCCCCGCGCCGACACCCACGAGGTGTGCAGCCCGGCGTAGATGCCGCCGTCGGTCACCAGCCGGTCGTGCGGCCCGACCTCGACCAGTTCGCCGTCGGAGAAGACCAGGATGAGGTCGGCCGCCTCCGCGGTCGAGAGCCGGTGCGCGATCGTCACGGTCGTCCGGCCGCGGGCGATGCTGTCGATGGCCGCTTGCAGCGCGACGTCGGCGGCCGGGTCGACGGCCGACGTGGCCTCGTCGAGCACGAGCAGGTCAGGATCGCCGACGTACGCCCGGGCGAGCGCGACCAGCTGCCGCTCCCCCGCCGACAGGAACTCACCCCGCTGACCGACCGGCGTCTCGAGCCCCTCCGGCAGGGACGCGACCCACGACGTCAGCCCGAGCTCGGTGAGCGCACCGAGCATCTGCTCCGGCGTCGCGTCCGGCAGTCCGTAGCGCAGATTCTCAGCAATCGTGGTGTCGAACAGGAACCCCTCCTGCGGGACCATCACCACCCGCGACCGCAACGACGCGAACGGGATCTGGCGAAGGTCGAGACCACCGACCGCGATCGTCCCCGACTTCGGATCCATCAACCGGGTCAGGAGTTTCGCGAACGTCGTCTTGCCCGAGCCGGTCTCGCCGACGATCGCGACCCGGCTCCGCGGCGGCAGCGAGATCGACACGTCCTTCAGCACGTCGGGGCCGTCGGGGTAGGCGAAGCGCAGGTTGCGCACCTCGATCCCGAGCGGTCCCAACGGGAGCGGCGTGGGTGAGCCGACGCCCACCGCGAGCGGAACACCGGTGTCGGCCGGGTCGGAGATGTCGGCGGGCGTGTCGAGGACGCCGAGCACGCGGCGCCAGCCGGCGATCGCGTTCTGGGCCTCGTTGAGGATCTCGATGCCCATCCGGATCGGCATGGTGAACAGCGTGACCAGGAACAGGAATGCGAGCAACCGGCCCATGGTGACGTGACCGCCGGCGCCGGCGCCGATCGTGATGCCGACGATGATCACCATCGTCACGGTGAAGCCGTCGACGAGTTCGGACAGCGAGAAGCTCAACGCCTGCGGCCGAAGGACGCGCTGCTGCGCACCGTGGACGTCGTCGACGCTGTCGTCCATCCGGCCCAGCGTCCGCGCGCTGATCCCGTAGGCACGCACGGTGGCAGCGCCGACCAACGACTCCGACACCGCGCCGAGCATGGCGCCGATGGCGATGCGCACCTTCCCGTACGCAGCGCGCACCCGCACCTGGACGTAGCGCATCAGCACCAACGTGGGCAGGAAGCACGCCCACACCACCAGCGTGAGCTGCCACGAGTAGGTCGCCATCACCACCGTCGCGACGATCAGCTGCGCCACGTTGACGATCAGCATGATCCCGCCGAAGGAGATGAACTGCGAGATCGTGTCGACGTCGGAGGTGACCCGCGAGACCAGCGACCCACGACGCTCGGTTCCCTGTGTCAGCAGGGAAAGATCGTGCACGTGCCGGAACGCGCGGATGCGCAGCGTGGCGAGACCGCTCTCGGTCGCGCGGAAGAGCCGGCGGTTCATGAACACCTGCGCGGTGGTCGTGATGCCGAGCAGGGCCACGGCGATGAACACGGTCCGCATCACGAAACCCATGTCCGGCGTGGGCGACTCGAGAATGCCGACGTCGACGACCTGCTGGATGGTGATCGGGATGACCACCTTGCCGAGCGTGGCGACGAGCGCAAGAGCGAGCGTGATGCCGACCCCGTCGAAGATCTCCGGGCTCAGCCGCAGGCCACGGCGCAGGGTGGCGAACCCGCCCTCGCCGGTGTTGCCGTCGACGCTCATCCGCGCCGACGCGGCCGGCGGCGTCCGAGGTGCCGACGACGAGGACGTCGGCGGTGTGGCGGTGGTGGTCATGAGCTCACTCCTTCGGACAGCTCGGCGTTGTCCTCGGGCTGCTCGAGCAGCCGACGCGCGATCGCGGCCTCGTCGTAGGCGTTGACCAGGGCCCGGTACTCCGGGATCGTCGCGGACAGTTCTTCATGCGTTCCCTGCCCGGCGATCCGGCCGTGGGACAGGAAGATCACCTCGTCGGCCAGGGCGATGGTGGCCTTGCGGTAGGCGACGACCAGGATGCTCGCGTCGACCTGCTCGGACCGCAGCCCATCGAGAATCGCCAGCTCCACCGTAGGATCGACGGCCGAGGTGGCGTCGTCGAGAACGAGAAGCCGCGGCTCCCGCAGCACGGCGCGTGCCAGCGCGATGCGTTGCCGCTGGCCGCCTGAGAGCGATCCACCCCGCTCGCCCAGCACGGTGTCGAGGCCGTCGGGAAGTCGGCGGACGAACGTCTCGGCCTGCGCGAGCCGCAGCGCACGCCAGACCGACGCGTCGTCGTACTCCGCTCCGAGCGTCACGTTCCCGCGCACCGAATCGTCGAAGACGAACGCCTGCTGGAGAACGAGCGCCGTCTGCTCGGCGATGGCACCGTCGGCGTAATGCCCGACCGGGTGCCCGTCGAGGTGCACGGCGCCCGTGTCGACGTCCATCAGCCGGGTGGCCAGCATCGTCAGCGTGGACTTGCCCGAGCCGGTGGTCCCGACCACGGCGATGACGCGGCTGCCGTTGCGTGGGTCCAAACGAAGCGTCACACCGTCGAGGACGAGCGGGGTGCCCTCGACGTCGGTGCGCGCGACGTCGGCGTCGGGCATCTCGTGCGGGTCGGCGCCGTCGTGGTAGCGGAAACCGACGTTCTCGAACGCCACCGGCATCGGCCCGCCCTCGGCCATGGACCTCGAGCCGAAGTCGTGGTCGGCGGTCGCCTCCAGCACTTTGCGGACGCGGCCCCAGCCGACGACGAGGCGCGGCAGGTCGCCCAGCACCCAGCCGATCGAGCGCAACGGCAACGCCATCAGGGTGAACAGGTACGAGACCTGGACCAGGGTGCCGGTGTCGATGGCGCCGGCCTTGATGCGCCACGCGCCGACGGCGATCACCGCGACGACGCCGACGCTCGGCAGCGCGTCCATCATCGGGTCGAACCAGCCACGGACGTAGCCGACCCGGATCAGCGCGTCCCGGAGCCGGTGCGACGCCTCGGCGAAACGCGTCGTCTCCTGCCCCTCGCGGCCCAGCGCCTTGACGACGGCGGCACCGTCGAACGACTCGTGCGCGACCTGTGACACCTCGGCGCGCAGTTGCTGGCCGCGGGTGACCAGCGGCGACGCGACGCGCTGGTAGGCGACGTTGATGACGATGATCGACGGGATCAGGATCAGCGCGACGATGCCGAGCCAGACGTCGGCGGACAGGATCGAGATGACCGCGTAGATCAACATGGCCACGGTGCCGAGCGCGAACGGGAACGGCGCCATCACGAACCACATGGCCTCGACGTCGGCGTTGACGTTGCTCAGCAGCTGACCGGTCGGGTGCCGTCGGTGCCACGCCAGCGGCAGGTCGGTGTACTGCCGGTTGAGCCGATGCCGGTAGTCCGCGTATAGCGCGAACTGCGTGAGGGAGGCGAAGACGCGGCGGGCGGCCACCGCGAGCGCACGGCACACCGCGATGACGAAGACGATCGCCGCGCCGCTGACGATCGTGCCGAGCCCGGGCCGGCCGTTCTCGAACGCCGGGACGATCAGGTTGTCGGTGACGTGTCCGAGCACCGTTGCCGAGTAGACCTGCAACAAGGCGAAGACGATGCCGGAGACGAACGACCAGCCGAAGACGCGCTTGTGTTCCCAGGCGCCGCGCAGCAGCACCGACAGGCCGGTACGCAGGATGCGCGGATCAACGACGGACAGGTCTTCGTGGTACGACGGCGGTGGCACGGTGATCCTCGGGGAAGTCGCAATCGGGCGTCGGGACGGCAATCGCTTGCCGGTGGCGATCCGGAGCGGCCTGGGATTGCCAGACAGGTTATCCGACCGCGAGCCCGGGCGTGTCGTTCAGGCCGCCAGTGGTCGTCACCAGCCGCGAGTAATCGGTCACCAGCGGTCGTCAGACCTCGTCACCAGCGGCTGTGCACCAGCGGGCGGATCGTGGCGTCGTAGAGCTCGGTCACCGCGGCCATGAAGTCCGCGCCGAGGGCGGGCAGCTCACCGGCAGCCGCGTTGGCGCGTGCCTGATCGACCGAACGCGCGCCCGGGATGGCCGTCGTCACGCCCGGCTGCTGGACGACCCACGCCAGCGCGGCCTGCGCCGGCGTCGCCTCGAACGGCAGGTCGGCGACCAGCTTGGAGAACGCCACGGCCGCCTCGACACCGGTCCGGTAGTCCACGCCGGAGAAGGTCTCGCCGACGTCGAACGACGAACCGTCGCGGTTGAAGGTGCGGTGGTCGTCGGGACCGAACACGGTGTCGACGGTGTACTTCCCGCTCAGCAGGCCACTGGCCAGCGGGACACGGGCGATGATGCCGACGCCGGCCTCGGCGGCGGCGGGCAGCACGAATTCCAGCGGCTTGAGCCGGAACGCGTTGAGGATGATCTGGACCGTCGCCGTCCCCCGACGCGAGATCGCCGTGAGCGCCTGGTCGCAGGTCTCGACGCTGACGCCGTAGGCCTCGATCAGGTTCTCCTCGACCAGCGTGGTCAGAGCGTCGTACACCTCGTCGCTGGAGAACACCACCGTCGGCGGGCAGTGCAGCTGGACGAGATCGAGCCGGTCGACGCCGAGGTTGCGCCGGGAACGGTCGACCCACCTCCGGAAGTTGGACAGCACGTAGTTCTCCGGCACCTGCTCGAGTGCGCGGCCCATCTTGGTCGCGACCGTCACCCCGCTCCCCGGATTGGCGGCGAGGAACCGGCCGATGAGCGACTCGCTGCGACCGTCGCCGTACACGTCGGCGGTGTCGAAGAACGTCACACCCGCGTCGACCGACGCCTCGAGGAGCCCCAGCGCGTCGGGCTCGGACACGTCGCCCCAGGCACCGCCGATCTGCCAGGTTCCGAGTCCGATCACCGACACCTGTCGTTCGGTCTTGCCGAGCACGCGTTGTTCCATGGCCCGAACCCTAGGCGGTGCGCCGTCAGCAGAAGCCCGCGATGCCCGCCCACGCCTTGTCCGCGGCCGGCGCACCCTCGCGCAGCACGGTCGCCTCGATCAGCCCGTACGGACGGTCGGCGGCGTAGAAGACCTCGTTCGGGTTGTCCAGCCCGAACGGAGCGAGATCGACGAGGAAGTGATGCTTGGTCGTGTAGGCGAACGGGCTCAGCGGCAGCGGCACGTGGTGGTGCCCGGTCGAGGCGTCGAGGGAGAACACGACCTGCACGATCGGATAGAACGTCGGCCGGCCGGCCAGGGCGAAGTACCCGCCCGTGTCGAACGTGAGGCGGTAGGTCCCGGTGCCGAGGACGGCTCGGCCGAGCTCGCCGGCACGACCGTCGGCGTCGCGGCGGCCGGGCTCACGACGACAGGACGGCGCGCAGCCGCAGGAGCGCGATGTCGCGCAGCTCGTCGGCCGTCTCCGCCAGTTCGGTGGTGTCGTCGTTGCCGAGCCGCCGGTAGAGCTCGGCGAGGATCTCGTGCCCGGACCGGCCAGCGGCGCGGATGAGGAAGACGTGGTCGAACCGGCGCTCGTACTCGGCGTTGCCCGCGCGCAGCCGGTAGATGACTTCTTGGTCGACGAGCACCCCGCCTTGTTCGTGTGCCGGCAGCGCGGCCTCGGCCCGGCCCCCCGACGACCGTTCGCCGATGCGCGGATGCGCGGCCAGCGCCCGCAGCACATCGTCCTGACCCCACATCCGGGCCAGGTAGTCGCCACGGCGGACGACGTTGTCGGTGTCGCTGTAGGGACGACCGGCGAGCAGGAGGTTCGCCCAGTCGGGGACGTCCGCGCAGGCGCGCAGCGAACCCGTCACGTCCCCGGTGGGCGCGTGGTTGAAGGAACCGATGTCCACAGCTGGGTACGTCCTCACGTGGTCTGCCGGCGGTCCCGCGCACATCGGCTGGTGGCGGAACTCCTCGCTCGGGGGCGACCCGACACCCGCAGCTAACCGGCTGCCACTGCCCAGCTGGTGTCTGACCCGTTACGACGGTGTAACCCCACCAACCTGTCGATGGAATGTCGTGTGGTTAGTCTCGTGGGAATGTTCTACCAGGCGGTGTCGGTCGAAGCGGTCGAGAACGAACGCAGGTCGTCGAGGCTCGGCCCGCTCGACGGCATCCGTGGCATCGCCGCACTCGTCGTCCTGCTGCATCACTGCCTGCTGGTCGTTCCGTCACTCGCGGCGCCGGACAAGAGGCAGGGCTACGGCGGCTTCGCGTGGTTCGTCAACTCCCCCGTCCACATCGTCTGGGCAGGTGGCGAGGCGGTCGTCGTGTTCTTCGTCCTCTCCGGGATCGTGCTGACCCTGCCGATCCTGCGGGCCCGGCGCTTCGACTGGCTGGCGTACTACCCGGCGCGGCTGCTGCGGCTCTATCTGCCCGTCGTCGCGTCGGTCCTGATCGCGTCGGCGATCGCGATCGCGATCCAGCCGAGCGCGTCGGAATCGACGAGTTCGTGGCTGCGCCACCACGACCTGCCGATCACCGTGCCCCGGATGGTCCGGACCTCGGTCCTCGTCCTCGGCACCGAGTGGCTCAACTCACCGCTGTGGTCGCTCCGGTCGGAGGTGCTGTTCTCCCTCCTGCTGCCCGTCTACGTCTTCGCCTACCTCAAGGTGCTTCCACGGCCGGTCGGCCTGGTGCTCGCGGTGACGCTGGTGTTCGTCGGCTCCGGCGTGGGCAAGGACAACATCTTCTATCTGTCCGTCTTCGCCTTCGGCGTCCTGGTCGCACGAGACTTCGGGCCGATCCGTGACGGCCTCGGCGCCCGGATCGCGGGCCGCCGCGGCGTGTGGTGGGTGGTCGGCCTGGCCGCCTTCACCCTGGTCGCGTTGACGTGGCGATGGACGTTCCTCGGCCTCGGGCTGACGGGGATCAGCCTGTGGTGGCGGGCGATGGCAGCCTTCGGCGCGGTGACGTTGATCCTCCTCGCGGCGACCTGGGGGCCGTTGGCGCGTTTTCTCTCGCGAACGGTGTGTCAGTGGGCCGGGCGGCTGTCGTTCAGCCTGTACCTGACCCACGAGCCGATCGTCGTCGCGGCCGGACGGCTGCTCCCCGGCGACATGACCGGGTTCGTGCCGTTGGTGGCGATCCCGGTGGCGCTCGTCGTCGCGTACGTGTTCTACCGGGTGGTCGAGCGGCCGAGTCACCAGCTGGCCCGCTGGGTCGGCCGGCATGCAGGCCGGATCACCGGCGGGATCACCTCGCGGAGTCTGGTTCGCAACCACTGACGTCGGCCTCACCGAACCCGCCGGCCGGCCGCACCCGTATCGTGGCGAGGCGTTTCCCGTTCCCCATCGAGAGGTTCCCCGTGATCCGTCACACCGTCACGTTCCGGCTCATCCACCCCGACGGCAGTGACGCGGAAGCGGCGTTCCTGGAGACAGCGCGCGGACTCGCTGACATCCCGGGCGTAGAGAAGTTCGAGCAGTTGCGCCAGGTCGGCAGCCGGACCGACTTCACCTTCGGCTTCTCGATGGAGTTCGCCGACGCGGCCGCGTACGCGGTGTACGACAACCACCCGACCCACGTCGCGTTCGTCGCGCAGCGCTGGGTGCCCGAGGTCGCGGACTTCCTCGAACTGGACTACGAACCCCTGGTCTAGGAGTTCACTCCCGCGCCCGCGCGCGCATCCGTTCGACGATGCCGGTCACGGTGCTGCCCATCAGGGCGGTGTCCCGCATGATCTCGTCGAGCTGCTCCTGAAGGTGCGGCAGCTGCGCCACCACGTCGCGCGGATGACCGGCGCGTTGGGTGATCCGCAGGTGCCGGCACGCACACGCCACACCGCGGCGGCGCGGGTGCTGGGACTGCCGGTGCCCACGGAGTCGGTCGACGCCGGTCCGGCGGTGCTCCCGCGAGGTGGGGCCGAGGTCGCCCGGCCCACACCTGCGCCTCAGGACGTGTCCGACCTGCGACGTCGCTGCCGCCGCCGTCGCGTCGCCCGACGCACCCGTACCGCCGCCGGCGTGCTGGCGGTGGCCGCCGGCGCCGTGGCGAGCGTCGCGTGGACCGACGCGGACCTCGGCCGGCTCGCCGTATCCGGCGGCGTGATGGTCGTGCTGATCCTGGCCTGGCTCGTGCTCCGTCGGGTTCTGCGCTAGGCCCAGCTTGCGACGAGGTCGACGACGACGTCGAGCTGGCCGACGGCGGTATTCGCGTCCTCGGCGGTGAAGAACGCCAAGCTGGTGGCGCCGGCACGGCCGAGTGCGTCGAGGTGCCGCTCGATGTCGTCGCGGGTCCCGACCGGGGCGAGCTCGATCCACCAGTCGTCCGGCAGCCCGGCGAGAGCGTCGGCTCCGCCTTCGCGGTAGATGGCCTTGAGGTCGTCGGCGAACGGGAGCGCGGAGAGGGCGAACCCGTCGTTCTCGATCATCCCGGCCAGCCAGGGCGTCATGATCGTCCGGGCCTCGTGCCGGTCGGTGCGCAGGCAGATGGGTCCGAAAGCGGTGACGTCGAAGGCATCTTCGGTGTCGGTCGGGCGGCCGACGAGCTCGAGGGCGGCCTTGACGTAGCTCGGGCTGGCGGGGTCCACCAGGATCACGCCGTCGGCGACACGTCCGACCAGCTGTAGCGACTTCGGGCTCATGACCCCGCCGAACACGGGTGGGACGACGTCGGGCGGGTAGTCGAGCTTGACGTGGTCGAGGTGGACGTAACGGCCGTCGACGGTGACCTCCTCGCCGGCGATCAGCCGCCGGACCGACGTGACGACCTCCTCGAATGCGGTCAGTGGGGATGCCGGACGCACCCCGATCTGGCCCATCCAGCTCTGCACGCCGTGCCCGATGCCGGGGAGGAACCGTCCGGGCGCCATCCGGGCGAGGGTGGCGAACTCCATGGCCATGATCGCGGGGTTGCGCGCGAGCGAGGGAAGGATGCCGATGCCGACCTGGAGGCGTTCGCTGACGGCGAGCGCGGCCGCCGCCAGGCTGAGGCCGGCGGTTCGGAAGCAGTCCTCGATGACCCAGAGCCGGTCGGCGCCGCCGGCGTCGAGCCGTCGGGCGAAGTCGAGGATCAGCGCAGGCGGGAGGTTGCGGTCGAAGGCCATGCCGATGGTGGGACGCGTGGAGTCAGCCATGGGGATCACGCTAGCGAGGTCGACCGACAACCCGCTTCTGGGTGAGACTGCGGAACGACCGCGCGGACGTCGCCCATAGTGCGGTTGTTCTGCAACCTGAGCTCGGCAACGGTTGAGACGCACCAGAGCGGGCCCGTCCTGGTGGACGGGCCCGCTCTGGTGTGTTCACTGGGTGTGGTGGAGGTGCCGGGAATCGAACCCGGGTCCTACGGCGCAGTCTCAGACATTCTCCGGGCGCAGCCTGAATGACGCTTTTCTCAGCCCCAGTACTTGATCAGGCACATTGCTGACAGGCTCAGTCGCTGTTAGGTGTCCCCGCCAGGTCCGCGACCGACCCGACAGGTAAGAGCCTCCTAGATGAGATCAGGAACCAGGTCGGAGGCAACCCTGGGCTGACCCTTCACTTTGGCTGCTTAAGCAGCGAGAGCGAAGTCAGTGCGCTGTGAATTGGCACTTATTAATTTCCAGGGAGCGTTCACGAGATAACCCTGGATCCTCGGCCCGCTTCTCCCAAGGCGTACGTCCTTAGTCGAAACCGTTCACCCCCAGTGGGGTGCTGCTGTTCAGTTGTCAATCCGTCGAGTCTCCCCGACGGACGGCCGGTTCGTACTCCCAGCCGAATCTTCAGACTACGCCGCCACGGCAAGGGCGTCGAACCGATTCGACCCTCGTCGGATCGGCTCGCGGCCGCGGCAAACCCGTTGCGGTCGCCGCGTCCCCGCTGACACCCTCGGGCGGTGAAATCTCCCGACGGTTTCGCCGCCCGACGCCCGAGCATCGACGACACCGACGCTATCTGGCGGCTCACCAAGGCGTGCGACATCCCCGTCGTGGGCTTCAGGAACTGGAGTGCCGACGAAGTCGTCGAGCAGCTCGAGAGCCCCCGCAGTCCGGCCGCCACCCACCACTGGATCGTCAGCGATCCCGACAGCCCCGGCGAGATCGTCGGCTGGGGCACGTCCTCCGACCAGCCCGGTGACGCGATAGGCGTCGACTGGTACGTCCAGCCCGCCCTGGCAAGGAATTCCTACTCCACCGTCGTCGGATGGCGACCGGCGCCTACCGGGCACATACCCAACGCATCGACGAGCTCGTCGCGCTCGGGTTCCTGCCCGAGCGGACCTTCTTCCGGCTGGCCCGCGCCGTCGATCCCGACGAGCAGTTCGCCGCGCCCGCGGCCGGCATCCACATCCGTCCGGGCGGAGACACCGAGGACGACCGGCGCGTCATGCACCGCATTCTCGAGACCGCCTTCGCCGACCACTTCAACCAGCACGACCGCGCGTTCGATGAGTGGTGGACCGACCAGCGGAACCACGCGGGCCTCGACCTGTCCCGCTGGCGTATCGCCGAACTCGACGGTGTCCCGGTCGGAGCCACCACCGCCACCGACCGCTACATCGACCAGAACGACGGCTACGTCGGCAGACTCGGCGTCCTGCGTGAGGGACGTGGCCGGGGCATCGCGAAAGCGCTGCTGGCCGACATCTTCGCCTCCTACCGCGACGCCGGCCGGTCGCGCGTGCTCCTGCACGTGGACTCCGAGAGCCCGACCGACGCGACCCGGCTCTACGAGTCTGTCGGGATGACCCAGGACCTCGTCCTCGACTTCTTCGTCGTCGATCACCACGTGCCGGCGGAGCCCGACGACACCGAGCTCTAGGTTGGGCCCATGCCCTCCCCGGACGACTACCTCCATGCCGCTCGGCGGATCGCCGACGACCTGCTCTTCCCGCACGCCCTGGCCGTCGACCGCAGCGGCACGCTGCCCTCCGGCCACCTCGAGGCGCTCGCCGACGCCGGCCTCTACGGCGTCGCTGCGCCCGTCGCCGACGGCGGCCTGGGTACCGATGACCTCCGAACCATGGCCGGGCTCGTGGAAACCCTCGCAGAGGGCTGTCTGACCACGGCATTCGTCTGGATCCAGCACCACGGCACCGTCGCCTCGGTGGCCGCCTCGAGCGGAGCCGTCCGCGACCGCTGGCTCGGCCCGTTGTGCCGCGGCGAACTCCGCGCCGGCATCGGTCTGGCCGGGCTGAGGGCCGAACCCGGCCTGCGCGTACGGCCGGTCGACGGCGGGTTCGCGCTCGACGGCAGCTGTCCCTGGGTCACCGGCTGGGGATCGATCACGACGATCGGCGTCGCCGCCCGGGACGACCACGACGTCGTCCACCACCTCCTCGTCGACGCCGTTGCATCCGCGACACTCCGCGCACGCCCACACGAACTCGTGGCCGTTCAGGCGAGCGGGACCGTCACCCTCGACTTCACCCGCCACGTCGTCGGGGCCGATCGGCTCCTCGCGACCCACCCGTTCGCCGACTGGCGCAGCGGCGACGCGAGCGGGTCCACCCTGAACGGCTTCCTGGCCACCGGATCCGCCCGGCGATGCTGCCGGCTGCTCGGTCCCAGCGCCCTGGACGCCGAGGTCCACGACGCCTGCGCCGCGCTTCTCGCCGCGACCGGCGACGCCGTCGGTCCCGCGCGTGCGGCGGCATCGGACGTCGCGCTGCGTGCCGCGGCGGCCTTGTCGGTGCGCACCGGCAGCCGGGCCGTCCTGGCCGACCAGCACGCGCAACGGCTGGTCCGGGAGGCAGCCTTCCTGCTGGTGTTCGGCTCACGTCCGGGGATGCGTGACGCGCTTCTGCGCCGGCTGGGCGCAGCCGAACTCAGCGCAGCCGGGTAACGGCGAAGCGCTCGGCCGGGTGGGCGATCTCCTCCTGCGCGGCAATGAGCGCCATCTCGGTGCGGCCGAGTGAGGCGGTCACCTCGAGCACGCCGAAGACCGATGACGCGGTTCGGGCCAGCGCGACCGGCACGTCGTCGCCGGTGCTCAGCAGGTGTGCGAGGAAGATCGCCGCGGTGAGGTCGCCGGCACCGCTGACCGCCGCGAGGTCGAGCCGCGGTGTCGACACCAGCCACGTCCCGTCCGCCGATCCCGCAACCATGCCGATGTGGTCGACCCGAAGCTCGCCGAGCTCGATCGACGTGGCCAGGACGATGCGCGGCCCGGCGGCGCGCACGGCGTCGACGGCGTCGAGCAGGCCGGCCGTGCCCGTGACCGGCCGGCCGGCCAGGAACTCGAGCTCGAACTGGTTCGGCGTCGTGATGTCGGCGGCCGGAACGACGCGGTCGCGCATGAACTCCGGGATTCCCGGCCGCACGTAGAAACCGCTCCAGCGGTCACCCAGGACGGGATCGGCACAGTAGAGCGCGGCCGGGTTCGCAGCCTTCACGGATGCAACCGCCTCGAGGATCACGGCGCCGACGTCGGCCGCACCCTGATACCCGGACAGGACGGCATCGCAGCGGTCGAGCACACCCAGCTCCCCCACGCCCGCCAGGACCTCGGCCACGTCGGCGGCCGGCAGCACCGGCCCGCGCCAGGAGCCGTAGCCGGTGTGGTTGGAGAACTGCACGGTGTTGACCGGCCAGACCTCGTAGCCGAGGCGCTGCAGCGGGAACACCGCCGCGCTGTTGCCGACGTGGCCGTAGGCGACCGACGACTGGATCGACAGGATCGTCCGGGTCGGGCCGGTGGTCACTCGCCGCGGCGGCCGCGCACCATGGCACGGTCGGCCTCACGCTTGCTCTCGCGCTCGGCCAGCGCCTGACGCTTGTCGTACTCGCGCTTACCCCGTGCGAGCGCGATCTCGACTTTGCAGTACCCGTCGTTGAAGTAGAGCGACAGCGGGACGATGGTCACGCCGGAGTTGCGGGTCTTGCTCTCGAGCTTGGCTATCTCGGCCTTGTGCAGGAGCAGCTTGCGCTTGCGCCGGGGCGGGTGGTTGGTCCACGTCCCCTGTGCGTACTCCGAAATGTGCATCCCGATCAGGTACGCCTCGCCGTTCTCGATCTGCGCGAACGCGTCGACCAGGGACGCACGACCGGCCCGCAGCGACTTGACCTCGGTACCGGACAGGGCAAGACCGGCTTCGTAGGTTTCGTCGATGTGGTAGTCGTGACGTGCTTTGCGGTTCGACGCCACCAACTGACGCCCGCGCTCCTTGGCCATGCCGTCCATTCTGTCCGATGTGCGCGACCCGCAGCCACCGAGTTGCCGGTGCCGCGGGCGGGATGGGCCCGCCCCTAGGCTCTGGATCGTGAACAGCACCCGTCTGGGCCGACATCTGCACCGCGTGATCGGCGGCCTGTTGCGTTCGGGCCCCAGGCCCACACCCACGGCATCGACGACCCACCACATCCCGGTCCGTCAGGACGCAGCGGCGGCCTACCCGGGCGACTTCGCCGGGACCTCGACCGTGCTCTGGGAGCCGATCCGCGACGCCTCGCCGGACCCGGGCGAGATCGTCTGGACGCATGTGGTGTTCGAGGAGGACTACCAGCGCGGCAAGGACCGGCCCGTTCTCGTCATCGGCCGCGACGAGCCGTGGCTGCTCGCGCTGATGCTGACGAGCAAGGACCACGACCGCGACGCCGCGATCGAAGCCCGGCACGGCCGGGTGTGGCTCGACGTCGGAACCGGGGCGTGGGACCCACAACGCCGCCCCAGCGAGATAAGGATCGACCGGGTGCTCCGGCTGGACCCGGCTCAGGTGCGCCGCGACGGCGGAACGCTGGATCGGGCCCGGTTCGACCTCGTTGCCGACCAGGTGCGGTCCGTCGACGGCTGGAGCTGACTCAGAGGTAGTTCATCGGGTTCACCGCGGTGCCGTTGCGGTAGACCATGAAGTGCAGGTGGCAGCCGGTGGAGTAGCCGGTGGTGCCCGAGTAGGCGATCAACTGCCCGGTCGTCACGTGCTGGCCGGCGTGCACGATCCATCGCGTCAGGTGGTTGTACGACGTCGCCATGCTCGCGCCGTCCAGCCAGCCGTGGCTGATGATGACCCGGTTGCCGTAGCCGACGTTGAAGTAGGTCGACTCGACGGTCCCGGCCCGGGCGGCGCGGACGGGGGTCCCGCAGGCGATGCCGAAGTCGGTGCCGTCGTGCAGCTTCCAGATGTGCAGGATCGGGTGGAAGCGCATCCCGAACGGCGAGGTGATCGGCCCGTACGCCGGGTGCTGGAACAGCGCGCTGCTGTTGTTGGAGCCGCCGCCGTTGGCTTGCTTCGCCGCCTCGGCAGCGCGCTTGGCGGCTGCCTTCGCGTCGGCCGAGTGGGCCCGGGCAGCTGCGGCGGCTTCCTTCGCGAGCTTGGCCGCGCGTGCGCGTGCGGCGGCGGCCTCTTTCGCAGCGATCGCGGCCAGCACCTTCTCGATGCGGGTTCGCTCGGCATCGAGTTGCCCGATGCGTGCGAGGTCGGCCGCCCGGGCTTTCGAAGCGGCACGCTGAGCGGCCGCACGGGCGGAGACCAGGCCCGCGATCTCAGTCTCGGCCGCGGTGGCCTGGCCTTCGAGCGTCTTCGTGGTGGCCAGCTTCGCGGCTGCCTTCACCCGTAGGGCACTCGCGTTGGTGGCAGCCAACCGTGCGGCGTCCTGCTTGAGCGCGAGGTCACCGCGAAGCGCGGTGTAGTTCGCCAGTGCCGAGGTCTGGGTGTCAGCAACAGAGGAGATGATCTGCATGGCGGAGAGGAGATCGTCGGTGCTCTGGCTTCCGACCACGACCGAGATCGAGTCGATCTCGGAGTTCTGATAGGTCGCGTTCGCGAACTGGCCGATCTCCGAGCGCTGCCGGTCGACGTCGGCCTGAGCCGCGGTGACCGCGGTGTCGGCGGATTCGCGTGCGTCGTCGGCTGCCGTGAGTGCGAGGGCCGCGGCGGTGTCGTCGGCGCGTGCCGTCGCCAGCTGGCCGCGCACCTTCGCGAGGTTGCCCTGCGCCGAGGTCAGCTTCGCCTGGGCGGCCGTCAGCGCGTTGCTGGTCTTGACCAGCGCGGCGGAGGACTCGTCGAGGTCGTTGTGCGCCTGGCTGAGCTGGGAGTTGACCTTGCGCTTGTCGTCCTGCGGGCTGGCCGTGGCCGCAACGCTCCAGGCGGTCAGGCTGCTGGCAAGAGCGATGACCAGGATGGCGTTCGCCACCGCTGTGCGCATTCTCCGATGGTCCGTTCGCACGGCTGACGTGCCGTGCTGAGCTGGTCGGACCACGGTCGAGCCCCTTCCGGGAAGAGAGACGCCGGTGCTGCCGACCTCGTCGGTGTTGCCTCGACCTCGATCAGACCTTGAGATATTTCCGCAGGGTGAACGACGACGCGACGATGGCCAGAAGCACTCCCAGTGTCCCCAGGAGTGGCATGACAGAAAGTGTTTCGTGCCAACCGATCCACGGAATGGCCTTGATGCCATTACGCAGCCGGCTGCTCACAAAGGGTGGAACGAACAGCAGTGTTGCACATGCTAAGGCTGCACCCACGAGTGAAGCAATGACCGTTTCGAGTACAAATGGTAACTGGATGTACATATTGGAGGCGCCGACGAGCCGCATGATCCCGATCTCCCTGCGCCTGGAGAAGACGGTCAGGCGGATCGTGTTCGCGATCTGCAGGACAGCGGCCAGGAGCAGTCCGACGGACAGGCCGATGGAGATCCACTTCAGGCTGTTGAGCCCGTTGAACAGTGGCTCGAGCACCTGCCGGGAGTCCTGGACCGAGAGCACCCCCGGGAGTCCCGAGACGGACGACGACACCGTTTCGTACTGGCGGGGGTCGTTGAGCTTCACCCGGAACGACGACTGCATGTCCTGCGGCTGGACGATGTCGACGGTCGCGCAGTCCTTGCAGATCTGCTTGAACCGCTCGTAGGCGGTCTGCTGGTTCTCGTAGTAGACATCGGCCACCTGAGGGTTCGACTTCAGGGTCTTCTCGATGGTCGACTGCTGGGCGGTGGTCACCGCACCGTCGCAGCGGCTGGTCTCGGCGCCCTCGTTGCACATGAACACCGCGATCTGGACCTTGTCGTACCAGAACCCCTTGGCGAGATTGACCTCGGAACGGATGAGCATGCCGGCGCCGAAGAGCACAAGCGAGACCCAGACGGTCACGATGACCGCGATCGTCATCGTGAGGTTGCGGCGCAGGCCACCGCCCAGTTCTGAGGAGACGTACCGAAGTCGCATGGGGTCCTAGAGGTCGAGGGTGATCCGGGCGGTGTCGACCATCCGGCTGACGAGGTGCTGCGATGCGTCCGGCGGCAGCGATCTGGTCAGTGTTGGTAGCCGTAAACGCCGCGGGACTGGTCGCGCACGAGCTGACCGCGGTCGAGTTCGATGACGCGCTTGCGCATCTGGTCGACGATGGTCGCGTCGTGGGTCGCCATCAGGACCGTCGTACCGGTGCGGTTGATCCGGTCGAGGAGCTTCATGATGCCCACCGACGTGCCCGGGTCGAGGTTGCCGGTCGGCTCGTCGGCGATCAGGATCATCGGCCGGTTGACGAAGGCGCGCGCGATGGCGACGCGCTGCTGCTCGCCGCCGGAGAGCTCGTCGGGGAGGCGCTGTTCCTTGCCGTCGAGGCCGACGAGGTCGAGGGTTTCGGGGACGGTGTCGCGGATCTCGTGACGGCTCCGACCGATCACCTGCAGGGCGAACGCGACGTTGTCGTAGACCGTTTTGTTGGGCAGCAGTCGGAAGTCCTGGAAGACACAGCCGATCTGACGACGCAGGCCGGGGATCTTCCACGACAGGAGCCGGTTGAGTTCCTTGCCGGCCACCTGGATCTGACCTCGGGTGGGCCGCAACTCGCGCAGGATCAGCCGGAGAAGCGTCGACTTGCCGGACCCGGACGTGCCGACCACGAAGACGAATTCGCCTTTGTCGATCTCGACCGTCAAATCCGACAGGGCCGCGCGACTCTGGCCGTCGTAGGTTTTGGTGACGTTCTCGAAGCGGATCACAGGACTGCCTAGGGCCGATCTCGGGGATCTGGCGGGGTTCTCGCTGGTCGTGCTCGCACGTGTCGTGCGGAGGTTCGGGGGTGCTTCGGCCCGCAGGCGAGTGTACGTGCCGGGCCTCCCGGCATCGGCATTTGCGCAGGTCGACGCCCTACGGCGGGTCGCAGACCACCGTTACGACCGCTTGACGCAGCCGCCCGAACTTCCTCAAGCTGCGAGCTGCCCCTGCCGCCGCCAGCGGATCCCGGCCTCGATGAACTCGTCGATCTCACCGTCGAACACGCCGGATGTGTTGCCGCTCTCGTGGCCGGTGCGATGGTCCTTGACCATCTGGTAGGGGTGCAGCACGTAGCTGCGCATCTGGTCGCCCCACGAGCTGGTGACGGTGCCGCGCATGTTGTCGATCGACGCGCGTTCCTCCTCCTGCCGGCGGATGAGGAGCTTCGCGGTGAGGATGGCCATCGCGGTGGCCTTGTTCTGCAGCTGGCTGCGCTCGTTCTGGCAGGCGACGACGATGTTGGTCGGCAGGTGGGTGATGCGCACGGCGGAGTCGGTGGTGTTGACGCCCTGGCCGCCCGGACCGGAGCTGCGGTAGACGTCGATGCGCAGTTCGTCGTCGGGGATGTCGATGTGGTCGGACTGTTCGACGACGGGCACGACCTCGACGCCCGCGAACGAGGTCTGGCGGCGGCCCTGGTTGTCGAACGGGGAGATGCGCACGAGCCGGTGGGTGCCCTGCTCGACCGAGAGGGTCCCGTACGCGTACGGGGCCTTGACCGCGAAGGTCGTCGACTTGATGCCGGCCTCTTCGGAGTAGGAGATGTCATAGACCTCGGTGCCGTAGCCGTGCCGCTCGGCCCAGCGCAGGTACATCCGCATCAGCATCTCGGCGAAGTCGGCGGCGTCGATGCCGCCGGCGCCCGAGCGGATGGTCACCAGTGCGTCGCGCTGGTCGTATTCACCGGAGAGCAGGGTCCGGACCTCGTGCGCCTCGATCGCCTTGCGGAGGGCGACCTGGTCTCGGCTGGCCTCGGCGAGGGTGTCCTCGTCGTCCTCGGCCTGTGCGAGTTCGACCAGGACGGCGAGGTCGTCGAGGCGGGCGCGCAAGCCGGTGACGCGGTCGTACTCGGACTGCAGGACGGACAGACGGCCGGTGACCCGCTGCGCGTTGGCCTGGTCGTTCCACAGGTCGGGAACCGCGACTTCTTCGCTCAGATCGGCGATCTCGGCGCGCATCTTGTCGAGGTCGAGCACGGTCTCGATGCTGCTGAGGATGGTGCGGAGCTCGCCTAGTTCGACGTCGAAATCTTCTGCGGGCACCGACCCACCTTACGGCAGGCGGCGATCACGACCGGCCCTCGGCGCTGGACTCCGCGTGCACCGTGAGCGAAGCGGGCAGGAGCCGGTCGAGTACCGGCAGGTCGGCGCGCGAGGTCACCTCGATGGTGATCCGTCGGCCGGCGGTCCGACAGCCGGTGACGGAGGTGGCATCCGCGGGGAGGCCGGCGATGTTCTCGGCGAACGACGCCCGTGCCAGCGCGCAGGCGCGGGCGCCGTCGAGACCCACCTCGCTCGCGCTGGTGCCGGTGTAGATATCGGAGGTGGCGAAGCCGTCGGCGCCGGCCAGGGTGGCCGCATCCGCCGCCGCAGCCAGCTGACGCTGGACGAGGAACGCCTTCGACGCTCCGATGACGACGACCAGCAGCAGGATCAGGATCATCAGGAAGCCGATCATCATCGGCGCGACGGATCCCTGCTGCCGTCCGGCGCGGGCGGTGTCGGACGGCCCGGTCGTCATCCCGCCGCCCGGTAGTCGCCGTACGGCGTCGTGTGCGAACTCCGCACCGTGACGGCGGACTTGTTGGTCCAGCGCTTCATGAAGTCCGGTAACGGGAGCGGGACGTTCACGACCACTGTCACCGTGACCGACGATCCGGGCTGCAGACAGCCGGGAGCCGAGCAGCTGACCTGCGGGGGGAGGGCGTGTGATCGCACGCCCTGGTCGTCGAGCGCGAGGTCGACCGCGGAGGTCATCGCGGCGGTGGCGCTCTGGCCGTTGCTGCCGGCCAGGACGTACGCACGGCTGCCCGCCCGGCTCGCTGCCGACGCTGCGTAGGCACTGCTCTGCACGTCGAACGCGGTCAGCATGATGAACACGAGCGGGATGAGCAGCAGGATGCCAAGGAAGATGAACTCGATGATGGCGCTGCCACGTTGGCGCCCGCCGACGCGCTCCATCCGTCCGATCCGTCCGATCCGAGACGTCACGGCGTCTCCTTCACGGCATGCCCGGTTGTCTTGACCTGCACGAGGCGACCCCACACGCCGAGAGCCGGGACGGTGGTGTCAGCGTCCACGACCACGGTCACCAGCCCGCCCTGCCGGCTCGTTCCAGCGGACACGTTCGACGTCCACTTCGACGACAGCGACGATCCGATGCAGTCGACCGTGCGCTGCCGGCCGTCCGCCGGCGTGCGGTCGAAGTTGGCCCCGTAGCGCGCACCCTCGGAGGCGCAGGCCGTGGCGGTGTTGCGTGTGTGGAGCACCAGCCCCACCTGGAAGATCCCGAGAAACAGCGGGATCAACAGCAGCAGGATCAGCACGAAGTCGACTACTGCAGCGCCGCGATCCCGCGGGCCGATCATGCCCGCCCGGGTGCGCTCGCACCTGGCGGTCATCGACTAGAAGCCGCTCAGGGCCTGGTTCAGGAGGGCCGCCAGCCGCGGACCGGCAATAACGTACAAGGCCCCGACGAGGAGGGCGGTCATCAGGGTCACCAGCACCCAGCCGGGTACGTCGCCACGCTCGCGGCGGCTGTTCAACTCGATCCATCGAGACTGCGAGCTGGCCACGAGTGCGCACAGCTGTTCATGCAACGTCGTACGACCCATGGGAGCCCTCTCCATTCGTGTGATGTGACCATCTTGCCCCAGTTGGCGGGGTACGGACGAATTGCGCTGTGGACAGCGGCGGCTGCGAACAACGCCGAGAAGTCGAATGCCCGCGCGGTCGGTGAATCAGTTCACCGTGAACGAGAGAATGCTGCCGGCCGGGAAGAACGCGAACAGAATGGTGACCGGCAGAATGAGGAAAACGACCGGCACCATCATCGAGATCTCCTTGCGGCCGCCCTCCTCCATCAGTTCGCGCTTACCGACATCGCGGACGTCCTGCGCCTGTGCGCGCAACACATCCGCCAGCGGCGTGCCGCGCTCGATCGCCACCGCGAAACCGTCGACGAAACGCGAGAGCGCAGGCAGCCCGGCGTTGTCACCCATCCCGGCGAGCGCGCGTACCAGCGGCGTTCCCGCGCGGGTGTCGGCCAGCGCCAGCTGGATGTCCTTGGCGAGTTCGCCATGGCTGATGCGCGAAACCCGTTCGAGAGCCGACGCGGGCCCCTCGCCGGCGCTGACGGCGAGCGCGAGCATCTCCGCAACCGTCGGGAATTCCGCGAGGATCTTCTCGTTGCGGCGCTTGACCTGACGGCTCAACCACTGGTCGCGGGCGACCACGCCGATTCCGAACGCGACGAAACACATGATCACCATCAGCACCGGGCTGGTACCGGTGCCGACAGCGAATATCGACAGGATGAGCGCGATGGCGAAGCCCGCCGCGCCCCAGAGGAGCTGCTCGACGCGGAACTCCTGGAGGCTCGTCCCGAGGCCGGCCTGGGCGAGCTTGCGCCGGATCGTGCCGCCACCCCCGAGGAGGCGTTCGAGCCGGTGCGCGCCGCGGCTGAGGAACGGCTTGACGATCCGTTCGAGTGTCGGGAACGGCGTGTAGGTCTTGTCGAATCCCAACTCCACCACCGGCGAGGCGTCCGCCACGTAGGGAGTGAGCCGGTCGTCGAGGGTCGGGCGGCGGAAGACCGGGAGCCGTTGGAGCCCGACGAGCAGGCCGACCGCACCGAACAGCCCGATCAGCAGGCCCTGCACCGCGGCCGGGGTCATCGGAGCACCCGCTGTTCCTCGGGTAGCCGGCCGAGCCGGATCATCAGGCGGTACGCGAAGAGGCACATCCCCGCGCCGATCAGGATGACCCAGACGCCGGCCACCGAGTTGTAGGCGCGGATGGTCTCCCGGTTGAGCGACAGCACGGCGAGTACCAGCCACGGGGCGGCGACGGCGAGGCGCGCGCCGTTGACCGTCCACGACTGGCGCGCCTCGAGCTCGGAGCGGGTGCGCGCGTCCTCGCGGAGGAAGCCCGACAGTGTGCGGAGCAGCCGTCCGAGATCCGATCCGCCGACCTCGCGGGCGATCCGGAGCGACTCGATGATCCGGTCGGCGACCGGGTCGGCCAGCGCCGATTTGAGCCGGTCGAGACAGTCGTTGAACCGGCCGGTCGCGCGGTAGTCCTCGCCGAACCTGCGGAACGGGCGGCGCAACTCCTCGGGTCCACGTTGCCCGATGGCGGTGAGCGCCTCCGGCAGTGCCAGCCCGGCGCGTACCGATGAAGCCAGGTTGTCGACGACGTCGGGCCACAGGTCGCGCAGTTCGGTGCGCCGCTGGCGTGCGCGCATGCGCACCAGCAGCACGGGAACGAAGGCGGCGAAGCTCCCGAACGCCATCGAGATCACCCAGACGGCGGACACGAGGAAGAACGCGGCGAACACGAAGACCCCGAGCCCGATGCAGGCGCCGAGCAGCTGGTTCGCGCTGACCGACTCGATCCCGGCGACGGTGAGTGTCTCCTCGAGCCGCTCCCTGACGGTCCGTCGCTTCGTCGAGGCGATCGGACGCGGCGCGACATGCAGGAACGACCGCCAGATCAGGACGCCACCGAGGCCCACCAGCAGGCCGACGAACGCGCCCACCTCAGGCGGCCTCTCCGCGTGCGTCGAGCAGCCGTACCAGGTCGTATCCCATCCGCTCGAACTGGTCGGCGTGCGGAGGGAATCCGTCGGCCCGGACGAGCCGGTCGTCGCGGAGCCCGAAGAGCGGCTCCATCTCGACGACCTCGCCCTCGACGCGTCCGGGGACGGCGGCGATCTCGCGGACGCGGCGCTGGCCGGAGGCGAGCAGCTGGGTGTGGACGACGATGTCGACCGCACCGGCCACGGTCGGGACGACGAACCTGGAACCGATGTTCTCGCCGGCCAGCAGCGGCAGCGTGCACATCTTCGTGATGGCCTCTCGGGCGGAGTTGGCGTGGATCGTGCACATGCCGGGCAGCGCAAGTAATGATGATGCACAGCACTAATCCGAGTGCTCAAGACAAGGGAAGACACACCCATGACCAGCACCACGACGCAACATCTGCGCGACCAGTACCCCGAGGTCAGCCGCGCGCACCCCGAGGATGCCGAGTTCCAGGTCGCGGTCGATCGGCACCGGACCGCGATGAAGGACCAGTTCGGCACGTTCGTCGAGGACAAGGGCCTCGTCGATCTCATCGCGGCGCAGCCCGACTTCGCCGGCTTCTATGACGAGGCAGGGCCGAACGCTGGCGAGGTGAATCTGCACGACTTCGTGAACGAGGCTGAGGCCGCCCTGGCTGCCGCGCGGGGCCGAGTGAACGCACTGCGGCGACGTGTCGACGCCGAGCAAGACTTCACCGTCGGCGCGGTCTGGCTCCCGGAGACACGTCGTTCTATCGGCAGCGTTACGCGCCCACAGCAAGGCCGGGTCGAGGTGGCGGTCAGCGGAGTTCGGCCACGCGAGTTGGGCAGGCACGCGGTTCCGGACCAGACCGTAAACCTCGAATGGTGGAACACCACGGACGAGGACGTGACCATGACGAAGATCGAGTTCCTGCCGGGCGAGGCCCGGTCGGTCGCCGCGATGCTGATCGGCGGGGCCGACAAGGTTGACCGGGGACACGGCGACTGATGAGCGCGGCGACGGTCACCACCCCGCTCAACGCCGTGATGGACGCTGCTGCCACGTATGCGGCGGTCGAGCCTGGTGCGCGCAGCGAGGCCCGGCAGGTCTGCGTCGATCAGATCACGGCGGCGCTCGCCCGCTGCGACGAGGTCAACGTCCCGTACCTCGTCTTCGACCTGGCGTTCATGCTCGCGTTGCGGGACCAGACCTGAGCACGGGGCTACAGCCAAAGGCGTGACGAGTGTCGGCGCTGCCGACCCATCGGACCAGCAGCACCCAAGCTTCGGGCGGAAGCTGGGTGCTGCTGCCCGGTTGTATTGGGTCGCTGTTGGCCTACCCTCCCGGTCATGGCATTCATGAGCGAGCGGAACATGACGTGGAGATCGAGTCCTAGGCCGTGACCGACTTGGCTGGGGTGGCCACGACTGTCGTCGTCGGCGCCGTCTCAGGCGGCGCGGTGTCACTAGTGGCGGCATCGCGGATCGCCGAGGCCGGCGAACGAGGCCGGCAGCGTGAGCTCGCGCGCGACCGCATCCGGGCTGCGGTCGCCAGTGCGATGGGTAGAACCTCGACCGACCTGCGAGCCAGAGCTGCCGGCGAGTTCGTATCTCACGACAGCCTTGGCGGTGACGCGCTCGAGCGGTTCGCGGAGACGATCTGCCTCGACATCTGGCGGCTTCGACGGCGACAACAGCAACGGATCTGGCGACACATCGAGCGGATACTGGGGCCGGTCGATGCGCTCCGGGCGCAGACCTACGCGTTGACACCTCGAGAGCAACGGCCGAAGGACTGGGAGAGTCACTTCTTCTGGACCGCGCTTGGTCAGTTCGACGAGCTACAGGTCGCCGACTACGGACTCCGCGGCCGAGCAGTCGCATTGCGAGCCTCCGACGAAGATCGCGACGCACTGCTGGCGGAGATGCTCGCGCTCCGGAACGAAATCAAGCCGTAGAGAAAAAGTCTGGGAACCGTACATCTCGCCTTCAGCAGAACGTCCCGGAGCGTCATCCTTCGAGGTGCTCCGCTCGTCTGGCGGCAATCTGCGCGTCGCGCAGGAACTCCTGCGGCACTCATCGCTGTCGTCGCCGGCGATGAGAGCGATCTACGCGCTCGTCGAGGACGTCGAACGGCGCCGGGCCATCGACAAGCTGGTCTGACAGGAAGCGCCCCACCTCGGTTGAGGTGGGGCATCACTGCGTTCAAATGTTGGCTGGCTACTACCTTCGGAAGTTGGCGAGGTAGTCGGCTTCGGAGATGCCAGCCAGCTTCAGTTGGGCGGCCAGCAACGCCCGCTTCACCTCTGGGTGATCAGGAATCGACAGCGTCGGTGTGGCCCCGGCCTTCGTCAACAGGAAGTGCTTGCCCCGACCTCGCCGAGTCAAGCGTGTCCAGCCGCACCGCTCGAACGCTTGTGCGTGCTTCTCGCCGCTCGCGACCGGGAGGTTGGCTTGACCCACAGCTCAGATCGACACCGCGACGCGATACTCGGAGGACCGGTTATCTGGAGCGTCGGAGAGCCCACTGTGCATGCGCTCGGTGAAGATCTCCGACAGTGCCTCGACGGCACTGTCAGCAGCTTCGCGCTCGGTGTCTCCTTGGCCCATCGCTCCGGGCATCTCGACGACGCGCGCGATGAAGCCGCCGTCCAACTCGTCAGCCTCGGTCGCAATAGTGAAGTGCCACACCGACTCGCCTTCGCGGCGCTCCGACTCGAACGCCTTGAAGATCCGTCGAGCTCGGTGCATCCATCTGTGCCAGATCTCTTCGCCTTGTGGTGGGGTGATAGTCATGCTGCTCGGTCTCCTTCGCCTTGCCGCAACCAGTCGAGACAGCCCGGGGAGGAGGCCCCGTGCGCTCGGCCAGGTGCTGCACACCGCAGTACAGCACACGCCGTGATGGGCGCAGGAATGCCACGGCTGTAGTTCGCAGAACTGCAACCTGGTCGGTCAACCCTCGGGGCGATGGCTGCGCCGAGGGGGTGGGGGGATACCCCTACCGGCAAGGGTTCGTCGGGCGATGCTGGTTAGCGCCGGCCATTCAGTGACCCCTGAAACGTTCCTACGCGCGCGCGCGAGGGTGCCTCTGATAGTGCTGTGATGCTGCCGTCTACACCCAGACGCACCCATCCCTCGTCTTGTGGGTGCCCGACATCGGACGCTCTCACGACGACGGACCTGCCGGATTCAAGTTCGGCAATGTGTGCGCGGGTCTTGGCTGCGTCATCGTCAGCGCCGACGCCGACCATGAGGTCGAGCATGCGCGTCTCGGCTTCGATCAGCTCGTGGCGAAGCTCCGGGTTAGACCTTCGCCGCCTCATGACACTGCCCCCCGGATGCCATAGGCGCCACGAGCTGCCCCGCGTCGCTGCGGCCGGGCCTCATCACCGGAGGGCAGGCGCAAGCTCGCCAGAAGCCGGCTCAGGGTCAGACTCTGCTGTCTGCTCTCAGCGATCAACGGGTGCACAACCGAGTCGCCGCGGAAGTTGGTGAGCGTCAGCGCCGGTGCATCGGCCAGGACTGCGGCCATCGAGTCGAGCCGATCAGCACACCGGCAGGCTTGGATCAGCAGTAGGGCCTCGTGCTGGTCCAGCTCGTACTCGTCGGTGACCGACTTCCACAGGCTCCGGCCTGCCGTCAGGAGCCCGTCCGGGACCTTCGCCGGTCGTGCCTTGCTCAACTTCGTTGCCATCATCGTGCCTCTCTCGTGTTGGGTGCTCAACGGCTTCCTCCTGGGTACCTGAAAAGGTTCCTGAAAAAACAGGCGAACGGCGCACGCAGGATCCGGCCTGCTAACCAGCATCGCCTGGGGGCCTTAGGGGTAGGGGGTCCCTCCCCAGGGGGGGCGGTCGGCGCAGGCGTTGGGTGCGTGGATTCGTGCAAGGAGATCGCTGCGGCCGCGTACCTGACGTCGACCACCTGACCCACCACAGCACCTGACCGTGGGTCACCACAGTCGATGTGACTGCACACGATCAACCTGCCAACGGATCGCACCGTGGCGAGTGGTCTCTTGCCCATGTCCTGTGTCCTCTCGGTAGTGGACGGTCGCGCCGCAGGGGACCGAGGGCGCAGGCATCTCGACCGCGGCGCGACCGTCGATCATGGGGTCAGACCCGGGCGGCTGCCTGCTCGCCTGCGTCAGTGCATCGTGCTTGGGTCTCGTTGCGTGCCTGACCTGCCTGGGCCTCGACTCGGGACGTGATGACACCTTCGACGGCTTGGCCAAACTCGGCGCGGGCGAGGTAGTCCTGCACGTCGCTGCGGTACTCCTGGGGTTGCCCGCTGTTCTCGTTGCGCAGCGGACGGACCTGACCGAGGACGCCGCTCGCCTGACCGACGATGCCGGCCCGGATCGCGGATGCCACACGCATGTTGACGAATGCCGCGAACAGTCCCTCGAGGCCAACCTTGGGATCGGCGGCTGCGGCCGCCCATGCTGCGTTTGCCTTGTCGCGGGCGGCGGCAGCCTGGACGGCGGCGGCGGCCAGGATCTGCTCGGCGGCGTCGAACGTGGCCTCGTTGCGGGCCTCGCGCTGCGCCTTGGCCAGTGCGGACTCCTGCTCGGCCAGGACGACGGCCAGGGCCTGGGCCTCGCGGGCGGTGGTCGGTGCGGGGGTCGGTGCGGGTGTCGTGAGTGATGCGACTGCGGATGCGGGTGCGGTTGCCATGATGGATCAAGCTCCAATGTTGTGTTTTGCGGCCTGGGCGCGGATGCGGTCCAGGTCTTGGCGGGTGGCGCTGCGGGTCTCATTCATGGAGTCACTTGACCTTGCTTGCTGCCGTGCTGCCTGCGTCCTGCGTTGCCTGGGCCACTGCCTGCCCCGCTGCGGTCGCTGCCGCCTTGGTGCGCATCTCGATGGCCTGCTCGATGGCGGGCAGGAACAAGGCGCCCTCCATCCGGTCCTGGGTGTCGCGTCGCCAGGGGACCAGATTGCCGTCGTCGTCGTGGCGTGGGTCGTTGGAGTCGAGGAGGTTCCCGCCGACTTGGACGACGGCGGCGCGGGATGCGCTGATCGCCCGCAGTTCGCACCATGCGACGAACAGGCCGTTGAGGTCAACGCTCGGGTCGGCGAGGACTTCGGCCCAGGGTCGGGGTTCATCCTTCGGACTGTCGACGGCTGCGAGTGCGGCGCGTGTGGCGGTCGCGACGGCGGCCTCGTATGGGAGGCGTCGGCGCTCGGTCAGGGCGCGCTGTGCGGCGTCGTCCTCGCGTTTGAGTGCGATGGCCTGGGCGTCGAGGCGGTCGGCTTCGGCGCGTGCCTTGGCGGCTCGCTCGGTCAGGGTGGGGGTCGTGGTTGCCATGTCGGTCTCCTTAGATGTTGTCGAGCTTGGCGAGTTGGGCGCGAATTGCGTCGCGGACGTTGGTCGGCGCAGGGGTGGGCACGGTGGCACCGCTGCCCTGTGCCCTGTTCGGCCTCATGGCGTGAGGGCCTGGGTCCGCGTCGGGCTCGGGCGCCGTGGCGCGAGCGATGGTGGCGGCGTCGGCTGCTCGGTCGGCGTCGTGGTGCCCGTTGTGATCGACGTTGCCGGGCATCTGGGCGAGCTTGTCGGCGATGCCTTGGCGGATCTCGTGGGGTGTGGGCACGGTCATTTCTCCTTGGGTGGGGGTGCTGGTTGGTCGAGGATGGTTCGGGATGCTCGCCCGCGGCGGACCAGATCGGCGGCGAGGGCGTCGAGACTGACGGCTGCCTCGATCTGTTCGGGCTCGGGTTGTCGCGTGGTGCGCCGGCGGCTGTAGTTCTTGACGTTGCGGCGAGGGCTCATGAGGTCACTGCCGTTCCTCGATCGTGCTATCGGTGGTCATCGGATTCCTTCCCGGGCATTGAGGAATGGGCAGGTGTCGTCGTGGTAGATGGACACGTGGTAGATCCCGTCGAGCTGGGTCACGCGCTGGTAGGCGTCACAGTCAGGGCAGCCGCCCGCCACGCGCTGGTCGAGCAGAGCGTCCAGGAATGGGATGGCCGCGGGGGTCGTGCGCTTGCCGGCGGCCCGGCGCTCGGCGCGGTTCACAACGCGGCCCTCGTCCAGGCATCAGTCGTGTGGGGGTCGCGTGGGTCGCACACAACTGACGCGACTGACACGACTGACTCAACTGGCCGCCCGGTTTGTCCAGTTGAGTTAGTTAGGTTAGTTGTGTGCTCTCCCCTAGAGGGGTCACACGACTGAGCCGCTGGCGGCACGTCACCCCAATGCGTGACCCGCGGATAGCCACCGCTCGACACTTTGAGCTTGAGCAGCTTTCGCGCTCGGCGCAGTGCGTTCTCCCCGTGGCCGGCGGCTCGTGCCGCCTTCTTGGCATCGCCGCTGAGCACCTGTCCGCCGTTGATCTTCACGTAGTCGTCCAGCCATTCCGCGGCCTCGGCGGCGGCGCTCCGGTCGTCGTCGCTGCCAGCGGCACGGCGCATCGCGTCGCCGATGCTGGCGGTCGACTCCTCGCCCCACACGAGCCGCCCCGTCCAGGCGGTGCCCTCGTCGGTGTCGATCGCGTGGCTCGCGATCGTGAACGACAAGGTGGGCAGATCCGACCGGCCGAGGTTGTTCTTCGGGCTCCCGAACAGTCGGCGGGTGTCCGAGTCGTCGTCGGGATCGGGCACGACGGTGTGCACCGACCGGGCGACCGAGGTAAACGCCTTGGAGCCCATGACGAGTTGGAGCGGATCGGCGCTCCCGGATTTGTTGTGGTGGATGAGTCCGAGCACCGACAGATTGGCCCGATCAGCGACCGCGACGAGCGGCTCCAGCGCCATCCGCACCTCACTGTCGCGGTGGGTGTCGAGGTCACCGAGACGGGAGATGAGCGGATCGAGCACGAGCAGTGCGGCGTCGACCTCTCCCGCGTTGCGAGCCACAGCGGACAGATCGCGGGGAAGTGCGAGCCCGAGGTGCACGCCGAGGCCGGTGACGACCTCGACGCGGTACACCCGGGCAAGGTCCGCGTCGACCGCCATGAGCCGCGGCACGATCGTGTGCTCCCAGGAGTCCTCGGTGGCGCACACGAGCACCCCGCGGGGCGTACCGAGGTATCGGCCGGGCAGTTGGCCGCGGGTGACCCGCGCGGCGATCCAGTAGGCGAGCGACGACTTTCCGAGGCCCTCGCGGCCGGCGAGCAGCCCGAGTGTGCCGAGCGCGAGCCGCCCCTCCCATAACCAGAACACCGGCCGCGGTCGGATCGTGTCGGCCGACGTCAGGACCACGCGCCTCGCAGCGGCCGGTTCTGTGTCCGCGGTCGACGCTCCGTCGGCGTCGTCGATGACTGGTTCCTCGTCGTCAAAGTTGACGTCTGGGAAAGCGGCGCGGATCGCGGACGTGCTGAAGCTCATACCGGCACACCCGCCCAAGCGCGGCGCGCGCGGCCATCGAGGCCGATCACGGCGCCGACGGGCTCGATCCGGCCACTCCCGTAGGCGGCGGCCATGAGCACGCCCCAATGGTGCGGATCTGAGGCGTCAGGCACACCTAATCCGCGGACCTGCTCGGTCGTGAACCAGCGGCCTGTTCGGGCCAGCGTCTCGACTGCGGCCATCGCAGGCGACCACCACCACGGGCTCACGTTCGCCGCAGCGAGCCGCAGCCCATCGCCGGGCTGGCGACGTGCTTCCCGCCCAGAGTCGGTGCCAGCGTTTAGACTGTCCGTAGATGCCTTGGCCGGGATCTCGGGTTGCGCCTCCATCGTGGGCGGAATCTGTCAACCTTGTTGGGTCATGTCGTTGATCGGTTCATTGGATTGCTTC
>DAIQRJ010000020.1:0-69351 GCA_036786375.1 Actinopolymorphaceae bacterium
ACCAGCGCCAGACCCACGAACTCGCCTCAGCCGCTTGACATCCATAGGAGCATCCTGCCGGGCAGGTCAGTCGGGCAGAACCGACCTAGCGGGCCAGGGCACCCATCGGGTCCCAGGCGGGGAGCACGGTCGGCTCCTCGTCCAGTGCCGCCAGAAGCTCGGGCGACAGCGCCGACTTCGGTGCGGCGATCTCGAAGACGTACTCGGAGAACCAGGAGTCGTTCATCGTGTAGAAGCCCTTGCTGCCGTGGGCGTCGCCCCACGAGTTCTCGACGCGCCAGCGACGCGGTGCGCCGTCGAGCATGTCGACACCGGTGAACAGCATCGCGTGGGTCATGACCGTCTCGTGGTGCAGCAGCCGATCGGCCTTGTCCAGGGTGAACTCGGTGTCGTAGAGCCCGGACGTGTCGAGCAGGTTGGCGTCCCAGATACCGAGGTCGCGGCGCATCTGCTGGCCGACGTCGCAGCCGAACCAGACAGGCTCGCCGCCCACGATCCGCTCGGACGCGAGCTGCTTGATCAACGGCATCTCGACGTTGAGGTAGACCACCGGCGGCGCCCCGAGGACGTTTCCGAGGTGCTCGACCGTGTACGTCTTGCCGTACGGGGAGCCGGCACGCGGGTCGTTGACGAGGCAGACGTAGTCGGCCAGGTCGACGGTGACGTACTTGTCGCGGAACCGGAGCGGCGTGAGATCACCGTCGCGGTGGAACACCTTGTCGTCGTCCTGCCACTGCCAGACGAAGGACTCCGGCGGGGTGCCCAGGTGCAGGCAGAGGATGCGCCAGATGGTGGAGAGGACGGACTGCTTGACCTGCTCACGGTCACCGGCGGCGGCCGCGCGGAGGTCGCGGGCGCCCTGGCGCAGGACACGCTGGAGCTGCTTGTTCATCGGGCCGGTGGCCGAGGAGCTGACGGTCTCGGGCATCGCCGACTTCGGGACCAGTCCGTGCTTCTGGACGAGGGCAACGAACATGTTCCACTGGCCGCCGTCGCCGACCGCGGAGTCGAGGATGTAGGCGACCGTGCGGTCGTCGATGTCGCGGTCGGAGGTCTCCTCGATCGAGTTGAGGAAGTAGTTCGACCGCTCGATCTTGTCGAAGAACATGGTGTGGTTCTGGGAGTACTCGAAGTTCTTGAGCTTGAGTGACCGCATCGCGCCGACGCGCAGGAGGTTGAGGCCGGCGAAGAGCCAGCACCGGCCGCTCTGCTTCTGGTTGGTGACGGTCCAGTCGTCGAGACCGTTCGACATCGACGGGTCTATGGAGGTGACGATCTCGCGGTCGAGGGCGATGTCGTCGAGCTTGTTCTGGGTCAACGCGTTCTGCAGCAGGCGTGTGGTCGGATCGCTGGCGAACTCCTTGCGCAGGAGTTCGAGGTCGGAGGCTTCGAGCTGGCCGGTCATGATGGTGATCTCCTCGGCGGCATTCAGACGTGGGTTGCACGGGCTGGCGCGGTCGGGTCGCTCCCGCCTCGCGGTGCGGCAGGAGGCCTGGTGCGACGGTACCCCGCTGCCGGAGCCGGTGCACGGCTGGACGGTCGTCGTCAACACCGCCCGTCCCGTCGAGCTGCATCCGGGTCCGGCCGGTCGACGGCTCCACCGTGGGCAGAAGTGAGCTTCGTACCGATGTGCGGCGGCGCGGGCGCCGCGCGGCTCGGCCCTCGGCTGCCGTTAGCATGGCGCGTGCCGTCCACGTCCGCGACGGTTCGGCGAACCCAGGAGCCCGCTCGTGCGTCTGAGGCTGACCCCAGTCGACACCGTCTTCTTCGAGCTTCTGGCGGAGTCGGCGCGCAATCTCGTTGAAGGTGCCCAGCTGCTCGCGGAGATGCTCCATGAGGGCAACGACCGGACGCGGCTCGCGGTCGCGATGCGGGACGCCGAACATCGCGGCGACGACATCACCCACCGGATCATCCGGCGCGTGAACTCGACGTTCGTGACTCCGCTGGACCGCGAGGACATCTACCGGCTGGCCGCGGGTCTCGACGACGTCATGGACTTCATGGACGCCGCGGTCGACTCCGTCGTCCTCTACAAGGTCGAGGAACTGCCCGGCGGGGTGGCCGATCTGATCGACACGATCCAGCGGGCCGCGCAGGTCACCGCCGACGCGATGCCGCGGCTGCGGGGGATGCAGAACCTCGAGGAGTACTGGATCGAGATCAACCGGCTCGAGAATCTGGGCGACCAGATCTACCGGACGATCATCGCGACCTTGTTCGACGGCAGTACCGATGCCCTCACCGTGCTCAAGCTCAAGGACATCGTCGATCAGCTCGAGGCCTCCCTCGACGCGCTGGAGAGCGTGGCGAACACGGTCGAGCAGATCGCGGTCAAGGAGTCCTGAGTGGTTCTTGCCCTGGTGGTGGCGGTCGTCATCATCGCGTTGCTGTTCGACTACACGAACGGGTTCCACGACGCGGCGAATGCGATCGCGACGTCGGTCTCGACCCGGGCTCTGACTCCGCGGGCCGCGCTTGCGTTGGCCGCCGTGATGAACCTTGCCGGTGCGCTGGTCTCGACGGGCGTTGCGAAGACGATCGGCAGCGGGATCATCACGGTTCCCGAGACCGGGCACGGGCTCGTCGTGGTGATCGCCGGGCTCGTCGGCGCGATCGTCTGGAACCTGATCACCTGGGCGAAGGGATTGCCGTCCTCGTCGTCGCACGCGTTGATCGGCGGCCTGGTGGGTTCGGGTATCGCAAGCGCGAGTACGGTGCACTGGACGGTTGTGCTCGAGAAGGTCGTCATCCCGATGATCGTGTCGCCGCTCGTGGGGTTCGTCCTCGCGTACCTGGTGATGCTGGGGATCCTGTGGGCGCTCCGCCGGAAGAACCCGAGCCGGATGAACCGCCGCTTCCGTGCCGGCCAGTCCCTGTCTGCCGCAGCGCTCGCGTTCGGTCATGGGCTGCAGGATGCGCAGAAGACGATGGGTGTCATCCTGCTGGCGCTCGTCGCGGCCGGGTACCACGACGAGAGTGGTGACGTGCCGCTGTGGGTGAAGCTGGCGTCGGCCTTGGCCATCGCGGCAGGTACCTACTCCGGGGGCATGCGGATCATGCGCACTCTCGGCCGGAAGGTCATCAAGCTGGATCCCGCACGAGGGGTTGCTGCCGACACGACGGCTTCGGCGATCCTCTACGTGATGGCGCTGATCCTGAAGGCGCCCGTCTCGACCACCCACACGATCTCTGCCTGTATCGCCGGTGTCGGAGCGACGCGGCGCCTGTCGGCGGTGCGGTGGGGGGTCGCGACGAACATCGTGATCGCCTGGATCCTGACCATGCCCGCCGCCGCACTCGTCGCCGCTGCGACCTACCTGCCGTTGAAGTTCGCCCTCGGCTAGTCCACTCGGGTAGCGGACAGTCGCGGCCCAGCAGAACTGTGGGTGCCGGGATGGTGCGGTCAGCCACAACCGCGACCACCCCGCCTGCATCGTGGAGTGGCATGACCGATCGTCAGCCCGGCCGTGCCGATTCGGTCAGATCTGACGTGGGAGGGTAGAAGCGATACCCCCGTCGACGAACCGTACGGATGATGTCCGGCCCGCGGTTGCGCGAGAGACGCGAGCGTAAACGGAGAATCGTAACGGCGACCGCGTTGGACTTCGGCGAGAGTTCGTCCCCACCCGACCACAGCGCATGCCGTAACTCGTCCGCGGTGACAACTCTGTCCGCATGACGCATCAGATAGACCAGCACCTCGAGCTCACGCACGGACATCGGCACCGGCCGACCGCCTACGGCGACCTCATAGGCCAGCGGATCGACGGTCAGGCTGCCGGCCCGGAGGGCCACGTTGTCGAGTTCGAGACTCGCACGGAGGGCGAGCATCATCCCGCGTAGAACGCTCGCGTCGTAGGGACGGAACATCACGCGATTGGCCCCCGCGGCCACGGTCGCCGAGACCTCGTCGGAGATCCGGTCCCCGGCGCCGACGACGATCGGTGCGTCGGACACCTGTCGCAGGGTGCGGGTGACGAGCGGGGCGCCGAGCAGAGGCAACTCAGCCGAGAGCACCACCAGCTCTGGGTGCGCCAGGCCGGCATCGAGAAGTGCGCGGGCGCCGTCACGCGAGCAGACGACGTTGACGTTCACTCCGGCCAGCCCGGCGAGAAGGGCATCGACCACGTCGACGTCCGGCTCACAGACGAGGAGGCACAGCGGATCGCTCTGCTGCCTGACGTGGGCAAGCGTGGCCGCCGGTAGGTCGGCGAACCGTCGGTGACCGGTCGGGTGACCGGTCGGGCTCACCCGAACCGGCCGGTAATGTAGTCCTCCGTCTTGCTCTGCGTGGGGCTGGAGAAGATCTTCGCCGTATCGGAGAACTCCACGAGCTGGCCCGGTTTGCCTACGCCGTCGATGCTGAAGAACGCCGTCGAATCGCTTACCCGCGCGGCCTGCTGCATGTTGTGGGTAACGATGACGATCGTATATGTGTCCTTGAGCTGCCCGATGAGGTCCTCGATGGCGAGCGTCGAGATGGGATCCAGTGCCGAGCACGGCTCGTCCATCAGCAGTACTTGCGGCTGCACGGCCACCGCTCTGGCGATGCAGAGGCGTTGCTGCTGGCCGCCGGAAAGACCGCCGCCCGGCCGGTCGAGGCGGTTCTTGACCTCCTCCCACAGATTCGCGGAGCGAAGTGAGCGCTCCGCGACTTCGTCGAGGTGTGCGCCACTTCGTTTGCCCTGCAGCTTCAATCCCGCCACCACGTTGTCCTTGATCGACATCGTGGGGAACGGGTTCGGTCGCTGGAACACCATGCCGATGGTGCGGCGCACGGACACGGGATCCACCCCTGGGCCGTAGACGTCTTCGCCGTCGAGCAGCACGTTGCCTTCGGCACGTGCGCCGGGAATGACCTCGTGCATGCGGTTGATCGTTCGCAGAACCGTCGACTTACCGCAGCCCGACGGACCGATGAACGCCGTGACCTGACGGGGTTGGATCGACAGAGTGACCGACTTCACGGCGTGGAACGAGCCGTAGTAGGCGTTGAGGTTCTCGAGCTCGATGCGCTTGGCCATGACGGGAGGTCCTTCGGTTACGAGCGTTTGGGTGCGACGAGCCGGGCGATCACTGCTGCCACGGCCGCGAGTGCGGTGATAATGATGATGAGCGTCAGGGCAGTACCCCACACCCGGAGTGTGCCGGCCGGTGTTGGGTTGATCAGTTGCGTGTAGACCATCAGTGGCAGCGACGCCATGTTTCCGCTGAACACGTTGAAGTTGATCGACGAGCTGTAGCCGACCAGCACGAGCACCGGAGCGGTCTCGCCCATTACCCGGGCGATGGCGAGGAGGACGCCGCTGATGATGCCGGACAGCGCGGTGGGCAGGACGACCCGCACAATCGTCACCCACTTGGGCACGCCGAGCGCGTAGGCGGCTTCGCGCAATTCGTCCGGCACGAGGCGCAGCATTTCCTCGGTGGCACGGATCACCACGGGGAGCATGAGGAGCACTAGCGCGAGCGACACCGCGAACGCGCTCTGCTGGAAGCCAAGCCGACTGATCCAGAGTGAGAAGATGAACAAGGCGGCGACGATGGACGGTACACCTGAGAGGATGTCCACCATGAACGTCGTGGTCGCTCCGAGCCGGCCGCGTGCGTACTCGACGAGATAGATCGCGACGAGAATGCCCAATGGGACCGCGATGACTGCCGCGATCAGCGCTTGGATCAAGGTTCCGTAGATCGCGTGGTAGGCCCCGCCGGCGACCTGCTCGGGCAGCACGCCACGCTGCGAGTGCGTCCACCAAGCGGCCGACGTGACGGCATCGAAACCCTTCGCTACCACGTTGTAGAGAATCCACAGCAGAGGGAGCAGAGCTAGGACGAACGCTGTCGTGACGACGACGGCCGCGATCCTGTTCCGGGCGCGACGGATCCAGCTGATCTCGGTGAACGCTCCAGCGTTGGCCGCATTGTGGCGGGGAACGAGGACCGTCATGCGTTCACCTTCCCGCCGGCCACGGCGCGCGCGGTCGCGTTGACGATGAACGTCAGCGCGAACAGCACGAAGCCAGCGGCGATGTACGCGCCGGTCGGTAGCGGTTGGCTGAATTCGGCTGCGGCAGAGGCGATCTTCGACGCGAACGTGTAGCCACCGTCGAACAGGCTGCCGGTGGAAGGAGCCGCCGACGTGCGCAGCAGGACGAGCACCGCGACGGTCTCGCCGAGCGCACGCCCCAGGCCCAGCATCGAAGCGGCGATGGTGCCGCTACGACCGAAGGGGAGCACAGTCATCCGCACGACCTCCCACTTGGTCGCGCCCAGCGCCTGAGCCGCCTCGATCTGCCCTGGCGGTGTCTGCCGGTAGACCTCACGGGTGATCGCAGTGATGATCGGCAGAATCATGATGGCGAGGACGATGGAGGCGGTGAAGATGTTGCCACCGCCGGCGAGGGAGACGTTGCCGTCCGCGAACAGCGGGATCCACCCGAGCTTGGCATTCAGGAACGTCGCGACCGGCTCGAGCCGTGGCGCCAGGATGAAGATGCCCCACAGGCCGAAAACGATCGAGGGCACAGCCGCCAAGAGGTCGACCAGCGCACCGAACAGCCGTGAGAGCCGGGGCGGTGCATAGTTCGTCAGGAATACCGCGATCGCGATGGAGATCGGCACCGCGATGACGAGCGCCACCACCGAACTGAGGATGGTCACGATGAACAGGTCGCGGATGCCGAACTGAAGCGCGCCCGACGTGGTGTCGAACTTGGAGCTGGTGAAGAAGTTGGCCTGGTTGGCACGTATCGACGGAATCGCCTGTGTCAGCAGGAAAATCGCGATCAACACGATGAAGGCGATGATTGTCATCCCGGCGGCCGTGACCAAGGCTCGGAAGATGGGGTCGCCACGCCTGTGGCGGTCGTGCGGGCCGGGGACGAGCGGCTCCTGGCCGACCCCGCGGTCATCACCTGCACCAACGGAGCCGGCCGAGCCGTCTGTGATCTGCGGCCGATCCTTCGAGCCCGGACCGGCCACCGTCGGTGGCCGGTCCGCACTACGAGAGATTTCGGATCGCTGGGACATCGCTGCGGCTACTAGGAGATCGCCGCAACGGCGACAGCGAGCTTCGACTTGAACGAGCTCGGGATTGGGATGTAGCCATTGTCGGCCAACCCGTCCTGGCCGGCATTGATGGTGACGGTAAGGAAGGATTTCACCGCAGCACCGGTCTCGGCGTCGGCGTACTTCGAGCAGACGATCTCGTACGTAGCCAGGACGATCGGGTACGCGCCGGTAACGGTCGGCTTGTAGAACGTCGACGTGTCCAGAACCAGGTCGTTGCCAGAGCCTTTGACCTTGGCGCCCTCGATGGTCTTGCCCACCGTCGCCGTGGAGATCTCGACGGGGTTGGGGCCGGCGGAGGTGATGATCGACGCGATCGCAAGCTTCTGCGAAGTCGCGAAAGACCACTCGTTATAAGTGATCGAGCCCTCAGTCTTCTTGATCGCCGCCGAGGTGCCCTCGTTGCCCTTGGCGCCTTCACCGACGCCGCCGACAAAGACCTTGCCTGCACCCTTGGCCCACGCACCGTCGGACGCAGCGTCGAGGTACTTCTGGAAGTTATCGGTCGTACCGGATTCGTCGCTGCGGAAGAGGACGTTGATCTTCTCCGCCGGCAGCGTGACTCCGGAGTTGAGTTTCGCGATGGCCGCGTCGTTCCACATCGTGATGCCACCGTTGAAGATCTTGGCCGTCGTCGGACCGTCGAGGGCGAGCTTGTCGACACCCTTCGCATTGTAGGTCACGGCGATGGGCCCGAAGACGACCGGGAGGTTCCACGCGTCGGATCCGCAACGCTTGCTGGCGGCGGCGACCTCGCCCTTGGCGGCGTTGAGTGGCGAGTCGGAACCGCCGAAATCGTTCTGCCCGCCGGTGAAGGCTGTCACACCGGCGCCCGAGCCGTCCGAGGTGTAGTCCAGGGAGAACCCCGGGCAAGCGGCTTGATAGGCGGCGATGAAGCGGGTCATCGCGTTGGCCTGCGCCGACGAGCCGTTGGCGCGCAAGGCTTTCTTCCCTGCACACGCCCCGCTGGGAGCGGACGCCGACGTAGTGCTGGAGGAACCGCTGGTGGCGGAGTCCGAATTATTGTCGCTGCCACAGCCGGCCAGCATGAGAGCAACTGCGGCCAGCACGCTGATGGCTGCTCCAGAACGCTTGAGCTTCACCTAGCTCCTTCGGGTGGAGGGGTCCGGCTCTGCCGATCCCTTATGGTCGTGGTGCGGATCAGGTCCGCGGGTCGGCGAGGATCGCCGCTGTCGGCAAAGCTAGGGCGGCGTGATGAACAGAGATCCCTGTCAAGGTGAACGGGGGGTGAAGTGGCGCGTGCCAGTCGAGCCGCGCGACTGGGATCCCGGACTCAGAGCTCCGATCGCCATAGGTGGCACGTCTCCGTGGCCGCCCGAACACTCTCAGCGAGCGCCGCGAGCCGGCGAAAATGCTGGGTCATCCATCACCGGGGCATCGACATCGGTCACGGACAATCCGGACGCCACGGACGTCTGTCAGCGGCGCGGGTACGACCCCGGACGAACATCGTCCAAGGGAACGGATCCGTCGACCACACCGATCGGCCCGAACCTGCTCGCACCACCGGTGATTCGAATCGCGTCGGCTGACTCGGCGCCGCGGCAGGCGTGGACCGTGGGCACGCCGACGCGGGACCGACCCTACTCGGCACGTATCCGCGAGCGGCGGGTCGCGCTCAGAGGTCGTGATGTTCGACGGCGTGGACACTCCGGTCGGCCGCGAGGTGAGCGACGACGAACGAACCCGGGGTGAGCCTCACATCCGGGATCCCGAGGGCCGCGAACATCTCGGGCATCGTCGGCCGGTGGGAGCAGAGAACGACCGCGCGCCCCGACGAGAGCGCGCTCTCGACGGCCTCGTTCACGGCCCGGCGGATCCTGCGGGGTGCGGTGTCCTCCGACAGCCGGTGGTCGCCCTCGATGGCCACGTGCACGGCGGCGGCGAACGGCTGGACTGTCCGGCGACACCGCAGGGAGTCGGAGCTCACGACGCGCTCGGGCCGGTAGACGTCCAGGATGGCCGCGAGCCGGCCGGCCTCCTGATGCCCCCGGGTCGCCAGCGGCCGGAGCTCGTCCGGGCCCGTCCACTTGTTGCGGTTCTTCGCGTGCGCATGCCGGAGCACGATCACCGGCACCGGCATGCGCCCGTCGGCGAGCGACCGGAGCGCGGCGTCGACGATCTGCCGGTCGTCTTCATACGTGAGGGTGTCGTAGGTCTGCGCGGCATCGACCCACTCGACCCTGTCGACCTCGTTCACGTCGATCGCCGAAGGAGTGTCCGGATGACCCTCGAGCGGCAACGCGGCCCAGAACCGGACCAGCTTCGTCCGGTCGTCGGGGAGCGGATACGCGAGTGCCGGCAGCGGCGGGCCGAGCCGGACCGCCAGCCCGGTCTCCTCGTTCACCTCCCGCACGGCCGCGACGAGCGGATGCTCGCCGGGCTCGATGTGGCCCTTCGGCAGGGTCCAGTCGTCGTGGCGCGGCCGGTGGATGAGCATCAGCTGCGTGCGCCCGTCCAGCTGGCGCATCGGGACGCCGCCGGCCGCCAGCACCGGTGGCTGTGCTATGGGTTCGACTGTCACGACAGCAGGCTCACGACAGCAGGCTCAGGACGGCAACGAGGGACGGCCGGTGCGGCGGACGCGTGCGCACAACGTCGCCTGCATGTCTTGCTTGCCGTTGCCGGCGCTGTCGAGGAACTCGTGCAGCCACGCCCCGTCGGCGGCGAGCCGCCAGGACGCGGTGCCCGGGTCGAAGGCCATGTCGAACAGAGCGCCCAGTTCCCTGACGTGGCGTGGCTCGGCGATCTGGACGAGTACCTCGACCCGACGGTCGAGGTTGCGGTGCATGATGTCGGCCGATCCGATGCCGACGTCGGGCTTGCCGTCGTTGTCGAACCAGAAGATGCGGCTGTGCTCGAGGAACCGGCCGAGGATGCTGCGGACGCGGATGTTCTCCGACAGGCCGGGCACGCCGGGGCGCAGCGCGCAGATGCCGCGGACCCACAGGTCGACGGTCACTCCGGCCTGCGACGCTCGGTAGAGGGCGTCCACCACCGCCTCGTCGACGATCGCGTTCGCCTTCAGGCGGATCCGGCCGCCCCGGCCGGCGCGGTGGTGCTCGACCTCGCGCTCGATGCGCGCGATCAGGCCGGACCGGACCGACTGCGGGGCGACCAGCAGCTTGCGGAAACCGGCGCGGCGCGAGAATCCTGAGAGGTGGTTGAAGAGTTCGGCGACGTCCTCGGTGATGATCAGGTCGGACGTGAGCAGTCCGGCGTCCTCGTACTGGCGCGCTGTCTTCGGGTTGTAGTTGCCGGTCCCGATATGGGCGTAACGACGCAGCCCGTCGGGTTCGTCGCGGACGGCCAGCGACAGCTTGCAGTGCGTCTTGAGGCCGACGAGCCCGTAGACGACGTGGCAACCGGCATGCTCGAGCTTGCGCGCCCAAGCGATGTTGGCGCTCTCGTCGAAGCGGGCTTTGATCTCGACGAGGACCAGCACCTGCTTACCGGCCGCCGCGGCGTCGACCAGCGCGTCCACGATGGGCGAGTCGCCCGACGTCCGGTAGAGCGTCTGCTTGATGGCCAGCACATGCGGATCGGCAGCGGCTTGTTCGACGAATCGCTGCACCGACGTCGCGAACGAGTCGTAGGGGTGATGCAGCAGGACGTCGCGCTGCTTGATCGCCGCGAACATGTCAGCCGGGCTGGCGGTTTCGAGTTCGGCCAGGTCGGGGTGGGTCTTCGGGACGAACACCGGGTACTGCAGGTCCTCCCGGTCGAGATCGGCCACGCCGAACAGGCCGCGGAGGTCGAGTGGGCCCTCCAGCGAGAACACCTCCGAGCGCGACACCCCGAGCTCGGACACCAGCAGCTCGAGGACGTGCTCGTCCATGGTGTCCTCGACCTCGAGCCGCACCGGCGGCCCGAATCGGCGACGGAGCAGCTCTTTCTCCAACGCGGCAAGGAGATTCTCGGCGTCGTCCTCCTCGACGTCGAGATCCTCGTTGCGGGTCACGCGGAACGTGTGGTGCTGCAGGATCCGCATGCCGGGGAAGAGCTGGTCGAGGTGGGCGGCGACGACATCCTCGAGCGGCACGAACCGACCGGCCACCAGCGGCACGAACCGCGGGAGCAGCGGCGGGATCTTCACCCGGGCGAAGTGCTCGGCATGGGTGTCGGGGTTCTCGATCATCACCGCCAGGTTGAGCGACAGGCCGCTGATGTAGGGGAACGGGTGCGACGGGTCGACCGCGAGCGGCGTCAGCACCGGGAAGACGCGGTTGCGGAAGAACCTGTCCATCCGCTCCTGCTCGTCCGGTTCGAGGTCGTCCCAGCGGAGGATCTCGATGCTCTCCTTGGACAACGCCGGCACCAGATCGGCGTGATACACGCGGTTGGCCCGCTGCATCAGCACGCGGGCGTTGGACCAGATGGTCTCGAGGGTCTCGCGTGGGAGCATGCCGCTGGCCGCGCGCACCGCGACGCCTGCGGCGATGCGTCGCTTGAGGCCGGCGACGCGGACCATGAAGAACTCGTCGAGGTTGTTCGCGACGATGGCGGCGAACCGCACCCGCTCGAGCAGCGGCAGGCCGTCGTCCTCGACGAGCTCGAGCACCCGGGTGTTGAAGTGCAGCCAGGACAGCTCACGGTCGAGGAAGCGATCGGCGGGGAACTCGGGATTGACGGCCAGGTCGTACGGCGGGTCGATGTCGTACGCGGTATCCCGCTCCGGTGAAGACATGCCGACAGTGTTCCACCGTCGCCGGTCGCGGTGCCGCGGTCGCGTGAACGCGCCGTGAACCTTCGTGCCGTGAACTCCGGCGGCCGAGCTCCCTCGGACCTACGGCTCGCGCCGGTACATCGTGTCGGTGACGTGCACGGCGAAGCCCTGCCGCTCGTAGAAACCCCGCGCGGCCGTGTTGTCGGCCTCGACGTAGAGATCGACGACCGCACAGCCGCGGGACTTCAGGTACCGCAGTCCGGTGAGCAGCAGGATCTTCCCGAGGCCGCCGCCCTGCGCGGACGGATCGATACCGACGACATAGACCTCGCCGGCGCGGCCCTCGATCTTGGTCCAGTGGAATCCGACCAGTCGGGCGGGCGTGGTGACGGTCTCGGCCAGGAAGAAGCCGGCCGGGTCGAACCAGTCCTCGGCCTCCCGTGCCGCGAGATCGGCACGTGTCCATCGCCCCTGCTCGAGGTGGTGGGCGAAAGCCGCGGCGTTCACGGCGAGCCACGCGTCCTCGTCCCGGCCGGGGACGAAGGTCCGGATGCGGATGCCGGACGGTGGACCTGCCGGCTCGGCCACGTCCTCGAGTCCGCCGCTCATCTGCAGGAGTGAGCGGACGGCGACGAACCCGAGCCGATCGGCCAGCGCCACCGCGCCGGGAGTCGTGCCGTGGGCCCAGGCCAACGTCGGGTGTTCGGCCACCTCGGCCAGGGCCTGGGTTGCCAGCGCCGTGCCGAGACCCTGCCGGCGATGCGCCGGCGCGACGACCAGCTCCATCGACGCGGGCTCCATCGGGTCGTCGTCGGCGGTGGCGAGCTCGATCTGCGCGTAGCCGGCGAGCTCACCGTCGGCATGCGCCACGACATGTCGCACCCCGGGCACGACCCCGTGCAGCTGGAGCGACGTGTGCTCGTTGAGCGGGGCGACGCCGTCCACGGCTCGCGCGCTGCCGACGAGTGACGCGAGCGCTTCACGATCGGCCTCGCCCAGCTCGTCGGTCACCGGCAGTTCCGACCCGGCACGGGTCACTCCCGGCTCATCCCTTCGGTGCCGCGACGTCGTCGAGCGCGCGCATCGCCTCGTCGTCCAGGACCAGCGCGCCCGCCGCCATGTTGCTCTCGAGGTGACCACGCGACGTCGTCCCGGGGACGGCCAGCAGGGCGGGCGCGCGGTGCAGCAGCCAGGCGAGAGCGAGCTGCGTCGGGTGCGCGCCGAGGCGCTGCGCAACCGAACTCAGCACGTCGTCGTGGATCGGTGAGAAACCGCCGAGCGGGAAGAACGGGACGTAGGCGATGCCCTGTCCGGCACACAGGTCGACGAGGTCGCCGTCGCCGCGGTTGCTGATGTTGAAGTTGTTCTGCACGCAGACGACCGGCGAGATGCCCTGCGCCTCGGCGAGCTGCGTGGCGGTGACGTTGCTGACGCCGAGATGACTGATCTTGCCCTCCTGCTGCAGGGCGGCCAGGACGCTGAAAGGCTTGGCGATCGATCCGCCGCCCGGGCCCATGACCCCGCCCACGCGGAGGTTGACGACCTCCAGCACGTCGACCTGGAGGTGCTCGAGGTTCTCGTCGACCGCCAGTCGCAGGTCGTCCGGGTAGGGATGCAGGGCCTGCGCGATGAGCTCGTTGACGAGGAACGGCCCGTAGAAGTCCGAGGTGTCGATGTGGTTCACACCGAGTTCGACGGCCCGGCGCAGAACCGCGACCGCCTCATCCGGGTCGGCGGGCGGTCCCATCACGCCGGGACCTGCGAGTTGCATCGCGCCGTAGCCGATGCGGTTGACGACCCGGTCAGCCAGGACGAAGGTGCCGGCGGCTGACGCGGGGCTCGAAGACATGCCGCCAGCAAATCACGCGACCAGCATTCAGGGTGAAGCGCGTCACGACCGCACTCAGGGCGGTCAGACCGAGCGGAGTACTCGCTCGGTGTCGGCGTCGGCCGACAGGTCCTCGCTGTCCGGGCCGGCGACGACCCGTGCCGACTCGGGGACGAAGCGGTAACCGACGTTGCGGACCGTGCCGATCATCTGCTCGTTCTCCGGGCCGAGCTTGGCGCGCAGCCGGCGGACGTGCACGTCGACCGTGCGGGTGCCGCCGAAGTAGTCGTATCCCCAGACCTCCTGGAGCAGCTGGTTGCGGGTGAAGACCCGGCTCTCGTGCTGCGCGAGGAACTTGAGGAGCTCGAACTCCTTGAACGTGAGGTCGAGCTGGCGGGTCCCGAACCGGGCGATGTACGTCGCCTCGTCGATGACCAGGTCGCCACGGTGCACGATGTCGGGCGTCTCGTCGATCTGGGCGGCGGCGAGCCGGCCGAACGCGAGCCGCAGACGTGCCTCGACCTCGGCCGGGCCGGCCGTGTCGAGCAGGATGTCGTCGAGTCCCCAGTCGTTGGTGACGGCGGCCAGGCCGCCCTCGGTGACGATGCCGATAAGAGGCGTCTGCATGCCCGAGGTGGTGAGCAGCCGGGTGAGGTTGCGAGCCGAGGCGAGGTCACGACGGCAGTCGACGAGGACGGCGTCCACGTCGGCGCTTGCGGCGGCGCCGGCTGAGAGGACAGCCGCACCGTTGGCCGGCCCGACGCGGATGCGGTGGAGCAGCAGGCCGAGCGCGGGCAGAACCTCGGCGGAGGATTCGGCGGCGTTGGTCAACAGCAGCAGGGTGCTCAAGCGGACTCCCAAGGTCGAACCAACCGAAGCAGCCCACGGAGACGACGATGTCCGTACCGGGCCACGTGCCAGTAACTCTAGACCCGCGTGTTTCGGGCCCAGGGCCGTTGTGTTTCATCCGCGCGACAACAGTGTGGGAAGCGTCACCTCGGAGTTACCCGGACAGTCCCGCGGGCGACCCGATGCCCGGCGAGACGCGAGAATGGGCCCATGGACGGTCAGAAGGTCGTGCAGACGCCGCCGGCAGCGGCATCTGGAGGTGTCACGGTCCGATTCTGGGCAGCGGCCCGCGCCGCCACCGGTGTCGAGACGGCATTCGTGGCCGCCGGCGGACTTACCTGGGTCATCGACGTCGTCACCACGAAATACCCAGGGCTTTCGGCGTTGTTACCTCGATGCTCCCTCTTGCTCGACGGCGTCGCCGTCGTCCGCGAGGACATCGCATCGACTCGTGCGCCGATCGGTTCGACGCTGGAGATACTGCCGCCGTTCGCGGGCGGATGACAATCCGAGGAAGGACCTGCCCATGCTCTGGCGTCTCGTCGTGGTCGTCGGCGTGCTGGCACTGTCGACCGTCACCGGCCTCGTGTGGCAACGCCGGGCCGGGCGGTTCCGGCCGACGGTGGCACCGATGACCGAACCCGCGCCGACACTCGGGCCGTCATCGACCCCGGACCAGCCGGCTGCGAGCGCACCCGGAGCCCGGACGCTGGGCGCGGACAGGCTCGGTTCGGCACTCGGATCCCGGGCCACGCTCCTGCAGTTCTCGTCGGCGTTCTGTGCGCCGTGCCGTGCGGCCCGTGTCCTGCTCGCCGACGTCGCGAGCATCGTGCCCGGTGTGGAACACATCGAGGTCGACGCGGAGTCCCATCTCGAACTCGTGCGCGAGCTCAAGGTCCTCTCGACGCCGACCGTGTTCGTCCTCGACGCCGACGGAGTCGTCGTCAGCAGGGCGACCGGCCTGCCGAAACGCCAGCTCGTCCTTGCTGCGCTGGCACATGCACTGCCGGCGACAGGGCCGGACGCCGCCTACATCGCACCCTGAATACCACGATGTGGCGTCGGGTCTCATCATGCGAGACGAGCACGTGACACCGATCGCCCCGTCCACCTAATCTCCTGGACATGCGAGCACGCTGGTTGACCCGACGTCGTGCGGTCGACCTGTGCCGTATGTGCGCCTGTCGAATGTCCTGACCCGCCCAAGCGCCCGCGCACCGCTGCCATCGGCCGGTGCCCACCTCGTTTCGCGCTCGCCCTCAGGAGTCTCGCCATGACCGCACCCAACACATCAGCACCCGACACCTCAACGCCCGACGGGCCCAGCCCGACCGAGCAGATCGACCCGCGCGGGCTCCGGTTCGTCGCCGCAATCACCACCGTCGTCCTCGCGATCGCCCTGCTCACCGGCAACGTCGTCGTCCTCGCCCTGCAGGGGATCGCCTTCGCCGCCGGTGCGCTGCTCGGGCCGCGATTCATGCCGTACGCCCTGTTCTACGCACGCGTCGTCCGGCCACGGATCGGCCCGCCGGCCGAGACCGAGGACGCCCGGCCGCCCCGCTTCGCCCAGGGCGTCGGGCTGGCGTTCGCCCTGATCGGCGTCATCGCCGAAGTCGCCGGCCTCGGTGCCCTCGCCGTCGTGGCGATCTCCTTCCCGCTGGTCGCCGCCTTCCTCAACGCCGCGTTCTCGTTCTGCCTCGGTTGCCGGGTCTACCTGCTCGGCCGTCGCGTCATCGGCCGGCTGGCTCCGGCAGCGTCACCCCACTGACAACCTGATTCGTCAACCCACAGAGGAGATCCCGGCATGAGCCGCGACAACACGCTGGTATCGGCAGACTGGGTCGAGCAGCATCTCGACGACGAGAAGGTCGTCCTGGTCGAGGTCGACGAGGACGCCGCCGCCTACGACCGCAGGCACATCCGCGGCGCGGTCAAGCTCGACTGGCGCGCCGACCTGCAGGACCCGGTGCGACGTGACTTCGTCGGCCCCGAGGGGTTCTCCGCGCTGCTGTCCGCGCGCGGCATCGGCAACGACGACACGGTCGTTCTCTACGGCGGCAACAACAACTGGTTCGCCGCGTACGCCTACTGGTACTTCAAGCTCTACGGCCACGACGACGTCAAGCTTCTCGACGGCGGTCGCAAGAAGTGGGAACTCGACGCCCGTGAGCTCAGCTCCGAGCCGGTCGTCCGGGCAGGCGCCGACTACAAGGCCGCCGACCCGGACCTCTCGATCCGCGCCTTCCGCGACGACGTGGTGGAGGCGATCGGGCAGCGCAACCTGATCGACGTCCGCTCGCCCGACGAGTACTCCGGGCGCCTGCTCGCACCGGCGCATCTGCCGCAGGAGCAATCACAACGTGGCGGCCACGTCCCGACCGCGGTCAACGTGCCGTGGAGCAAGTCGGCCAACGACGACGGCACCTTCCGCGCCGACACCGATCTCACCACGCTCTACAGCCAGGCCGGCGTCGACTTCGGGAAAGACACGGTCGCCTACTGCCGCATCGGCGAGCGCAGCGCGCACACCTGGTTCGTCCTGCACGAGCTCCTCGACAACCCGAACGTCAAGAACTACGACGGATCGTGGACCGAATACGGCTCGCTCGTCGGTGTGCCGATCAGCGTCGGCGACCAGCCCGGGCAGGCGTCATGAGCTGCGCGGCACCCGTCGGCGGTGCGCCGTTGACCACCGCGATCGGCACCCAGGCCGTCATCGAGGGCACGATCTCGCGCGATGGTGCGGGTGTCGGCGGCGCCTACGTCCGGCTCCTCGACGCATCCGGGGAGTTCACCGCCGAAGTGCCGACCGACGATGCCGGCTCGTTCCGGTTCTTCGCACGGCCGGGCGAGTGGACGTTGCGCACGCTCGTACCGAGGTCGTCGTCGGTGGATCTCGGCGTGAGCGCCGAGGCCGGTCAGATCACGACGGTCACCGTCACGGTCTGATCCCGAGGACAGGCTGTCGGGTCAGTTCACCTTGGCGGCGAGCGTGTCCCCGCCGTACTCCTTGAGGTACTCCGACACCTGGTCCTTCCTGACTGCGTCGAACAGCAACGCACAGCGCCGGGAGTCGAGGTAGACCACCGACTGGCTGCCCTCCATGCCGGTTCCGTCGTTGGGGACCGACATGAACGTCACGTTCGACGAGCGGATCGAGCGCAGGCTCAGGGCGAGGTCGCGCATCTGCGACGTCGTGAACTGATCGTCGACCGACAGGTTGTTCGTCACCGCGTTGAGTGCCTTGGTCAGCGTGATCGGGTTGCCCAACGTCCCCTGCGACAGGGTCCTCTTCATCACCGCGCGGAGGAAGTTCTGCTGACGCTTCTGCCGGTCGAAGTCACCGCCGGGAAGGCTCTTGCGCTCCCGGACGTAATCGAGCGCCTGCGTCCCGTTCATGTGCACCGTGCCGGGTCCGTACATCGTGCCGGACGTACCCTGCACGGCTTTGTCGAACGTCAGGTCGATCCCGCCGACGGCGTCGGTGAGCGCCTTGAAGCCGTCCCAGTCGATGAACGCCAGGTGGTCGATCCGCACACCGGTGACCTGTTCGATCGTCTGGATGTAGAGCGACGGGCCACCGAAGGAGTAGGCCGCGTTGATCTTGTTCCTGCCGTGGCCCGGGATCGAGACCCACGAGTCACGGGGGATCGACATGACGTCGACGGTCCTCCGGTCGCCCGAGATGTGGATGAGCATGATCGCGTCGGTGCGCTGACCGCTGGCCTCCCATGCCTTGGGTGCGGAGGCGTCCCCGCCGGTCGTCTGGTCGGCGGATCGCAGGTCGCTGCCACCGAGCAGGATGTCGAGCGGCTCCTGCTTGCCGGCAGGCACCGCATCCTTCGTCGGCCGCGTGGACGCGGGGATCTGCGCGAACGCGCCGGGGATGCGGTTGACGTTCCTGTCCAGCCGCGAGTTCAGGTAGAACGCGCCGGCACCGACCGACAGCACCAGAACTAGGACGAGGGTGAGGAATCCGATCAGGACCTTGCGGCCGCGATGTCCCGGGCCCCTGGGCGGGGTGGGCTGCGTACCCGCCTGCGTGGCGTCGTCGTCCCGGTGGTCGAAGATCGGGTTGCCACCCGAGTCGGAGGAGTTGCTCATGGGGCCTTTCTTCTTCGGCGTCGGGTGTGAGTGATCGGATGGGAACCCTCCGGTCAACCCCGAGGTTACCCGTCAAGCGCGGAACGGTTGGCTCAACGAAGTGGAGAGTGACCGGGTTCCCGTGCGGCTCCGTAGACGAGCGCTCAGTACACGAGGGCCTGGGTGCCGTCGGCCATGATCTCCTCGACGAAGACCGACGCGCCGGCGATCCGAACGCCGTCGATCACGTCGTCCGGGCCGATCTCGCGGCGCGCGGCGCACTGTCCGCAGACGGTGACGGTGCCGGACTCGAGGACGGTGGACAGCAGCTCCGTGAGCGCGGTCGACTTCGGCAGGACAAATGTCGCCGCCCGACCCGGCAGCCCGAACCAGGCAGCCTCGCCGGTGAGCCAGAGCGAGACGTCCACGCCGCTCGCGGCAGCGGTCGCGGCGACGGTGAAAGCCTGGTTGCACCGCTCGGCGTCGTCGGCGCCGGCGGTGACCTTGAGGACGAGACGACTGGACACCTCGGCAGCCTACGGGCGGTCGAAGACGAGTGCTCGAGAGGCGCATGCCACGGCCCGTAGACTCTGCCGGTGCCGTTCACGATCCCTCCCGACCTGCATCCCGACGTCCTGCCGCTCGCGTTCCTTCTCGGCCGTTGGGAGGGGCGCGGCGCCGGTGAGTACCCTGGGGTCGAGGCGTTCGAGTTCGGTCACGAGATCACCTTCTCGACCGACACGCGCCCGTTCGTGAGCTACGCGGCACGCAGTTGGCGCATTGACCCCGACGGCGCGGTTCTCGCGCCGCTGCACGTCGAGTACGGCTTCTGGCGGCCCCGGATGGAAGGTGCCCTGGAGGTTGTGCTCGCACAGCCGAACGGGCAGGCGGAGGTCTGGTACGGGACGGTCCAGGGGGCGAAGGTCGAACTCGCGACCGATGCCGTCATGCGCACGCAGACCGCCGAGGACCCCTACACCGCCGGCCGACGTCTCTACGGGCTCGTCGAGGGCGACCTGATGTGGGCGTTCGACAAGGCCACCGAACATCAACCTCTCACCGCCTACACGTGGGCCCGTCTGGAGCGTGCATGATGCACAGCCCGTTGCTCGACCGGCCAGGAGCCGTCGCCGGAACCGGTGTCGACGCACCCGTCGCGGCCCACTACGGCGACCCGATGGGTGAGCAGCGCCGGCTCGAGGACGCTGCCGGCACAACGGCGCCCGCCGAGCTCGCCGGAACGCCCGTGGTCGACCTGTCCCACCGCGGCGTCTTCACCGTCACCGGCGCCGACCGGTTGTCGTGGCTCAACGACCTCACCACCCAGCACGTCGCCGACCTCCAGCCGGGTGACTCGACCACGGCACTCCTGCTCTCGCCCAACGGGCACGTCGAGCACGCGCTCTACATGGTTGCCACCGCCGACGCGGTCTGGATCCAGACGGAGCCCGACGCGGCACCGGCGGCGATCGCGTTCCTGCGGTCGATGCAGTTCATGCTCCGCGTCGAGGTGGTCGACCACAGCGAGGACATGGCGGTCATCTGGCGCCCGGGCAACCCTGACAGCCCGGGGGAGCCGGCCGGCCACGCCGGCGATGACCTGCTCGTCCGTCAGGGTGTCGACTCGCTCGGCGGGCACGAGGTGTTCGTGCCGAGGTCCGAGCTCGACCAGCGCACGGCATGCGCCCGACTGTCGGGCTCGTGGGCCTACGAGGCGCGACGCATCGCCGCGCACGTGCCGAGGTTCGGCTTCGACACCGACCACAGGAGCATCCCGAACGAACTCGGCTGGCTCGACAGCGCCGTGCATCTCGCGAAGGGGTGCTACCGCGGCCAGGAGACGGTTGCCCGCGTGCACAACCTCGGGCGGCCGCCGCGGCGGCTCGTCTTCCTCCACCTCGACGGCAGCGTGGACGATCTCCCCGCACACGGAGCGAAGATCGTCGGCGGCGGGCGCGAGGTCGGTCTGGTCGGTTCGGCGGCGCGGCACTACGAGCTGGGTCCGATCGCGCTGGCCCTGGTCAAGCGGTCGATCGATCCGGAGCTCGAACTACTCGTCGAGGGGATGACCGGGCAGGTGGCCGCCGCGCAGGAGGTCGTCGTCCCGCCCGATCTGGGCCTGCACGTCGGCTCACGGCTGTGACCCCGCGCGGTCTCGCACCGGCCGGGGTCACAGCTTGCGTCGCTCAGTAGGACTTGCGGATGACCGGCACGCTCTTGCCGTTGGCGAGGAACACGTTCTTCGTCGTGGTGACGGCGATCTGCTTGTGCGTGCCCTTTTTCGTGGTGCCGACGAGAATGGCGGTCGGCGCGTAGAACTGGTCGCGGTAGAAATGATTGTGCGTGATCGAGCCGAGGCTCTTGATGTAACGATTCTTCGACGGAGCGTCTGCGACATTGATTGTCACGGCACCGCCGCCGAACCAGTTCTTGGTGATGACGCCGCCGCTGATGTTGCCCGCGTCGGGCTTGATCATCATCGCCGAGTTCGTCGTGTTGCCACCGACGTGGTTGGGCTGGTACTGGCCCTTGAGCTTGCCGGTGAAGTAGTTGCCCCGGACGACCAGGCCGGTGCCGCCCTCCCACTGGATGCCGTCGGAGTGTGAGCCGTCACGCGCCTTGCCGGTGTCGACCGACGGGCCCCAGTACGCCGAGTCGTGGAAGTAGCACTGCTCGACGATGACGTCGCAGGGCCCGTCGCGCAGGCTGTCGTCGCCGGCGCCCTTGGGTCCGTTGTTGGAGTTGAAGACCTCCACCTGGTCGACGAGCTTGCTCGCGTCGCAGCGTCGCAACGTGAATCCGTAGCCCTGCAAGCCGACCCAGCGGAAGTTGGGGTGCTGCGGGCGGAACGTGCAGTCGATGAACGTGAAGCCCCGCTTGTGCGGCCGGAACATCGTGTAGAGCGAGCTGATGCTCGTCGGGAGCGTCATCGGCCCGCGGAAGATGCAGTTCCGGTAGGTCACGTTGCCGACGTTCGGGCCGGGTACGACGGTGTGCCGGACGTCGAGGTTGGAGTACGTCTTGCCACTGTGCGGCACATGGTTGTGGGTCACCCTCAGTCTCGACCCGGGGATGACGCCGGCGGTCGAGAGGCTGGGCCGGTAGATACCCATCACCAGCCTGTCGCGGCGGCTCGAGGTGACGGTGGTGGCCATCGCACCCGTGCCGGGGAACTCGGCGAGGGCCAGGCCGCCCACCGACGCGGCGGCGAGCCCGAGCATGGCGCGGCGGGAGAGGTGTGAACTGCCCGCGGCCGGGAACGATTCGTCGGTGGAATAGGGCTGAACAGATCCGAGCTGCGGGGTCGACAAAGCGGTATTGAGGAATTCATTCATGACTTGACTTCCCGATCTTCTAGGCGCGGTCGGGCCTCGCACCGGCCCAAAGAATGGGCTGTGCGGCACGTACAGCGGTCGTTCGCCCACCGCTCACGGGATTGGGGATCATGGCGGGACGGCGAGGCAAGGCGCGGACCAACGAAATGGTTGCAAGATCAAAATTACCAGCGAATCCCGAAATGTCAATACCGTGTGTGACGCCACGGCTACAGATCGTAAGCATGAGCCTCGAGCGGGCGTCGGCGGACCGGTCGCAGGGCGCTCGGGCGGCGCTCCCGCCGCACCGCACTGGTGGCCGGTCCCCCAATCGGGACCGGCCACCAGTGCGGTGATGAGGTGTGAGCCGGTGGCGGTCGTCGGTCACCGGTGTTGCGGAACTCAGTAGAACTTGCGAATAACCGGGACGGCCGCACCGTTGTTGTCGAAGACATTCCCGGTCGCGTTCACGGCGATATCGTCGTGGCCGGCGATCCTGTTGACCCCGACGAGGATGGCCGTCGGCGCGTAGAACTGATCGCGGCCGAAACGGTTGTCGCTGAGCTTGCCGAGATTGCTGATGTACCGGTTCTTGCGCGGTGCGTCCGCGACATTGATCGTCACCGCGCCGCCGCCGAACCAGTTCTTGGTGATGTAGGCGCCGCCGATCTTGCCGGCGTCGGGCTTGATCATCATCGCCGAGTTCGACGTAGTGCCGCCCTTGAAGTTGGGCTGGTATTGGGTCCTGAGCTGACCGGTGAAGTAGTTGCCTCGAACCGTAAGCCCGGTGCACCCCTCCCATTGGATGCCGTCGCTGTGCGAGCCGTTCTTCGAGCTGTCGATACCGGGGCCCCAGTAGGCGGACTCGTGGAAGAAGCACTGGTCGATGACGACGCCGCTGGGGCCGTTGCGCAGGCTGTCGTCGCCGGCACCGCCCGGGCCGTTGTTGCAGTTGAAGACCTCGACCTGGTCGACGAGCTTGTTGAGTGTGCAGCGGAGGAGGGTGAAGCCGTAGCCCTGGAGGCCGACCCACTTGTAGTTGGGGGTCTGCGGCCGGAATGTGCAGTCGATGAAGGTGAATCCGCGCTGGTGCGGCCGGAACATGGTGTAGAGGGAGCTGTAGCTGACCGGGATCACGGACGGGCCGCGGAACACGCAGTTCTTGTACGTGACGTTGCCGACCGAGGCCCTCGGGAGAACGTTGTTCCGGACGTCGAGGTTCGTGTACGTCTGACCGCTGACCGGCGTGTGGTCGTAGGTGATCGTCAAGGTCGAGCCCGGCAGGACGCCGGTGGTGGCGATGCTGGGCCGGTAGGTGCCGAGCACCAGCGAGGCTCTCGAGTCGACCGCCGCATGGGCGGTGGTCGCGCTGGTGGATGCCGACCAGCCGGCGATGGCGACGCCGCCGGCCGAAGCCATGGCGAGCTTCAACATCGTGCGCCTCGACGTGGCGGAATCCGGTGTTACCAGAGCGGGGGCGGCAGCTGTTTCGAGAACAGGTGAAATGGACATGAGGATTCCTCTGACGTGCGTCGGTGTTCACCACCGACGGAAGGTTCCCGAAATGATGTGGCGCTGCTACGAGCACCACTGACAGACGCCGGCCGATGGCCGAGATCTGGTCTGCTCCGAATTCGGGCCAGAGTTCCACTTCCCACCGGGAGGCAAGGATTGGAATCGGGTTTCCGGTTCGGAAACGCCACATTCGCGTTCGCGGTGATAAACGAGATCTGGTGTGCGCCGTCGATCGGCCGGGTGGGCTCGTCGAGGTTCGCGCCGCGATTTCTGGCGGCCACGCAGGCGGCAGCCTCAGGCCCGTCCCTGTCCGCCGGTTTCGGGCGGTTGCCTCAGGTGGCTGGTTGCGATTCGCGCCGGTGCGGGTGGCGGTCTCTCGCTGCTTTCTGCGTAACCAAAAGGTCGCACGACTTTGCACGAATGTCAACACGTTGTGTGATTGTCCGATTACTTAGGGTGCCCGTCCACGCTCAACGGCGTGGCCGGGACGACCGCCACGCAGCAGTGGCCGGCCCGAGGGGGATCGGACCGGCCACTGGTCTGGTGCTCCGGTCGGAGCGTGCGTTCGCGTCGTGCGGGCGTGCGGGGCGGTCAGGCGGCCACGATCACCGGAGTCGGGCGGACGCCCGTGGTGACCAGGTCGGTGAGAGTGGCAGCGATCCGGGTGACCACCTGAACCTCCGATCAATGTCGATAGTCCCGCAAACGTGTCAGTCGGCGTCGCGTGGTGTCAATAGCTCTGGGTATCGGTTCGTGTCGATAGCGTGACCGGACTGGGCGCCCGCGGAAGAGGCCGATGGCGGCGTCCGGTCCGAGCGGTGAGACTTCTGGCCGCCCCTCGGAATAGCCCCGTCGGCCAGGGCGGTTATCCTCGGGCCCGGCCCAACCGCCGGCGCCTTGTCCACCACCCCCGAGCCACGAGAAGGCCCATGCCATCCGCGCGTGCCGTGCATGACTACCGCCTGACCCAGCTGCAGACGCTGGAGTCGGAGTCGATCCACATCATCCGCGAGGTCGCCGCCGAGTTCGAGCGACCGGCACTGCTGTTCTCCGGCGGTAAGGATTCCCTGGTGATGCTGCGGCTCGCGGTGAAGGCGTTCCATCCCGCGCGGGTGCCGTTCGCCATCCTGCACGTCGACACGGGCCACAACTTCGACGAGGTCCTGAGGCTGCGCGACCGGCTCATCGCCGAGCTCGGGCTGCGGCTCGTCGTCGGCTCGGTGCAGGAGGCCATCGACGACGGCCGGCTGACAGAGCTGCCCGGCCAGGGCCGTAACCGGCTCCAGACCCAGGTGCTGCTCGACATCGCGGCCGAGCACAAGTTCGACGCCCTCCTCGGCGGCGGCCGGCGCGACGAGGAGAAGGCGCGGGCCAAGGAACGCGTGTTCAGCTTCCGCGACGAGTTCAGCCAGTGGGATCCCAAGAACCAGCGTCCCGAGCTCTGGAACCTCTACAACGGGCGCGTGCACCCGGGGGAGTCGATCCGGGCGTTCCCGCTGTCGAACTGGACCGAGCTCGACATCTGGCAGTACATCGCCGCCGCCGACGTGCCGATCCCGTCCATCTACTTCGCCCACGAACGCCTGGTGTTCGAGCGCGACGGCATGCTGCTCGCCGACGTCGTCGTGGCCGAGCGGCGTGAGAACGAGAAGCCGTTCACGGCACGCGTCCGCTACCGCACCGTCGGGGACATGAGCTGCACCGGCGCCGTCGAGTCCGACGCAGCCGATCTCGAGGCTGTCATCGCCGAGGTCGCATCGACCCGCATCACCGAGCGCGGTGCAACCCGTGCCGACGACCGCTTCAGCGAGGCAGCCATGGAAGACCGTAAGAAAGAGGGCTACTTCTAGTGGATCTGCTCCGCTTCGCCACGGCGGGTTCGGTCGACGACGGCAAGTCCACGTTGATCGGGCGGCTGCTCTTCGACTCGAAGTCGATCTTCGACGACCAGCTCGACGCGGTCGAGCGCACCTCGCGCGACAAGGGTTTCGACTACACGAACCTCGCGCTGCTGACTGACGGCCTGCGGGCCGAACGCGAGCAGGGCATCACCATCGACGTCGCCTATCGCTATTTCGCCACGCCCAAGCGGAAATTCATCATCGCGGACACGCCTGGGCACATCCAGTACACCCGCAACATGGTCACAGGGGCCTCTACGGCCGATCTTGCTCTGGTCCTCGTCGACGCACGTGCCGGCATCGTCGAGCAGACGCGTCGGCACGCGTTCCTCGTGTCCCTGCTCAGGGTTCCGCACCTGGTCCTGTGCATCAACAAGATGGACCTGGTGGGCTACGACGAGGGTGTCTACGACGCGTTGCGCGAGGAGTTCCTCGGCTTCGCAACGAAGTTGCGCATCCCCGACCTGTCGATCATCCCGGTCTCCGCGCTGGCCGGCGACAACGTGGTCACGCGCTCGGCGAACATGCCCTGGTACGACGGCCCGTCGCTGCTGCACCATCTCGAGAACGTCTTCGTCTCAAGCGACCGGAACCTCGTCGACGCCCGGCTGCCGGTGCAGTACGTCATCCGCCCGCAGTCCGACGCCTATCACGACTACCGCGGCTACGCCGGCCAGATCGCCGGCGGGGTTCTCAAGCCGGGTGACGAAGTGCTCGTCCTCCCGTCGGGCATGACCAGCCGGATCGCGTCGATCGACACCGCGGACGGCCCGGTTCCGGAAGCGTTCGCGCCCATGTCGGTGACCGTGCGGCTGACCGACGACGTCGATGTGTCCCGTGGCGACATGATCGCCCGACCGCACAATGCCCCGGTCGCCATGCAGGACGTCGATGCGATGGTCTGCTGGATGGCCGACAAGCCGCTCGCACCGCGCGACCGGCTGCTGATCAAGCACACGACCCGCACGGTGAAGGCGGCGTTCAAGGACCTGCAGTACCGGCTCGACGTCAACACGCTGCACCGTGACGAAACCGCGACCGGGCTGGCGCGCAACGAGATCGGCCGGGTTCGGCTCCGTACCGCGCAGCCGATCTTCGCCGACTCCTACAGCCGCAACCGGCTCACCGGCGGGTTCGTCGTGATCGACGAGGCGACGAACGCCACCGTCGGCGCCGGGATGATCGTCTGACCCGACCGTCGGGGACGCTCTAGAACAGCGTGAGCGCCACGATCAGCACGGCGATACAGACGACCTGCAACGCCAATCCGGCGTAGGCCGCGGCCAGTCCGACCGTCGTCAGGTCGTGCCCGGCCGTCCCGTCCCGGCGGATCTCGCGCCGGGCGCGGTGGCCGAGCACGATCGCCGGGATCCAGGCGAAGAACGTCGGGCCGAGCCAGCCGCCGAGGCCGAGTGCCGCACAGGCGACGGCGCGCGGGGACCGCACCGGCCGCACGAGACCGCCGGGCCTGAAGCGAACAACTTCTGCACCGCCGGGGATGTCGATGGTCACCCGCTCGAGTTCGGCGAACGTGAGCGCACGCAGGACCTGGTCCGTCCGGCGCCGGAACTCGTCGTCATCGAGGCGGCCATCCCCGTACGCGGTCCGCAGCGCGTCGAGCGCACGCTCGCGATCTGCGTCACCGGCCCGGAGTGAGCCGTAGTGCACCGACTGCGCGCGCGTCATGCCGCCTCCTCGAACGATCGTCGTCGTCTGAGTATCCGCGTGGCGTGCCAACGGGAGAAGGCGTGCTCCCCAAGTGGATGAACCGAGGCGACGATAACTCGACATGTCCCACTGAACTAGTGCAGCCTACAACGCGTATTACACAGAGCAGCCGATTGAAGACGTAGAGTAGGCATGCACAGAAGTGGCGGCAGCGCATCGGGTGTAGTTATCGGCCAAACAAGCGCCGGCTGGCGCACAAGGGGATCACGTGTCGGTCTTGTCCGCCCGCCGAGCGCGCATCGGTCTCGCCTCGATCATCGTCACGCTGGCCACCGTTCTCGTCTGGCTCGTGCCGGCCGCCGCCGGTGCCTGAGCAGCCGACGTGCACGCGGTGAGCTTCATCCAGCTCGGCCAGCCCGACTCGCTGACGTTCGCGGGCGTGTCCGCCACCAGGGACCTGCGGCTGCCTGTCCCCGACGGACTCACCCCGGCTCGCCTGCAGGGCACGGTCATCCGCCCGGCCGACGCGACGGCCAGCCTGCTGGAGGTCTCCTCCAACGGCCGGCTGATCGCCCGCCTCCGGCTGACGAAGGACGTGACCGCGCTCGACCTGCCGCTGACCGGCGCGCCGGTGACCAACCGCGCCGTTTCCCTCCGCCTCGCGAGCCGGGTCGTGCAGCCGTCCGACTGCCGTGACGTGACCGGCTCCGGCGTCCTCCCGCTGACACTGCGCGGCCTTCGACTGCAGTACAGCGGCACCGAGAAGTCGACGCCGACGATCGCGACCTTCCTCCCACCTGCGCTCGCCGCGCTGGCGATCTACGTGCCCGCCGACGCCGATCAGAACGTCCGGGCCGGCGCCGTCAGCCTGGCCGGTGCGGTCGCCGCCCGCTACGCGCCCGCGCCGGTCGCGATCAGCGTCCGGACCCTCACCGCGAGCGCGGCGATCGTCCCGGCCTCGGGCTTCCTGGGCCGCTCCGTGGTCGTGACGGGCACTGGCGATCCTGGCCTCGCGCTCCTCGGCGCGAACCCGATCCCGACCCTGCGGATCAGCGGCGACTCGACCGCACTGCCCCTGCAGGTGGGCGCTCTCACCCGCGACCTCGGCCGGCTGGCCCAGGCGAGTGTCGCGACCGCGACCCGGGTCGAGTCGCTCCCCGGCCTGCCGCGCGCACGGCAGAGCATCGACGAACTCGGCATCGGGTCGCCCAGCACGACCGGCCTCGGCGCGGCCACCGTGTCGCTCGGACTGTCACAGGCTCAGCTCGGTGCCGCCGCGGAGTCGCTCCAGCTTCGGTTGGCCGGCTCGAGCTCGCTCGCGGACGGGGTCGAGCCGGGCGTGCTCACAGTGTCGGTGAACGGTCGCGTCCTCGCGACCTGGGCGGCCGGTAGTGACCCCGGCTTCGTCAAGACCGTGACCGTTCCGTGGTCGAGCCTCGGCCGCTACGTCTCGGTCGACGTGACCGCCACGGCCGCCGGCCAGGGCGCGCGCTGCGCCGATCTGGGCCCGGTCACGCTCAGCGTCGACGGCTCGAGTTCGGTCACCTCGGCCGCGGCTCCACGGCCGTTCCGCGGCGGCTTCGCCGAGTTCCCGGCCGTTCTCCGGCCCACCTACCAGGTGGCCACCGACAGCACCGACGTAGCGGGCCTGAGCCAGGTCGTCGGGCTCGTGGCCGCGCTCCAGCGCATGAGCGCGGTGCCGTTGGCGCCCGTCCTGGTCGATGTCGCCACGGTGGCGTCGTCCAAGCAGCCGGCCTTGCTCGTCTCCGCGAAGTCGGTCGTTCCGACGTCGATCACGTTGCCACTCGAGCATGCCGACGCCGCGCAGCTGACCCTCGCCAACGGCAATGTGCTCAAGATCGACGCCGACATCGCGAGCCTGCAGGTCGTCGAACAGCCCGATCGGACGCTGCTGGTCGCCACCACCGTCAAGCCGTCGTCCTCGACGCTGCCGGACCTCCTCACCTGGGCCGCGCAGGACGATCACCTCGGCTCGCTGAGCGGTGACGTCCTCGCCTGGCCGGCCGGTGCCGACCGGCAGACCCTCGCCATCGGCGGCGGCGGCGCCCGTACCATCGACGCGGTCGCGAATCCGATCTGGGAGCGCCGGACCGTGCAGGTGCTCGTCGGCGTCGTCGTGATCGCGCTGCTCGCCGCGGTCATCGCCCTGCTCGTCTTCCGTACCCGCCCGCGCGGGCCCGAGGCCATCGCCGAGCGGCGCGGCCAACCGCGCGGACCCGGCGACGGAACTCCGTGGGTCCGTCGTGCCGCGGACAGCGGACCCGCCGCGCCGGTCGCCACCGGTGACGAGGGCGGCGGTACGACGACATGACCACGGCCGCAGACCGGTTGCCGGCCGCCTGGCCGGGCGAACTCGCAGCCCGGCTCCGCCTCCTCGCCCGGCCACGCCTGGAGTGGCTCGTCGGGCTCCGATGGCTCTTCATCGCCCTCGTCACCGGGCTGGCGTTCCGCGAGTCGCTGATCAGCGTCATCCGCGAGATCGCACGGGGTGGCGGACTCGTGCAGATCTGCTGCCCGGTCTTCAGCGCGCTCGCCGCGGTCTCGGCATCACGCCGACGGGGGCGCCGGATGCTGCCGATCCACGACCGCGAGACCGACGTGATCGTCGGCATCTTCGCGCTCGCGCTCGCCGTCTCGGCTGCCAGCCTCCTCGCCCCACGGCTCGCGGCCGTCTACTACCTGTGGCGGCTGGATCTGCTGTTCGTGTGGCTCTTCCTGTTCGGGGCCGCCGTCCTGATGTTCGGGTTGCGACCCACGACGCACTACCGCGCCGCCTGGCTCGCCCTCGTGACGATCTGGCCGTTCCCGATCCGTTTCCTCACGCTCGTGATCGTCAACGACCTTCGCGTCGTGGCCGCCATCCACCTGCTCGTGGCGCTCGCGGTGGTCGCCTACGGCACCCGCCGCGACGACCGGTGGCGCGCCGTCCCTATTCTCGCGGCCACGATCGCGGGCGTCGCCACGGTGGTGATACTCGTGCCACCGGTGCAGCCGGTGCAGCGCGTCCTGCTCCCCACGGTGGTCGCACTCCTCGTCGGGATCCTCGTGCGCAGGCTCGTCGCCCGCACTACCCCGCCGCGATCGCAGCCGGGCGATCTGGTGGTAGGCACGACACCCAAGGTGGCGATCGGTCTCGCCGCCGGTGCGGTGATCGCCTCGCTGATCATTCCGGGCCCGCCGACTCTGACAGCCCCCAGTGTTCCGTTGGTGCACAGCACCACTTACACGACTGCGCAGTTCGTCCCGCCGGGCTGGCGTGTACTCGAATCCGGCGACGAGTCGTTCACCCGGAGGTACTTCGGCACCGCATCGACCTGGACGCGCACCAAGGTCGAAGCCACCGGCGCCACCGCCGTCGACAGCCAGGGCCTCGACCGTCGCATCGTCATCGACGTGCTCACCGTGCCGCGCAAGACCACGCTCGACACGTTCCCGGTGACGACGACGTACCCGATGGGGGATCTGCGCCTCGGACCGGAGGCGACCGTCGACCTCGGATCCGGTGTCATCGGGCACACCTACAGCGCGGTCGACCAGGACCGTCAGCTCACCTGGACGATGCTCACGTTCACCTGGACCGTCCCGGCGGCGGTCGCACGGCCACCGCGGCCGACCGACCCGGCCGGCGCCGACGCCACCCTCACCCAGCGGGTCACGCTGATGGCAGTCGACGACCACCGGGCCAGGGCCCCGTTCCCGCAGCCGGCCGCGGCGATCGGAAACAGCATCCGGGCGGTGCTGTCGCGGATCGTGCGCGGTGACCAGTCCCAGCTGGCCGAGTCGAACCCCGCAAAGGACAGCCAGTTGCTGGCGGTCGCGGGGCGTGGGGTCGTCGGCAACGTGATCGGAGACGTCCAGTGAGCGGCGGTCGGGCATGACGACGACAACCGACAGCGAACCGCAGGTCGGTCAGGAACGCGGTGACGACCAGCCGTCGCCGGAGGAGCAGGCCGCCGCGCTGGACGCCGCCGTCAACGGGCTGCGCCGCGGGACACCGCTGGCGAGCGCGTCGACGCCGTTCGTCCCGTGGCAGACCCGCACCGCGATCGGTCTTCTGGTCGTTCTCGTCGGCTGCATGATTCTCTGGACGAGCCAGACGATCGTGATCCTCTGCCTGACCGCCACCGCGTTCTATCTGATCTCGATGCTGGATCGCGTGATCCTGTTCGTCCGTGGTCTCGACGAGCGGACGATCATGCGCGTCTCCGACGCAGACGCGCTGGCGTGGACCGACGACGAGTTGCCCGTCTATACGGTGCTGGTCCCCGCCTATGGCGAACCGGCGGTGATCGCCCAACTGCTCAAAGCCCTTCGCCAGCTGGACTATCCACGCGACAAGCTCGAGGTGCTGCTGCTGCTCGAGGCCGACGACGACGCGACGGTGGCGGCCGCGCGCACCGCCGGGCTCGGTGACGTCGTGAGGCTGCTGCTGGTCCCGGCGGCGGACCCGCGGACCAAGCCCAAGGCCTGCAACTACGGCCTCCAGTTCGCCACTGGCACGTACGTGACGATCTACGACGCTGAGGACCTCCCGGAGCCGTTGCAGCTGCGCCGTGCCGCGGTGCTGTTCGATCGGAACCCGGGAATCGACTGCCTGCAGGCGAAGCTGGCGTTCCACAACAGCCGGCAGAACCTGCTCACCGGGTGGTTCACCGCGGAGTACGGATTCTGGTTCAGTTACCTCCTGCCCGGCCTCGCAGCCTCCTCGTCGCCGATCCCGCTCGGCGGCACGTCGAACCACCTGCGGGCATCGTCGCTGCGCGAGGTCGGCGGCTGGGATCCGTTCAACGTCACCGAGGACGCCGACCTCGGCGTCCGGCTCGCGCGGCTCGGACGCCGTACCGCGGTGCTCGACTCGACGACGTTCGAGGAGGCGAACAGCGACGCCATCAACTGGGTCCGGCAGCGATCGCGTTGGTACAAGGGGTATCTGCAGACCTGGCTCGTCGCGACGCGTACTCCGCTGCTGACGTTGCGCGAACTCGGTCCGATCGGGTTCGCCCGGATGACGCTGCTGCTCGCGGGGACACCGATCGCCGCCTGCGTCAACGCGATCTTCTGGTTCCTCACGGTCCTCTGGCTGCTCGGTCAACCGGCGTTCATCGCCGAGGCGTTCCCGCCCTACGTCTACTACGGGGCGCTCGTCAGCATCGTCCTCGGCAACGTGCTCGCCCTGTACAGCAACCTGATAGGGGCCCGCGCGAACGGCGATTACTATCTGCTCATCCCGTGCCTCACCGGATTCCTGTACTGGGGCCTGATGGCCATCGCGGCGCTCAAGGGCGGCTGGCAGCTGATCAACAACCCGTCCTACTGGGAGAAGACGGTGCACGGGCTGGACGGGGAGGACGCCCACGAGAGCGCCGCGCAGCACGACACCGCTCAGCAGAATCCCCAGATCCCGGCTGGCCAGACCCCGGCAGGCGCACCACCGAAACCCCCAGGACCGGCCGGCCCGCTGCAACCGGCGTCGTGACCGGGCTCGCGCTGCGCCGGGTATCCACGGCGGGTTCGGCGCCGCGGCATCGCGGCCCGGCCCTTCCGGCCGCGTCGACGGTCCGCGCCTACGGTGTGCCCCTGTATCCCAAGTGGAGCAGGCGATTGGCCTTCGCAGCCATCGCCTCGGTGTACATCGCCATCGGAATCCTGCTCTCGTTCCACTACGGCATCATCGTCGGCGATGCGCTGAGTCGGACCGCGGACGCGAGATTCGTCCTGCAGAGCAGGGATCCACACCTGGCGGCCATGGGTTTCGTGTTCAGCCCGCAGACGACACTGATGCAACTGCCGCTGGTCGCGGTGATGTCGTTCTGGCCCACGTTGCTCGCACACGCCGTGCCGGCGACGATCGTGTCGTCGCTGTGCATGGCCGGATCGGTGCTGCAGGTCTCCGGGATCCTGCGCGACCGCGGTACCGGGCTCGGCTGGACCTACGGGTTGGGCCTGCTGTACGCCGCTCACCCGATGATCATCCTGTACGGCGCGAACGGGATGAGCGAAGGCCCGTTCCTGTTGTTCTGCACGGCTGCCTGTCGGTTCCTGATGCGCTGGATGCGATCCGACGACGTGCACGACCTCGCGGTCGTCGCGATGGCGCTGGCCGCGGCGTACCTGGTGCGCTATGACGCGCTGGCGGCCGGCGGGTTCGTGGCGGTGCTGGTCGCGGGCACGACCTGGTGGCGGACCCGCGGCACCGGGGAGCGGCGGCTGTGGGCCAGTGCGACCGACGCCACCGTGGTCCTCATCCCGCTCGTCAGCAGTTTCGTCCTGTGGGCGTTGGTGAGCTGGCTCCTTTCTGGCGAAGCGTTCGCCCAGTTCTCGTCCGTGTACGGCAACTCCGCGATCCTGAAGTCGTCCGGCCAGTCCGACCTGACGTCGCTGCAGCGCGGGCTGTTCTCCATCGGCGAGACGATGGCGCTGGCGCCGCTGCTGCCGGTGGTCGCCGTGGTCGTCTCGGTGGCCGCGTGGGCACGCCGAACGCCTGAAGTGCTGCCCCCGTTCGCCATCTTCGGCGGCATCCTGGCGTTCCAGGCCGGCTCGTACACGAGTGGCGGCACCTTCGGGTTCCTGCGCTACTCGATCGTCGCGGTGCCGCTGACCGTGGTCCTCGTCGGCCTCCTGAGAGCGCGACGCGGCGTCCTCGTCGCGCGCCGCGCCGGACCGGCGGCCAAGCTGATCGGCCTCGGATCGGCACCCAGGAAGATGCTGCACGCAACGACCCTGGCCGCGGTGCTCCTCCTGTTCCCCGGGATGCTCGTGAGCTGGGTGGCCATGGGCTCCACCCGGATGGCGCCGCAGGAGTTCGCCGTGCCGGCGCTGGTGGCGGGCGGACACCTCGCCGTCGGCTCGGCAAGATCGGCGGAGACCGTCGACCAGGCGCAGGCACTGGCCCGCACCTTCGGCACCGAGCGGCAGTTGGCGACGTACCTGGACTCACTCGACCTGCCGGACGGATCGGTGCTGCTCGACACCGTGTACGGGTTCGCGGTCGTCGTCGGGTCGACCGATCCCAAACAGTTCGTGATCCCGTCGGACTACGACTTCGTCCGCCTGTTGAACGATCCGAATGCGGGTGGCGTGCAGTACCTGCTCACGGTCGAGCCGGCCGGGCGAGGTGCGACCGACGCGGTCAACCGCCGCTATCCCTCGTTGTTCGCCAGCGGCGGGACGGTCGGGTCGCTGATGTTCGAGGCTCGCAACGAAGGCCCCAATCAACCGACCTTCCGGTTGTTCAGGGTCATCGGCTCCTAGTGTGGTGTCTCGTTATTAGCCGGTGATTGATGCGAGTGCGACCGGCCTTCGTGCAGGGGTCTGCGGCATGCCAGAACCGGAAGGGCGACCAGCAGGGAACCCGCAGTTATCCGAGGCGCCGTAGCGCTGTCTCGATAGCGACCTCGACCCGGGAAGTCATGCCGGGCACATCGACGGGACGGCGCCCAGCGACCTGACTACGGATCCACTTCGGCCCGCTATCGTCATAGTGCAGCAGGGCATACAGGTCCCACCACGGATCGAGAGTCACCCCGGCGATCGACTCATAGAGCGACCGAAGCTGCTCCGACCACTCGGGCGAGTAGAGCGCCGCCAAGTATCGCCGACAGTGCCCGACGTCAATCGCGCGCGCCCCCCGATGGATGGAGTTCCAGTCGGTCAGTCCAGTAATCCTCCCGCGCGACCACAGCATGTTGACAGGCAGGAGATCGCAGTGCAGAAAGACGGCAGTGTCCTTTGGCGGCGGCGCCGCCATGACACCAAACGCCGCCTTCCACACAGCCGGCTTCTGTGCGTCGACCGGCACCTGAAACCCGTCTAGAGGAGCGATCCAAGAATCCGTCCAAGGTCTGAACATCTTCGCGGGGAGATCGAGGGAATGCAGCAATACAGCAATCTCCGCGATCCTCGTCATCCACGACCGAGGTTCCGCCGGATTGAGGTGAACATGCCCCTGCAACCGTGTCATCAGCAACGATGGCGCGCCCCCCGTCGAAGCACCAGCAACATCAGTAGCCAGGATGCTCGGAACCGGGAGCCCGCTTCCCGCCACCACACCAAGGTTGGCGATCTCCTTCTCCAAGCTCCCCTGCAGGCCAAGCCCGCCCGGGTACTGCCGCAGTACGACGAACGTTCGCATTCCACGTCGCTCGACAGTCAGCCGATTCACGGCGGAGCAGACGCCACCGGTCAATCGGCGATAGCCAACGATGCGACTGCCCCGACCCATCGACGCCGCAACCCAGGCGAGAGTCTCCACGGAGGGCCGACGCTGCCTGAACCCGCCATCCCTCCAGTCGCCGTCGGTCATGAGCGCGAGCCTATTCGTCAGGGGCCTGCGGCGATAGGGGTTTTCTAACCCGCCAGAGGCAGTGACCCGGCTGCTGGATGGCCGTCACCATCTGGAACGGTTCGCGATGGAGCAGGCGGGTGAGGTGGACTACCTGATCACCTGGAGGGACGAGTTCGTCGGACGGGTGAGCCTCACACCGTGTCGTCGTGCGGGTGCGAATCGACGGTGCTTCGCATTCCCGAAGTCGCCTTCGTGCCTCCGGCTGTGCTTACACCTCCCCGCCCTCATGAAGTAGGCGATCCAGCGTGCGTGCGGCGCCCCCACAGACTCACCAGCGAATTACTGACCTCGTAGTACCAAACGAGGCCCATGGCCTGTTCAAATGCCCATGCCATGCCGCGCCGCCACTGCACCTCACCGGGGTTCAATCTTGCGCGCACGACGTTGCGCTGGGTCGCGTCCAGGAGATGCCAGACTGAAACCAGGTCGAGTGCCGGGTCGGCCGCGCGGAACCCTCCGGTATCTAGTGTGGTGTCTCGTTATTAGCCGGGATTGATGCGAGTGCGACCCGGCCTCGGCTGACTTTCTCGAGGATCTCCTCTGCCGTGGCGGTCCATACGAACGGCTTGGGATCGTTGTTGTTGGCTTGGAGGTATGCCTCGATCGCAGCGATCAGGTCGGGCACCGACTTGAAGACACCGCGGCGGATGGCTTTCTCGGTGAGCTCGCGGAACCAGCGTTCGACCATGTTCAGCCATGAGCTCGACGTCGGGATGAAATGCAGGTGGAACCGGGGATGCTTGTCCAGCCAGGCCACGACGTTGTCGTGGGTGTGGGTGCCGTAGTTGTCGAGGATCATGTGGATCTGGAGTCCCTTGGGGACCTGATGGTCAATGGTGCGCAAGAACTTCAAGAACTCGCCGTTGCGGTGCCTGGGAAGACATTGGCCGATCACCACTCCGGTCAGCACGTTCAGCGCGGCGAACAGGGTCGTTGTCCCGTTGCGCTTGTAGTCGTGGGTCATGGTTCCGGCCCGGCCTTTCTTCAAAGGCAGCGACGGCTGCGTCCGGTCGAGCGCCTGGATCTGGCTCTTCTCGTCCATGCACAGCACCACCGCCTTGTCGGGCGGGTTCAGATAGACGCCGACCACATCGATCAGCTTCTCATCGAAACGGCGGTCATTGGAGAGCTTGAAGGTGCGCACCAGATGCGGCTTGAGCCCACGAGCAGACCACACACGCTGCACCGTCGCTGGGCTCACCCCGGCCGCCTTGGCCATCGACCGGCAGCTCCAGTGCGTCTCGCCTTCCGGCTTGGACTCCTGGGTCAACCGGACGATCTCGTCGATCTTCTCCGCCGGGATCTGCGGCTTACGCCCCCGGCCGGGACGAACCCGACCCAGCTTGGCCAGCCCCTCCTCCGCGAAGCGACTCCGCCAGGCCACCACACTCGACGGCGAGACCCCGACCTCATAGGCGACAGCCGTGCTGGCAAGACCATCGGCTGCCAGCAACAGCGCCTTGGCCCGGGTCACCTCCCGATGAGCTGCCGTCTGGGACTTCGCCAAGCTCTCCAGGATCTCCCGCTGAGCATCAGACATGACCAGAGCGGGGCTCGGAGCGCGCACGAACACACCCTACTAACAATCCCCACTTATTTACGAGACACTATACTAGCAACCGCTCCCAGCTCGACGCGGCTCGGCAGTCCCTCACCCTGTCGACGGCGCGCACGCTCCTGTAGCCCTGTATCAGGGCGTTGACGGGTGCACACGCCCGATCAGCCGGAGGGAAGGCCGGCCATGGAACTCACCGCTGTCGACGTGTCGGTGCAGGGGTCGCACGGTCCGGTGCTCGAGCCGACGAGCGTCCCGGCGGAATCGGGTGCGGTCAGCGTGATCACCGGGTATCCCGGTCCGGGCCAGGTGGCGCTCTCGCGCGCGCTGGCGGGCCGGCTGGATCCCACCCGGGTGCTGGGCATCGCCCAGGTGGTCGTCGCGTTCCTCGTCGTCTGGCTGGGGCTGGGAATCCAGGTCGAACGGCCGGTCGCGGCGACCGGATTCCTGATGCTGGTCTCGATGACCTTCATCGCGATCGTGCACATGCTCGTGTCGGGGTCCGGCTCGATCGGCAAGTTCCTCGGGCTGGTCCTCATGGTCGTGCAACTCGTGAGCGCCGGTGGCACCTTCCCGTACCAAACCCTGCCCGGGCCGTTGCGGACCCTCCACGATGTCCTGCCGATGAGCTACGCGGTGGACGGGATGCGGCAGACGCTCTACGGCGGGCCGAACGGAACGCAGGCCCGCGACGTGCCGGTGCTGGTCGGCTTCGCTGTCGCAGCACTGCTGCTGACGTCGCTGGCAGCACTACGTCAGCGCGTGTGGTCGGTGAAGAAACTCGTGCCGGAGCTGTCGATCTGACCCCGCACGGGCGTTCACGCGCGCGCACTCTTTAGGTTGGACGCCATGGCGCGCGAGCTGAACACCGAGGTCCTGATAGTCGGCGGCGGGCTGGGCGGTGTCGCCGCGGCCCTGGCGGCGGCCCGGCTCGGTCGCCAGGTCGTTCTCACCGAGGAGACCGACTGGCTCGGTGGACAGCTGACCGCCCAGGCCGTGCCACCGGACGAGAACGCGTGGATCGAGACCGTCGTCGCGTCGTCGGGCTACGACCGGCTCCGGCGGGGGATCCGCGACTACTACCGCCGCCACTATCCGCTGACGCCGGCCGCAGCGACAGTCGTGGAACTCAACCCCGGGCTCGGATTCGTCAGCCGGCTCTGTGCCGAGCCGCGGGTCGCGGTCGCCGTGATCGACGAGATGCTCGCACCCTGGATCGCCTCCGGACGTATCAGGGTGCGAACACAGCACCGGGTCGTCGGCGCAGACGTCGACGGGGATCGCATCACGGCCGTCGATCTCGTCGATGTCAGCAATGGAGGCGACGGCACCCGCTGGACGATCAGCGCCGACTACGTCGTCGATGCGACCGAGTTGGGTGATCTCCTTCCGCTCGCCGATGTCGAGCACGTCATCGGCGCCGAGAGCCGCGACACGACGGACGAACTGCACGCGGCGGATCGGGCCGATCCGCTGGACCAGCAGGCGATCTCGTGGTGTTTCGCGGTGGAGTTCCGGCCGGGGGAGGACCACGTCATCGACGAACCAGCCACCTATTGCCGGTGGCTCGACACGGTGGCGCCGTTCTGGCCCGGCTCGCAGTTGTCCTGGAGCGATGTCGAGCCCATCTCACTCGAGCGGCGGACGCGGCCGATGCTGGCGGGCGAGCCGACCCAGGAGTACGCCGGCGACCTCTGGCATTACCGGCGGATCATCGCGACCCGGCAATACGAGCCCGGGCTGATCGACACCGACGTCACGCTGGTGAACTGGCCGCAGATCGACTATTGGGAGGTGCCGGTCCTCGGAGTGCCCGAGGCCGCGGCGGCCGCGGCCTTCGACGCGAGCCGTGAGCTGTCGAGATCGTTCCTCTACTGGATGCAGACCGCGGCTCCGCGCCATGACGGCGGCGTGGGCTATCCGGAACTGCGGTTGCGGCCCGATGTGACCGGCACGACCGACGGGCTGGCGAAGTCGGCGTACATCCGCGAGTCGCGCAGGATCCAAGCGGAGTTCACGATTCTCGAGCAGCACGTCGGCGTGGAGGCACGCGCGGCAGCCGGTCTCGGCGCCGGTAGCGAGATGTTCGCCGACAGCGTGGGCATCGGGCACTACCGGATCGACCTGCACCCGAGCACGGCCGGCCGCACGTACATCGACGTCGAGTCCTACCCGTTCCAGGTGCCGTTGGGCGCGTTGATCCCGGTGCGCGTCCACAATCTGCTGGCGGCCAACAAGAACATCGGGACGACCCACATCACCAACGGGTGCTACCGGTTGCATCCGGTCGAGTGGACGATCGGCGAAGCGGCCGGCGCCCTCGCCGCGACCTGCCTGATGGACGGCGTCGAACCCACGCACGTGCGCAACGACCCGCGGCGGCTGGCCGACTTCCAGCGGATGCTGACCGACCGGTTCGGCGTCGCGCTCGCGTGGCCGGGTGAGATCCGCCGGCACCGGATGCGGCCCGAGGGCATCGGCCGCTAGGAACGGCCCGGGTCAGCAGATCCGGTTCTTCTGCCAGCGGATCGACTCGTCCCACTCGCTGAACTGGAGTTTCTCGTCGCGCCAGTAGTACTTCAGCGCCTCGTTTCGCCAGCCTGCGTAGATGTTGTCCCAGGTGTCGACGTTGCAGTGCGGCTCGAGCGAGCCCTCGTTGATCGGTTCGTCAGCAGGCTGATACCGGAAGTCCGCGGACAGCCGGATGCGGTCGGCGTGCTCGTTCGGCAGGGCGCGGTGCACCGTCTCGCAGGTGAAGGTGAGGACGTCGCCGGCCTCGAAGTCACCGATCGCCCACGGGTAGTCCATCTCGCACAGATAGGCCTCCAGGCCACCCGGACCCTCGACCTGCTTGTAGGACAGCACCCCGTCCTTCTGCGACCCGGCCAAGGCCGTCAGTGCGCCGAGATCGACCGGGCAGTCGCCGAGCGGCAACCACGCCGTCATCGTCTTCTTCGAGCCCTGGATGTGGATGAAGTCCTGGTGCGGCGGGGTCGGCACACCGAGTTCGGAGGGGATCATCACCCGCGCGATGTTGCGGGGCTGCGCGAGCACGGGGCCACCGAACAGGCTGCCGTACAGCCCGATCAGCGCCGGGTGGTGCGACAGCTGATGGAACGCCTCGAGACGGTAGATCTCGCCGTAGGCCTGTGCGCCGACCCCCACGCCGCAGAAGTCGATGTCCTCCTGCGGGACCCGGGAGTACGCCTCGACGTCGGCGATGCCGTCCATCAGGTCGGTGCCGGCCGCGACCCAGCCGTGTCCGTCGAGAACCTGGAGAATCTGGCGCCGGACGTCGAGGATCTCCGCGACCGGGAGCAGCCCGCGGACGAACAGATATCCCTTCTCCGCCAGCCGGGCCTGCAACGCCTCGGGGTCGTCGAGAATCGGTCTGGAGTCGATGAACTGTTCGGTCCTTGGAGACAGCGTTGCGCTCATGAATACCAGTCCACCGCTTCGAGCCTCACACCGGACATAGCGGATAGGATCAAAAGATGGACGATCTTGCCACGTCGTTCCCGTTGGTGGCGGCCGCCTCGCACACGCAGTTCGGGCCCGGCGGCGTGCTCGCCTTTCCCTCGGTGCAGTCGAGGATGGTGCTGGGGTGTCACGAGGGCTCCGGGACCGTCGTCCTCGACGGCATCGAGCATCCGCTGCGTCGCGGTCTGGTGTACCTGCTGCCGTGGGGTCATGCGATCACGTACCGGGCCGCCCGCGACGACCCGTTCTTCGTCTACGGCATGCACGTCATCCCGGCGCACCGTGCCGACGCGCCGATCGAATTGACGGTCGCGCACGATCCGCGCCACCACCTCTTCGGGTCGCCGATCAGGTCGCCAGGATCCCCGCCGGCGGCGGGCCGGACGGTGGTGGCGACCGACGAGACCCAGCGGCCCGGGCTGGCGATGCTCGTCCGCTACACGATCTCGGTGTTCGCGGCCGGCCCGACCGACGAGCAGGCCCGCGCGCTCGGCCGGCTTGCGCTCGACGAACTGGATCGGCCACCCGCCGTGGACGTCCGTGAGAACCCGGCGATCCCGCCGGACCTGCGCCGGCTCCTGCGCTGGATCGACACGCGGCTGGACGAACCACTGGCCCTGCGTGACCTCGCCCGGTTCGACGGCCGCGGCGCGAGCACGCTGACGCGGATGTTCGGGCGGCATCTGGGGACCTCACCGATGGACTGGGTGCTGCAGGCTCGGATCGACCGCGCCCGTTCGATGCTGGCCTCCACCGACCTCGGCATCGCCGAGGTCGCCCGCGCGAACGGCATCGACGACCCGTACTACTTCTCCCGGGTCTTCAAGGCACGCACCGGCCTCGCACCACGGGACTGGCGGAGGCGTCAGCAGATCTGAGGGCGCACGAGGGTGAGCACCTCGTCGGCGCAGCCGCCGACGTCGCGGCCCGTCGTGTCGAGGACGAGGTCCGCGTGGTCGGGTTCCTCGTAGGGATCGCTGATGCCGGTGAACTCGGGGATCAGCCCGGCCCGCGCCTTCGCGTAGAGACCCTTCCGGTCGCGCCGTTCGCACTCGGCCAGCGGAGTCGCGACATGCACGAGCACGAAGGTCGCGTCCGCCTCGGCCACCATCAGCCGAACCGCGGCGCGCGTGCTCGCGTATGGCGCGATCGGCGCGCACACGGCGACGCCGCCGTGGCGGGCGATCTCGGCCGCCACGAAGCCGATACGCGCGACGTTGGTGTCGCGGTCGGCCCGGCTGAAACCGAGCCCCGACGAGAGCAGCCTCCGCACCCGGTCGCCGTCGAGGAGGGTGACCCTCCGATCGGCCTCCAGCCGCTCCGCGACCGCTCGCGCGACCGTCGACTTCCCGGACCCCGACAGGCCCGTGAAAAACAGCACGAGACCTCGGTCCGCGGGGGCTCGTCGGTGCCGGGCGACCGCGCCTGCGACGTGTGTCTCGAGGTCGCCAGGATCGGTCTCGACCGGAATCGGTATGCGGGCCAGGCGGATCAGCGCATCGCAGGTCTCCGGGTCGTCCACGCTGGCGGGCAAGGGGAGCGGATCGACCCAGACGGCGGGCACGGCCGCGTTGCGCAGTGCGACCGCCGCAGCCTCGGCGAGACGCCGGCGCGCGGCGCTGCTCCACTCGCCGCCCGGCCGGGTCGGCACGAGCAACTGGATCCCGGCAGGAGATGCGGCCGCGACCTCGGCCAACTGGCGGGCGCCGATCGGGCGATCGGCCCAGATCGAGGTGACCGCCTCACGCCGGGCCGCGCGGATCCGGTCAGCGGCCGCCCGGCCGGCCGGCAATGCCGAGACGGCTCCGATGGCGTCGGTTCGCGCGAGCGGAACGGCCTCGTCGTCGACGAGGTCCTCATCGACGGGCAGCACGGGTGGGATCGACGACGCGTCCGCCAGGAACAGCAGGAGCCGGTCGTGGTCGTCGGTCGGGAGTACGTGGGTCATCGATCCGTCTCCGTCGGGGAACCGTTGGCCGGCACCGGTTCGTACGGCTCGGCAAGCATCAGCGTCACGGGGCCGTCGTTGACCATCGACAACGCCATGTCGGCGCCGAAGACGCCCGTCGCCACCTCCAGGCCCAGATCCGCGAGAGCGTGGCGGAACGCGTCTACGAGTGGTTCGGCGACCGGGCCGGGTGCTGCCGCCGACCAGCCGGGCCGACGTCCCTTGCGCGTATCGGCGTAGAGAGTGAACTGGCTGACGACGAGAAGCGGCGCGGCGACGGTCAGGCACGATGCCTCGTTCCGCAGGATGCGCAGGTTCGCCACCTTGCCCGCGAGCTTGACCGCCCTGGACTCGTCGTCGTCGTGGGTGCAGCCGAGGAGGACGAGCAGGCCGGGCCGGTCGATGCGGCCGACGACGCGTCCCTCGACCGCAGCCGAGGCCGAGGTGACCCGCTGGACTAGTGCGCGCATGGCGTCATCCTCCCGGGTCGCCGACATCGGGACGACGGGCGGCCCGGAGTTTGGGCAGCGGCTCGTTACCCTTGACGGATGTCATCGCCCTGGCTGCTCCTGCCGACCGCCGTCGCCTTCGTGCTCAACGCCGGTGCGATGGCGATGAAGCTGTTCGCGCTCGTCGACGCGATCACCCGGCGCAGCGACGCCTTCACCGCCACCGATCATCAGTCGAAGGTATTCTGGCTGGTACTCCTGGGTGCCAGCGTGCTGCTCAGCGTCCTCTTCTTCACCAGCCCGATGAGCCTGTTCAACGTCGCCTCAGCGGCGGCCGCCGGGGTGTACCTGGCCGGCGTCCGGCCCGCGCTGCGGGATGCGGTCAACCGCTCGCGCTACTGATCGGGACTGGTCGGGTCTGATCGGGATCGATCCGGTCGAGGGAATCCTGCCCACCGTCGCTGCGTTGCACCAGCGCGAGCTGTGTCCAGGCAGCTCCGGCATGCGAGGGATGAACCGATGAGTCAGCACCGAGCCCGAACCGGGCCGCCGCCCGTGCGGAGGCTCGCGATGATCAGCCTGCACACCTCGCCCCTGGATCAGCCCGGAACCGGTGACGCCGGCGGCATGAACGTCTACGTGAACGAGCTCGCCAAGCGGCTGGCCGACCGTGGCGTGGAGGTCGACATCTTCACCCGGGCCACGTCCGCGCGACGGATCGACGACGTCCAGCCGTTCCCGGGCGTGCATGTCCGCCACGTCCTCGCCGGACCCTTGGAGGGGCTGGCCAAGAACGAGCTGCCGGCCCAGCTGTGCTCGTTCGCGCGTGGCGTGCTGCGGTACGAAGCGGCCGCGCCGCCGGGTCGCTACGACCTGGTCCACAGCCACTACTGGCTCTCCGGCCAGGTCGGTGCGCTCGCGGCCGAACGGTGGGACGTCCCGCTCGTGCACACGATGCACACGATGGCCAAGGTGAAGAACCTGGCGCTGGCGGGTGGCGAGCCGGCTGAGCCCGATGCGCGTGTCCTGGGTGAGGAGCAGGTGGTCGAGGCGTCGACGCGACTGGTGGCGAACACCGCCGTCGAGGCCCGTCAGCTGATCGATCTCTACGACGCCGAACCGAGCCGCGTGACGGTGGTCCATCCGGGCGTCGATCTCGACATGTTCCATCCGGTCGACGACGCGCAGCGACGCCGGCTCCGGCGGACCCGGCACGTCCCCGACGATGCCGTGGTCGTGCTGTTCGCCGGCCGGTTCCAGCCGCACAAGGCGCCTGACCTCGTCGTGCGGGCACTCGGGCGTGCGGTCGCCGACGGTACGATCCGTGCCGACGGCCCGGTGCTGGCGATCTTCGTCGGCGGCCCCAGCGGGACGTCGTCGCTCTCGGGGGACGACCTGCATGCGCTCGCCGGGTCGCGCGGTGTCAGCACCCTGATCCGAACCGAGGATCCGGCCGCCCCGGTAGAGCTCGCGCGCTGGTATCAGCTTGCTGATCTCGTGGTCGTCCCGTCCTACAGCGAGTCCTTCGGCCTGGTGGCCGTGGAGGCGCAGGCTTGCGGCACGCCGGTGCTCGCCGCTGCCGTCGGCGGCCTGCCGATCGCGGTGGCCGGCGGCCGGTCCGGGCTACTGGTCGACGGGCACGACGAGGAGACCTGGGCGCGCGCGCTGGCCCGGCTGACGGGCGACCGCGGCGAGCTCGCGCAGATGCGTGCCGGCGCCGTCGAGCACGCCCGCGGTTTCGCCTGGGAGAGCACCGCCGACGAACTGCTCGACGTCTACGCCGCAGCGCTTGCGGACAACCCGTACGCGAAGGTCGGCTGACCGCTCAGACGCCGCGGGCCTGCTGGCACTGCGCGCACACGCCGCTCAACTGGAGGGTGTGTTCGACATCGGCGTAGCCGTTGTCGGCGCCGACCTTCGCCGACCAGCGCTCGACCGTCGGGCTCACGATCTCGACGGTGCGCCCGCACACGCGGCAGACCAGGTGGTGGTGGTGGGCCTCGCTGCACAGCCGGTAGACCGACTCGCCGGTGGCGGTCACGATCACGTCGGCGGTCCCGTCGTCGACCATGCCCGCCAGGCTGCGGTAGACCGTCGCCAGACCGACCGGTTCATTGCCTGACCTCAGGTCGCTGTAGAGGCTCTGCGCGCTGACGAACCTGCCGTGGCGCCCGAGCGCCTGTGACACCACGCGCTGCTGCGGGGTGACCCGCCGTTGGGTTGCCATCTGGCCGACCTCCAGGTCCGTCTCGCGCGGCCGTATGCCGACCGTGCACCGAGAACGATAACGAGTATCGCCGGGCTCCGACGGCGTTCGTCGAGGTGATAATGATTCTCATAACGATTCTGGTAACCGTGGCCGGAGATGACGAAGGTGAGGATCGATGAGGACGTCGGTTGTTCGGACGATCGTGGGCGTGGCGACGGCGGCCGCGCTGGCGGTCACAGCCGCATGCGGTAGCAGCGCGACAGGTACGGCGAGCGCGGGGGACCCGGCCGGCACCGACGCGAAGGTCCAGGTGGTGGCGTCGACCAACGTCTGGGGCGACATCGCCGGGGTGGTCGGCGGCGACCGGGTGGACGTGACGTCGATCATCAGCAACCCCGACGCCGACCCGCACTCGTACGAGGCGAATGCCGGTACGGCACTGAAGCTCGCGAGGGCCGCCGTCGTGATCGAGAACGGTGGCGGCTACGACGACTTCATGCAACGGATGTTGTCGGCGTCGAAGAACGACACCGCCGTCGTGCTGGACGCGGTCCGCATCTCCGGCAAGCAGCCCGTCTCCGGCGGCGAGCTGAATGGCAGCACTGAGTTGAATGAGCATGTGTAGTACGACTTCCCGACCGTCGTGAAGGTCGTCGATCAGCTTGCTGCCGCGTTGAGCCGGGCCGAGCCTGCCGGCGCCGTCGCGTTCACCGCCAACGCGGCCGGGTTGAAGACCGAGCTCGCCGGCCTGGAGAAGACCGAGGCGTCGATAGCGAAGTCCCAGGCAGGTAAGGGCATCGCGATCACCGAGCCGGTGCCGCTCTACATGCTCAAGGCCTGCAAGCTCGTGAACCGGACGCCGGCGCAGTTCAGCGAAGCGGTCGAGGAGGGCACCGACGTCTCCGCGCGGGTGCTCGCCCAGACCCTCGACCTGTTCACGTCGAGGAAGGTCGACGCACTGGTCGACAACGCGCAGACGTCAGGTCGCGAGACCACGAAGGTGCTCGCCGCAGCGAAGGTGGCCAGCATCCCGACTGTGCCGGTCACCGAGACGCTTCCGACCGGTTTGACCTACCTGGGCTGGATGACGGCGAACCTCGCGGCGATCCGGCAGGCGCTCGGAGCGTGAGCACGAACGTGTCGGCACCGGCACTGCGGCTGTCCGGCGGTTCGCTGCGATTTGGCACCCGGACGCTGTGGAGCTCGCTGGATCTCGAGCTCGCACCTGGTGAGTTGCTGGCGTTGCTCGGCTCGAACGGAACCGGGAAGACGTCGCTGCTGAAGGCGATTCTCGGCCTGGAGCCGCTCATGTCGGGTGTGGTGGAAGTCGACGGGACGCCGGCGCGCCGGGGGAGCGACCGCATCGGCTACATCCCGCAGGAACGACGGATCGACCCGCCGGTTCCATTGCGGGCAGGCGATCTCGTGGCGATGGGCCTGCACGGGGGGGCTGGGGCCTGGGTTTCGGCCGACGCATGCGCAAGCGGCGCGTCGCCGAGGCACTCACGGCGGTGGGCGCCGGCTGGCTCGCCGACGTGCCGGTGCAGCGCTTGTCCGGCGGTGAGCAGCAGCGGGTGCGGATCGCCCAGGCGCTCGCCACGGATCCGTCGCTGCTGCTCTGCGACGAGCCGCTGCTGTCCCTCGACCTGACGCATCAGGACCTCGTCGTCCGCCTCATCGTCGAGCGCCGGCGGTCGCACCGCACGGCCGTTCTCTTCGTCACGCATGAGATCAACCCCGTCCTGCCGTACGTCGATCGGGTCCTCTACCTGGCCGACGGCCGGTTCCGGATCGGGTCGGTGGACGAGGTGATGACGTCGGCCAGCCTCTCCGCGCTCTACGGCTCGCCGGTCGAGGTGATCCGCTCCGGCGGCCGGATCCTGGTCGCCGGGGTGTCGGACCGACCGCTTGCCCCTGCGGAGGCCGAGCGCGGAGACCACCACCCGTGAACGGGTTCTGGCATCAGATCTTCGACTTCTCCGACTACGGCGCATTGCTCGTCCTGGTGCGGAACTCCCTGATCGCCGGGCTCGCGCTGGGGATCGTCGCGGGCGTGGTGAGTGTGTTCGTGATGATGCGCGATCTGCCGTTCGCCGTGCACGGCATCAGCGAACTCTCCCTCGCGGGTGCTGCCGGTGCGCTGCTCCTGGGCATGAACGTCGTGGCCGGTTCGCTCGCGGGCTCACTGATCGCGGCCGTCCTGATCGGGCTTCTCGGAGTCCGGGCCCGCGACCGGAACTCGATCATCGGCGTGCTGATGCCGTTCGGGCCCGGCCTCGGCGTGCTGTTCCTGTCGCTGTACCAGGGCAGGTCGGCGAACAAGTTCGGCCTGCTGACCGGGCAGATCGTGGCGGTCGACTCGCCCGCGCTCGGCTGGCTGCTCGGGATCTCCGTCGTCGTTCTCGTGGCCGTGGCGGTGATGTGGCGTCCGTTGATGTTCGCCAGTCTCGACCCCGACGTGGCCGCCGCGCGTGGAGTGCCGGTCCGGGCGCTGGCGCCGTTGTTCATGCTCGTGCTCGGGCTGGCGGTGGCGATATCGGTGCAGGTCGTCGGAGCGCTTTTCGTGCTCAGCGTCATGTGCACGCCCGCCGCCGCGGCCTTCCGGCTGACGGCGTCGCCGGCTCGTGCAGTGGTCCTCAGCGTCGTGTTCGCAACGGTCTCCGTGGTGGGGCGGCATCCTGCTCGCTCTCGGCGGCAGCGTCCCGATCAGCCCCTACGTCACGACGATCGCCTTCGGCTTCTACCTGGCGTGCCGCGGTGTCGAGGCCGCCGCGCGGCGGCGAGGTCGGCATGCAGCTGCACCCGCCGGACGTGTCCTCGAGAAATCCTGATGCCGGGCCTGTCGGCCCGCTCTACTGTGACGACGAGAGCGCGATCGAAGAACGACGGAAGTCATGTGAACGGCCATGCACAGGAGGCGGTCGATGGGCGGACGTGTCCGTTCCGGTGCGGCCGGTCGCCGCGAGGCGGCCGTCGCGGTCCGCGCGTGTCTCGACCAGCTCGACCTCCCCGAGAGCGATGCGGTGCCCGGCTGGCAGGAGCCCGAGCCCGGCCGGTTCGTCGTCCGCACCCCGGGCGACGCGAAACTCGCGATCGTGTCCGTCCTCGAGGCCCGCGAGTACACCGTCGACGTGCACACCTTCGTGGCGAGGCGGCCCGAGGAGCACCGCGAGAACGTTTACCGCTGGCTCCTGACCCACAACGTCACCCTCCACGGCATCGCGTTCGGACTCGACCAGCTCGGCGACGTCTACCTCTCCGGCCGGATCCCCATCGACGAGCTGTCCCCGGAGGGTCTCGACCGGCTGCTCGGTGCGGCCACCGATGCCGCCGACGCCGGTTTCCGTGCCGTTCTCGAGCTCGGCTACGCGTCCTCGATCCGGCGCGAGTGGGCCTGGCGGACGTCGCGTGGAGAGTCGCTGGCGAACCTCGAGATGTTCCGCGGCCTCCTCGCACAACCCGGCACCCCGGTTGCCGGCCTCGACGACGGGCACTGATCCGTCTCGGAGGCCGACCGCTCGGAGGCGGCCGCGTGAGACGTCCCTAAACTTCGGCTCATGGCAGATACTGCGTCGAAGGCGTCCCAGCTCGTCCTGCTCCGCCACGGTGAGAGCGAGTGGAACGCAGCCGACCTGTTCACCGGATGGGTCGACGTCGCGCTCACGCAGAAGGGAACCGACGAAGCCGTCCGCAGCGGAAGGCTGATCGCCGAACGCGGGCTGCTGCCCGACGTCGTGCACACCTCGGTCCTGCGCCGTGCCATCGCCAGCGCCTTCCTCGCCCTCGACGCCGCGGACCGCCACTGGATCCCGGTCAAGCGCTCCTGGCGCCTCAATGAGCGCCACTACGGCGCGCTGCAGGGCAAGAACAAGAAGCAGACCCTCGAGCAGTACGGCGAGGAGCAGTTCATCCTCTGGCGCCGCTCCTACGGGACGCCGCCGCCCCAGATCGACGAGGGCGACGAGTTCGCCCAGACCCACGATGCTCGGTATGCCAACCTCGCCGGCGGTGCGCTGCCGAGGACGGAGTGCCTGGCCGACGTCCTCGACCGGATGCTCCCGTACTTCTACGACCAGATCGTGCCCGACCTCCAGTCCGGCAAGACCGTCCTGGTCGCCGCGCACGGCAACTCCCTGCGCGCGCTGGTGAAGCATCTCGACGGGATAAGCGAGGAGGCTGTCGTCGGCCTCAACATCCCGACCGGCGTGCCGTTGCTCTACACGCTCGACGAGAACCTGAAGCCGACGGTCACCGGTGGCGAGTACCTCGACCCCGACGCGGCCGCCGCGGCCATCGAAGCGGTCAGGAACCAGGGCCGCTGATGCCGGCAGCCGGCATCGGCAAGGCACCGGCCGTCCGCCGCGACGTCGTCACCACCTTCGCCTGCTTCACCCTGAGCGGCGTCTTCGCAGGATCCTGGTTCTCCCGCATCCCGGCGGTGCGCGACCACCTGGACGCCGACCTGCGCACGATGGGGATCGTCCTTCTCTGCTTCGGACTCGGGTCATTCTGCTCGATGCCGTTCGGAGGGCGGCTGAACCTCCGGTTCGGATCCCGTGCGGTGTGTACGACGTCCGCGGTCGTCACCTGTGTGGTGATGCCGGTGCTCACGTTCGTCACCGACGCGGTGGTCTTCGGTGCCGTGCTGTTCGTCGCCGGCGCGATGTTCGGGATGTGGGAGGTCACCCTCAACGTCCACGGCGCGGCGGTCGAGAAGGCCGGCGGGACGACGATCATGTCCGCCCTGCACGGGTTCTGGAGCGGCGGCCTGATCCTCGGCTCGGCATCGGGCGCTCTGCTCGCGAGCCACGCCGTCGGGTTGGCCACGCACTTCGTCGTGGTGTTCCCGATGCTCGCGCTGTTGAACGGGCTCGCGGCGTCGTATTGGCGCGACTACCACCCGCATCAATCCGATGTGTCGGACGACGGCGCGGCGACCGCGAGTGGGAAACGCGCGAGGCGCCTCCCGATCGGGCCTGCCGTCACCGTCCCGATCATCCTGATCGCGGCGATGACGTTGTGCTCGAACGTGGGAGAAGGGTCGGCCTCGGACTGGCTGGCGCTCTACGTGCACGACGAACGTGGCTTCGCCGCCGGTTCGGCGGCCGCCGTCTACACCGTTTACACGGTGGCGTTGACGATCGGCCGACTGGGCGGCAGTTTCGTCATCGGCCGGCTGGGGCGCGTCCGCACACTCCGCATCGCGGGCATCGTCTCCGCGATCGGAGTCGGCATCACCTTGACCCTGCCCGGCGGCGCGGGCCCGTTCATCGGCGCGGGCGTCTGGGGCCTCGGGCTCGCCGTCGTCTTCCCGGCTGCGATCAGCGCCGCGAGCGACCACGGCGGCGACAACGCGGCCGGCGCGATCGCCGCGGTGTCGACGATGGCCTACGGCGCCTTCCTCGTGGGGCCGCCGTTGATCGGCCTGCTCGCGCAGAGCCTGTCCATCGGTGCCGCCTTGCGGGTCGTCCTCGTCCTCGCGCTGGGTATCAGCGTGCTGGCATTCGCGGCCGCGCCACCACGGAAACCTCGTACGCCCGCTCACGCGGATGCGGGCGTCGACGGTGCGGGCGCGGCCGGTCAGCCGGTCGGAGTCACAACCCCAGCAGGAAACTGAAGACCGCGTCCTCGTTCTCCGGCAGGCCTTCGTGGCCGAAGTCGGGGTAGGCGCGCAGACTCTTGCGACTGGTGACCTGGTTGTAGGCCGCGAACTGCGTCGACGGCGGGCAGATCCGGTCCTCGAAGCCGGTGCTCATCAGCACCTCGGCTTCGATGCGTGGCGCCAGCTGTGCCACGTCGATGTAGCCGAGCTTGGTGAAGACCTCGTCCTCGCGCTCGTGCAACGGGTCGAAGCGGCGGAACCAGTCCTCGATGTCGGCGTAGGCGTTCTTGGCCAGCTCGAGATCCCAGACCCGCTTGTAGTCGCAGAGGTAGGGGAACACCGCCGCCGCACGGGCGATCCGCGGCTCGAGGGACGCGCAGGCCAGCGTCAGCCCGCCGCCCTGGCTGCCGCCGGTGGCCCCGACCCGGGTCTCGTCGACGGTGTCCATCTCGAACACGACGCGGGCGAGCTGCTTCGTGTCGAGGTACACCTGCCGGTAGTAGGTCTTGGCCGGGTCGTCGAGCAAGCCACGCATGATGTGACCGCGCAGCGTCCAGCCGGTGACGCCGCCGACGTCCTCGGACTCACCGCCCTGGCCCCGGCAGTCCAGTGCCGCGACGGTGATCCCGGCCGCGGCGTAGGCGAGCATCGCGTGCCAGTCGGGTGCCCGGCCGGACAGGCCGTGGAACATCAGCACAGCCGAGCCGGGCTGGCTCGGTGCCGGGTTCGGCTGTACCAGCCGGGCGTGGATCTTCGCGCCGTGCGTGCCGGTGAACCACAGGTCGGAGCACCTCGCGAACGGCGCCTGGAACGAAGCCGGGGTCGTGTACGCGGCCGGGTCGACGGCGGCGAGCTCGGCCAGTCCGGCGGCCCAGTACTCGTCGAAGTCCTCAGGTCGGGGCGTGCTGCCCCGGTAGGTGTCGAGCTGGGCACGCGGCATGTCGAACAACAACGGCACGTGGGTCCTCCGGAGGCACAGATGTCTGGGGGTGGGGACGGGTCCGTCCCTCGGCATCCTTGCGTATCAACGGGACCTCACGGGGGCCGGTCGGGCGCGATGACTCATCCGGCTCCCACAGGATGTGGCGCGGATCGCAGAAAACGGTCACACCGATGCCAGATCTGACTGGTATCTGCCCGCACAGGCGTCTAGCGTTCATTGAAACGTTTTCCGCAGAACCTTTGCACTGCTTGCGCGCTGCCGCGCATCCCCAAACTTTCTCCCCGACCTGCCCAGGTCATCGAGGTGTTTCACCGCATGTCCAGCCACACGCACGCGTGGCCCTTCCCCCCTCCTCCCCACACACGGGTAGCCCGCGTCGCCCTTCGTGACGCGCTCGCACCCACATCGACGACGCTGCTGAGGCACTGCCTGCCCAAGCGTCGGTGAGTTCGGGCCGCAGCCGGCTCGTCCCACATGACACCAGTCCCGCCGGCGGCGGGACGATGCCGCGCTACCACACGCCCCCGGGCCGGTCCCGTGCACCTTCATCGGAGGTGCCGACGACACCGCATGCCCGCACACTCGCCGTCGCCGGCGTGAAAGGTCACTGTCCGCATGTCCGCCACCATCGTCGGGGCCACCCCGCCCCGCACCCGCAGATCTCAGCGTGCTGATTCTGCGTCTCGTCTCCATCGAACGACGCTCGACCGGCCCCCGGTCGCCGAGCCGGATGCGTCGATGTCCGGCAACATCCGAGAATCCTCAACCCACACAACGAATGGTCCCGGTCGGCCCGGACCTGACGCGTCCGACGGCGGCTGGTTGCGCTGGCTCGCGCCGTATGTGACCCGCAATCGGAAGATCCTGCTGCTGTCGCTGATCCCGGTCGTCGGATGGACCGCTGCCGTCGTCGGCGCGCCGTTGATCCAGCGGGTCGTCGTCGACGACGCGCTCGTCGCCAAGACGCGTCCGCTCGTCCCCTGGCTGCTGCTGCTCGTCGCCCTCGCCGTCAGCCGTGCCGTGTTGTCGGGCACCTGGCGGTGGGCCGGCGGCCGGCTCAGCCTGCACGTCCAGAACGACATCCGCGACGACTTCTACAACCACCTGCAGCACCTCGACTCCGCGGCCCACGAGCGCATGCAGAGCGGTGCGCTGGTGGCGCGGGTCAACTCCGACCTCGTGCTGATCCAGCAGGCCACCGGCCTGCTGCCGGCCGTCGTCGGCACGATTCTGCAGATCGTCCTGGCGATCGGCGTGATGACTGTTCTGTCGCCGCCACTGGCCATTCTGCTGGTGATCGTCCTCGCCATCCTCATGCAGGTCACGCGTCGCATGCACACACGGGTGTACGCGGCGTCGTGGGCGGCGCAGCAGCGCGAGGCCGAGATGACCACCGTCGCCGAGGAGGCCGTGACCGGCGTCCGCGTGGTGAAGGGCTTCGGCCAGGAGTCCGCCGAGCACGACCGGTTCGTCGCATCCCTGCTGGTGATGTTCGCGGCCCGGGTCCGCGCTGTCCGCGAACGCGCACCCCTGCTGGCCAACCTGCAGGTCGGCCCGCTGTTCGGCCAGGTCGTCGTGCTGGCGTTCGGCGGCATCCTCGCTCTGCATGGGCACCTCACCATCGGCACGTTCTTCGCGTTCCTGGCCTACCTGGCCGATCTCTCCGGCGCAGCCAAGATGATGGCGATGGTCCTCGTGCTGGCACCCCGCGCGCGGTCGGGCACCGAGCGCATCGCCGAGGTCTTCGCCGTCGAACCCGACGTGCGCGACGACGAGTACGAGTCCTTCGGCGTCGACGACGTGAGCAGCGCCCGCACCGCGGCGGCGCTGCCGCCGGCGCGCGCGGCCGACGTCACCTTCACCGACGCGCGCTTCACCTACCCCGACGGGCCCGAAGTCCTCAAGGGCTTCGACCTGCACGTCCGGCCGGGCGAGACGGTCGCCCTCGTCGGCGGCACCGGCTCCGGCAAATCCACTGCCCTGCAGTTGATCGGCCGCCTTCGCGACGCCGACTCGGGGTCGGTGTCCATCGACGGCATCGACGTCCGCGACCTCTCGCTGATCGACCTGCGCGACCGTCTGTCGATGGTGTTCGACGAGGCCATGCTGTCGTCGGGGACCATCCGGGAGAACCTCACCACCGGTCGCGCCGACGCGACCGACGAGCAGATCGAGCATGTCGCCCGGGTCGCGAACATCCACGACTTCATCACCGGGCTCGACGACGGCTACGAGGCGATCGTCGGTGAGCAGGGCCTCACCCTGTCGGGTGGTCAGCGTCAGCGGATCGCCCTGGCGCGCGCCCTGCTCGCGCCGTCGGACATCCTCGTGCTCGACGACGCGACGTCGGCGGTCGACGTCGCCGTCGAGCGCCGCATCCTCGCGGCGATGCGGGATCTCGTGGCGGACAAGACGGTTCTCGTCGTCGCCTACCGTGAGTCGACCGTCGAACTGGCCGACCGCGTCGTGCTGATCGACGACGGCCGCATCGTCGACGAGGGCACCCACGCGGAGCTGATCGCGCGCTCGGCGAAGTACCGCGGGCTGCTCTCGGAGAGCCCTGACCTGATCGACGAGCCGGCCGCTCCCGAGGTCGTCACCGAGCAGGCCTGGCAGCCGGTCGATCGTGGCGCGCACCCGGTGCGCGCTCGGGTCGGCGACCCTGTCTCGGCCGAACTGATGGTCGCTCTGGGCAAGCTCAAGCCGACCACCGACCGCGTCGGTGTCGACACCGAGCACGAGTCGTCGCGGCGGGACCGCTTCAAGCTCACCCAGCTGGTCCACCCGCAGCGTTGGGGGATCGTGCTCGGTATCAGCCTGCTGCTGACCGATGCGCTGGCCGGGCTGTCGGGTCCGCTGCTCGTGCAGCAGGGTCTGCAGGGTGCGCTCGGAAGTGCGTCGCTGGCGAAGCTGCTGACGGTCTGCGGAGTGTTCGCGCTCGTCGCCCTGATCGACTTCGGCGCCGTGTGGTCGACGCACTTCGTCACCTCCCGCACGACCGAGCGGGTGCTGTTCGCTCTGCGGGTAAGGATGTTCGCGCACCTGCAGCGCCTCGGCATGGACTACTACGACCGCACGCACGCGGGTCGCATCATGACCCGGCTGACCTCCGACGTGAACGCCGTCGCGGAGCTCATCCAGGCCGGCATCACCAACGCGCTCGTCGCCATCGTCACGTTCTCGGGCATGACGATCGTGCTGGTCGTCATCAATCCCACGCTGGCGTTGGTGGTTCTGGCCGTCGTCCCGATCACTATCGTCGCGACGATCTGGTACCGCAAGGTCGTCGGTCCGGCGTACGAGCGGGCGCGTGAACTGAACTCGGCGCTCAACACGTTCCTGCACGAGACCCTGGCGGTGTTGCCGGTCACGCACGCGTTCGGACGGGAGAAGGCGAACCAGAAGCACTTCAGGAGCCTGGCGGACCAGCAGCTCAAGGCCCGCGACACCTCGACCCGTGCGACCGCGTTCTACATCGCACTGATCGAGCTGCTCGCGACGCTGACGGTGGCCGGAACTCTCTATGTGGGCAGCAAGTTGGTCGATGTGGGCACGATCAGCGTCACCGAGTTGCTCCCGTTCATGCTGTACCTGGCGCTCGCCTTCGCGCCGGTCCAGCAGCTGGCCGCGGTGTTCGACATCTACCAGCGCGCGAGCACCGGCGTCCGGCGGATCCAGGCGATGCTGGCCGAAGAGGTCTCGGTGCCGACACCGCCGTCCGCGGAGGAGTTCGGCAACGGCCTCGAAGGTTCGGTCGAGCTGGTGGATGCGTCGCTGCAGTACCGGGGGACGACGAAGCCGTCCCTGCGTGGCGTGGATCTGAAGATCAACCCGGGCGAGCGGGTCGCGTTCATCGGGCAGACCGGTGCGGGCAAGTCGACGATCGCCAAGGTGATCACGCGGTTCTACGACGTGACCGGGGGATCAGTGAAGATCGACGGGGTGCCGCTCACCGAGACCGACCCGAGCGCATTCCGGCAGCAGATCGGGTACGTGCCGCAGGAGCCGTTCCTGTTCTCGCGGACGATCCGGGACAACATCGCCTACGGCCGTGCCGGGGCGACGGACCTGGAGGTCGAGGCGGCCGCCCGCGCCGTGGGTGCGCACGAGTTCATCGAGACCCTCGACGGCGGGTATCTGCACGAGGTGACCGAGCGCGGGAAGTCGCTCTCGGCCGGGCAGCGCCAGCTGTTGTGCATGGCGCGTGCGTTGGTTCTCGACCCGTCCGTGCTGGTGCTCGACGAGGCGACGTCGCACCTCGACCTCGCGAGCGAGCGTCGGGTCGAGGTCGCGATGCGGAAGGTCTCGGCCGGTCGGACGACGATCGTGATCGCGCACCGGCCGCAGACGCTGCGCTGGGTCGATCGGGTCGTGACGGTGCACGAAGGCCGGGTCATCTCGGACGCGCCGAGGGAACCAGCAGCCTGACAAGCCGGCCCCGTCCGAGTTTGATCGGGCGGGGCCGGTGTACCGCGGGCTGGGCTGTCAGCCCGCTGTTACGCCGAGAATCGTGACCGGGGGGTACTCCCCGGTCACCAGGTAGATCACCCGGCGGGCGAGGGACACGCAGTGGTCGGCGATCCGCTCGTAGTACCGCCCGAGCAGAGCGACGTCCACCGCCGGTTCCACCCCGTGGGCCCAGGAACGGGCGACCAGCACCCGGAAGAGCCCGACGTGCAGCCGGTCCATCTCCTCGTCGAGGTCCACCAGGGCCCGGGCCGCCTCGACGTCGCGCTCGATGACGTTCAGCCCACTCATCCGCACCATCGTCGCTGCGAGCTTGCCCATCCGGCGGAAGTCGTCGTGCAGCTCCCGCGGCACCGCGATCTCGGGGTAGCGCATCCGGGCGATCTTCGCGACGTGCTCGGCGAGGTCGCCCATCCGCTCCAGCTCGGTGACCATCCGCAGCGTCGATACGAGCGCGCGAAGATCCGACGCTACCGGCTGCTGCCGCGCGAGCTGCTCGAACGCCTCGTCCTCCACCAGCTTCTGCAGCGCATCGATCGATGCGTCGCCGCTGATGACCTGCTCGGCAAGAGCGAGGTTGGCGGTCAGGAGTGCCTCGGTCGACCTCGTCACGGCCAGCTCGACGAGCCGCGCCATCGCGGTCAGCTCTTCGGAGATGTGCTCGAGTTGTTGATGGAAGGTGTCACGCATGATGAGGACGATACCGGGGGGGGTCACGTGGACGCCGCACGACTTGACGTGAACGCGGGGTGAACTCTCGCCCACGAGCGGCTGTCGACTTGGCGGGAGGGTCCCGATCGGTCATCCCCGACGGGGTGCTCCTCGTACCATCTGTCCCGTGGACGTCGGTAGTGCTGCCGTCATCTTCGGGCTCATCGGTCTGGGGATCGGTCTGTCGACGGTCCTCGCCTTTCGTGTCAGCGACCGTTACTTCCGTCCGCCGGGCCCGCCCGTCGAGCCCGCCGTTGCCGACGGGGTATCGGCGGTCCTCTCCGTCCTGCGCTCGGCCGCGGTCGTCATCGACATGTACGACGAGGTCCTGCTGGCCACCGCACCGGCCCGCGCGCACGGCATCGTGAAGGGCAGCCGGCTGGCGGTTCCGGAGCTGCTCGAGCTGGCCCGCGCCGTCCGCCGCGACCAGATCATCCGGGCGATCGACCTCGAGATGCCCCATGGCGAGCGCTGGCCCGACGTCGCCTACCTGTCCGCCCGGGTGGCTCCGTTGTCGTCGCAGCAGATCCTCGTGCTGGTCGAGGACCGGACGAAGGAGCGTCGCCTCGACGTCGTCCGCCGCGACTTCGTCGCCAACATCAGCCACGAGCTCAAGACCCCGATCGGTGCGCTCACGCTGCTCTCCGAGGCGGTCCGCGACGCCGCCGCCGACGCTGAGGCGGTCCAGCGGTTCTCCGCTCGGATGCAGGTCGAGGCCGAGCGTCTGAGCCGCCTGGTCGCCCAGATCATCGAGCTGTCACGCGTTCAGGGCGACGACCCCGCGCCTGACTCCGCGCGCGTGGACATCGACGCGCTCGTCGAAGCGGCGATCGACCGCAGCGAAGTCGACGCCCAGGCCAAGCAGATCGTGCTCGTGCGGGCCGGCGACCACGACCTCACTTCCCGGGGGAGCCAGCCCCAGCTCACGCTCGCGCTCGGCAACCTCGTCGAGAACGCCGTCTCCTACAGCGAGGTCGGCACCCGCGTGGTCATCGACGTCCGCACCGCGATGTCGAGCCACGCCCGCAAGACCGCCGACGCCGTCGAGATCTCGGTGACCGACCAGGGCATCGGCATCGCCGAATCCGAACAGGCCCGCATCTTCGAACGCTTCTACCGGGTCGACCGGGCCAGGTCCCGAGCGACCGGCGGCACCGGGCTCGGCCTGTCGATCGTGAAGCACATCACCGCCGGGCACGGCGGCGGCGTGCGGCTGTGGAGCGTGCCCGGACGCGGCTCCACCTTCACGATGTCGCTGCCGCTGGGCGACCACGTGCGGATCGACACCAGCGACGGTGCGGACGACGCGGGCGTGACGGCGCAGCTGCTGGTCGCCGAATCCGTGCAGGGCATGCAGCCGAAGGGAAGCGCGAAGACCCGTACGGCACCCACCCCGAGGACGTCCGACTCACCCGACTCACCCGGCGAGCCCAGGCCCGTCGCCACACCCATACCGAAGGAGACCATCGCGTGACGCGTGTACTCGTCGTCGAGGACGAAGAGAGCTACTCCGATCCGCTGGCCTACTTGCTCCGCAAGGAAGGGTTCGACGTCGTCATCGCCGACACCGGCCCGGGTGCGCTGGACGAGTTCGACCGGACCGGTGCCGACATCGTGCTGCTCGACCTGATGCTGCCCGGGCTCTCCGGCACCGAGGTGTGCCGCGAGTTGCGCCGCCGTTCGAGCGTGCCGGTGATCATGGTGACGGCGAAGGACAGCGAGGTCGACAAGGTGGTCGGGCTCGAACTCGGCGCCGACGACTACGTCACCAAGCCCTACAGCCCACGGGAGCTCGTCGCCCGCGTCCGTGCGGTGCTGCGACGCGGCGCGGACCAGGGTGAACTGCTCAACGCGACGCTCGAGGCCGGGCCAGTCCGGATGGACGTCGAGCGCCACGTCGTCAGCGTCCACAACACCGAGATCAGGTTGCCGCTCAAGGAGTTCGAACTCCTCGAGATGTTCCTGCGCAACACCGGCCGGGTGCTCACCCGCGGTCAGCTGATCGACCGGATCTGGGGCGCGGACTACGTCGGCGACACCAAGACCCTCGACGTGCACGTGAAGCGGCTGCGCGCCAAGCTCGAGGAGGATCCGTCACAGCCCGAACTGCTGGTCACCGTGCGGGGCCTCGGCTACAAGTTCGAAGTCTGAGCCGTCGAGATCCAGCGCAGCCGTCGAGATCCAGCTCAGGACTTGGGCGCCGGCGTCGCCAGCGCGACGTCCTTGAACGCGCCGGTGTTCGGCACTACGAGCACGGGCACGACGACCGACGGCGACGTCCCGAAGGTGAGCGTCACGTTCGTCCCGCCGCCCGCGGTGATGTCGGTACCGAACACCGAGACACTCGGGCCTGCGGTGGCGTCGCCGGTGGCGATCTCGACCGCGGACGTGAGACCGACCTTGACCACCGAGTGCGCCGGGATCGTGATGGATCCCGAGGAGATCGTGGCCCGGCCGCCGTTGTCGACGGCGACGTCGGTGAGCGAGTTGGCCTGGTCGGCGTTGTTCACCAGGACCATCGTGAGCGAGCCCGACTCGGCGGCAGCGGACACGACTACCGCGGACCGCACGGCGAGCGAACCGGAGTCGGCCTCGGTGCCGTCGGTCGGGTGGTAGCCGACAGCCGTCTGGGCGCTGACATTGGCGCCGCACGCGGCCAGCGACACCGCAAGGGCGATCGCTGCGACGGCACCGGCAAGACGGCGGAACCTGCGGGGAGCCTGGGTGGACACCGGACGATCCTCCTGGCGATAGCGCTAACGAGACGGCACGCAGAGCCTAGCCAACCAGTCGGCCCGGTGGCACGCCAGGGAGCTCGTCCGCCCAGCCTCGTCGCGGTCCGGATACAGCCCGCCGCCTGGTTGTCAACCCCCGACTTGTGCCGACCATGACCGGCATGGGGCCTCTGACCTGCGGAAACGTCTTTCCCGCGGGTAGATTGCGTGTTATCCTTGACGTCGGAAAGGGGTTACTCATACATGACTTTTCAGGTCGGCGAGACGGTGGTCTACCCACATCATGGGGCGGCCGTGATCGAAGAGATCGAGAACCGCAAGATCAAAGGTGTAGATCGCAAGTACCTGGTCCTCCGGATCAAAGCACAGTCCGACCTCGTCGTGCGGGTCCCCGCCGACAACTGCGACCTCGTGGGTGTCCGCGACGTCGTTGACAAGGACGGGCTCGAAAAGGTCTTCGAGGTCCTACGGGCACCTTTCACCGAAGAGCCCACGAACTGGTCCCGCCGCTACAAGGCCAACCTCGAGAAACTCGCCTCCGGCGATGTCATCAAGGTGTCCGAAGTAGTACGCGACCTGTGGCGCCGTGAGCGGGATCGCGGACTGTCGGCCGGCGAGAAGCGCATGCTCGCCAAGGCACGACAGATCCTCGTCTCCGAACTGGCGCTGGCCGAGCACACGAACGAGGACAAGGCCGAGACCGTCCTCGACGAGGTGCTCGCGTCCTGAGTACTCCGCACCATTCGCCTCCACCGCGCGGACCTGTTCCCCGCAGTGCCAATCCCGGCGGTGGGAGTCCCCGTGTCGGGATAGGCGTCGATGTTCATCAGTTCGCAGCCGGCCAGGTCATGTACCTGGCCGGTTTGCTGTGGTCCGACGAACCTGCCGGCCTGGCCGGGCATTCCGACGGTGACGTGGCGGCGCACGCGTGCGCCGACGCGCTGTACTCCGCGGCCGGGCTCGGCGACCTCGGATCGGCCATCGGCGTCGACCGTCCCGCGACCGCCGGGATCAGCGGGGTCGACCTGCTGGCCGACGCCGCGTCGCGCGTCCGCGCCGCCGGCTTCGAGATCGGCAACATCGCCGTGCAGGTCATCGGCAACCGCCCTCGCATCTCCACCCGCCGCGACGAGGCGCAGGCCGCGCTCTCCGCCGCGGCGGGTGCGCCTGTCTCGGTCAGCGGCACCACGACCGACGGCCTGGGCCTGACCGGGCGGGGCGAGGGCGTCGCTGCGATCGCGACCGCCCTCGTGCTCGATTACCCTTGACCGGTGAGCCTGCACCTGTACGACACCGCCACCCTCGCGGTCCGACCCTTCGAACCGATCGTCGCGGGCCAGGTTTCCATCTACCACTGCGGCCTCACGGTCCAGTCCGCTCCGCACGTCGGGCACATCCGTAAAGAGGTCGTCTTCGACATCCTCCGGCGCTGGCTCACGCGCAACGGCTTCGGCGTGACGGTCATCGCCAACATCACCGACATCGACGACAAGACCCTCAGCAAGGCCGCCGAGGCCGGCGTCCCCTGGTGGGCGCACGCCTACACCAACGAGCTCGCCCTGCACGACGCGTACGAGCTGCTCGGCTGCCTTCCACCCACCTACGAGCCGCGCGCGACCGGGCACATCCCCGAGATGCTCGAGCTGATCGGCGAGCTGATCGAGCGCGGTCACGCCTACCCGGGCATCGACGGCAACGGCGGCGTCTACTTCGACGTCAATTCGTGGCCGAGCTACGGCGAGCTGTCCCGGCAGCGGCTGGCCGACATGGAACCCGCGGCCGACGCCGGGAACGCCGGCAAGAAGGACCCTCGGGACTTCGCTCTCTGGAAGGGCCACAAGGCGTCCGAGCCGATCTCCGCCTCCTGGCCGTCACCCTGGGGCCGCGGCCGCCCGGGCTGGCACATCGAGTGCTCGGCGATGGCCGGTAAGTACCTCGGCGACGAGTTCGACATCCACGGCGGCGGGATCGATCTTCGCTTCCCGCACCACGAGAACGAGCTCGCCCAGTCCCGCGCAGCCGGCCGCGGGTTCGCCCGCTTCTGGATGCACAACCTGTGGGTCACTGCGAGCGGCGAGAAGATGAGCAAGTCGCTCGGCAACGGCATGAACGTCAGCGAGGTCGTCAAGCGGGTGCCGCCGATCGCCGTCCGCTACTACCTGGCCCAGCCGCACTACCGCTCGCACGTCGAGTTCAGCTTCGAGGCGCTCGACGAGGCCGCCGTCGCCTTCAGCCGTATCCAGAGCTTCCTCACCCGCGCGGTCGAACGCGTCGGACCGGTCAAGCACGCGCTCGACCTTCCAGACGAGTTCACCGCCGCGATGGACGACGACCTCGCCACGCCGGCTGCGGTCGCGATCGTGCACGCCGCCGTGCGCAACGGCAACGCCGCGCTCGATGCCGCCGACGATGCCCTCGTCGCCACCACGGCCGCCTCGGTGCGGACGATGCTGGATGTTCTCGGCCTGGACCCGCTCGCGGAGCCGTGGGTGTCCGCGGCGTCGTCCGACGTGGCCCTCACCGGCGTCGTCGGCGGACTCGTCCGGGCCATGCTCGACCAACGCGAGGCCGCTCGGGCCCGCAGCGACTACCCGGCCGCAGATGCCGTCCGGGCCCAGCTCAGCGCTCTCGGCGTCAATGTCGAGGACACCCCGTCGGGGCCGCGCTGGGATCTGGGCAACACGAAGGAGCAGGCAGATGGCCGGTAACAGTGCACGCAAGGGCGCGATCCGCGCGAAGTCGGGAGGCAATCCGGCAGTCGGCTCGGGCGGCAAGCGGCGCAAGGCGCTCGAAGGACGCGGCCCGACCCCGAAGGCGGTCGAACGCCCCAACCACAAGGCGCACAAGCGCGTGAACGGCGCCCGCACCGGCGGAGCCCAGGGTGCCGACCGGACCCGTCAGCCCGGCCCACGGCGCTCCCGTGACCAGGGTGGCCCCGACTGGGTCGCCGGTCGTAACCCGGTCGTCGAGGCGTTGCGCGCGAACGTGCCGGTGACGACGCTGTTCGTCGCCGAGCACATCGAGCGCGACGACCGCGTGCGGGAGATCTTCGACATCGCACGTACACGCGGCATCCCGATGCTCGAGGCTCCGCGCAGCGAGATCGACCGGCTCGTCGGCGGGGTCAGCCACCAGGGCGTCGCCCTGCAGGTGCCCGCCTACAAGTACGCACATCCCGAAGATCTTCTCGCAGCCGCCGACGAGGCCGACCAGTCCGCGCTGATCGTCGCGCTCGACGGCGTGACCGATCCCCGCAACCTCGGTGCGATCGTCCGCTCGGCCGCCGCGTTCGGCGCCCATGGTGTCGTCGTCCCCGAGCGTCGCGCCGCCGGGATGACTGCGAGCGCCCAGAAGGCGTCCGCCGGTGCGGCCTCGCGGATCCCGGTCGCGCGCGCGGTCAACCTGGCCCGTGCGTTGCAGGCCTACGCGGACGCGGGCCTTCGCATCGTCGGCCTCGACGCGGGTGGTGAGCGGACGATCGGTGAGGTCGCCGCCGACCTCGGCGCAGAGCAGTTGCCGGTCGTTCTCGTCGTCGGTTCCGAGGGCAAAGGCCTGGGCCGGCTCGTCGGGGAGACATGCGACGAGATCGCCAGCATCGCGATCGACGCCGGTACCGAGTCGCTCAACGCGTCGGTGGCGGCGAGCCTCGCACTCTACGAGCTGGCGGGTGCCCGGACCGCTGCGAGCACGAGCCGCGCCAGCCGTTCGTAGGCCTGCGCATCGGTCAGGCCGGTGCGGGTGGTGAGGTCGCCGGTGACGATGCCGTGCATCGAGAGGGCGACGACCTCGGCGACGAACGTCTCGTCGAGTTCACGGAAGTGCCCGCTCGCGATCCCCTCACGCAGCAGCGCGCGGACCCGGTCGGCGGCGATGCGGGTGTTCTGCTCGTAGGCCGCGCGGGCCGGTGCGAACGACGCCACGTCGGCGAGGAAGTCCTTGCCGGCCGGCTTCAGCTCCTGCGCGACCGCCCGGAGGTAGACGGTGATGCGCTCGGCCGGATGCGACGACTGGGCCACCTGTTGCTCGACCCGCTCGGCCGCGCGGCGGAAGAAGTGCACGACGACCGCGGCGGAGAGCTGTTCCTTCGACGGCGCGAGCGCGTAGAGCGTCGTCTTCGAGCAGTGCAGCTTCGAGGCCAGGTCATCGAGGGTGAACTGGGAGAAGCCCTCGGCCAGGAACACGTCGAGGAGGCGATCGAGGAGCTCGGCCTGACGGCGGGTGACGCGGCGGGTCGAGGTCACTGGCACGGTGCCGATCCTACGGGTCGCCCGGACGCCTGAAGTGGGATGACGTGACGCACTACCAGCCGGCGGGCTGTGGCCCGCCCTCGTCGTAGCCCGCGCTCGACTGGACCCCGACCACCGCCCGCTCGGCGAACGCCGTCAGCGTCGCCGCTCCCGCGTACGTGCACGCCGAGCGGACGCCGGACACGATCTGGTCGATGACGTCCTCGACACCGGGGCGATCGCGGTCGATGTACATGCGTGAGCTCGAGATGCCCTCCTCGAACAGGGCCTTGCGGTCACGCTCGAACGCGGAGTCGGACCGGGTGCGGCTGCGCACCGCGCGCGCCGACGCCATGCCGAAGCTGACCTTGTAGGGGCGCCCGTCCGCGTCCATCTGCAGGTCGGCGGCACTCTCGTAGGTGCCGGCGAACCACGACCCGATCATCACATTGCTGGCACCGGCGGCGAGCGCGAGAGCGACGTCGCGGGGGTGCTTGACGCCACCGTCGGCCCAGACGTGGCGGCCGAGCTCGGCCGCGGCGGCCGCGCACTCGAGGACGGCGGAGAACTGCGGGCGGCCGACGCCGGTGGCCATCCGGGTGGTGCACATCGCACCCGGACCCACCCCGACCTTCACGATGTCGGCACCGGCCGCGATCAGGTCGCGGGTGCCCTCGGCGGTGACGACGTTGCCGGCAACGACGGGGACGTCCGGTCCAACCGAGCGGACCTGCGCGAGCGCGTCGAGCATCTTCTCCTGGTGGCCGTGGGCGGTGTCGACGACCAGGATGTCCGCACCCGCCGCGAGCAGCGCCTTGGCCTTCGTTGCGACGACGCCGTTGATGCCCAACGCCGCGCCGACGCGCAGGCGCCCGTCGGCGTCGAGGGCGGGTGTGTAGAGGGTGGACCGCAGCGCGGAGGTCGCGGTGAGGACGCCGACGAGGACACCGCCGGCGTCCACGACCGGCGCCAGCCGGCGATGCGCGCTGTGGAGCCGCTCGTAGGCGTCCTCGCAGGCGACCCCGGCGGGGAGCGTGAGCAGGTCGGTCGACATCACCTCGTGCACCTGGGTGAACCGGTCGACATCGGAGCAGTCCCGCGGCGTGACGATCCCGACCGGACGCGCCCGGCCATGCTCGTCCCGGTCGACCACCACGGCCGCTCCGTGCGCGCGTTTGTGGATCAGTGCGAGCGCGTCGCCGGCGGTCGCGTGCCGTTCGAGGGTGACCGGGGTGTCGTAGACGGTGTGCCTGGCCTTGACCCACCCGATGACCTCACTGACGACGTCCAGCGGGATGTCCTGCGGGATCACCGCGACCCCACCGCGGCGGGCGATGGTCTCGGCCATCCGCCGGCCCGAGATCGCGGTCATGTTCGCCACGACGAGCGGGATGGTGGTGCCGGTGCCGTCGGTCGAGGTGAGGTCGACGTCGAGCCGGGACGTCACGGCCGACCGTGCTGGCGCCATGAAGACGTCGTTGTAGCTGAGGTCGTAGCCGGGCCGGTTGCCGTCGAGGAATCGCACCCGCTCAGCCTAGGGCTCGGCAACGACAGACGAGTGGTGAAGTGATACCTGTCGCGGGCCGGACGTATCGTGACGGGTATCACCGGGGAGGTCGACATGACTGTTTCGCGTCTGCTCGATGGGGACGCCGACGAGCTTCTGGCGTTGGTCCGCCACGTCGCCGACGCCGAGCTCGCGCCGTTCGCGGTGAAGTCGGAGGAGGCCCACGAGTTCCCTCGCGACCGTATCCGCACTCTCGGCGCGGCCGGCCTGCTCGGGATGCCGTTCCCGGAGAGCGTCGGCGGTGGGGGCGTGCCCTACGAGGTCTGCCTCCAGCTTCTCGAGGAGATCGCGCAGCGCTGGCTCACACCCGCACTCGCGATGTCGGTGCACACGCTGTCGTGCACGCCGCTGCTCCAGCACGGCGGCGACAGCGTCCTGGCGTTGCTGCCGGATCTGCTCGGTGGTGAACGCCTCGGTGCGTTCTGCCTGTCCGAGCCGCAGGCCGGGTCCGACGTCGCGGCGATCACGACGACGGCCCGCGCGGTCGGGGACGGGTTCGTGCTCAACGGCCTGAAGGCGTGGATAACCCACGGCGGCGTCGCCGACTCCTACACTGTCTTCGCCCGGATGCAGGGATCCGCCGGCGAGCACGCGGCGTTGGGGTGCTTCGTCGTCCCGGCCGGGTCGGCTGGCTTGAGCTTCGGCCGGCCCGAACGCAAGATGGGCCTCACCGCGTCACCGACCACGCCGATGTTCCTCGCCGACGTCGCCATACTCGCCGACCGCGTCGTCGGCCGGCCCGGCAACGGGATGTGCATCGCCCTGGACGCCCTCGACGCCGGCCGGCTCGGCATCGCCGCCTGCGCCATCGGCCTCGCCCAGGCCGCGCTCGACCTCGCTGTCGTCCACACCCGCACCCGCCGCCAGTTCGGCCGTCCGCTGATCGACTTCCAGGGGCTCGCGTTCATGCTCGCGGACGCGGATGCGGCGATCGTCTCCGCCCGCGCCACCTACATCGACGCCGCGCGTCGCAAGGACGCCGGCCTCGACTACCGGCATGCCGCCGCCGTGGCCAAACTGGTGGCGACCGACGCGGCGATGCGGGTGACCACCGACGCCGTTCAGGCCCTGGGTGGCTACGGCTACAGCAGCGACCACCCGGCCGAGCGGATGATGCGCGAGGCCAAGGTGCTGCAGATCGTCGAGGGCACGAACCAGATCCAGCGGATGGTGATCGCCCGCGACCTGGCCCACGGCAGTTACTGACTCCTCCCCAGCTCGCCGATGTCCAGCGCTTCGGTGTCGGACGGGTCGAGCAGTGTGCTCGCCGAAGTGGTCGCCACCTATCCGGAAGGCTCCGCCGAAGTGGGCGCGTGGGTGGCGTTGACGTTCGCCGGGTCGATCCGCTCCGGGCGCCGCAGGACGCCGGAGGAGATGGCGCGTGACCTCGCGTCCCGCCTCCCCGGCCTGACCCACGGGCTGGCCGGGACCGGGGCTGGGTCCGCGCGGCCGGTGACCGCGCAGGAGTTGTGTGAGATCGTCCGGATCGCCTGCGACCCGGCCGTCGCCGGGTTGTTGGCCGACGCGCACGCCGACGGTGACGTCCCGGAACTGTCGTGGGCTGATGTCGGGCCGGCCGCGGCGCAGGCCAGCTGGGATTCCTACCGGCACGACGACGCCTGGTCCCGTACCTGGTCGATGACCAGCGCACCCCGCGGGGACGTGTTCTCCTCCGTCCTGAACCAATTGCTGGCTCCGCACGGCGATATCGACCGCAAGCGGGTCACCCTGTTGTTCCGGCCGTTGGATCCGGGTGCGGCCGGGCGGACGGTGGAGAACGACAAACGCAACGCCGACTTCCGCATCAGCGCCGCCCAGAAACCCTCCGCCCGCGCCCTACGCGAGGCCCGGGCGGCGGAGGCCACCGCCCGCGAGGAAGCGCGCGGCGCCGGCCTGGTCAACTTCGGCCTGGTCGTGACCGCGACCGTCTTTGACGCCGACGGTCTGCCGGACGCGGCGGCGGCGATCGACAACCTGTCCGCGACTGCGCGGGTGATGCTGCGCCCGGTCTACGGGTCGCAGGACTCCGCGTTCGCCGCCGGCCTCCCGCTCGGGCTGGTCATGGGCCAGCATGTGAAGGTGCCGGCCGAGATCAGGAGCGCCCTATGACCTCCCTACGCCGCCTCCCTGTTCCACCCCCACCGGTACCGCCCCGGTCTCCAGTCCCGGCACGGGATACTGGGTCTCGGCCGGGGCCGCGGGGCTGGTTGGGTCGTGGCCGCGGGTCCTCGACCTACGTGCAGGCCCCCGATGAATGGCGCGGGACGACGGTGCAGGCGTGCGGGTTGTGGCCGTTCGGCGCCGGGTCCGGGTCCCCGATGATCGGCGTCCCACTGGGCCGGCACATGCTCACCAACGCCACCCTGTGCTGCGATCCGCTGTCCTGGTTCGAACGCGGCCAGCTCGTCCTCAACCCGTCGGTGTTCGTCCTCGGCCTGCCCGGGCTGGGGAAATCGACGATCGTGCGGCGGATGGCCCTGGGTCTGGCCGGGTTTGGGACCATGCCGGTGGTCCTGGGAGATTTGAAGCCGGACTACGTCGACCTCGTCCAAGCCCTGGGTGGGCAGGTCATCCCGCTCGGGCGTGGCCGCGGATCACTCAACGTCCTGGACCCAGGCGAGGCGACCGCGGCCGCGGCCCGACCGACCGGCTCGCCGCGTGACCAGGTCCTGGCCGAAGCCCACGGACGCCGCCACACCATGGTCTGTGCCCTGTTGCAGATCATCCGCTCGCAGGCCCCGACGGATCGGGAGGAGACAATCGATCTTCTACCAGCTCTACGTCCTGATCGACATCTACTCGCGATTCAACCCGTCCTGGATCGTCTCCCCGGTCGAGGATTCGCTACTGGCAAAGGACTTCATCGCCGAGGCCATCGACCGCAACGGTGTCACCCCGCACACCGTGCACGCCGACCGCGGCACCTCGATGACCTCCAAACCGGTCTCGGCTCTTCTGGCCGACCTCGGGGTGACCCGCTCCCACTCGCGACCCGACGTCTCGGATGACTGCGAGTATCAGTCCATGGTCTTCGGCCGGGTCTGACCCATCTAATGACCGGCCTCTCGGGTGCCTTTGGGTTGATCAGTCGGCTCGCGCCGAAGGCGATGCGCATACCGCCGGCCCGGCGGGCAGTGACCTCATAGGAGCGTGGCCTCGCTGCACTTCGGGACCGCCGACGCGGTCGACCAGGCCAGACAGAACACCCTGACCACCGCCTACCACGCCAACCCCCAGCGGTTTGGCCGACGACCACACCCACCAGCCATGCCGACCCAGTTCTGGAACAACCAGCCAGACCCCGAACCCCTAATGAACTGATCATGACTGTCTCACTTGACTTGACATATTCCGGCCCGGCTGGACAACACCCTCCAGGCCGAGATGCGCCGCCTGGCCCGAGTCGACCTGCTCATCCTCGACGACTTCGCGCTCCGGCCGCTGGACGCGACGGAGACGAACGACTTCTACGAGCTCGTGGTCGAGCGCCACCGCAAGGCCTCCACCATCGTCACCTCAAACCGCGAGCCGTCCGAGTGGCTGACCATGATGAGCGACGCGCTGCTGGCCCAGTCCGCCGTCGACCGCCTCACCGCAGGCGCGCACACCCTCATCATCGAAGGCCCCTCCTACCGCCAACGAACCCGCCCCAGCCAGCGCGTCGGCATTGACTCCGAAGGCGAGGCCCGCGATGCTCACTGACACTTCCAGCTGGTCCCATACTCCTGGCAACGCGGTGGTCCCATCACGCTGGCAAGCGACAACTGGGCTACTTCTTGCCGAACAGCCCGAGGAACGACGGGAACCGACCCTTCGCGGTGTTGCGGACCAAGCGCATCGTGGGGGAGTAGTAGCCCACGTGTTGTTTGGCTCGCTGCTTCACTCGACTCGGCCTCGTCCAGGCCTGGACCTGACTGATCCCGAGCTCTCGCTTCGCCTGACGCTTAACCCGGGTGTAGCCAGTTAGGTTTCGCAGCGAAGGCCGCCGGTAGCGGAGCAGTTTCACACCACCGATGGTAGGGCGCCGGACCGACAGTCGGCATTTTCGTGGCCGCCCGCAGAAGGATCGGCAACTGGTGATCGATGGCTCTCTTCCGCCCCGGACCCCTGGCACCACAAGCGGATCGGTAACCGGGACAACAGCCCAAGGCAACGCGCGCTCATGCTTGATGAGA
>DAIQRJ010000058.1:0-16279 GCA_036786375.1 Actinopolymorphaceae bacterium
TGAGAATCTTCGCGAACCACGGCGAGCCCGAAGGGCTCTCAGTTGCTGACCTGCATCAACGGATCGGGTTGACTGCTCAGGCGGTGAACCTGCATGTCAGGGCCAGTGGAGCCGAGTGGATCAAGTCGGAATCACGTGGATCATCAGGTGTGTCCCTGGGACACCGAACGAGCCGTTCCGCTGGTGTCTGTGTCCCCAGCGTGTCCCGGGATCAGGTCGCGCCGGCCCACTGGCCGCCGGGGACTCCCGACCAGCGGAGTTGCGGCAGGACGGTGATCGTGACGCGTTGTTCCGGGCTGGTGATGCCGGACTTGGTCGCGGTGACACCGATGACAACGGACGTGCCCGGTGGCATGGCCGACGGGATCGGGAACTTGCAGACGCTCGGTGTGCTGGCAGCCAGGACGGGCCAACCGCTCTCAAATCCTGATGGACCCTCTCGCGGAAGCACATACGCTCTTCGGGTGAGATACACCTTCGCCGGAGTCGTTTATCCCGAACGCGCGCCGCTCACGATGCAGATTTCGCCACTCACGGTGGACAGCCCTCATTTCGACACGCCGTTCACGGTGCGCTTGAGCGTCATCGACAACCAAATCTCGGTCGTAGTGGACCTAAGCGAGGACGTCGACCTCTACACCCTCCGGAACGTCGTCGAGAGCATAGTGGCAAGGGCGATCGACGCGGTCGGGTATTCCCTGGGGCGCAGGTACAGCGTCGAGCTCGTACAAGCGTGGCGACCTGACGATGTACACGTCTTCGGGATCGAGACTCCCGTTCTCACCGACGCTCGGGCCGAGCGGCCTCTGTCCCTCGAGGATGCCGCCATCTTGGCGGTCACCGATCATCACCTGGGGCGATCCCTCGCCGACCTCAGGCAGGCAGCACGATTCGCCGATGACACCGCCTTCTACAGCTATCGAGCTATCGAGTCTCTTCGGCACCATTGGCCCGGGGACGAAAAGTCTCAGTGGAAGGCCATGGGCAAGGCCCTCAACCTGGACATAGCCGTGGGCCAACGACTCAAGCGATGGGCAGATCGCCAACGGCACGGGGCATCCGAGCAGATCATGAGCGACGACGATCGAGCCGCGTCGTTGACGACAGCGTGGCGGGTCGTCGACCGATATTGCGTGCTGCTGCATCGCCACCTCGAGCAGATCCCGACGGATGAGTTCGCCCTCTCGGTGAACGGGGAGATCCCAGCGAGGAAAGGCGCGTAGCGAAGTGCCGGCACGTCCCCGACGCGGAGCTGGCCGGGAGGTTTGCGGGTGGCCCTGGCCCTCGCCGGGTGCGGGCTCGATCATCGCGTCGAGCGACTGACCCGTGGGTCAGTCCGCCAACGGGGCAGCCTGAATCCGAACGACTGGCGCCGGCGCGTGTTCACGACGGCAACCGAGATAGCCGGGCATCACCGGGATGGTGCCGCACGATCTGCGGCACACCGCGGCCTTGCTCGCGATCGTGTCGGGTCCTGACGCGAGAGCGGTTCAGTCGATGCTCGGCCACGCCTCGGCGGCGATGACGCTGGACCTCTACGCTCACCTATGGGACAGGTCGCTCGACACGGTCGCGGACCGCCTCGACGAGCTTGTGAGTCCCCAGCAACCCCCGAGAATCGCGTCGTAGCAGGTCAACGGCGTTATGTCCTGCCTTACAAGCAGGATGTCGGCGGTTCGAACCCGTCGCGCCCGCCGTTCGTCGGGGCGTTCGCTTCACGACCGGAACCGGGAGCACTCGATGTATCGACGTCAAACTGCCGCGGCTGTCGTCGTGCTCGCGTTCACCCTCGTCGGCTGCACGAGCGGCGCATCCCCGGAGGCGGGTGCACAACCGTCGGGCGCACTCGTGATCACGTCTGCACAACAGCTTGCCGACGCCGTCGGATGCACTGGCTACAAGCCGAACACTCCGACCGGTTTCAAGGAGGGCGGCGACTGCATGATCGACGGCGTCGACGTCCACCTCTACGTCTTCGCCTCGAACTCCGACCGCAATGTGCTCGTGAACGGCATCTTCAAGACCAGCAACGACGTCAAGTACGCGATCGGGGACAAGTACACGATCGCCTCGCTCGACGAAGCGACCACGAAGATGGCGGCCCTCAAGATCGGCGCGACGGTGCAGTAGCGCTCACCGGGGATTCGACCTATGTGGTGGCCGCTTCCGGCGTCCGGTCGCTCGGCCGAGCCGATTCCTACCCGGCCGGCTCCGCGTCCGGCCAGGATGGAACCCGTGAAGATCACCGCCGTCACCTCGTTCCCCCTCCAGACCGCCGGTCGTCCGCAGCTGCTCGTCCGCGTCGACACCGACGAAGGTATCCACGGCTGGGGTGAATCCGGCCTCTCCGGTCGCGAGATGGCGGTGATGGGCGCGGTCGCGCACTTCGAGCCGTTCGTCGTCGGCAAGGACCCGATGCGCGCGGGCGCACTCTGGCAGGAGATGTATCGCGGCGCCTACTTCGAGGGCGGCCGCGTGCTCACGGCCGCGATCTCCGCGATCGACATCGCCCTCTATGACATCAAGGGGAAAGCCCTGGGCGTTCCCGTCTTCGAACTCCTGGGCGGCGCGCACCGCGAGTACGTCCCGACATTCGCCACCTGCGGCCCGGTCGAGGTGGCCGAGATGCTGATCGAAGCGGGCTGGAACTGTCTCCGGCTCGGCGTCTCGTCGTCGGAGCGGCACGGGATCTTCGAGCCGGCGCGGTCGGTTCCGCAGTCGGCCCGTGACTTGACCGCGGCGAGGGAACGGCTCGGTACCGACGTCGCTCTCGGCATCGACTACCACCACCGGCTCTCGGTCGCCGAGGCCGCGTCGTTCTGTCAGCGCATGCCGGCCGGGACGCTCGACTTCCTCGAGGAGCCCATCCGGGACGAGACCCCGCAGGCCTACACGGCCCTGCGGTCGATGGTCGACATCCCGTTCGCGATCGGCGAGGAGTTCGCATCCAAGTGGCAGTTCTTGCCCTACCTGGAAGGCGGTCTGACCCAGTACGCGCGCATCGACATCTGCAACGTCGGTGGCTTCACCGAGGCGATGAAGGTGTCGGGCTGGGCCGAGGCGCACTACATCGACCTGATGCCGCACAACCCGCTCGGTCCGGTGTGCACCGCGGCCACCATCCACATGTGTGCCGCCGTGCCGAACCTGTCCTGGATGGAGTGCCGGGAGACGCCGGGGGAGAACCCCGACCTCTACGACACTCCGCTCTACGTCAACCGGCCGGTGCTCGACGGGCCGAACTATCCGTTGCCGACCGAGCCCGGGCTGGGGATCGACGTCGACGAGGAGTTCCTCGAGCGGTTCACCGTCACGAGCGGCTGGACCGAATCGCCGCACCTGCACAAGCGTGACGGGTCCTACACCAACTGGTGATTCCAGCCGGCGCAGAACCCGTCGCGGTCGTTGCGCGGAGAATTCCCTACCAGGCGTAGGCCTCCGGCGAGGGCTTGGAGCCGTTCGGGAATGGCGCCGGGAAGATCGCGTCCAGCTCGGCGAGTGCGTCCGCGTCGAGGGTCAGCTCGGCGGCTCGCAACGAGTTCGTCAGGTGTTCGGGCGTCCGTGGGCCGATGATCGGCGCGGTCACCGCCGGCTGGTGCAGGAGCCAGGCGAGGGCGACGTTCGCGGGCTCCTCGCCGAGTTCGGCGCAGAACTTCTCGTACGCCTCGATCTGCGGGCGGTTCGCGTCGAGCGCCACCGCGGATCGGCCACCGTTGCCACGTGACGCGGTGCCGGCCTTCTGCTTGGCGATGATGCCGCCGAGCAGACCACCCTGAAGCGGCGACCACGGGATGACACCCAGGCCGTAGTGCTCGGCAGCGGGGAGAACGTCGGACTCGACCCAGCGCCAGGCCAGGTTGTATATCGACTGCTCGCTCACGAGGCCGAGGAAGTGCCGGTCCTTCGCGGCTTCCTGTGCCTGGGAGATGTGCCAGCCGGCGAAGTTCGACGAGCCGACGTAGAGGATCTTTCCCTGCTGGCGAAGGACGGTCATCGCTTCCCAGATCTCGTCCCACGGGGTGTCCCGGTCGACGTGGTGCATCTGGTAGAGGTCGATGTAGTCGGTCTGCAGGCGCTTGAGCGAGGCATCGGCGGCCTTGCGGATGTTCAGGGCCGAGAGCTTCCCGCCGTTGGGCCATGGATCCATCTCGCCGTACAGCTTCGTCGCGAGCACTGTCTTCTCGCGACGACCGCCACCTTGGGCGAACCAGCGCCCGATGATCGACTCGGTCGCGCCGAAGCCCAAGCTGCCGCCGTAGCGGTTGGCCGTGTCGAAGAAGTTGATGCCCAGTTCGTGGGCGGAGTCCATGATGGCGTGGCTGTCGGGTTCGGTGGTCTCCGGGCCGAAGTTCATCGTGCCCAGGCACAGGGGCGAAACCAGCAGTCCGGTGCGTCCGAGGTGTTTGTAATCCATGTATACCAACTTACCGACACAGTCCGGTTGCCACCAGAGTGGGTGACCGGGTTGGCTGGCCGCCCCGGCAGCAGCCCGCCCGGGACGCCAGGACGGAGCGATCGATGCCCGACATCCGCGATGCACTCGACGACGACGCCGACACCCTGCGTCTGGTCGAACAGTTCGGCCCTGACGGTCGGCCTGGCCTGCGCATCGACCTGCCGAGCGTGCAGGATCTGCCGGCCGCGTTGCTGGGACTCGCGGTGCCGCACGAGGACATCGACCTCATCGTCGCCCTGCGTGCGCGGATGAGCGGACCCGGCGAAACGTGGTTGCTCGCGCTCTGCCTCGGTTGCCTCGATGACGCGATGGGGTCGACCGACGGGATGCTGGCGCTGCCGCGGCTCCGCGAGACCGAGGATCCGCTGTCGCGCTACTTCTACGTCTTCGTGTACCAGTCGGCCCGATCGCGCATCGAGCGGTTCCACGCCGAGCACGGCGTCGACCCGTCGATCACCTCGATCACCCTGACCGATCTCGGGCGCAACATGGCGGTGTACCGACTGCGGCATCCGGCGTCGGCGGGTTCGACGAGTATTACTGGCTGAGCCTGCATTACGTCGGTGCGATGTACGCACTGGGCCGACTGCAGTTCCAGCGAGCGCGCCTCGGGACGCGGACGGCGGTGGCAATCGATGCCGACGGGTTCGACGTCGAGTCGCGTGAACCCGTTCTCAGCCTGCACATTCCGCGGTTCTACGGTCCGCTGACGGTGGACCTCGTCGATGCGGCACTGGCCGAGGCGGTCGACTTCTTCGCTGAGCACTTTCCCGCGGAGAGGTACCGCTACGCCCTCTGCAAGTCGTGGTTGCTCGATCCCCAACTCGCCGGGTATCTGCCGGCAGGCTCGAACATCCGGGCATTCCAGGACCGGCTCACGCACGCCTACACCGAGGTCGAGGCCGACGACGCCGGCACGTTGCACTTCGTGTTCCCCGACTCGATCAGGCCCTGTGCCGAGCTGCCCCGTTCGAGCCGACTGCAGCGGGCGCTTGTCGACCACCTCGACGCGGGCGGCCACTGGTACAACGCGATGGGCTGGCTGACGCCCTGAGGTTCCGCTGATATTCGCGTACCCGATGCACCGGCCGATCCCGATTCACGCTCAACGCGTCGGCCCGCACGGCCACGACTAGAGGAATATCAGCGGTCGAAGCCCGTTACCCGCGGAGGCCCTGTGCCACCGACACGACGTCACCGACGAGCGCAGCATCCTGGCCGAGCCCCGGCGAGAGCTGATCGAGCACACGCGGTATCGCCGACGTCAGCGGGCCGGACGCGAGCTCCGTCATGCGCCCGGCCGCCACGTCGGTCACCGGCAAGCCGATTCCACGCAGGTGCAGCACATACGCGGCCGCCACCGTCACCCCGGCCTGGCACGAACCGCCGGCCGCCCGGGTTGCCGTCAGCACCGGCACGAGCCGCACCGGCAGCTTCTGCGAGCCGTCACCGGCGATCTGCTTCAGCAGGTGACGGATCCGCGGGTTCGTGAACCGCTCGGTCAGCGCGTCGCGGTAGGCCGTGATCTCCGCGTCCGGAAGCACGAGCTGCGCCGCGGCGTCGTCCCACCACGCGTTCATCAACCACACGCACTCCGCATCGCCCATCGCCGCATCGACCGTCTGGTAGCCGCGCAGGCCGCCCACGTACGCCAGCAACGAGTGCGCCCCGTTGAGCAACCACAGCTTGCGATGCTCGAACGGCTGGACGTCCTCGACGAACCGGGCACCACCCAGGTCCCAGGACGGATGCCCGGACGGGAACGCCCCGGCGAGCAGCCACTCGGTGAACGGTTCGCACGGAACCGGAGCGGCGTCGTCGAAGCCGGTCAGCCCGCGGACCGTCGATCGATCCGCATCCACCGTGCGCGGGGTGATCCGATCGACCATCGTGTTGACGAACGACGTCGCAGCCAGTGTGTCGACCAGCGCGGGCACGGCCGTGGCCGTCAGCTCGGTCACCACCCGAGCGAGCGCGTCGCCATTGCCGATCAGGTTGTCGCAGCTCACCACCGCGAGCGGCGGATGCCCGGCCGCGGCCCGCCCGCGGACCGCTGCGACGATCCGCGCCGGTGCGGTCCTCAGCCCGGTGCCGCCAGCCGCAAGCGCGGCGATGTCGTGCACGACGTCGGGGTCGCTCGTGTCCGGGCCGCCGTCGGCGTTGCGGCGGTAGCCGGCTTCGGTGATCGTCAGCGTGATGACCGACACCGCCGGATCCGCAGCGAGGAGACCCGCGTCGGCACTCCCGCCGTCGATCGGCTCTATCAGTGCACTGACGAGTTCGGCGTCGTCACCGGACTTTCCCTTGACCAGCAGGTGATAAAGGCCATCCTGGGTAGCAAGCCGTAGCGCCGCGTCGGGCCGTCGACCGGTGTAGGACGCGTAGCCGGCGAGCGCGTCCGCGTCCGCGCCGTCGGCCAGCAGCGCCCGGTTGCCGAGCTCGGTCGCCCACACCTGATGGGCGCGGTGGAACGACCCGAGCCCGATGTGGGCGGCGCGGACGACCGTCGGTCGGACGACGCCGACCGTAGCGGAGGTCAACGCCGTCACAGCCGAAACACCTCCCGCGGCAGGCTGTGCACGAGGTCGACCGCCGTCTGCGCGCCCTCGTCGTCGCTGAGTCGGCCCTCGGCCACAAGTCGCGCCAGGTAAGCGGCATCGAGCCGCCGTGACATGTCGTGACGAGCCGGGATCGAGCAGAACGCCCTGGTGTCGTCGATGAAGCCGGAGGTCTTGTAGAAGCCCGCGGTGTCGGTGACGGCGGCCCGGAACCGGCCGATCGCGTCAGGGGTGTCGATGAACCACCATGGCGCGCCGACGTACATGGCGGGGAAGTACCCGGCCAGCGGGGCCAGCTCGCGGGAGAACACCGTCTCGTCGACGGTGAACACGACGATCCGGAACGTCGGGCTGTTGCCGAACTCCTCGAGAATCGGCCGCAGGGCATGGGCGAACTCGCTCGTGGTGGGGATGTCGTGGCCGGTGTCGGCGCCGAACGAGGCGTACGCCGCCTTGTCGTAGTTGCGGACGACGCCGGGATGCAGCTGCATGACCAGCCCGTCCTCACTCGACATCCGGGCCATCTCGAACAGCATGTGCCCGCGGAACGCGGCCACGGCAGCCGGACCGCCGGTGCCGCTCACCAACGAGGCGAACATCGGCGTCGCGTCCTCGACTGAGAGGTGTCGGCAGAGCGCGTCCGGATGGCCGTGGTCGGTCGCGGTGGCACCGTGCGCCTTGAAGTAGGCACGCCGTTCCTCCAACGCGGACAGGTATCCGGCGTAGGTGCCGGTGTCGTGGCCGGTGCTGGCTCCGAGCCGCTCGAGGGCTTCGGGCCAGGTTGGCGCGCTCGGGTCGAGGTAGCGGTCGGGCCGGAACGTCGGTAGGACTCGGCCGAGGAAATCGGGGTCGTCGGCGAGGAGTTGATGTGCGGTGAGGTCGTCGGCCGGCTCGTCGGTGGTCGCGAGCACGTCGATGTTGAACCGGTCGAACAACGCGCGTGGCTTGAACTCCGGCAGTGCGAGCCGGTCGGTGATCGCGTCGTACAGCTCATCCGCCGTGCTGGCATCAGGTGCGACATCGAGGCCGAACACATCCACGAGCTCGGCCTCGAGCCACAACCTGGACGGCGTTCCCCGGAACACCTTCCAGTGCTCGCAGAACGTCCGCCAGATCTCGCGGCCCGACACCGTCGGGGTTCCACTCACCCGGTCCCGGTGGCCCAGTTCGGTGAAGGCGACGCCATGCGCGTGCAGCAGCCGGGTGACGTAATGGTCCGGCGTGATCAGCAGGCCGGCGGCATCGCCGAAGCTGATGTCGTGCGCGAGGACGTTCGCATCCACGTGCCCGTGCGGCGACACGATCGGCAACGACCTCGTCGAGTCGTAGAACGCCCGGGCGAGTGCACGGACGCCGGGATCGGACGGGAGCAGCCGGTCCGGGTCGAGCCGCAGCGTGAGCCGGGTCGGCCGGTCACCCGCCGGGTCGGCGTCGGCGAGGGGAGTGGCATCGGTCGAGGTCACGGACTGGCCTTTCGGTTCGGGAACAGGTCGACTTCTGGTGCTCGGTCGACGCGACGGCGCCGATCACGGATAGGGCGACCGGTCAGCCCGACAGCGCCGACACACTGGAGACGGCGGAGACCGCGGACACCACCGGCGGGGACGAGACCGGCATGGCACCGACCGGCATGGACGCGCGCGCTCGTGCCGACACCGGGCCGGTGGACGAGCGGACGATGAGCTCGGACGGGAGCATGGTCACCGGCGACCCGGCCCGGCCGGAGATCACCTCGATCAGGGTGCTGACGGCTTGCCGCCCGACCGTCTCGCCGAGGCTGTGCAGAGTCGTGAGGGCCGGCCGGCAGTAGGTCGACCCGTCGATGTTGTCCGACCCGATGATGCTCATCTGGCCAGGTACGTCGATGCCGCGTTCCTGCAGGCTCAGGAGGGCGCCGATGGCCATCAGGTCGTTGAAGGCGATGGCCGCGGAGCATCCGGATCTGGCGAGTTCGTGGGCGGCCGCATGCCCGCCGTCGAGGGTCGGTGCGTACGGCCCGAGACGCACGACCTGCAGTTCGAGGCGACGTGCGGCCGCAGTGAGCCCGGTCCAGCGTCGCCGGTTCGACCACGAGGTCATCGGCCCGCTCAGGAAGGCGATCTGCCGATGCCCCAACGCCGCCAGGTGCTCGACCGCCTGGCGCATGCCGTCGTGGGTGTCGATCGCCACCCCGGCGACGTCGCGCATGTGCCGGTTGATCAGCACCAGGGGCGCCCGCTCGGACGCCTGCCGGATGCGGGCGTCGGACATCCGGCTGGACGCGAGCAGGAACCCGTCGACCGATCGTGCCAACCGGGACAGATGCCGTGCCTCGGTCTCCGCGTCTTCGGCGGTGTCGGCCAGGACGAGCGTGTAGCCGGCCGCGTCGGCGGCCTTCTCGGCGCCCCGGATGATGTCGAAGAAGAACGGATTGGTGATGTCGGCGACGAGCAGTCCGAGCGTCAGCGACCGGCCCGAGGGGAGCGCTCGCGCGGCCGGATTCGGCCGATATCCCATTTGCTGGGCAGCGGTCAGGATGCGTTCCCTGGTGACGGCGTTGACTCGTGTGGGCGACGAAAACGCCCGCGAGACCGTCGATGCGGCCACGCCGCAGGCGCGTGCGACCTCGTGGATCGTCGGGTACCGGACCGGGATCGGCGTCGATCTGATCATCGCGGATCCTCCTCACATCGAACGGGGATGACATGGACAGTGCAGCACAGCGGACAGGCTTCACATCGAACGGGTGGCCCGCTCGGTGACGTGCAGGTTCACCGCGACCGGGACCGATCTCGCCCCGCGCGGCCGATGGCCGACGAGGCGGTGCCGGTTCGTCGACGTTGGGATTCAGAGTGTGTCGTGGCTTAAGGTAGATGGCAACCGCTTGCCAAACACGCACGGTCGCCCGACGACGACGATACGACGTCGAGGCCACGACGACCGGAAGGCTCTACAGATGTGGACTTTGTCGGGCTTCGCCGACGAGATCGATGCCGACCTCACCCGTCAATGCGAGGTTCTGACCGAACTGGGCATCAGCCAGATCGAGTTCCGCAGCGCCTGGGGCACCAACGTCTGCGACCTCACCGATGACCAGCTCGCCGAGGCCGCCGACATCCTTGCCACACACGGGATCTCGATGTCCAGCGTCGGATCGCCGATCGGCAAGATCGGTGTGGACGAGGATTTCGACGCACATCTCGAGCGTTTCCGCCGGGCTCTGTTCGTGGCGGATTCGTTCCACGCCCCTTACCTGCGGTTGTTCTCGTTCTATCCACCTGAGGGTGGGGACGTGGCCGATCATCGCGACGAGGTGCTCCGCCGCATGACCGCGCTCGCGGACGCGGCCGAACCCTTCGATGTCACCCTTCTGCACGAGAACGAGAAGGGCATCTACGGCGACATCCCGTCCCGGTGCCTCGACATCGTCGAGTCGGTCGGCCGGGACAACCTCAAGCTGACATGGGATGCGGCGAACTTCGTGCAGGTCGGCGTGCGCCCGTTCACCGAGGGCTACGCCCTCCTGCGGCCGCACGTCGTGTATATCCAGATCAAGGATGCCCTGCTCAGTGACCAGAGCGTCGTTCCGGCTGGTCAGGGCGACGGTCAACTGCGCGAGACGATCGCTGCTCTCGCCGCCGACGGATTCGACGGGTTCTTCTCGATGGAGCCGCACCTCGCCAGCGTCGGCCGGCTGGGTGGATTCTCCGGACCTGAACTGTTCGGAACAGCGACAAAGGCGTTCACCGCACTTCTCGACGAGGCGTCCATTCCCTACGCGTGAGGGCCGAACGGCCGATCACGCTTGTTCGATCACAACTGAAACCGGCGTTGCCAAGACGCCGGAAAACCCCCTGGAGGAACAATGCGTCTGGCTATTGCCGGTTGCGGCATCATCGGTGACTTCCATGCCGGTGTCGCCGATTCGATCGAGGCCCTCGAGGTCGTGGCGCTCGTCGATCCGGTCGCGTCGCAACGCGAGAAGGTCGCGGCCAAGCACGGTATCGATCCGTCGCTGGGATTCGACACGCTCGCCGAGGCGCTCGCCGCGACCCAGATCGACGCGGTCGCCGTCTGCACTCCGAGCGGTTACCACGCCGACGTCGCGGTCGAGGCTCTCGAAGCCGGCTGCCACGTGGTCGTCGAGAAGCCGATCGACGTCAACATCGAAGCCGCCGGCCGGATCGCGAAGGCTGCCGAGCAGGCCGACCGGGTCGTGACTGTCATCAGCCAGCACCGCTTCGATCCCGGCAACGTCGCCCTGCACAACGCGGTGACCTCGGGACGGCTCGGGACCATCACCTCGGGCACCGCGTCGGTGCCGTGGTGGCGCAGCCAGAAGTACTACGACTCCGGCGACTGGCGCGGAACGTGGGAGCTCGACGGCGGCGGCGCGGTCATGAATCAGGGCGTGCACACCGTCGACCTGCTGGTCTGGTTCCTCGGTGAGCCGGTCGAGGTCTTCGCCTGGACCGGCACCCTGGCGCACGAACGCATCGAGGTCGAGGACGTGCTCACCGCCGTCGTGAAGTTCGACAACGGCGCGCTGGCCACCATCCATGCCACCACCGCGGCGAACCCGGGTGCCGGCGTCCGCATCGGCGTCCACGGCGACGGCGGTACCGCCGCCCTCGAGAACGACGAGCTGGTCTGGTTCGTCAGCGCGGTCGACGCGCAGGACGGCGACCGTCCGGGCAACACAGCCGACTCCGAGGTGGGCCCGATCACCGACGAGGCCATAGCCGGTTCGGCGGTGGCCGGCTGGGCGGCGAGCGACCCGACCGCCCTCGGCAGCGCCCATGCGTTGCAGTACGTCGACTTCCTCGACGCGGTCGCCACCGGCCGCCCGCCGAAGGTCGGCATCGCCGACGCGACCCGCGCGTTGCGGCTGATCCGCGGGATGTACACCTCCGCGCAGACCGGCGGGCCGGTGAAGCTGGCCGACGTCACCATCTGATCGCCCTCGGGCTTCGTCGCGGACGGCCCTCGCCCTACGCCGGCCGTGGTCGTCCGCGGCTGTCGTAGGGTGGCTGTCCACATCAGAAGACGAGCGACGGAGGACGAGTGGTCACTGCTCCACTGACCGCCCAGCTGGCGCTCGTGCAGCTCCAGCACATCGACACCGGGCTCGACCAGATCGAGCACCGCCGGCGCACGCTGCCCGAGACCGCTCAGGTCGCGGCCGTCGTGGCGGAGCTGGCGGAGAAGCACGCCGAGCGGGTCCGAGCCCGTACCTCGGTCGCCGATCTCGGCCGGGCCCAGCGCAAGGCCGATGCCGATGTCGAGCAGGTCCGCACCAGGCGGGCGCGTGACCAGCAGCGCCTCGATTCGGGCAGTGCGAGCCCGAAGGAGCTGGCTGGGCTGAGCCACGAGCTCGAGACGCTCGCCCACCGCCAGTCCGACCTCGAGGACGTCGAGCTCGAGGTGATGGAGCAGCTCGAGGCCGCCACCGCCACCGTGGACGAGCTCGAACAACAGGTCGCCGAACTCACCGCGCGTGAGCGGGCTGCCCGCCAGCAGCTCGCCGACGTCACCGCCGATCTCGACGCCGACCGCGCACGGCTGCAGGCTCGTCGGGCCGAGGCGGCCGCCGGTATCGACGGTGCGCTGATCGAGCTCTACGAGAAGGTCCGGGCCAGCGTGAACCTCACGGGCCTCGCCGTCGCGGCGCTCGAGAACGGCCGGTGCAGCGGCTGCCGCGTCGATCTCGCCCCGCAGGAACTGCAGCGGATGCGCGTGCTCCCCGCCGATGCCGTCATCCGGTGCGACGAGTGCCGGCGCATCCTCGTCCGGGTCGAGCTGGCCGGGTCGGCCGGGACCGGGATCCCGGCGTGACCGCCCCGGCCGCCACGCCCGCCCGGGTGGTCGTCGAGGCCGACGGTGGTTCCCGCGGCAATCCTGGCCGGGCCGCCTACGGCGCGTTGCTGCGCGACGCGGTTACCGGCGAGGTCATGGGTGAGGCGTGCCAGACGATCGGCGTGGAGACGAACAACGTCGCCGAGTACCGCGGCCTGATCGCCGGCCTTCAGCTCGCCGGTGCGTTCGCTCCCGACGCCGCGGTCGAGGTGCGGATGGACTCGCGTCTGGTGATCGAGCAGATGGCCGGCCGCTGGAAGGTCAAGCATCCGGCGATGCGTCCGCTGGCCGTCGCCGCGCGGGCGCTGGCCCGGCGGGTGGACACCTGGACGTGGATACCGCGCGAGCAGAACAAGGCGGCCGACATCCTGGTCAACGCGGCGCTCGACGGGCTCCGCGACGACCCACCGCCGAGCCTCGCGCGGGCCCAGGCGGCGCGTGGCTCGCAGAGCACCGACACCACCTCCGAGGGCGGCGGCAACCCGCTCGGCCGGCTGTTCTGACCCGTCCTCGGAGACTCCGCCGTGCAGGCCACGCGGGTTAGGCTGCTGGCGTGCCGACGAGAAGACTGAGGCTTCACGACGCATCCGCGCGGACCCTACGGCAGGCATTCGACGCCGTCCGAACCGAGTTCGCGATCCCCGGTGACTTCGCCGACGACGTGCTGTCGGCCGCAACCGCTGCCGCCGCGGCGCCCCGGCTGCCCGAGCTGGATCGCACCGACATCGAGTTCGTCACCATCGACCCACCCGGCTCGCTGGATCTCGACCAGGCGGTCCACATCGCACGCGACGCAACCGGCTACCGGGTGTCGTATGCCATCGCCGATGTCGCCGCGTTCGTCACCGTCGGGGACGCACTCGACAAGGCTGCTCAGGGTCGCGGGGTCACGTTCTACGCCCCGGACGGACGCCGGTTGCTCTACCCGAGTGTGTTGTCCGAGGGTGCCGCCAGCCTGCTGCCGGGTGAGGTCCGGCCGGCGTTGCTGTGGTCGATGCAGGTCGACGCGTCCGGGGAGTGCGCCTCGGTCGAGGTCGTCCGCGCCCGGGTGCGCAGCCGCGAGCAGTTCAGCTACACGCAGGTGCAGGCCGATCTGGATACCGGCCGGGCGATCGAGTCGCTCGAGTTGCTCGCCGAGGTCGGGACGCTGCGGGAAAGGCGGGAGCGTGCACGCGGCGCGGTGAACCTGCCGCTGCCCGAGCAGGACGTCGTCGCGTCACCGGACGGACGACGGCTCTCGCTGGAGTTCCGGGCCCCGGAGCCGGTCGAAGGCTGGAACGCGCAGATCTCGCTGATGACGGGGATGGCCGCGGCCGACCTGATGCTGTACGCCCAGGTCGGCATCCTGCGCACGCTGCCGCCGGCCGACCCGCATTCGCTGCGCATGCTGCACCGGATTGCCAAGGCGATGGGGGTGGTGTGGCCGGCTGAGATGACCTATCCCGACTTCATCCATTTCCTCGACCCGGCCAACCCCCGGCACGCCGCGATCGTGACCGCCTCGACGGCCGTCCTCCGTGGCTCCGGCTACACGGCGTTCGACGGGGAGGTGCCCGCGCAGCCCGAGCACTCCGCGCTCGCGTCCGGGTATGCGCACGTCACCGCGCCGCTGCGCCGCCTGGTGGATCGCTATGCCGGCGAGGTCTGTGTGGCGATCTGTGCCGGGCTGCCCGTCCCGGCGTCCACCCGGGCCGCCCTCCCGGACGTCGCCGCCGCGATGCAGCGCAGCGACCGGCTGTCGGCGAAATACGACCGCGCGTGTGTCGGTGCGGTCGAGGCAGCGGTGCTCGCAGGCTCGGTCGGACAGCTGTTCGAAGGCGTGGTTGTCGAGCTGGACGCGGCGAGGCCGGCCTCTGCCGACGATGCGCCCTTCGTCCGAACCGGGACCGTCCAGCTCAGCGATCCGGCCGTGATGGCCAAGGTGAGCGGGGCCGACCTGCCGCTGGGGGAGAACACGAAGGTCCGGCTCACCGAGGCCGACGTGACCGCGAGACGGGTCCGGTTCGAACTCGCGTGACCTCGCGTACCCACTAGGCTGACCGACGCGAACGAGTCGGCCAGACGATCGCGGCGGTTCCGGGTGACCGGAAGTGCCGAGGAAAGTCCGGACTTCACAGGGCAGGGTGGTGGGTAACGCCCACCCGGGGTGACCCGCGGGACAGTGCCACAGAAAACAGACCGCCAGCGGCCTCGACTCGTCGAGGTGCGGGTAAGGGTGAAACGGCGGTGTAAGAGACCACCAGCGCGCCGGGTGACCGGAGCGGCTAGGTAAACCCCACCCGAAGCAAGGCCAAGGATGTACCGCGGTTCGCCGGGGTGCTGCGCAAGCGCTCGAGGGCTGCCCGCCCGAGCTTGCGGGTAGGCCGCACGAGCATGCCGGCAACGGCATGCCTAGATGGATGATCGTCCTCGACAGGATCCGGCTTATCGGCCGGCTCGTTCGCCCTGCCAGGAGTCACGGCCTCGCACCCCGGCCGTCGACTGCCTGCGCCCGGTCGTCGGACTGCAGAAGCTCACGTGTCTGGATACGCCGCCTGCCCGCCACGTGAATTACTTAGAGTAGTCAAACGTCGGTGAAGTGGTTCTGGTGAGGGCCGGGATCGGCGATTACCATACGGAGAGTGACGAAGCCGGAGTCCGAGTCTGACGTGTACGGAACTGCGTCGTCGACGGTGAGCCCCGAGGCCACGATCGGCCGAACGCTCACCGTCGTGATCCTCTGGGTGCTGGCGATCGCGTTCTCCCTCGGCGGGGTCGTCGCCATCGTCACGCACTAGCCGCATCAGGCTGCCGCGAGGTCCCTCCGGCGCAGCGTCATCAGTCCGACCACCGAGAGTGCGACGGCGATCAGCGTCCACAGCAAGCAGGTTGCCGGTGAGGATTCACCCACGAGCATGTTGGGTGCCGCAGCGAACGGCGACAGCTTCAGCGCTGCACCCGCCGAGCCGTACGCGAGCCCGGTGCTGGCCCCGAGGACCGCCAACGCGATCGCCGGTCCCACGAACACCCACACCAGCGTGCTGACCGACCACGCCCAACGACTGACCGGCGTCGCGAGCAGCGGCCCGGCCAGGCCCTCGATCTCCTCGCGACGCAGTCGTAGCGCCGCGACGATCGCGTAGGCCGCGATCACCTCGGCGATGATCGCCAGGACGGCGGCGAACAGCAGATCGACGGGATCGGCCGACGAGCCGATGCGCGCCATCACGTCCTTGAGCTGCTGCGAATCGAGCTGCCCGCCGATCGACCGGGAGGCCCCACCCATCAGCAGCCCGAGCAGTGCCGACGACACCGTCCAGGTGATCAGCGACGTCCGTTGCAGGCGCCAGCCCAGAGCCCACACGTTCCCCAGTCCCGCAGCCGCATGCGACGGGGCTAGGGCGTGTCTCCCATGTTGTGCGGGTGGGAGCGGTGATTCTGGGTGGATGAC
>DAIQRJ010000003.1:0-182350 GCA_036786375.1 Actinopolymorphaceae bacterium
CCGACATCAGACCAGCGTCGACGGGCTCGGGTCACTCTGCGACACCGAGCACCGGCTGAAAACGCTCGGTGGCTGGCAGGTCGTCCGAATGGCCGACGGCTGGGAATGGCTGTCCCCACACGGCAAGATCTACACCACCAACACGGTCAGCTATTCGCCACAGACCTTGACCGACCTGGCCATCGCCGAAGACACCCGCATCGAGCTGGCCGACCTCGTCGCCTCGGAGTTCGACGACGACGCATTCGCGCTGGCCGCAGCACGGCGAACCGCGGTCGATGCGGTGCTGTGTGCCGCCGACCCCGCACCGTTCTAGATGCCCGCCAGGTCGTAACGCGGATCGCCCACCGCGGCGTCACCCCAATCGATCAGCCCGACGAACCTCCCGTCCTCGGCGAACACGTGCGGAGGTTTCAGGTCCCCGTGCAAAAACACACCCGGCTCGTCGTACTCCACAGCACGAGCAAACCGCTCCAGACTCGCGTCGATCCGCCGCGCAAACGCTGCCGAGACCACGTGCCGGCCGACGAGCTCACCCAGACAGTCCGGCGCATCGTCGGTGAAAGCACTCCAAGTTGCGTGTGGCCCCGACCATGCCCCATCGACCGGATCCGCGTCGGCGAGGGACCCATAACCCTCCGCTCAGATGGAGCTGACCGGGGTCGGACCTTCCGTGCACCGATCCTTGTCGCCGCTCTCGGTGACTGTTTGACTCACTCGGTGACCACCGCCGACGCCGGAGACACCTTCACCGCAACGGTGATCGGGACCGGCGCGGGTGGCCGGCTGAGCATGGCGGCGCTCGCGGCGTCGCCCCGGTTCGATCTCGTCGGCGTGACCGACATCAGTGCCGACGCCCGCGGCCGGGTCGAGCGGGACTTCCCCGGTGTGCCGACGTTCGCCGATCACATGCACATGTTCGCGACCGCGCCGGCCGAGGTCGTCTGCGTCTCCACCTACGCCCCGACCCACCTGGAGCTCGCCGAGGCCGCGGTCGCCGCCGGTGCCCGTGGGCTCCTCGTCGAGAAGCCGCTCGGCGACACGACCGCCGCCGGTGCCCGGATCCTGGCGATGATGCGTGCGCGGAGCCTGCCGATGGTCGTGCCGCACGGGCTGATGGCGCTGCCGGCCGCGCGACGGCTGATCGACGACGTCCACGCGGGCGCGATCGGCACGCTGCGGACCGTCGCGATGGAGTGCACCGGCTGGGACATCGTCAACGCCGGCATCCACTGGATCCAGTTCTTCGTCGCCCTCGTCGACCCCGACCCAGTCGTCTTCGTCCTGACCGGCGCCGACACTTCGACCCGGACGTTCCGCGACGGCATGCAGGTGGAGACGTCCGCGGTGACGCTGGCACGCACCGCGAGCGGCGTCCGGCTGGTTCTCGAGACCGGTGACCACGTGCCGATCGCCCACGACGACACGGCCTGCCTGATGCGCTTCGTCGGCGACGAGGGCCACATCGAGTACGCGGCCTGGGAGAACCACTACACACTCGTCGGACGCGACGGCCGCACCGTCGTCGACGGCGAGGCGGGCACCGTGACCGGGCACCGCCGCCATCTCGAGCACCTCGCCGACCTGATCGCCACCGGCACCCTCGACTGGTCCGTCCCCGAGACGTCCCTGCGTGCGCTCGAAATCGTCGAATCCGCTTACCTGTCGACAAGATCCGGAGCCTCCGTGAACCTGCCGCTGTCCTCCTTCGTCGCCCCCGCCCGGACCGCATGGGACCCCGGTGTGCCCTACTCCGGCGTCGGCGGCGGCCGGAACGGACGCGAGCTGTGAGCCACGGACGGCCCGCCCACTTCGGGCTCATCGGCACCGGCTGGCGATCGGAGTACTTCGCCCGGATCGCCGCCGCGCTGCCGGAGTACCTGGCGATCGGCGCGGTGACGAGCGCCCGACCCGAGTCCGCCAAGGCGTTCGGCCGGCTGTGGGGCCTCGACGTCGCCGCCGACGTCGCCGACCTGCTCGCCCGCGACCTCGACTTCGTCCTCGTCTCGGTGCCCCGCGCCGTCGCGCCCGAGCTCATCCGGGCATCGGTGGCGGCCGGCAAGCCGGTGCTGACCGAGACACCGCCGGCCGCCGGACTCGACGACCTCCGCGACCTCTACGGCGCCCTCGGCCACGACTCCCCCGTCCAGGTCGCCGAGCAGTACCAGTTCCAGCCGCACCACGCCGCACGCATCGAGCTCGTCCGGAGCGGGCTGATCGGGCCGGTGAGCTCGGCACGGGTTTCCGCCGCACACGGCTACCACGGGGTCAGCCTGATCCGGTTCCTGCTCGGGATCGGGTTCGACGAGGTCACGATCCGCGCGGCCAAGGTGCCCGACCGGCTGCTGAGCGGGAACGGCCGCGACGGCTGGGCGCCCGAGCTGGCGATGGCCACCCCAGGCCGCACGGTGGCGCAGATCGACGTCGCCGGCGCCGACGGGACAGGCGCGCAGGCCGGGTTGTTCGACTTCGACGACGAGCAGTACTTCTCCCCCATCCGGTCCCGGCACGTCTCGGTCTGGGGCGAGAAGGGCGAGATCAGCGACCTCGACGTCAGTCGGTGGATCGGGCCCGGGCACGCGATCACCGAGCCGATCGCACGCGACGTGATGGGTGTGGACGGCGACCTCGACGGTTCGACGCTTCGCCGGCTCACGGTCGGCGAGCGAGTGGTGTGGTCGAACGAGTTCGGCGACGTGCGGCTGTCCGACGACGAGCTCGCGGGCGCGCGAGCGTTGGTACGGATGGCCGCGTTCGCCCGCGGCGGCGCCGGCTTCTACGGGCTGGCCGACGGCTGCCACGACCACTACCTCGGCCTGCTGATCGACGAGGCCGCGGCGTCCGGGGCGACCGTCCGCAGCGAACCGCAGCCCTGGTCGGGCCAGGTCAGCGCCACGCCTGCGCCCTGAGAACCCGACCGACGCCCGACCACCGACGTCGGTAGGGCAGGATCGACCTCCGTGGCAACCGCGGCTCAATGGATCGACGGCGCACGGCTCCAGACGCTGGCCATCTCGATCGCCCCCGTCCTCATCGGCACCGCGGCCGCCGTCGACATCGATGCGGCGATCTGGTGGAAAGCACTCCTCGCGCTCGTCGTGTCGTTCTTCCTCCAGGTCGGCATCAACTACGCCAACGACTACTCCGACGGCATCCGCGGCACCGACGGCGTCCGGGTCGGCCCGCAACGGCTGGTCGGCTCGGGTGCCGCCACGCCCGGCGCGGTCAAGCGTGCGGCCTTCGTCTGCTTCGGCGTGGCCAGCGCGGCGGGACTCGTCCTGGCCCTGACCACCGCGTGGTGGCTCGTCCTCGTCGGAGCGGCGTGCGTGGCCGCCGCCTGGTTCTACACCGGCGGCTCGCACCCCTACGGCTACCTCGGTCTCGGCGAGATCTTCGTGTTCGTCTTCTTCGGCCTGATCGCCACGATCGGGACGACCTTCGTGCAGGCGCAGCGGGTCACCCTCGGCAGCGTCCTCGGCGCGATCGCGGCCGGGCTGCTGGCCTGCGCGGTCCTCGTCGCCAACAACCTGCGCGACATCCCCACCGACTCCGAGGTCGGCAAACGCACCCTGTCGGTCCGCATCGGCGACCGCGCGTCCCGGCTTCTCTACACCGGCTTCGTCATCCTCGCCTTCATCCTGGTGGTCGCCCTCGCGCTCGCGTGGACGCCGTGGGCGCTGCTCGGGCTTGCCGGGGTCGCGTTCGCCGTCGCGCCGGTGCGCATCGTCGTCTCCGGTGCCGGCGGTATGTCGCTCATCCCGGTCCTGAAGTTCACCGGCTTCGCGGAACTCGCCATGGGCGTGGGATTGCTCCTGGGCACCGCTCTGGGCACTCTCGGATCATGAGGTCGGGATCATGAGGTCGCCAGCATGAATTCGCCAGCATGAGCGTCGAGACGTTCGCCTGGTTCGACAACCCCGACGATGCCGCCGACGGCGGCCGGCGGGCCATCCTCCTGCCCGGCGGCGCGTACACGGTCGACCATCCGCTGCTGTTCTACGTGGCCGGCGTGCTTGCGGGTCAGGGCTGGTTCGTGCAGGGCGTCCGATGGGAGATCGACGCGGACGCCAGGGTCGATCCGGTTCGGTTCGCCGCCGATGCCGCCGAGCTGGCGGCCGACGCGGCTCCGCCGGGGCCGACGACGCTGGTCGTCGGCAAGTCGTTCGGCACCCGGGCGGCGCCGTGGGTGACGGGCCTCGGACTGCCCGCGATCTGGCTCACCCCGCTCCTGCACGAACCGGCTGTGGCGGACGCGATCCGCGCGGCGACGGCACCCACGCTGCTGATCGGCGGGACGGCGGACGATCTGTGGGACAGCGACGTGGCGCACGCGTCCGGCCAGCGGGTCCACGAGATCGCCGACGCGGATCACGGCCTGCAGATCGGTCGTGACTGGCGGCTGACCCTGGCCGCGCTGAGCGGTGTGCTGGCCGCCGTGGAGACGTTCGCAGGCGGGATCGACTGACCATCCGGGTGACTGGTGGGGCTAGACTGTGCGACTTGCAACTTTCGCGCTGCTTGTCATCGAGCCTTTCGGAGCACCGTGTCTGACCCGATCAGCCCGTCGTCGGTCGCCGTCGACGACTCGAGCAACGCCCGCCCGCCGGCGACATCGGCCACGCGGCACAGATCCAGCGGTGACCCGGTGGTCGCCGCCGAGATCGCCCGTGAGCAGATCCACGTCGACCGCGTCTACGGGGAGCTCGACTCCGCGGCCGGGCGCGCGCGCCTGGTCGAACGTGACGGTCATCGTCGTGCCGCCGTCGACTCGACCGACCGCTGGCGCGAGGAAGACCAGTCCACCAGCCTGTTCGAGCGCGACGCCCTCGTCCACAACGCCGCCGTCCGGCTCGCCGCCCTCGAATCGGCACACGAAGGTCTCGTGTTCGGCCGGCTCGATCTCGCAGCCGAGCCCGACGACCCCCGCTACATCGGCCGGCTCGGTGTGCGCGACGTCGACTTCAACCCACTCGTGATCGACTGGCGCGCCCCGGCCGCCGGCGCGTTCTACCGGGCCACGCCGGTCGACCCGCACGGCGTCGTCCGTCGGCGCGTGCTGCGGTCCCGCGGCGAGCACGTCATCGGCATCGAGGACGACCTGATGGTCCCCGAGGCGCCCGACGGCATGGTCATCGTCGGTGACGGCGCCCTGATCGCGGCCATCACCCGCAGCCGTGACGCGCACATGCGCGACATCGTCGCCACCATCCAGGCAGACCAGGACGAGGCCATCCGCGCCCCGTGGCGCGGCGTCACCGAGATCACCGGCGGGCCCGGCACCGGCAAGACCGTCGTCGCCCTGCACCGTGCGGCCTACCTGCTCTACAGCGAGCGCCGACGGTTCGAAGCCGGCGGCGTGCTCGTCGTCGGGCCGTCGGCCGCGTTCAGCGCCTACATCGAACGGGTGCTCCCGTCGCTGGGCGAGGACGCCGTCGCGGTCCGCTCGCTCGGGCAGATCCTCGACGGCGTCACCGCGTCCCGGCACGACGAACCCGTGGCGGCTGCGGTCAAGGGCAGCCTGCGGATGCGCAAGGTGCTGACACGCGCGATCGTCGACTCGGTCCCCGGCGGCCCCGACCACCTCCGCGTCTACGTCGCCAGCCGGATCGTCAACCTCGACGCCGACCGGCTCGCCCACGTCCGTCGCGCCGGCCTGCGCGGACAGCAGCGCAACCGCTCCCGCCAGACCGTCGCCGACGAACTCGCGGAGGCGGCCTGGACGTCGCTGCGCCGGCAGGAGTTCGAGGACCAGGAACGCCTCGACTTCATGGAGTCGTTCTCCGCGCACGACGACGTCTCCGGCTTCCTCGACGACTGGTGGCCGGTACTCGACCCCCGCGAGGTGCTCGTCTGGTTCTCCGACCGCGAGCGCCTCGATCGCTACGCCGGCGGCATCCTCACCTCGGCCGAGGTCGACGCCGTGCACCGCAGCTATGTCGATTCCGATCAGTTCTCGGTCGAGGACGTCGCGTTGCTCGACGAGTTGACGGTGATGCTCGGCTCGCCGTCGGCACGTGAGAACGACGACGACTTCGACGAGGACGACGGCCCCCGGCTGCCATCCGAGGGCGACCGCAGCGACGAGTCGGTGGTCTTCGTCGACCCGTCCGCCAGCGTGCACGAACTCACCACCTGGGCGGACCGCTCGAACCAGCGGAGCAACGACTTCGCGATGCGCCCGATCGGCATCGACAGCTCGTACGCCCACATCGTCGTCGACGAGGCGCAGGACCTGTCGCCGATGCAGTGGCGGATGCTCGGACGCCGTGGCCGGCACTCCAGCTGGACCGTCGTCGGCGACCTCGCACAGTCGACCTGGCCCGACCCAGCGGAGGCGCTCACGGCCCGGACGGACGCGTTCGATCGGCTGACGATCCGCGGCTTCAAGCTGACCCGCAACTACCGCAACGCCGCCGAGATCTTCGCGGTGGCGGCGAAGTACATCGTCGCGTCGGTGCCCGACGCCGACGTACCGGAAGCGGTCCGCACGACCGGTATCGAGCCGACGATCCTCGACGTGCCGGCCGAGTCGCTGATCGACGAGGTCGCCGCCCGTGCGGCCGACGTGCTCGGCGCCGTGACGGGTTCGGTGGCGCTGATCGTGCCGCCGGGCCTGCGCGACGACGTCACGCGCGCGGTGGCCACGCTCGTCGAGGACGATCCCCGGCTCGTCGTGACCGATCCGCTGACCACCAAGGGCCTCGAGTACGACGGGGTCGTGCTGGTCGAACCCGACCGGATCGTCGTCGAGTCCAACGGCGGTGTGCGCACGTTGTACGTCGCGCTCACCCGGGCCGCGCACCGGCTGACCGTGCTCGGCACGTCTCGGGACTGGCTCGCGCGCCAGCCGCGCGCCGGTCTGGGAGACTGACCGGCGTGCTCGTCCGCGTCCTCGGCCCGCTCGGGAGCGGCGTGTGGTTCGTCGAGTTCGGTGCCAGCGCGACGTGCGGGCTGGTGGAGCGATGGATTTGTCGCTGGAATCAGCGGTGGTGCGGCGGGCCGGGTGTGGCCACTTGTTCAGCATCACGATGACGCCGAGCACAACCAGCGCAAAGCAGACGGCCAGCGCGGCGTAGCCGCCGATCCTGCCGCCGATGCGGGCGTTGACCGACGCACCCGCGCCGGGCTGCTCATGCTGCTGCTCCTGCGTGGACGGGGGCGGCCGCGGGCGTGCCGACCGGATCGTTGACGTTGCTCGCGTTGACCGGATTGCGCCGGGCCCGGAGGAACACCCAGGCGGCGAAGGCGGCGGCGACCAGGGCCATCACCAGGACACCGGACTGGGCACCGATCCGGCTGGCGCCGAAGGTGACGCCTGCGCGTTGACGATCCCGGACGCGATGGTCGCGGCAACCGAGATGGACAGGAACGTCGGGTGTCGTCTGCCGAGTGTTCATCCGGCGTGGTCCGGACGGGCCGATACCCCTACCAGCCGCGGCGCCGGCCGGTCGGTGTGACAGGTTGGTCGGCAGGTATCCAGCGGCTCGTGGGAGCACGGGCCGGTCGAGTCGAGGGAGCAGCACATGCGAGTTGTCGTCACCGGTGGAAGCGGAAAGCTCGGGCAGTTCGTCGTCCGTGACCTGGCCGCGCACGGCCACGACGTGGTCAACGTGGATCGGCAGCCGGCCCCGGTCGCCGGTCAGCCAGGCGGGTTCGTCGCGGTCGACCTCACCGACTACGGCCAGGTGCTCGAGGCCGTCAGCCACGTCGACGAGCGCGTGCCCGGACCGGTGGACGCGGTCGTGCATCTCGCGGCGATCCCGGCGCCCGGCCTGCGGACCAACTCCGCGACGTTCGCCAACAACTCCGCGGCCAGCTACAACGTGTTCGCCGCGGCCCGGGCGGCGGGCATCAAGAACGTCGTGTGGGCCTCGAGCGAGACCGTGCTCGGGCTGCCGTTCGACACACCCCCGCCTTACATCCCGGTCGACGAGGAGTACACGCCACGGCCGGAGTCGACGTACTCCCTGGTCAAGACCCTCGAGGAGGAGATGGCCCGGCAGTTCTGCCGCTGGGACCCGACGCTGAAGATGATCGGGCTGCGGTTCTCCAACGTGATCGACCCGGCCCAGTACGTCGAGTTCCCGTCGTTCGAGGACGACCGGTCGTCGCGCAAGTGGAACCTCTGGGCCTACATCGACGGCCGCGACGGCGCGCAGGCCGTCCGTCGTGCGCTGGAGTTCGAGCACACCGGCACCGAGGTGTTCGTGATCGCCAACGCCGACTCGGTGATGACGACGCCGAGCCGCGACCTTGCCGCCGAGTTCTTCCCCGGCGTGGAGATCCGCGGCGACCTCGAGGTCAACGGCACCATGCTCGCGATCGGCAAGGCCCGGCGGCTGCTCGGCTACGAGCCGGCTCACAGCTGGCGCGACGCCGTCACGACCTGACGGCGCTCACAGCACCCGTGCGGAGCCCTGCTCGTAGGTGGTCAGCCAGCCGCACATGCCCAGCTGCTCGCCGACCGGGGCATCGATCCGGCTCACCGTGGCGTCTGCCAACGCCGCCGGCCAACGCCGTCCACCGATCCGACACCGCGGCTGTGACGGCGACCGGACCGGCCGCCAGGATGTCCTTCCATTGCGGCAGCCGACGCTGCACCAGCGCCGTCGCGGCGTCGTAGAAGGGCCCCAGCGCGATCGGCCCGTCGTCCTGGACCGCCTTGCGCAGCTGCAGATACCCGGTGATCGCGAGGTCCCGGCGGGCACGCGCGGCGTCGGCGTCGGCGGCATAGATCCGGTCGTCGCGTGCGAGTGAGGCCGCGCGCATAGGCGTCCGGGTCGGCGAGCACCTCGGGCGGGAACGTCATCACCGCGTCGCCAGCCTCGGGCAGCCCGGCGTTCGCCATCACCACCAGCAGCTCGAGGTGATCGAGATTCACCAGTCGGTGCACGGTTCCGGGCGTGAACCAGACCACGTCGCCCGGCGCGAGGTCGTGCACGGCGAAGCCGTTCGACGACAGCGTCTCGACGCGGCCGGCTCCGCTGCGCACGACGTAGGCCTCGGTCGAGAGCAGGTGGATATGCGCCGATCCGCCGGCCAGGCCGTCGGCGGTGGGCCAGTCGTAGACCCGCAGCCCGGTCAGCGCCGTGGCCCCCGGGAACGCCGCGGCGGTGCCGCTCACGCCGGAACGCCGACCCCGGCCACCAGCATCTCGGCCGCGTCGACGTCGAGCTCGCCCGCATGGATGACGACGTCGTAGCGCCACGTCCACGACTCCCCGGCCGGGAGGGTGGTCTCGGTGAAGAAGAACGGTGAGGCGCTGACGCAGCCGTAGGGCTGTTCGCGTGCGAACCAGGGCGTCGGGCTGCCGGGGTTGGACGGGCTGTCCACGATCAGGATGCTGGACGTGTTCCATGTGCCGTCGTGCTTGCCGACGTAGCCGAGCCAGCGGCCGGAGCGGCCCATCGCCGCGGGGACGTCCGGCTTCTCCGCCAGGGCGGCAAGGGAATCCGTGAGCTCCGGCGTCACCTCGAGGTCGGCAGGTGCGAGCACGTGGCCCCGGTCGAACTCGCGCGGGCCGCGCCAGAAGAACCCGCCGTAGCCGGCCATCGTGCGCCCTTCGGTGCCAGGGCTTCCGAAGACGATCCCGGACGCGCTGCGGTTGTGCCACGTCATGTCGACCGAGAACGTCCAGCTGGCGTCGTCGATCAGCCGTGCGGTGATCGTGCGGTCCTCGTCGACCAGCCGCTCGCCGTCCTGGGTGATCCAGCCGAGCGACTCCGCGATCGCAACCGATCCATCGCCACCCCCATCCCCACCGGTGAGCGAGGAGAACCCGTCGTGCACGGTGGCGCCGTTGTTCGGCAGCTGCACGTAGCCCTGCTCGCGGGTGTAGGTGACCCCGCCCCAGAAGTTGTGCGCGCCGACGTTGGGCAGCGCGAGGGAGAAGCCACGGTGCCAGAGGTGGTCGGTCGGGCGGTAGATCGTCACCACGTCGCCGGCCAGGGTTCGTACGGGATGCAGGTACGGCCGCGGTGACTGCAGCTGCTCGGTCCGGTCGAGGTAGACGTAGTGGAACAACTCGAGGCCGTCGTCGGTGGTGGCGACGAGTGCTCCGTCGGTGTCGGTCAAGCTGAGCATCATGTGCTCCTGTTCACGCTCGGGCTCCGTCGCGGTCCGGCGGAGGACGGGACGGGCGGTGTCGCCCCGCCGGTCAGCGAGGCGTGGAAGGGATGGCCCGGTGTCAGCTCGGAGCGGCGCACGGGGACGTTGGTGAAGGCAGCGGCATAGATACCGGTGATCAGTTCCATCGTGGCGTGGGCGGAGTCGGAATCGCCGGGCGGCCGGGTGCCGTCGGCGAGCGCGGCGTACACCCGCCGGAGCTGCGCCAGATGGCTGCTGGGTTCGACGGGACCCGGTAACGCCCAGCAGGCGGCGACGTCCGCGTCGACGTGCTTGGCGGGCGTGATGGTCCAGTGGTCGTCGGCGTAGCCGTAGACGTGGCTCACCTCGACGGTCGCGTCGTCGAAGTCGAGCCGGACATAGCTCTCCTCGCGCGGGGACAGCACGCTGGTGACGATGGAGGCGAGAGCGCCGTTGGTGAAGGCGACGTGCGCCATCGACACGTCCTCCGTCTCGATGTCACGGACGAGCCGGACCGCGGTCGCGCTGACCTCGTCCCAGTCCCCCAGCAGGTAGGCCAGCAGGTCGATCTGGTGCACCCCGTGCCCAAGGGTCGGGCCACCGCCCTCGAACTCCCAGTTCCCGCGCCAGGGCACCTCGTAGTACTCCGGCGTGCGGAACCACAAGGTGTGGCAGATGGCCACCCGCGGCGCACCGAGGGCACCGGCGGATATCAGCGCGCGAACATGTTGACCGGCCGATCCGAAGCGGTGCTGGAAGATCGTCGTGTAGCTGCGCCCGGTCCGGAGCTCGGCGGCCTGCACGGCCTCGATCTCCGCGATCGAGAGGACCGGCGGCTTCTCGCACACCACATCGGCTCCGCCGAGCAGGCACTGGATCGCGAGATCGGCGTGCGCGCCCGGCGGCGTGCAGATGTGGATGACCTGCGGACGCTGCCGGCCCAGCATCGCGGCGAGGTCGGTGTAGAAGGCCGGGATCGACCATTCGGCCGCGAACGCCTCGACCCGTTGGGCATCGACGTCGCACGCGCCGACGAGTTCGACCTCGACACCGGAGTCGGCGAGCGCCTGCAGTGCCTTGACGTGGGCGCGGGCGATGCCGCCGGTCCCGAGAATCGCAACACGCATGCGGGTGACTCACCAGGTCTCTTCAGTGGAAAGCGTTTACCACATCGTACGTGGGTACGCCGTCGAGGTTCCCGGCCGCAGGGACTGCGTTGCCTCGAACGGGCCAGTCCCGGTCATGCCGCCGACGCGCGCACCGGCGCATCGGCCGGTCGTCACTCGTCGTCGTCGACGTCCTCGGCGGCGCGCGAAGCCCGGTAGCGGAGCCGGATCCTGGTCACGATGTCGCCGAGCGCGGCACCCGCCTGGGCGCTCTGACTGCGGAACGCGACCAGCGACACCACTCCGGTGACGAGCAGGCTGAGCAGCACCACCGCCCAGATGCTGACCCGACCGCCGAACACCAGCCAGAGCAGCGCGAGCACGACGGCGAACACGACGACACGCAGGACGGTGTAGAGAGCGAGCGACTTCACGGGCACAGGAGCCTACGTGCGGTTCCGCGGCCCGTACCGGTTACTCCGGAGCAGGGGCTGGACGCGCCCTGGCTGGGTACGCTGACCGGTACCGTTCGTGCGGATCCACCGGCGCGGCAGGCGACCGTCGACGTGTCGTCCGAGGGAGGCAGCAGATGCTCCGGATCGTGTTGGTCTTCGGGGGGTTTTCGCTCACGCTCTACTGCCTCATCGACCTGTGGCAGACCCGGCTGCGCGAGACCGAGACGCTGCCGAGGCCGGCGTGGATCGCCATCGTGGCGCTGCTGCCGTTCGCGGGCCCGGTCGCCTGGTTGCTGTTCGGCCGGCCGGCGCACGACGACGAGTCCGACGACCGCACGCTGACCCGCCGCTGACGTCGAGCGCGTAACCCCGCCCCCACCGTCGTAACCCCGCGACTGTCGTCGTATAGCCGTCCTTGGGGTTACGACGACAGTCGCGGGGTTACCTCCGCGGCTCCGGGGTTACCGCAGCGAAAACCGGCAGAGTCAGACGCCGGCGTAGGAGTGCAGGCCGGTGATGAAGACGTTGACGCCGACCAGGTTGAACAGCAGCGCGCCGTAGGCGATGAGCGCGATCCATGGGATGCGGCCACGCCAGCCGGGGGTCGAGCGGGCGTGCAGGTAGGCGGCGTAGGCGACCCAGGTGATGAACATCCAGGTCTCCTTGGGGTCCCAGCCCCAGAACCGGCCCCATGCGTGCTGCGCCCACACCGCACCGGCGATCATCGCGAACGTCCAGACGGGGAAGGCGAAGGCGTGCAGCCGGTAGGCCACCGCCTCCATCTTCACCGAGCTGGGCAGCTTCGAGAGCGCGGACGACCCGCGGCGCTCGGCCCGGGCCTTGACCAGCTGGGCGACCGTGATGACGCCGCCGAGGCTGAAGATTGCGGTCGCGGTGACGGCGGCGGTGACGTGGATGGCGAGCCAGTAGGACTTCAGCGCCGGGATGAGCCCCGAGACCGGCGTGTAGAGCAGGAGGTCGGCGAGCATCAGGACGACGAGGATGAAGCAGATCAGCGGGAAGCCGAGCCAGGTCAGCTTCAGCCGCTTGCGGACCACCAGGAACAGGCACAGGATCCCGGCCGAGCCGGCGGTGGCGAACTCGTACATGTTGCTCCACGGCACCCGCCCGGCGGCGGCGCCGCGGAGCACCACGCCGGCGAGCAGGACGACGCCGGTGATAGCCAGGAAGTTGAACCCCAGCCGGCCGAAGAGGTCGGCACGGCGACGCAGCGTGGCCGCACCGGGATCGTCGGCACCGGATTCCACCGTGCCGGCGGTCAGTGCGTCGGGAGCCCCGAGCTGCTGGTCGACGGTGTCAACGGGAGCGCCGACACCGACCAGGGAGCGCTTCGCCGCCTTCGTGTCGACGTCGGAGGTGGCGCGTTCCCGGCTGTACGCCCACTGCGCGGCGTAGGCCAGCAGCGACAGCGCCGCGAGGACGGTGGCCCACCGGATCGCGTTGTCGGACAACCCGCCCAACATGATCTGCGTCGACGTCACGACTGCGTCCTCTCGTTCTCTGCATCGGCATCGGCGTCGCCGGCACCGGCGTCGTCGAGCTCTGCGGTGGCCTTCTCGTCGCCGAGATCGGCGGCGATCTTCGTGAGATCGACGGCCAGACCCTCAGAGACTCGCTCACCGCCGGAGGTGCGCTGGTCGAGCCCGGCGAGCACGATCACGGTACGCCCGGCGTCGTTCTCGACCCGCACCCAGGCCCGTCGGCGCGGGATGAACAGCGACCCCATCAAACCGACGAGAGCCGCCACCGCGCCGACCAGCACGATCATCGTGCCGGGACGCGAGCTGATCTGCAGGTTCGCCCAGCGCTTGTAGCCCTCGTAGGTGATCGTGCCGGCATTGCCGGGGAGCTTCTCGGTGTCACCCGGGAGCATGGCAACGCGGAACGGCTGGCCGTCTTTCGTGAGCTGGGTGAGGCCGGTCGTGTCGAGTGAGTAGATCGACTGCGGAGTGCCGTCGTCGAGGCCGAGGTTGCCGATGTAGGCGGTGAGGAACAGCGCCGGATTCTCCGCATCCGGGAACACCGAGATCGGGCCCTTCACCGGATCGACGTGGGCGGACGGGAGGAACAGCCCCTGCAGGCCGATCTCGTCGGGACGGGCGTCGGGCACCTTGATCACGCCCGTGGAGCTGAAGTTCCCGTCCTGCGGGAGGAACGCGACCGGACCCGACCAGGCGACGTTGCCGTTGCCGTCCTTGACGGTGACGATCGGGGCATAGCCGTGGCCGATCAGGTGCACCTGCTCGTTGCCGATGTGCAGCGGGTGGTTGACCTTCAGGTGATCGGTGACGGTCGGCTCGCCCGGTTCGGGCGTGACCTGCATGGTGGCGTCGAACTCCCGGGCCGCGCCCTTGGTCGCGCCGCTCTCCTCGAACTTCACGATGAAGTTCGTGAAGGCCAGGTTGAACGGCTCCAGCCGGCTCGGCTTGAACAGCCGGCCTGCGGTGTAGCCGTCGTATTGCGTGATGGTGTTGGAGAACCCGTTGCCGACGATGACCAGCGCCGTGCCCTTGAAGCCGAACAGCGACACGACGGCCATGCCGAGCAGGACGACGAGGACAGCGATGTGGAACAGCAGGTTGCCGGTCTCGCGGTGCCGTCCGCGTTCGGCGCCGACCCAGCGCCGGCCGTCGGCGTCCGTGCCCTCGAGCACGCGGTAGTGCTGCCGTTCGAACGCGACCTTCGCGTCCCGCAGGACGGCGTCGACGTCGGCGCCGTCGGCCCTGCCGCCGACATGCCATTCTCGGTGCGCGGGCAGCCGGCGGAGCCGCTGCGGCGCCTTCGGCGGGATCGCCCGGATCGCCTTCAGGTGCTTGCCCAGGCGCGGCACGATGCAGCCGACGAGGGAGACCATCAGCAGCAGGTAGATGGCGGCGAACCAGGGCGAGCCGAAGACGTCGAACAGGCCGAACCGGTGGTACCAGGGCGCGAGGTGGGGGTGCCGGGTGGCGAAGTCGACGACGGCGATCGGGTTGATCCGGCTCTGAGGCACGATCGAACCCGGGATCGCTGCCAGGGCGAGCAGGAACAGCAGCAGCAGCGCCGTGCGCATCGAGGTGAGCTGGCGCCATGACCAGCGGGCCCACTCGATCGCACCGCGGAGCACCCGGCGCGGCGGTGGAGTAGAGCCCGGTGGTGCGGCATCGCTGCCGGCGTCGGTCGTCGCGGTCGTCGTGTCGGTCGTCATACGGCGGTCTCCCCGAAGCCGGACACCCAGCCCTGGGCGGTCGAGATGAACGAACTCCACAGCCCGGTCAGCATCGCGACCCCGAGCACGACGAGCAGGCCGCCACCGACCGACGACACGACCCGCGGATGACGCCGGATCCACGACGAGGCGCGCAGCAGCCTCTTGTAGCCCAGTGCCGCGAGGACGAACGGGATACCCAGTCCGAGTCCGTAGAACACCATCAGCAGCCCGCCCCGGGAAGCCCGGCCGGAGTCGAGCGCGAGGGTGAGGACGGCCGACATCGTCGGTCCGATGCACGGGGTCCAGCCGAGCCCGAAGACCGCGCCGAGCAGCGGCGCCGCGGCCAGCCCGACGCCACGAACCCGATGCAGGGCACGGATGTCGCGCTGGAACCAGGGCAGCACACCGGCGAAGACGAGGCCCAGGGCCACGAGGACGACACCGAAGCAGCGGATGATCACGTCGAGGTGCTCGCGCAGGAACACCCCGGCCGTCCCGGCGATGGCGCCGAACGCGAAGAAGACCGTCGTGAAGCCGAGCACGAACAGGATCGACCCGGCGAGAAGCCGGCCGCGATGTCGGGTGGCGCTCGGTGCCGCCATCTCCGCGCCGGTCAACCCGGTCACGAACGACAGGTAGCCGGGTACCAACGGCAGTACGCACGGGGAGAAGAACGAGACGAGACCGGCCAGCAGGGCAACCGGAATCGCCAGCAGGAGCGTGCCGGACAAGGCGGTCTGGGCGAACCAAGTGCCGGCGGAGGCGAGGGTCGTCACGGGGTCTCGACGTCCTTGACGACGTCGACGAGGGTCGTGGCGGTGGTGGCGCCGAGGATCCGGGCCGCCACCCGGCCCTTCGCGTCGATCACCAGTGTGGACGGGATCGCCATGGCAGGAAGGGAATCCGCGAATCCGAGCAGCTGCCGGCCGGACGGGTCGTACACGCTCGGATAGGTGATCTTGAAACTGCGCTCGAAGGCGATCGCCGGGCCGGGATCGTTGTCGCGGGTGTTGACGCCGGCGAACACCACCTTGTCGGCCGCGTCGGTCGTGAGCCGGGTGTAGGCGGCCTGCAACTCGGGCGCCTCCTTGCGGCACGGCGAGCACCACGACCCCCAGACGTTGAGCACCACAACGGATCCGAGGTGATCGGCAAGGGTGAAGGTCGTGCCCGTGAGGGTCTTGCCGGACAGTGCCGGCGCGGGTAAGCGATCGGCCGGGTCGATGACCTGCACGGTGCCGTCGCCGGCGACGAAGCCGGCCGCGTTGCTCGCGCCGGTGCCCGACGGTGCCTTGTCGGCCGCACTGCCCGAGGTGCACCCGCTCACGCCGGCCACCGCGACCAGGCACGTCAGCATGCTGATGAGCGTGCGGGCACGGAATCCCGCCGCCCGGTAGGCGTGTCGCAGCTCAGGCACCGGCCGCGGGCTCGTTCGACGCGGCTGCCTGCGCCGCGAGATCGGCAGCAGGCTCTGAGTAGGTGACGCGGTCGAGGTCGCTCCCGATGTAGTGCAGGGTGGTGATGCTGGCCAGCGCGCACTCGCGCTTGCGCGGGTCGTGCCAGAGCCGGCGGTGCTCGACGTAGCTGCGCAGGATCCAGATCGGAAGCTGGTGACTCACCAGCACGGCCTCGTGCCCCGACGCGGCGTCGCGGGCGGTGCCGACCGCGCCGAGCATGCGGGTCGCGAGAGCGGTGTACGCCTCGCCCCAGGACGGCCGGATCGGGTTCCACAGGTGCCGCCAGCTGCGCGGGTCGCGCAGGGCGCCGTCGCCCACGCCGACCTTGCGGCCCTCGAACACGTTGTCGGCCTCGATCAGCCGGTCGTCGACGTGCGGGGTGAGGCCGAAGTTGGTGGCCAGCGGGGCGATGGTCTCCTGGGCGCGGTCCAGCGGCGACGACGCGAGGTAGATGATGTCGCGGTCGCCGAGGACGTCGACGATCCGGTCGGCCATCGCAATACCCAACGCGGACAGGTGGAAGTCGGGCAGCCGGCCGTAGAGCACCCCGGTCGGGTTGTGCACCTGACCGTGCCGCACGAGATGCACAGCCGTGCTGGGCCGGCTCGCACCGGGCTCGCCCGGGCCGGGTCGGCTCGCGACGCGGTGGTTCATCGGGTTCCTCCGGTGGATCGCGCGTCGAGCATCTCGGCGGCGGCACCCGGTAGTGCCGACGCGAGGATGTCCAACGCCTGCTGGTCATGTGCGGCGCTGACGAACCACGCCTCGAACGCGCTCGGGGGCAGGTAGACGCCGGCCGTGAGCATCGCGTGGAAAAACGCCCCGAAGCCGGTGAGGTCCTGTCGTCGCGCGTCGGCGTAGTTCCGGACCGCCGGGACCTCGGCGGGATCGACGAAGAACACGCTGAACATGTTGCCCGCGGTGGATATCAGGTGCGGCAGGCCGGCGGTGGTGAAGGCGTCCGTGACGAGCGACTGCACCTGACGCGACATGTCGTCGAGGCGGGTGTAGACGTCGGGCGTCGCCAGCCGCAGGGTGGTGAGACCGGCGGTGGTGGCGATCGGGTTCCCCGACAGCGTGCCCGCCTGGTAGACCGGACCCGACGGTGCCAGCTGGCTCATCAGCTCGGCGCGGCCGCCGAATGCCGCGGCCGGGAAGCCGCCGCCCATCACCTTGCCGTAGGTGATGAGGTCGGCCTGCACGCCGTCGATGCCGTACCAGCCCGACCGGGTGACCCGGAAGCCGGTCATCACCTCGTCGCTGATGAACAGCGCGCCGTGGGTCCGGCAGAGCTGCAGGAGCTCGGCGTTGAAGCCGGGCACCGGCGCGACGACGCCCATGTTGCCGGCGGCGGCCTCGGTGATGACGCAGGCGATCTCGTCGCCCTGCTCGGCGAAGACGGCGCGGACGGCCTCGATGTCGTTGTAGGCAACGACGATCGTGTCGCCGGCGGCGGCCGGGGTGACGCCGGGTGAGTCCGGAAGGCCGAGGGTCGCGACACCGGAACCGGCGGCGACCAGCAGCGAGTCGACGTGGCCGTGGTAGCAGCCGGCGAACTTGACGACCTTCGCCCGGCCGGTGACCCCGCGCGCGAGCCGCAGGGCCGACATGGTCGCCTCGGTGCCCGAGGACACAAGCCGCACCTGCTCGGCGCCGGTCCGCGCGACGATCTCCTCGGCCAGCATGACCTCGGGCTCCGACGGCGTCCCGAACGAGGTGCCCCGGGCGACCGCGGCGGTGACGGCGGCGACCACCGCGGGGTGCGAGTGGCCGAGGATCATCGGGCCCCACGAGCCGACGAGGTCGACGTAGCGGTTGCCGTCGACGTCGGTGATGTAGGCACCTGCGCCCGACGCCATGAACCGCGGCGTGCCGCCGACCGACCGGAACGCGCGGACCGGCGAGTTCACCCCGCCCGGGATGACGGTGCTCGCGCGGGCGAACAGCTCGGACGACCGCGGGACCTGCTCGTCGGGCAGTCTCATCGGCGCACCCCCGCGAAACCGGCGGCCTCGGTGGCCCAGTAGGTGAGGATCATGTCCGCGCCCGCGCGGCGGATGCCGGTGAGGATCTCGACGATCGTGCGTTCCCGATCGATCCACCCGTTGGCGGCGGCGGCTTCCACCATCGAGTACTCGCCGGACACGTTGTAGGCCGCGACCGGCACGTCGACCTCGGCACGGACGGCGGCCAGCACGTCGAGATATCCCAACGCCGGCTTGACCATCACCACGTCGGCACCTTCGCCGACATCGAGCCGGACCTCACGCAACGCCTCGCGGATGTTGGCGTTGTCCTGCTGGTAGGTGGCGCGATTCCCCTTCAGGGACGACGCGACCGCCTCGCGGAACGGTCCGTAGAAGGCGCTCGCGTACTTCGCGGCGTACGCCATGATCGGCAGCTCGGCGTGGCCGGCGGCGTCGAGGGCCGAGCGGATCACGCCCACCTGGCCGTCCATCATGCCGCTGGGAGCCACCACACCGGCCCCGGCCTCGGCGAGCGCGACGCCCATCCGCGCGTAGACCTCGAGGGTCGCGTCGTTGTCGACGACGACCTCACCGGTGCTGCTCGTGCGGAGAACCCCGCAGTGGCCGTGGTCGGTGAACTCGTCCAGGCACAGGTCGGCGCCGACGACGAGCGCGTCGCCGACCTCACCGACCGCGTCGCGGACGGCGACGTTGAGGATCCCGTCCGGATCAACGGCACCGGAGCCGACGGCGTCGGTGTTCGTCGGGACGCCGAAGATCATCACGCCGCCCAGGCCCGCCGCAGCCGCTTGCGTCACGGCGCGCTTCGCGGAGTCACGGCTGTGCTGCACGACACCGGGCATCGACGCGATCGGCCGCGGCTCGGTCGCGTCCTCGCGGACGAACATCGGCAGGATCAGCTGCCGCGGCGCCCAGGTGGTCTCGGCCACCAGTCCGCGCCACGCCGCCGTGCGCCGGAGCCGACGTGGGCGGACGGCCGGGAACCGGCCGCCCGCGCTCGTCGCCGACGGGTCGAACGCCATCGGCCTCAGGCCTTCCGTCGGGCGGGAAGGCGCTTCTGCGAGGGCCGGCTGACGGTTTCACCGGCCTCCAGGAGATCGTCTCGGCGCTGTGCGGCGAAGCTGGCGAGGGCGTGCGCCAGCTTCTCGATCGACGGTTCCTCGGCGACGACGTCGACCCGGAGACCGAGTTCGACCGCGGTCTCGGCGGTGGCCGGTCCGATACAGGCGACCACCGTCGACGCGTGCGGTTTGCCGGCGATGCCGACGAGGTTGCGCACCGTCGAGCTGGAGGTGAAGACGACGGCGTCGAACTTGCCCGTCTTGATCGCCTCGCGCACCGGAGCGGGCGGCGGGGCGGCCCGCACCGTGCGGTAGGCGGTGATGTCGTCGACCTCCCAGCCGAGGTCGACGAGACCAGCGGCCAGGGTCTCGGTGGCGATGTCGGCCCGTGGGAGGAACACCCGGTTGATCGGGTCGAGCACCTTGTCGAACGGCGGCCATTCGGCCAGCAGCCCGCGTGCGGACTCCTCACCGGTGGGCACCAGGTCGGGCTTGATGCCCCACGCGCCGATCGCTTCGGCGGTCTTGCGGCCGACCGCGGCGATCTTCAGCCCGGCGAACGCACGCGAATCGAGGCCGTACTCCTCGAACTTCTCCCGCACCGCCCGGACGGCGTTGACGCTGGTGAACGCGACCCACTCGTAGCGGCCGGTGACCAGGCCCGTCAGCGCCCGGTCGAGCTGCTGCGGGTTGCGCGGCGCCTCGACCGAGATCGTCGGGACCTCCTCGGCGACCGCGCCGTACTCGGCAAGCAGGTGCAGCAGCGGTCCGGCCTGCTCCTTCGTCCGGGGGACGAGGACACGCCAGCCGAACATCAGCTTCGTCTCGAACCAGCCGAGCTTGCCGCGGAACGCGAGCGTGTCGGACACGACCGCGACGAACGGCCCGCTGAGCTTGTCCGCCAGCACGTCCCGCACGACCGCGTCCAGGGTCGTCTCGAGCGTGTGCTCGCGGGTCGTGGCGCCGTTGCTCGTCAGCGTGATCGGGGTCTGCGGCGCGCGACCGGCTGCGATCAGCCGGGACACGACGTCGGGCAGGTCGTCCTCGCCGATCCCGACGATGACCACGCTGGTCGTCACGTCACCGGCACCGTCGAACAACCGGGCCGACGGCGCGGACCCGAGGTCGATGACGTGGGTGTGATGCACCTTCGCCGAGTGCAGCGCGATGCCGGCGTAGGCCGGGACCGAACTGGCGATCGGCACACCGGCGACGATCTCGAACGGGACGTCGTGCCGCGCGAAGGCGGCCACGTGGTCGGCGGCGCCGCCGTCGACCAGCGGGTCGCCCGGGTACACCCGCACGATCGAGCGGCCGTTCCTGGCGAACTTCGCCATCTGCCGGCCGGCCTCGCTCGGGGTCGCCGCAGACAGGTCGATGCGGTCGGCGTCGGTGCCGACGAGGCATTCGATCAGCTCGGCGAACGCCCGTGGATCGACGTGGCGCTGCTGGGAGGAGACGACGACGTCGGCTCGAGCCAGCACCTCGGCCGCGCGGGCGGTGACCAGTCCGGCGTCACCGGGTCCGACGCCGACGAATGCGACGGTCGTCGTCTGGGGGGCATGCTTGCTGGCCGACTTCGCCATCGAAGTGCTCTTGGAGTTCACGTTCTGCCTACCTTGCTCTGTTCCCAGGTCGTTGCAGGAGTGGTGGTCCAGTCGTCGTGCTGCTTACCGCTTGTTGCCCTGTGAGTCGCTCGTCAAACGGGCTCGAGAAGTGGATGGACGAGCAGCTCTCGGCCGAGCGCTGCGCCGAGCTCGGCCGCGGTGTCACGAGAACCGTGGATCGACCGGCGCAGGACGGTTGGTGCGCCGGACGTAGGAGTGCCGGGTTCGGATCGCTGCGGCGGACCGACAGCGGCGGCGAGGTGGAGCTCGCCGCTGACCGGGTCGATCCGCGCGAGCGCACCGACCGGCGCGGTGCACCCGGCGTCGAGGGTGGCAAGCAGGACCCGTTCGGCACAAACCCGATCGCGACTGTCTCGGTGGTCGAGCGCCGTGACGGCCACGAGCCAGTCCGTGCCCAGGTCGGCGGACCTGGCCTCGACGGCGAGGGCACCCTGCCCGGGAGCGGGGACCATCACGTCGGTCGGGATCGGCACGGCGCCGACGCCGGTGAGACCGAGGCGGGCGAGCCCGGCGGCGGCCAGCACGACGGCGTCGTAGTCACGTCCGACCATCGACAGCCGGGTGTCGACGTTGCCGCGGATCGGCTCGACGACGAGGTCCGGTCGCAGCGCCAGCAGCTGGACCGCGCGGCGAGGCGATCCGGTGCCGACCCGGGCACCGGCCGGCAGGTCCTCGACGGCGCCGCCGTGGGTGCTGACCAGGACGTCGGCGGGATCGGCACGCTCGGGGACGACGGCCAGCACGAGCCCGTCGACGGCAGCGGTCGGGAGGTCCTTGAGGGAGTGCACGGCGAGGTCGATCGTGCCAGCCAGCAGCGCGTCGCGCAGGGCGGAGGTGAAGATGCCGGTGCCGCCGAGCTGACCGGCGAGCTCGACGAGCGGGGTGGGGTTGACGTCACCGTCGGTCTTGATGACGACCGCCTCGCACGTCAGTCCAACGGCGGTGAGGTCGGCGACGAACGCCCGGGTCTGGGCCAGCGCGAGCGCCGAGCCGCGGGTGCCGACGCGGATCACGTCCATCGGACAGCACGACCGTCCACGTCAGGATCGGCCGTCGACAGGGCGTCGACCGTGGCCGGATCGAGTGCGAACAGCTCGCGCAACGCCTCGGCGTAGGAGGTGGCGGCGGGCTCGCCGCTCAGTTCCTTCACCCGCACCGTGGGCGCGTGCAGCAGCTTGTCGACGACGCGGCGCACGGTCTGCGCGACCTGCGCCTGATCGGCCGGGGACAGGTCGGGCGTCCGGGTGCGGAGGCGGGCCAGCTCGGCGTCGACGACCTCGCCGGCCATGCTGCGGAGCGCGGCGATCGCGGGCGCGGCGGCCGAGCGGGTGGCGTAGTCGTGGAACGCGGCGACCTCGTCAAGGACGATGAGCCGGACCGGATCGAGCACCGCGCGGGGGATGTCGGCCGCGTGCGCCAGGGCGCTGAGGTCGATGACGGTCACTCCCGGCAGCTCGGCGACGTCGGGCCGCACGTCGCGCGGCATCGCCAGGTCGAGGATGAGGAGCGGGCGGCGGGTCGCCACCGGGGCGACGACCGGCACGGTCAGGACGGCGCCCGGCGAGCCGGTACAGCTGACCACGAGGTCGATCGGGTCGTCGTCGTCGGCCAGCAGCGCCGGCACAGCCGTCAGGTCGACGGGCGCGGCGCCGTAGCTGTCCGCGAGCCGGCGGGCCTTGGCGATGGTCCGGTTGGCGACCACGACGGTGGCGTCGTGGTCACGGCGCAGGATTGCCGTGGCGAGGGCGGCCATCGAACCGGCGCCGACGACGAGGACGCGGCGTCCGCGCAGGTCGCCGAGCTGCTCGACGACCGTCGCCAGGCCGCGCTCGACCAGGGATCGGCCGACCGTGTCGATGTCGCTGTCGGTGTGGACGCGCTTGCCGACCCGGAGGGCCTGCTGGAGCAGCGAGTTGAGCATCGGGCCGACGCTGTGGCCGGCCTGCCCGTGCCGAAGTGCGGCACGTAGCTGGCCGAGGATCTGGGTCTCCCCCACGGCCATCGAGTCGAGCCCGGCCGCGACGGTGAACGCGTGCGCGACGACCGCGTCGGCGTAGCGGACACCCAGGTAGGGGGTCAGGGACTCGACATCGGTGCGGCAGTGCCGGGCCAGCAGCTCGGTCACCTCGTCGACGCAGGCGTGGAACCGCTCGACGTCGGCGTAGATCTCGACGCGGTTGCAGGTGGCGACGACGACGGCCTCGGAGACATAGCGGGTGCTCACGAGGTCGTGCACGAGCTTGTCGGCCTGCTCGCGATCGATGACGTGACGTTCGAGCATGTCCAGCGGGGCGGTGCGATGCGAGATGCCGATGTTGAGCAGGGTCATCGGGCGACCCCGATCGAGGTCATGGCAGTCGTGCCGGTAGCGCCGACTGCGCCGGTTCCGGTGGGGAACGCGCTGACGTTGGTGTCCACGGCGGCCGGACGGGTGCGGCGCTGCTCGTGGTAGGCGAGGATCTGGAGCTCGGTGGCGAGGTCGACCTTGCGTACCGACACGTGCTCCGGAGTGCTCAGGACGGCGGGCGCGAAGTTGAGGATGCTGGTGATGCCGACCTCGACGAACCGGTCGGCGACCTGCTGCGCCGCGGCCGCCGGCACCGCGATGACGCCGATAGAGACGTTGTGCGCGGCCACGACCTCGGCGAGATCGTCGTAGGGACGGACGGTGATGGTCTCGCCGACGACGCTGATCTGCTTGCCGACGATGCTCGGGCTGTCGTCGAGCAGCGCGGCGATGCGGAAGCCGCGGCTGGCGAACCCGGAGTACTTGGCGAGCGCCTGGCCGAGGTTGCCGATACCGACGATGACGACGGGCCACTCCTGGGTCATGCCGGTCTCGCGGGAGATGTGGTGCAGGAGGAGTTCGACGTCGTAGCCGACCCCGCGGGTGCCGTAGGAGCCGAGGTAGGAGAGGTCCTTGCGGAGCTTGGCCGACGTGACACCGGCCGCGATGGAGAGGTCTTCGCTCGACACGGTGGCGACACCGGACTCGACGAGGCCGTTGAGGGCCCGCAGGTACAGCGGTAGCCGGGCGACGGTGGCGTCGGGTATGCCTCGGGGCAGATCGACGCCGTCCACTTCCGAGGAACGGCCACGCGCTGCTGTCACGATGCTCCCACCTGCCTGCAGCGGCCACGTTCGGGCCTCTCCGGCGACGACTCAGCCTAGGACTTTGTGAACGCGTGAACAAAATCGCCGGGTTGGCCACGGGTGGCATCGGCATCTCGGCTCGAGTGCTCAGCGGTGTCGGTCGAGGGCCTTCCCGAGGCGTCCGGCGTCGACCCGCCAGAAGTCGTGCAGGTGGCCGTCGACGAAGATGACGGGCACCTGGTCGGAGTAGGCGGCGAGCAGGTCCGGGTCGTCGGCGGCGTCGATGTCGAGGGTGTCGAAGGTCGTGCCGGCGCTGGCGCAGACATCGCGGACGACGGTGATTGCCTCGTCGCAGAGGTGGCAGCCGGCGCGTGTGAGGACGCGGACACGGGGGTCGTCCGGCAAGGTCACGGGCCACAGTCTGCCGGTCCGGTCCCGCGATGGTAACCCCGCAGCCCCGGAGGTAACCCCGCGACTGTCGTCGTAACCCCAAGGACGGCTATACGACGACAGTCGAGGGGTTACGACGGAGGTGGCCGGGTTACGCGATCGACGTCGATCCGACGATGTCCACAGGACGCCTATCCGCAGCGTCGTCCACAGGATCCGACGATCCGGGCGTCGGAGCCGTCGACAACCACGAGCATCGGCAGATGAGCCCACTGCCACGCCCGCCCACGACCTCGGAGTTGCAGTCCGAGCTCAGCGATCGGCAGGTCCAGCAGGCGGTCCGAGCGCAGGAACTCACCCGGGTCCGCCGTGGCTACTACGTCGCGACGTCGGCCTGGCGGGCACTCTCCCCGGACAACCAGGCGGTGATGCTCGCGACGACCGCCGCAGCGAGGCTCGGACCCGCGGCTGTCCTCAGCCACACGAGCGCTGCACTGCTCCATGGGCTGCCGGTCGGTCGCCTGCAGGTGCTCCGCCCGCATGCGACCTGGCCGTCCAGTGCAGGGCGCGGCGCGACGACGTCGGTGATCCCCCACCGTTCGCGGCTGGACTCGGCCGCCGACGTCGTCCGGCTGGACGGAGTGCTGGTCACCACCGTCGCGCGCACGCTCTTCGACATCGCCCGATCGGCCGAACCGGGCGTAGCGGTGGCCATGGCGGATACCGCGCTGCGTCGTGACGTGGTCACGACGTCCGAGCTGGCAGCAGTGCTCGCGGCGAACGTGGGCCGACCCGGCGTGCGAGGGGCGCGGCGGATCCTGGACTTCGCCGATGGCCGGTCCGAGAGCGTCGGCGAGTCGCTGACACGCGTCCTCCTACGCCGGCTGGGTCTGCCGCGGCCGGAGCTACAGAGCGAGCTGACGTCGCCGGACGGACGGTTCGTCGCACGCGTCGACTTCCTGTTCACCGAGTTCGTCACGGTTCTCGAGTTCGACGGGAGGGTGAAGTACGAGAAGCTCCTGCGGAAGGGGGAGTCGGCCTCCGACGTCGTCTACCGCGAGAAAGTCCGCGAGGACGCGATCCGGGCTCTCGGATTCGGCATCGTCCGGATGATCTGGAGCGATCTGGGCGACGGGGCACGCGTCCTGGACCGGTGCGTCGCAGCCTTCGCACGTCAAGGCCACGTCGGCTGGAGACCGGACGTCGCCGGCTTCGTCGCCTCCCGCTCGACCCTGCGCTGATGCCAAGGACGCCGCGGACGCGAGCGGTGGCTGCCCGGCCGGGGTGGGCCTTGCTGGACTTCTCGGCGGACGGGCCCGCTCGGCCTCGGTACCCTGGCCACATGCTCAGAAAGGGACCCGGCTCCGTGCGATCGACCCGGCGACCCGAGCCGTCGCGGGCGTCGACCACAACCGTAGACCCGGCCCTCGACAGCGAACTCCGCGCGCTCTTCCCCGCCGCCGCCTTCTTCGACCTCGACAACACCGTCCTCCGCGGCGCCGCCATGTTCCACCTCGCCCGCGGCCTCTACGAGCGCAAGTTCTTCACCCGCACCGACATCGCCAGGGCCGCCTGGTGGCAGGCCTACTTCCGGATCGCCGGCGTCGAGGACCCGGACCACATGCTCGAGTCCCGGAGCAAGGCGCTCGCCTTCATCGCCGACCGCAAGGCACGTGAGCTGTCCGAGCTGGCCGAGATCATCGTCGACGAGAAGATGATGGACAAGCTCTGGCCGGGCACCCTGACGATGGCCCAACAGCACCTCGACTCCGGTGACGAGGTGTGGCTGGTGACTGCGGCGCCGATCGAGGTGGCGCGGGTCATCGCCGAACGTCTGCACTTCACCGGCGCCCTCGCGTCGCTGCCCGAGCAGGTCGACGGCGCCTACACCGGCCTGCTCGTCGGCGATCTCCTGCATGGGCCCGCGAAGGCGAAGGCAGTCAGCGAGCTCGCCGCCGAACGCGGTCTCGACCTCGAGCGGTGTGCCGCCTACTCCGACTCCCACAACGACGTGCCGATGCTGTCGCTTGTCGGCAACCCGTGCGCGGTCAACCCGGACGCCCGGCTCCGCGCGTACGCGCAAGCGCACGGCTGGCGCGTCCGGGACTACCGACGAGGACGCCGAGCGGCCCGCGCGGTCGCCGTCGCGGGCGGCATCACCGGGGCGATGATGGCCGCCGCTGCGGCAACGTCTCTCGTGCGTCGGCACTGGCAGCGCTGACCAGCGCAGCCGGCCAGCGCCGCTTCGACTCAGAACGCCGAGCCGCGCTGCGCCAGCAGCTCGTGCAACCGCTGCTGGATCAGCTGCCGCACCGCGTCGGTCAGCTCGAGCACGACGCTCGGGTCGTCCGCAGCATCGTCGGGATACCCGTCGGTCGCGATCGGAGCTCCGACGTCGATCACCCACCGGGACGGCAACGGCACCATCCCGAGCGGGCCGAGCCACGGCCAGGTCGGCGTGATCGGGAAGTACGGGACCGACAGCAGCTCGGCCAGGCCCGGCAGCTCGCCGAGCCTGGGGTAGATCTCCTCCGAGCCGACGACGGACACCGGGACGATCGGGACCTTCGCGCGGAGTGCGGCCGCCACGAACCCGCCCCGGCCGAAGCGCTGCAGCCGGTAACGGTCGCGGTACGGCTTGCCGATCCCCTTGAACCCCTCCGGGAACACCAGCACGAGGTGCCCGCCCGCGAGCAGCCGGTCGACGTCCTCGGCGCAGGCCAGCGTCGCACCCATCCGGCGGGTGAGCTCGCCGAGCACCGGGGTGGCGAGCATACGATCGGCCGCGAGCATTCTCAGCACCCGGTGGGCCGGGTCGGCGTCGTGCACGGCGAGCTGGATCATCGCGCCGTCCAGCGGAATCGTGCCGGCATGGTTGGCGACGAGCAGCGCGGGTCCGTCGGGCAATGCGTCGGCCCCCTGTACCGACGTCCGGAACCACCTCGTCGCGAGCGCCCGCGCCGCGGGTAGCGCCACCTTCGCGGTGAAGCCCGCGTCGTAGCCGAACTGGTCGACCTCGACCCGGGTCACCCGGTCGAGCTGGTGCCCGAGCCGGCCGAGCCAACTTCTGATCACCTGCTCGCCCTCGACCGCCAGCAACCCCGCCACGGTTGCCAGCTGATCGCCGATCGAGCGTTCGTCAGCCACCTGACACGACGCCGCCGCGAGGGTCGCGCAGCCCGCTCGACCCGGCGGACGTACTCGACCCGCCGGGCCCGCCGGACCACGCGTCGAGCGCCTCCGCGCTCCCGTACTTCGGCGACCACCCGCTCGAGCGGCGCAGCTTGTCGTTGTCGACCGCATTCCCGAAGCGGAGCAGCGATCTGAGCTGTTCGGGCACCAGCACGGCGGGTAGCGGAACCGGCCAGCGTCCGGCCAGCCGCACCAGGTGCGACCACAGGAGCACGTCGTCGGGGGCGACGTTCAGGGTGCCCGTCGTGCCGGACGTGAGGACGTCGGCAACTGCGGCGACCGCGTCGACCACGTGCAGGAGCTGGACCCGCGGATCGAACCCGGCGACCATCGGTGCGATCGAGCGGCGCAGGACCCGGCCGAGCGAGCCGCGGAGCCCGGGCCCGACGACGTCGGAGAGTCTCAGCACACTGACGTCGACGTCACGGCGCTTGTCAGCGAACTGATGCGCGTAGCTCTCGAGTTCCAGCACGTCGGGCATCCGCGCGGTGCCGCGGACCGTCACGACCGTCTTCTCGTCCGCCAGCGCGGGCGAACGATACGTCGATGGATACACCACCGCGCTCGACCCGACGATCAGCCGGTGCAGCGGCTCGTGCCGGCTCGCGGCGGCCAGCAGCTGCATGGTCCCGATGACCGTGAGCTCCTTCGCCAGCGGGCCGGGTGCGGTGTCGGCGAAGACGGCGTCGCCGCATGCCGGTGCGCCGAAGTGGACGACGGTGTCGATCTCGTGGTCGCGCAGGACCGTCGCGATGGAGGGGTTGCGGGTGTCGGCGCGGACGAACTCGAAACCGCGGGCGCCGGCGACGGCATCGGCGCGACGGTGGTGCCGGTCGACCGGCTCGAACGGGCTCAGGTCGCAGCCGACGACCTCAGCGTCGGGAAGTGTCGAGGCGAGGTGGGCGGCGAGGAGCGCGGGCAGCGGACGGCCGACACCGGTGACCAGCACATGACGCACCTGGCACCTCCCGCTCACCGACATCGACGCCGCTCATCGTAGGAGCGGCCGGCGCGCGCCGCGTCAGGGCAGGTGCGGACACCGGTTGGCACACGTGCGGGCGGCGACCGGCGCGCAGCCCCTCAGGTCGTAGGCTGCGCAACATGGCTGACTTCGATGTCGTTGTTCTCGGTGCCGGTCCGGGCGGCTATGTCGCCGCGATCCGTGCCGCCCAGCTGGGACTGTCCACCGCAGTCGTGGAGAGCAAGTACTGGGGCGGCGTGTGCCTCAACGTCGGCTGCATCCCGAGCAAGGCGCTGCTGCGCAACGCCGAACTCGCGAACATCTTCACCGCGCAGGCCAAGCAGTTCGGCATCAGCGGCAACGCGACCTTCGACTACGGGGTGGCCTTCAGCCGTTCCCGCAAGGTCGCCGACGGCCGGGTCAAGGGCGTGCACTTCCTGATGAAGAAGAACGGCATCACCGAGCTGGACGGGTGGGGCGAGTTCGTCGACGACCACAACCTGACCCTCAAGGCGAAGGACGGCACGTCGCGCAACGTCAGCTTCGACAACCTCATCCTGGCGCCCGGCGCGACGACCCGGCTGCTGCCCGGCACCGAACTGTCCGACCGCGTTGTCACTTACGAAGAGCAGATCCTCACCGAGGAGCTGCCCGGCAGCATCATCATCGCGGGCGCCGGCGCGATCGGCGTCGAGTTCGCTTACGTGCTGGCGAACTACGGGGTCGAGGTCACGATCGTCGAGTACCTCGACCGGATGATGCCGCTCGAGGACGCCGACGTGTCCGCCGAGCTGGCGCGCGCCTACAAGAAGCTCGGTGTCACTGTGCTGACATCGACGAAGGTCGAGACGATCGACGACTCCGGCGATTCGGTGAAGGTGACGGTCAGCCCGGCGGCAGGTGGTGGATCACGAGTGCTGGAGGCAGACAAGGTCTTGCAGGCCATCGGATTCGCCCCACGGACGCAGGGATATGGGCTCGAGCGGACCGGTGTCGCGTTGACCGAACGCGGCGCGATCGCGATCGACGACTACATGAAGACGAACGTCCCGCACATCTACGCGATCGGCGACGTCACCGCGAAGCTGATGCTCGCGCACACGGCCGAGGCGCAGGGCATCGTCGCCGCCGAGACGATCGCCGGCGCGGAGACGATGCCGATCGACTACGACTTCATCCCGCGCGCGACCTACTGCCAGCCACAGATCGCGTCGTTCGGCTACACCGAGGAGCAGGCCAAGGCCAGGGGCCACGACGTGAAGGTGTCGAAGTTCCCGTTCGCGGCGAACGCGAAGGCGCACGGGCTCGGCGAGGCAGTCGGTTTCGTCAAGCTGGTAGCCGATGCGGAGCACAACGAGATCCTCGGCGCGCACCTGATCGGGCCGGAAGTCACGGAGCTGCTGCCCGAACTGACGCTGGCACGCCAGTGGGATCTGACGACCGCGGAGATCGCGCGCAACATCCACGCGCACCCGACGTTGAGCGAAGCGCTGCTGGAGGTGGCGCACGGCATCGAAGGCCACATGATCAACCTGTGACATTGGTCGAAGCTCAGCCCGCCAGCGCCGTTACGCGCTCAAGGTCTGGGCGAGACTCTCGAGGGCACCGTCGACCACGCGGTAGTAGGACCAGCGGCCACGTTGCTCGCGGGCGAGCAGGCCGGCGTCGACGAGCTGCTTCAGGTGGTGCGACACCGTCGGCTGGGACAGCCCGACCGGTTCGGTGAGATCGCAGACGCAGGCCTCGGCGTTCTCGTGGGCTGCGATGAGCGAGACCAGCCGCACACGGGTCGGATCTCCGAGCGCTTTGAAGATGTGCGCCAGCCGCTCCGCGGCCGCCTGGTCGAGGACCCCGCCGGTGACGGGACTGCAGCACGCGTCGAGGTCGTCGATGAGAGGAAGCACGGTCGTGGTCATGCGAAACAAGTGTGCCACGCTCATTGACAAACGTCGATGCATCGACTTTGGTTGATGCATCGACGTTCTTCGATCAGAGGAGTGACCATGGCAGAGGTGGATGTTCGGGAGCAGGTTCGGGCCCGGTATGCGAGGGCGGCCGAGGCGGTGACCACCGCGTCGGGTCGCACATCGCTTCAGGTGATCGACGGCGACCGGTGCTGCAGCGGAACGGGCGACGTCGACGAGGCATTCGGCGCTGGCCTGTACTCGGCCGACGAACAGGGTGAACTGCCGGCCGACGCGCTCGCTGCGAGCCTCGGCTGCGGCAACCCGATGATGGTGGCCGAACTGCGGGTCGGCGAGACCGTCCTCGATCTCGGTTCCGTCGGTGGTATCGACGTGCTCCTGTCCGCTCGCCGGGTCGGCGAGACCGGGTTCGCCTACGGCGTCGACATGACCGACGAGATGCTCGACCTGGCCCGTGCCAACGCCGTCAAGGCCGGTGCCGGCAACGTCGAGTTCCGCAAGGGCCTGATCGAAGACCTGCCCCTGACCGACGGGATCATCGACGTCGTCATCTCGAACTGCGTCATCAACCTGTCCGCGGACAAGCCCGCCGTGCTGGCCGAGATGTTCCGCGTTCTCAAGCCAGGTGGGCGAATCGGCATCTCCGACGTCGTCGCCGAGGATCACCTGACACCTCAGATGCGAGCCGAGCGTGGCAGTTACGTCGGCTGCATCGCCGGTGCGCTGTCACGTACCGAGTACCTCGACGGTCTGGCCGCTGCCGGTTTCACCGCCGCCGACGTCACGTTCACCCATGAAGCGGCCCCGGGCATGCACGGAGCCATCGTGCGGGCTGCCAAGCCCGCAGGCTGCTGCAGCACGAACGATCAGGCCACCTGCTGCGAGCCGGACGCTAAGGCAGGCTGCTGCACCGACGCGGGGCTTGCGGCCGGATCGTGCGGCTGCCGGTGAGCGACATCGTCACCGATGGCCTGCGACCGATCGCGCGCCGCGGTTCTGAAAACGCCTGTCGACCCTCGACCGGTTCCTGCCGGTCTGGATCCTGGTCGACCAACGGCGGTCGGCCTCGTAGTAAGTTGCGCTCTACTCTCATCAGGTGTTGACGACCGCCACCGACACCGATGCGCGCATCCGGTTCGGCCGTGCCCTCGCCGACCCGATCGGCGTCTCCGCAACCGGCTGTGACTGCTGAGATGACCACCTCACAGCTTGCCGGCCTGACCGCGGGCCGTCGTGACGTGCTCGTTCGTCGAGTGCGGCTGCTCGTCGCCGCGACCATCACCTACAACGTCGTCGAGGCCGCGATCGCCCTGGGTGCGGGGGCCGTCGCGTCGTCGACGGCGCTTGTCGGCTTCGGTCTGGACTCCGTCATCGAGGTGTCCTCGGCGGCGGCAGTGGCCTGGCAGTTCTCCGCCCGCGATCACGAGTTGCGGGAAGCGCGGGAACGGATCGCGTTGCGCGTCACGGCAGTCTCGTTCTTCGCGCTCGCCGCCTACATCGTCGCCTCCGCTGTGTGGGCGCTCGCAGGTCATGCCGAAGCGCGGCACTCGCCGGTCGGCATCGCGCTGGCCGCGGTGTCCCTCGTCGTGATGCCGTTGCTCTCGACCAGCCAGCGTCGCGCGGGTCGCGGCCTCGGTTCCGCTTCTGCGGTGGCGGATTCGAAGCAGACGCTGCTGTGCACCTACCTCTCCGCGGTGCTGCTCGTCGGCCTGCTGGCGAACTCGTTCTTCGGCTGGTCGTGGGCGGATCCCGTTGCAGGTCTCGTGATTGCCGTCGTCGCGGTCAGAGAAGGGCGCGAGGCGTGGCGCGGGGACGCCTGCTGTGCGGTTCCGGTGCTCGATGTCGCCAGTGCCGACCCGGAGCACGACGGCAGTGGGTGCGCGGACGGTTGCGGCTGCTGCGGTCCAGCCGGCGCGACGACCTCGTGACCGGGCACTGGTGGCTCGATCTGCTGATCAGCGTGGCCGTCGGGCTCGTTCTCGTGTGGAGCGTGCTGATCGGGACGCTCGCGGTCGTGCGCCCACGTGGCGGGCTCCTGCGCGAGGCCATGCGGCTACTACCTGACGTCATTCGTCTGGTGCACCGACTGGCGACCGACAGGACCCTCCCGCGTGGAGTCCGCATCCGGCTCGGACTGCTGCTCGCCTACCTGGCCTCACCGATCGACCTGATCCCGGACTTCATCCCCGTGCTGGGCTACGCCGACGACGCGATCGTGGTGACCGTGGTCCTTCGAAGTGTCGTCCGCCGAGCCGGGCTGGACGTGGTGCGGTCGACGTGGCCGGGCACCGACGACGGTTTCGCCGTTCTGTGCAGGCTGACCGGACTCGAGAAGCACTGACGTTCTGGCCGACCAGAGCCCCGTCAGACGGATGCGGCGCCTGGTCGAGGAGCAACCGTCGACCGCGGGGCCCCCGCTTCCCTGCCGTGGTTGCCGAAAGCGAAGCGCCGGGTCGCTGTCGCGGAGTGGTCGGTGCGGTCAGCTGGGGCCGCAGAGTGGTCGCTGCCGTCTGGCTTCCTCGGCGTGTCGGGTAGTGGAGCGTCCACTCTGACGTGTGGGTGAACTCGATTCGATGACTACAGCGCAGTGCACGACTGGTTGCTGAATGTCATTACTGGGTTGAGGATTCTCGTTCGGCGGATTGTCGGTGGGCTGCTCTAGCGTTGCTTGCATGATGACAACGGGCACGACGCCGGCGGCGGGGGTGGACCATCCGGTCGCCCACGCCCTGGTCGACGCGCTGGCGTTGTCGCGTCCCGTTGCCGATCCGGGCGAGATCCGGTTGTGGCAGCTCGGGGACAACCAATGCCTGACCACGATGCTCACCGTCCAACACGTCGAATCGGTCCTGGCCGCGATCAAGCTCCAGCTGTTGGGGGTGATGGAGGAACGACAAGTCACCCAGCACGCCACCAACCTCGGCACCGCGGCGTGGTTGAACGGGACGACCGCGTCGAGCCTGAACGCCGCCTACCGGGAAACCGGACTGGCACGGGGACTGCATCGCCGGTTCCCCGCGATCGTGACCGCGATGGCCGCCGGTGCGGTGTCCGCCGCACAGGCCGCCGCGATCGTCGGTGTGTTGAAGAAGCTGCCCGAGGATCTGTCCGTTGAGCAGGTGCAGGCGGCGGAGGCGATGATGATCGGGTTCGCGGCCGAGCATGGTCCGAAGGGTCTGCGTGATCTGGCCCGTCACCTGCTCGAGGTGATCGCGCCGGAGATCGCCGAGGCAGCTGAGGCCGCGGCGTTGGAAGCCCAAGAGCGAGAAGCGCGCAAGACCCAGTTCCTGCGGTTGCGTGACGACGGCGACGGTTCGGTGGCGATCGCGGGGAAGCTGCCCGCGGCCGACGGTGAAGCACTGCGGGCGGTGGTCGACGCCATCGCGACCAGCAGCACAACCGGCGACGGTTCGTGGGCCGAGCCGGGTCTGTCGTATGAGGCCAGGCGGGCGCAGGCGTTGATGACCCTCGTCCACGCCTACCACGCCGGCGGCCACGGTCCCCGGCACGGCGGCGACCGACCCAGGGTCACCGTCCTCGTCACCTACGAGGACCTGTTGCGTGGTGTCGCCGGCGCGACGCTGCTCGGCTCCAACACCCGGATCAGCCCCAGCGAGGCCCGTCGGCTCGCCTGCGACGCCCACATCCTCCCCGCCGTCCTCGGATCCGACTCCCAGATCCTCGACCTCGGCCGCACCACCCGACTCTTCGCCGGCGACCTACGGCAAGCGATCGTGCCCCGCGACCGCGGATGCGTGTTCCCCGGCTGCCACCGCGACCCGCGTGACTGCGACGCCCACCACATCCGACCCTGGCAGCAACACGGCCCCACCAGCCTCGACAACGCCGCCCTGCTCTGCCCCACCCACCACCGCCTCGTCGAACCCGACCCCCACGCCGACCCAACCACCGAACACGAACGCTGGCACATGCGCATGAGCCACGACGGGATACCCGAAGTCATCCCACCAGCACTCAACGACCAGCACCGACAACCCCAACGCCACAAACGCTTCCAGCTACAACGGTGCTGACCCCGGGGGGAAGCAAGGGTCGTCGGGTGCTCAGGCGACCTCGCCTGGGCGCACCTGGTGCCCTCGGACGTCCACGAGATCCCACCGCGCCACGTCGTCCCACGCCTCGGCTGCGGTGATGTCGGCGGCGAACGATGCCGTGCCGGACTCGTGCGCGACGGCGAGGATGAACATCTGCACGTCGCGCAGGGCGGCACGCATGTCGTGCCCACCCTCCGCCAGCCCGATGATCTGGTAGATCCGCATGAGCTGCCGCACGGTGATCCTCGCGGCCCAGTCATCGCCTGCGCGGGCTGAAGTGTCATGGAGATTCACCACGTCGAGATCCCTCCCTCGAAGTTCGGTCCCAGTGGTTCGACACGAGTGGGCCGTTCGGATTGCTCCTGGCATATGAACAGTCGCACCGACGGCAAGCGCCGGGCGCCCGAAGAATTGATCCACACTCCGGCCAATCTAATCTGCCCGGCGCGGCGAAATACGTTCCGACAGTCACCCAAACCGAAGGAATTGGTTCTCATGCGCTCTATCAAGACTCCCGGCTGATGTTCGCCGGTCTCGCCGTCACCGCCCTGCTCGCCGCCCCCGCACTCGCCGCCTGCAGCAACACCGAAGCCAACACCGCCAACACCTCCGCCTCCGCCGCCGCCACCCCGGTCGCCAAGATCGACGCCCTCACCGGCCAGTCCACCGCCGTCAAACTCGACGCCGGCTTCGTCGAAGCCCTCACCACCCTCAAACTCGCCCCCGGCACCTTCGGCACCGCCAAACTCACCGCCGGCTCCCCGATCTTCCCGATCACCGGCGGCAACGTCACCTACTACACCCCCGGCTCGGTCACCCCCTACGTCCAAGGCGACATCAAGCACAACGGCTCCGGCTTCTCCCTCACCGGCGGCGCCACCAAGGTCAACCTGACCAACTTCGACATCGACCCCGGCACCTCCAAGCTCTACGGCAACGTCGCCGTCAACGGCACCTCCGCCGCCACCCACGCATTCCTGTTCGACCTCGACGGCAACACCCTCAAGCCGCTGCAGACCGGCGCCAACAACACCGCCATCCTCGAAGGCACCCGCGTCCTGATCTCCCCCGACGCCGCCGGCCTGCTCAACAAGACCTTCAAAACCGACGCCGTCAAGGCCGGCACCCTCGTCGGCATCGCCAAGATCACCGTCAACACCAGATAACACCCCACCACCAACCGCCAACCGATATCCGGCGAACGTAAGCGAGCTGTAAGCAATGGCCGGGCAGTCCGGTCGCACGAAGAAAAATGAATGCTCCACGAAACGGGCACATTCCGAGATAACCATCGGAATGTGCCCGTCGTCGTGAGCCCACTATCGATCGGGGAGCCGCTGCCTTAGGCTGCGGCGCATGAATCAGGAGCAGCACGCCGAGATCGGGGTGATCGGCGGTTCGGGCTTCTACACGTTTCTCGATGACCCGGTGGAGGTCGACGTCCCGACCCCGTACGGCCCGCCCAGCGACCCGGTCTCGGTCGGCGTCGTGTCGGGCTCGGACGGACAAGTGCCGCGACGGGTCGCCTTCCTCCCCCGGCACGGACGCGACCACCGGTTCGCTCCGCACCTGGTGAACTACCGCGCCAATCTGTGGGCACTGCGCAGCCTCGGAGTGCGGCAGGTGCTGGCGCCGAGCGCGGTCGGCGGGCTCCGCCCGGAGCTGGGCCCCGGAACCTTCGTGGTCCCGGACCAGCTGATCGACATGACCTCCGGCCGGGCCCGCACCCTCTACGACACCGATCCCCCGGTCGTTCACGTGAGCCTCGCCGACCCGTACTGCCCGCGCGGCCGCTCGACGCTCGTCAACGCCGGTGTCGACATCGTCGACGGCGGGACCCTCGTCGTCATCAACGGGCCGCGCTTCTCCACCCGCGCAGAGTCGCGGATGTACGCCGGTTTCGGCGGCTCCGTGATCGGAATGACGGGGATGCCCGAAGCGTCGATCGCCCGTGAACTCGCCCTCTGCTACACCTGCGTCGCGACGGTGACCGACCTCGACGCCGGCGTCGAGGTGGGCGAGGGCGTCACCCACGCCGACGTCCTCGCGGTGTTCGCCGCCAACGTCGATCGCCTGCGTGCGTTGATGGTCGAGGCAATCCTGGCCCTGCCGGCCGACGACGACTGCACCTGCCGGCATGGTCTCGACGGCCTCCCGATGCCGTTCGACCTCCCATGAGCCGCGTCGTCGTCACCGGGTCGGCCGGCTTCATCGGCCGGCACACCACCGCCGCCCTGACCGCCGCCGGGCACGATCTCCACGGCTACGACCTGGCGACGCCGATCGACGCAGCGCACGACCGGCAGGGCGACATCCGCTCCCGCGCCGACCTCGCCGAAACCCTCGTCGGAGCCGACGTCGTGGTGCACCTGGCCGCGAAGGTGGGTCTCGGCGTCGACCTGAGCGACATCGACGACTACGTCGGCAACAACGACCTCGGTACCGCCGTCGTCCTGCGTGCACTCGCCGAGGCCGGCTGCCGGCGGCTGGTGGTGGCATCGTCGATGGTCGTCTACGGGGAGGGCCGCTACCACTGCGAGATCCACGGCTCGACAGCGCCGGGACCGCGTGCCGTGTCCGACCTCCGCGACGGCCTGTTCGACCCGCGCTGCCCGACCTGCGGGCGGGTGCTGACCGGCGAACTGGTCGGCGAGGACACCCCGTTCGATCCCCGCAACGCCTACGCCGCCAGCAAGGTCGCTACCGAGCACCTCACGCGGGTGTGGGCCCGAGAGGTCGACGCCTCGGCGGTGGCGCTGCGATTCCACAACGTCTACGGACCCGGCATGCCCGCGGACACCCCCTACGCAGGGGTCGCCTCGCTGTTCGCGGCCGCCCTGGCACGAGGCGACGCGCCGAGGGTCTTCGAGGACGGCGGCCAGCGCCGCGACTTCGTCCACGTCACCGACGTCGCGGCGGCGATCGCCACCTCGGTCGACGCCGCGCTCGAGCCTCCCGGCGGCGCGTTACCCACCGGGGAGGTCACCGCCTTCAATGTCGGCAGCGGAACCCCACACACGGTCGGCGAGCTGGCCACCACGCTGGCGACCGAACTGAAGGGCCCGACACCGGTGGTGACCGGCGACTACCGGCTGGGCGACGTCCGGCACATCACCGCCAGCAGCCGCAAGATCGCCGATCAGCTCGGCTGGCGCGCCGTCATCTCGTTCGCGACCGGGATCGCCGCGTTCGCCGCCGAGCGCAGGGCAACGGGCTCCGAGCTGAGCTGAGCGGCTCCGGAGGCCGGCAGCTCCACATCGAACGCGCACCCGGCCCCGACGTTGCGGACGACGATCCGGCCGGCGTGCGCCTCGACGACACCACGGGCGATGGCGAGCCCCAGCCCGGCACCGCCGTCACGCGACGGCCGAGCCTGCCAGCCCACCTCGAAGACGTGATCCAGCGCGTCCGTGTCGATCCCGCCGCAGCCGTCGAGCACGCAGAGCCGGATGCGGCCGTCCTCGGCACGATCGGCGTTGACCTTGACCAACCCACCGCGACCGGTGTGCGTGATCGCGTTCGCGACCAGGTTTGCCACCGCACGGGTCAGCTCGTCCGCGTCGGCGGTGACGGCCAGCCGGTCACCATCGGGAACGCCGACCTGCAGCTGCACGCCCGCCTTCGTCGCCCGGGCCGACGCCTCGCCGGTGACGTCCTCGACGAGTTCAACGAGCGACACCGGGGCTCGGCGCCCGGCGACCGGCGCATCGGTCACCCGGGCCAGCGTGAAGAGGTCGTCGACGATCCCGGCCATCCGGTGCACCGCGCCCCGCAACTGCGACAGCGCGAGGGCCCGGTCGTCGACGATGTCGTCCTCGAGCGCCTCGGCGAGCGCACCGATGCCGGCCATCGGCGTGCGCAGGTCGTGCGACAGGAACGCGATCAGCTCACGACGCGACCGCTCCAGCGCGCGCTCGCGATGGCGTGCCTGGGTGAGCCGGTGTGTCGCCAGTTCGAGCTCGCCGACCACGGCCCGAAGCTCGGCGGGCATCGCCGCCGGTGTCTTCGCCGGCGTGGGTATGCGCGGTCCGAACTCGGCGTTGCCATCCTGGTCGCCTTCGATCTCCCGGATCGTCGCGGCCACGTGCCGGGCCGAGCGGGTCAGCAGGCTGGCCGCGGCTGCGGCCATCACGATCGCCACCAGCGAGGACGCCGCGAGCGCGAACAGCACGACCCAGGTGTCGTGCGAGGACAGGAACATCACCTGGACGCTGACCACGACGGTGCCGGCGACGGCGATCAGCGGGACGAGGGAGGTGATGACGATCCCCACCCGCAGCGACGCGCCGCGGGTCAGGCGGAGCGCCAGCGCCCCGGCGCCGGCCGCGACGAGGCAGCTGCCGAAGGTGAAGGTGAAGATCCACTGCGTGGCGGTCATCGGTACCCGACCTCGTCACCCTCGGCCGCGTCGGCCTCGAGACCGGCCGGATCGGCGGCGATCGAGCCGGGCAGATCCGCCGCCCGGTAGCCGACGCGCGGAACCGTCAGGATGATCTCCGGGTCGGACGGGTCACGCTCGATCTTCTCCCGCAGCCGGCGGATATGGACGGTCACCGTGGATGAATCGCCGAACTCCCATCCCCACACCCGGGTGAGCAGCTCGGCCTTCGTGAACGTCTCGCCGGGATGCCGGGCCAGGTAGGCAAGCAGGTCGAACTCGCGCAGCGTCAACGCCACCGGCCGGTCGCGCACCTGCACCTCACGGCTGGATGCGTCGATCAGCACGGGCCCGAGGCGGATGAACCGGACCGCGAGCGTCGACCCGGCCAGCCGTTCGGCCCGGCGCACCAGGCCGTGCACCCGGACGACGAGCTCGCGCGGGCTGACCGGCTTCACCAAGTAGTCGTCGGCGCCGGTCTCGAGCCCGAGTACCCGGTCGTCCTCGTGGTCGCGCGCGGAGACGATCAGGACGGACGCGACGTCGTCGGCCTCGCGGCGGCGGCGCAGGATCTCCAGACCCGACATCCGGGGCAGCATCAGGTCGAGAACGACGACGTCTGGATGCCAGCGGCCCCAGCGTTCGTTCGCGTCCACTCCGTCGGCGACCACCTCGACGACGTAGCCGGCACGACGCAGATACGCCGCGAACACGGAGGCGATCGTCGGGTCGTCCTCCACCACGAGCACACGGGCAGTCACCGCATCAGCCTAGGCGTCCGACCTCGCTCGGTGACCGGATCCCCGCGCCGGGCCGCCTCCCGTAAGCGAGCCGTGAGCGCAACCGTCACCGCGAGTGCCGCAACCACGCCTAGCGTCGACACATGAGCCCGTCCAGCCCGCGTCCGACGCATGCCGTGACGCTCGTGCTGCCGTGCCTCGACGAGGCCGGCGCGCTGCCCTGGCTGATGACGCGGCTCCCGGCCGGCGTCCACGCACTCGTAGTCGACAACGGCTCGACCGACGGCAGCGCGGAGATCGCCGAGTCCCTCGGGGCGACGGTCATCACCGAGGACCGGCGCGGCTACGGAGCCGCGTGCCATGCCGGGCTCCTTGCCGCCGACACACCTCTCGTCGCGTTCTGCGATGCCGACCGCTCCCTCGACCCCGCCGACCTGGTCGCGCTGATCGAGATCGTGGCGGCCGGTGATGCCGACATGGCCGTCTGCCGGCGCCGTCTCGAACCTGGTGCGATGCCGTGGCATCTGCGGCTCGCGAACCGTGAGCTGGCGCGCCGGCTGCGCAACCGGACCGGCTTCGACGTGCACGACCTGGGCCCGATGCGGGTCGCCCGTCGCGAGGCGTTGCTCTCGCTCGAGCTGACCGACCGGCGGTCGGGCTACCCCGCACAGACGCTCGTCCGCGCGGCCGACGCCGGCTGGCGGGTCACCGAGGTCGACGTCGGCTACCACCCGCGGACCGGCCGTTCGAAGGTCACCGGGACCCCACTGGGCGCGCTGCGCGCCGTCCGCGACATCAGCACGGCGATGCTCCGATGACCGCACCGGCGACGGCGTCGGCCACAACAGCGGTCCGCCTGCGGCAGACCACGGTGGTCGTGCTCGCGAAGGACCCCGTGCCCGGACGGGTCAAGACCCGCCTGCAGACCCGCTTCTCACCGGCGCAGGCCGCTCGGCTCGCCCGTGCCGCGATCGACGACACGTTCACAGCAGTCCGCGCGGCCGGACCCGCGCGCGTGATCGCCGCCTGGGACGGAACCTGCACCGACGCCGTGCCGGCCGACGTCGAGGTGACGGCACAGGTCGACGGCGGCCTGGACCGGCGGATCGAGGCCGCGCTCGAGCACGCGTTCGCCGGCGCCGACGGCCCGGTTCTGCTCGTCGGGATGGACACCCCGCAGCTGACCGCCACCGACTTCCACATCGACTGGACATCGGCCGACGCCGTGCTGGGGCTCACGCCCGACGGCGGCTACTGGGTCATCGGGCTGCGCTCGTTCGTTCCCGGCTGCGTCCTCGGCGTGCCGATGTCGACGGAGGACACCGGCCGCGCCCAGCTCGACCGGCTGCGCTCCCTCGGCCTGTGCGTCACCCTCCTCGGCGAGCTCGACGACGTCGACACCCCGGTCGACGCCGCGCTCGTCGCGCGGCGGTCGCCGCAGCTGCGGTTTGCGCAGGCCTACCGGACGCTGGTGTCGTCGTGAACGCCCCGAACGACCTGTTCGACGCACTCTTCGACGGGCTCGACGTCCGGGTCACGGTCCGCTCCGGCGGCGCCGGCGCCAGGCCGATGCATGTCGACCTCGAACGCTGGTCGGCCACCGTCGACGAGACCGATCTCCTTGCCGTCGCGCGTTGCGAGGGTCCCGTCCTCGACATCGGGTGCGGGCCGGGACGCATCGTGTCGGCACTCGCCGAGCGCGGCGTCGCGGCACTCGGGGTCGACGTGTCGGAGGTCGCGGTCGGGCTCACCACCCGGCGGGGTGCGAGCGTGCTCAAGCGCGACGTCGCCGACCGCGTCCCCGGCGAGGGCCGGTGGGGCACGGCGGTGCTGATGGACGGCAACATCGGCATCGGCGGCGACCCGGGCCGGCTGCTCGGCCGGTGCGCCGAACTGGTCGCACCCGGCGGGCTCGTCGTGGTCGAAGTGGACGCGGACGACCCGGCCGCCGACGAACGCAGTGAGCTCGAGCTCATCGACAGCCTCGGTCGCCGCACGGTGATGCCGTGGGCGCACCTCGGCGCAGCCGCCTGCGCGGCGCTCGGCGCGGTCCACGGTCTCGTCCCGGTCGAGGAATGGCGGTCGGCGCACCGCTCGTTCGTCTGCCTGCGCTCGGCGGGCCGGCCGTCGGCCCCTGCCGCGTCCCTGGCCCGGACCGCCTGAGCGCGGACGGCCCGGCGCCGGTGACCGTGGCGCCGTCGCACGAGCGGCGGGGCACGGCCGTGCAGCGACGGGTGCTCGTCGCCGCCGTCGCCCTCGCGGCGGTCTACGGAGTCGTCATCTGGCTCCAAGCCGGTACGAAGATGCCCGAATGGATCCCGCTGATGGCGTCGTGGGTCGTGTTCGCCCCGCTCGCGGTGTGGGTCGTACGCGGTGGCCGCCGGCGACCTGACGGCGGCCGGCGGACTCTGCTCGTGCTGATGAACGCGGCCGTGATCGTGCAACTGCCGGGGCTGTTCGCCGCACCCCAGATGAGCACGGACGCATACCGCTACGTGTGGGACGGCCGGGTCCAGGTCGCCGGCGTCGACCCGTACCGCTACGTGCCCCTCGACGACCACCTGGCCAGGCTGCGCGATCCGGTGCTCTTCCCGGGGCTCACCCCGGCCGATCGCACCGGCGTCGTGTCGCGGGGCGACTCGCTCGCCGACGTCCGCAAGCCGCTGGACACGGGCAACCGCACCGACCAGACGGTGCTGAACCGCCCGCTCGTCCCGACGATCTACCCACCGTTGGCGGAGGCGTGGTTCGCCGTCGTGTCAGTACTCACGCCGGAGGCCTGGGGCACGTTCGGCGTGCAGATGTCGTTCCTGCTCGTCGCTGTCGCGACCACCGGCCTGATCGGCTGGTCCCTGCAGAGGTCCGGGCATGACGCCGGCTCCGCGTTCGTCTACGCCGCCTGTCCGCCGGTCGTCATCGAGTCGGCCAGCAACGCGCACGTGGACGTGCTGGCCGCCGGCCTGATCGTGGCGGCGGTGGTCTTCGCGCACCGGCGCTGGCTCGCGGGCATCCTGCTCGGGGCCGCGATCGCGGTGAAACTGACGCCGGTCCTCCTGGTTCCGGCGTTCCTCGGGCGGCGGGTGCGCGACAGCGCGGCCACGCTGCTGGCGACGCTAGCGACGGTCGTCGCGGTCTACCTCCCGCACGCCCTCGTGGTCGGCTGGCTGGTGCTCGGATACCTCCCGGGCTACCTCGCCGAGGAAGGGTACGAGTCCGGCAGCGAACGGTTCCGGGTGATCGCACTGCTCCTACCCGACGTCGCGCCGGAAGCCCAATCCGTGATCGGGGTGCTCCTCGTCGCGGCAGTCGCGGTGCTCTGCGTCCTGCGCGCACGCACCCGCCCGACCGCGGAAGTGGCGGTGTGGTTGTTCGGCACCGCGCTGCTGATCGCCACCCCGACCTACCCCTGGTACGTCGTCCCGCTGCTCGCGCTGGCCGTGCTGGCCCGGCGTTACGAGTGGTTCCTACTCGGTGTGGCGGCCTACGGGGCGTACGCGTTCTACGACCACCTCCACCTGCCCGGCCTGTTCTTCACCGCGGCCGCGATGCTGATCGGCGCGTGCGGGCTGTGGCGGGCGATGTCTTCCCAGCGTCGGGCCGACCGGTGAGAATCCGGACGGGTTAACGCGAATTTGGGCTGCGCGCACGGACAACGGGGACGGATGGAGGATTTCGTGGTCGACGACACCGACATGCGGATGCCCGAAGCGGTGGACGTGCCAGACCCGGAGCAGCGACGTCAAGCCGAAGGCGAAGCGGCGGATCGTGCTGGCCGGGCTCGTGCGGCAGTGCCAGGAGACCCTGCAGTCCGACCGACGGCACCTGCTCGCGCAGTTCCAGCTCATCGGGCTCGCGCGCAAGGTCGTGGGTGTCGGCAGCGACGGCACCCGCGCCTGGATCCTCCTGTTCGAAGGCGTCGACCAGAACGCGCTCGACCCCGGCAGCCTGCACGCCGCGGCTCTCGACGGCCGGATCGTCGCCCAGCGCGGCGTGTGAGGGAGCGCCGACCTCCGCGTCGTCGACCCGTCGAGCGGGGGCGAAGCCGGTTCCGACCTCGGACGCGGGTAAGCTTGTCTTACTTCCGCAGATCCGAACTCAGGTCGATGCGCGTCCCGACGTGACGATGAGCGTCTGACCCGATCCTCCGGTGGATACCCGCCTGCTGGTGATCCGTTTGATCCACTCGCGCCACGACGGCGTGATCCTCCTGTGGAAGCGGACATCCCCGTTTCAGCTTCGCCCGCATCCGGGCGCGGTTCGACTCCGAAAGGAACTGTCTCCCATGCAGTACACACAACTCGGCCGTACCGGCCTGAGCGTGTCCCAGCTCTGCCTCGGCACGATGAACTTCGGCCCCGAGACCTCCGAGACCGACAGCCACGCGATCATGGACTACGCGCACGAAGTCGGCATCAACTTCTTCGACAGCGCGAACGGCTACGGCGGCCGCGGCGCCACCGAGTCGATCATCGGGCGCTGGTTCGCCAAGGGCAACGGCCGCCGCGAGAAGACGGTCTTCGCCACGAAACTGTACGGCGACATGGAGGACTGGCCCAACGGCGGCAAGCTCTCCGCGCTCAACATCCGTCGTGCCGCGGACGCGTCGCTCAAGCGCCTGCAGACCGACTACATCGACCTCTACCAGATGCACCACGTCGACCGGAACACGCCGTGGGACGAGATCTGGGAAGCGATGGACGTCCTTCGCCAGCAGGGCAAGATCATCTACGTCGGCTCGTCGAACTTCGCCGGCTGGCACATCGCGCAGGCACAGGAAGCGGCCAAGAACCGGCACTTCCTCGGCCTCGTGAGCGAGCAGTCGGTCTACAACCTGGCGAACCGCTGGGTCGAGGCCGACGTCCTCCCGGCCGCCGAGCACTACGGCCTCGGCGTCATCCCGTGGTCGCCGCTGGCAGGCGGAATGCTGAGCGGCGCGCTGGCCAAGCAGAAGGCCGGCACCGGTTCGCGCAGCACCAGCGAGAACGCGGCAAAGAACCTCGAGAAGAACCGCGTCCAGCTCGAGGCGTACGAGAAGTTCTGCGCCGACCTGGGCGAGGACCCGGCCAACGTCGCACTGGCGTGGCTGCTCACCCGGCAGGCCGTCGCGGCCCCGATCATCGGGCCGCGCACGAAGGAACAGCTGACGAACTCGCTGCGGGTGCCCGAGATCACCCTCGAGCAGTCGACTCTCGACACGCTCGACGAGATATTCCCGGCACCGTTCCCGAACGGCTCGAAGCCGGCACCCGAGGCCTACGCCTGGTAGCCGGCAGCTCGACCGCGCGGTTGGCCTTCGGGTCGGCCGCGCGGTCGTTTCCCCGGGCCTGCCCACCCGCGGCCGCTACGGTTCGGTGGTGGTCAACGCGTTGAGCCGGGCGGCGGTCGAGGACTACCTGAAGGTCATCTTCAACCTGGCCGAGTGGGACTCCGAGGACGCGGTGTCGAACGCCGATGTCGCCGCGCGGCTCGGGGTGTCGACGTCGTCGGCCTCGCAGATGGTGCGCAAGCTGACCGCCGACGGGCTTCTCGAGCACGAGCGCTACGGCGGCATCGCCCTCACCGCGGCCGGCCGCAGGCAGGCCATGACCATGGTCCGGCGGCATCGGCTCGTCGAGACGTTCCTCGTCCAGATGCTCGGGTACTCCTGGGACGAGGTCCACGACGAGGCCGAGGTCCTCGAGCACGCCGTCTCCGATCTCCTGGTGCAGCGGATGGACGCAGCCCTCGGGCACCCGTTCCGCGATCCGCACGGCGACCCCATCCCCACGGCGGACGGGCGATTGCACCGTCCGCAGGCCTCGATGCTCGCCGAGCTCGATCCCGGCGACTCCGGCTGGATCGCCCGGATCATCGACGACAACTCCGAACTGCTGCGGTGGTTCACCGAGAACGCGATCGCGCTCGACACCGCGATCGAGGTGATCGAACAGCGCCCGTTCGGCGGACCCCTCGTCGTCCGTGTCGGCACGGCGTCGACGGCGCACGAGGTCGAACTCGGTCTCGAAGCCGCCACCGCAGTGTGGATCGCGCGCGTGCAACCCGGTGCGCACCGGCCGTCGACCGACTGCCCGTACCCCGAGTGCGACCACGGCGGATCCGAGTAGCCGGAGCTCGGTTGCTCTCGACCGCCTGGAGTTCGGTGGACCGAACTCCAGGGTTGGACTGATCGCGTTTGCTCCGTCCCGCGTCCGTCCTACGGTCGAACGCATGATCCACGTCGTGCTGCTGATCGCTTGCGCCATCGCGATCTACCTGGCCTGCGAGTGGTTCGTCAACGCCGTCGAATGGCTCGGCGTCCGGATGCGCGTCGGCAATGCCGCCGTCGGGACGATCCTGGCCGCAGTCGGCACGGCGCTCCCGGAGAGCATCGTCACCCTGATGGCGGTCCTGTTCGGAAGCCAGGCGCAGGGCGACGACCTCGCCGTGGGAGCTGCGCTCGGCGGCCCGCTCGTGGTCGGCACGATCGCCTATGCCGTGACCGGCGCGACACTGCTGTACAAGAAGAGCCGTGATCGCACCGAGGTTCGCGACCTCGTCTCCGTCGGCGGACCTGCCCATCGCGACGACGTCCCGGCGCCTGTGGTCGGCGGCGCCGGGAGCGGCGCTCTCGAGGACGGCAACTGGCAGCGGCTCGTCCGCGACCAGAGCTGGTTCCTCGGCATCTTCGTGGTCAAGGTCGGACTGGGCCTGGTGGCGTTCGCCATCAAGCCGTGGCTCGGGCTGGCGTTCTTCGCCGTCTACGCCCTCTATTTCCTCAAGGAGATGTCGGGCAGGGGCGAGGCCGCGTCCGCGGACGGCCTCGACCGGCTCAAGCTCCAACCGCGCCGCGCGACGCCCACGACCGCCGCCGTCGTCGTCCAGAGCGTCGGCACCCTGATCGTCATCTTCGCCGCCTCCCAGATCTTCGTGCGTCAGCTCGAGTGGGCCGGGCCGGCGCTCGGGCTCCCGGCGATGGTGGTCGCGCTGCTGCTGGCACCGATCGCCACCGAACTGCCCGAGATCATGAACGCGATCATCTGGGTGCGTCGGGGCAAGACCGAACTGGCCCTGGCGAACATCTCCGGCTCGATGATGATCCAGGCCACTGTCCCGTCTGGTATCGGCCTTCTGTTCACGTCGTGGCGGTTCGACACTCCGGTGCTGCTTGCCGGGGTGGCCACGATCGCGTCGATGGGATACCTGCTCTGGCTGTTCCACACCAACCGCGTCACCGCCCGACGGCTCGCCGGCGCGGGCATGTTCTACCTCGCCTTCGCGGTCGGCCTGATCGTCAGCATCTAAGGCGGAGCCGGCGCCGCCTGGCGGATCGTCGTCGGGTCGGGCACGCTCGCCGTCATGGTGGGATCCGACCCGGCTGAGGCCGTCTCGTCGCTGTGGGTCGATCCACAGCTGGCGACGCCGACGACAAGACGCTTCTCCGACCCGGACTGGATCTTCGAACGCAAGCTCGACGGCGTGCGCACGCTGGCGATCCGCGAACACGGCCGAACCCGCCTCTACTCGCGGAACCGCAACGACGTCTCCGCCAGCTACCCCGAGATCGTCGCAGCACTCGACGATCAGGTCGCCGGAGCGGAGTTCGTGATCGACGGCGAGATCGTCGCCTTCGACGGGGACCGGACCAGCTTTTCCCAACTGCAGCAGCGGATCCACGTCACCGATCTGAACGAGATCATCGCGACCGGCGTGCCCGTCTGGTTCTACGTCTTCGACCTGCTGCGCTTCGACGGGCGCGACACCCGCGGGCTCCGCCAGCTCGAACGCAAGGCACAGCTCGCCGACCTCGCCGACTGGTCGGACGCGCTCGTCTACTGCGAGCACACCGAAGCCGACGGTCTGGGCCTCTACGCCGAGGCGGAACGACTGGACTGGGAGGGCATCATCGCCAAGCGGGCGGACGCGATCCACCGCAGCGGGCGGTGCGGGCAGTGGCTGAAGATGAAGCGCATCCGCGGGCAGGAGTTCGTCGTCGGCGGGTTCACCGCGCCGGCCGGGTCGCGCGTCGGGCTGGGCGCGCTGCTGATCGGGTACGTCGACGGCGGCGAGCTGCGGTATGCGGGCAAGGTCGGGACGGGCTTCACGGCCGCGACTCTGATCGACCTGCACGGGCGCTTGGCCGCCCTCGCGCGGCCGACGCCGCCGTTCGTCGATCCGCCTCGTGAGCCGACGGCCACCTGGGTGGAGCCGTTGCTGGTCGTGCAGGTGGCGTTCGGCGAGTGGACGGACTCGGGTCGGCTGCGACATCCGTCCTACCAGGGGTTGCGGACGGACAAGGCGGCGGCCGATGTCGTCCGCGAAGCGTGACTGACGTGGTGAACGACCCTGTCCGCCTCTACCTCGTGCGGCACGGCGAGAGCGAGGCGAACGTGGCCCACTGCTTCGCGAACGGCACGCAGGGTTACCCGCTCACGGCGCGCGGCCGAGCACAGGCCGCGGTGCTGGCTGAGCGGCTGACGACCGAACTCGAGGGCAGGCCGCCGGATTCCCTGCACACCAGCCCGGTGCTGCGGGCGCGCGAGACCGCGCAGATCCTGGCCAACCGGCTGGGGACGCCGCTCCTGCCCGCCGACGCCGCGCTGGCCGAGTTCGACGTCGGCGAGTTCGAAGGCACCGACGACGCGATGCACTGGCACGCGTACGACACTCTCGTGCTCGACTGGCTCCTCGGCGCGCAGATGCAGCGGCGGCTCCCCGGTGGGGAGAGCTATCGCGACGTCGACGAGCGGTTCTCGCCGTTCCTCCGGGCGCTGGTCGAGGGCTCGACTCCCGGCCAGGTGCACATCCTCGTGTCCCACGGCGGTCTGATCCGTGCGGCCGTGCCGCTGGTCGCGGTCAACGTCGACGGCGCTTTCGCCCATGACCACGCCGTCGACAACGCGTCCTGGGTGCTCCTCATCGCCACCGCCGACGACGTGTGCTGCGCCCGGTGGGGTGACCACGTATTCGACAGCTGATACCGGGCTAGGGCAGCAGGAACGTCTTCAACGATTCGACCGGGCCCCTGGTCAGCGCCGTGAAGGCCTCGACGCCGTCGGCCAGCGACACCGACTCACCCCAGGCGTCGTCGAGGCCGCCGACGACGTAGGTCGCCGCGGCGTAGTCCGCTGGTGAGTAGCAGAAGCTGGTGATGATCCGCTTCTCGGTGCGGATCATCGCCTGCCCGTCGACCGAGTCCTCCGGTCCGTGCAGACCCATCCACACGGCGGTGCCGCCCGGACGCACGAGCGCCACGCTCTCGGCGCGCGTCCCCGCGGTGCCGACGGTGTCGACGACTGCGTCGAACTCGCCGGTCAGACGATCACCGACCTCGGCGATCCCGAGCCGCTCCGCCCACGCACGCCTCGGCGCATAGCCGTCGGCGGCCGCGAGCAGCGGCGTCCCACCGGCCTGTGCGGCGGCGAGCACCGCGTAGCCGAGTGGGCCGACGCCGATCACGCCGATCCGTCTCGGCAGCGGGTCGTGCTCACGGATGAGCCGCAGGGCATGGACGCCGTTGGCCACCGGCTCGACGAACGCCCCTTGCACAGCACTCGTCCCGGCCGGCAACGGCACCACGCACCGGGTCGGCACCGCGACCAGCTCGGCGAACCCGCCGGGCTGCTGGATGCCCAGGATCTGGCGTACCCGGCAGACGTTCGGCATGCCCCGCACGCACATATCGCAGACGCCGCAGTTCACCAGCGGGTTGACGGTGACGAGCGTCCCGTCCGGCGCATAGCCGGAGAACTCGTGGCCCATGATCAACGGCGGTACCCGGAACGGGCTGCGGTTGACGAAGCCCTCGATCTCAGAACCGCAGATGCCCGCCGCGGCGACCCGGATCACCGTCTGGTCGGGCGTCGGCACGGGCGGATCGACCGACAGCACCTTCAGCTCCAACGGTGCCGTATACACAAGTGCCTGCATGGGATTCCTTAGCTCGCTGGACGGGGTTCGACGACGGTGACCCGGCCGTCGGCCGCCGATCGGTAGGCGGCGTCGAGGAGTTCGACGGCACGCGCCGCGGATTCTCCGGGGGCGAGGTTCTCGACCTCCTCCCCGTTGATCAGGTCGGCGAACTGCCGGGCCGGTGCCTCCAGAGGGTACGTCGCCTCGCCGGGCTCGAGCCCGAACTCCTCGACCGGCTTGGTCCGCCAGGCCGATCGAGGCGGTCGAGGCGGCGAGGTCGTGCACGAGAAATCCCCTTGTGCCGTAGTACTCCAGGCGATTGCGTGGCGGGTGGCCCGACGGCATCGTGCCGGTGGCGGACAGGCTGAGCGATCCTCCGCCGGACAGTCTGGCGACGATCGCATCGACCAGATCCACCTGCAGGCCGCGTCGGTCGAGATAGGCGAAGACGCCGTCTACCGACTCGCCACAGCTCCACAGCACCAACCCGGCCAGGTGGCGACACCTGGGTGTGCCCCTGCCCGCCACCGGCCAGCGCCGGGTCGGCATAGCCACCACCACGCCCGTCCGGCAACGCCGTCGCCCCCGCGAACAGCCCGGCGGTGTGGGAGTCGAACGTTCCTACCGCCTGGACGAGGTCGCCGAGCCGGCCCGATGTGATGACGTCACGAACCCGCTGCGCCACCGACGTGAAGTGGAACGTCTCGCCCACCATCAGGACCAGGTTGGCCGCCGCAGCCAGGTCGACCAGTTCCCAGGCGTCGCGTGCCATCAGCACCATCGCGTCGGGAGTACGGGTGGTCGGCGACCGCGCGCTGCTGAACGACAGCGCCGAGGAGCGCACCGACCCCGGCCCGATGGAGTCGGAGCCGATCTCCCCCGAGCTCGCCGCGCGGACGGCGTCGGCCTGGCCGGGTCGGCCTGGCCGGACAGCACGAAGCCCCCATACCCGGAGGCAGGGGGCTCAGCACGTTCGAACAATCGACTCAGTCGAACGATCGACTCAGGACCTACTTGCCGAGACGACGGCGAGCGACACGAGTGCGCTTGAGCAGCTTGCGGTGCTTCTTCTTGGCCATGCGCTTGCGTCGCTTCTTGATGACTGAACCCACACTGATGCCTTTCGATGACGGTGACCGCCCACCCTACCCGAGGTCGCGCCGCACCTCACATCGCCTGGACGTAGGAGTCACGCAGGTAGTCGTGGACGGCCTGTTCGCTCACGCGGTACGAGCGACCGACCCGAACCGCGGGCAGCTCACCGGCATGCACGAGCCGGTAGACGGTCATCTTCGACACACGCATCGCGGCGGCCACCTCGGCCACCGTCAGGAGCTTCACCTCGGACAGTGGTCGACTGTCAGCTGCGCTGCCGTCGGCTCGCGAGGTCTTGTCGATCGCCATGATTCACCGGATTCCCAATGCGTGCGCGGTCAGCTTCCCCACCGACCATCAAACGCGAGCACTGGAGGGAGAGTAGTGGTTCGAGTGGCTGGCGGGAAAGCGCGGTCGCACCAATTGTCCCCCTGACGGCGCGCCGTCACCAATCGACCGGTATCCCGTGATACGGGAACACCGCATGCTGGACCCGCAGGATCGTCTGGTCGACCGGATCGGACGGATCGTAGGCGTCGCTGAAGGCCGCCGCCGAGTCGATGACATCCTGACGTCCGTCGGTCATCGCCAACGGGGCGGCGCGGCCGAATTCGTCGCTGATCCGCTGCCGCCAGCGCTCGGGCGTCGCGGTCTGCGGCGCCACCGGGTGCCCGGACGCGATGGCGACGAGATGGGTCCAGGCCCGCGGCACCACGTCGACGGTGGCGTAGCCGCCGCCGCCGAGAACGAGCCAGCGGCCGCCGGCGACCTCGTGCGCCAGGTCGTGCAGGACGACGGCGGCCGCGCGTTGCACGTCGACCGAGAGGTCGAAGTGGGTCAGCGGATCCAGGCCGTGACCGTCGGCACCGTGCTGGGTGACGAAGACCGTCGGGGCGAACGACCGGACCAGCGGGGGCACGACCGCGCGAAACGCGCGCCACCAGGCCGCGTCCCCCGTCCCGGCCGGCAGCGGGACGTTGACGGCCGAGCCGAGCGCCGCCGGACCGCCGACGTCACCGATCCGGCCGGTGCCAGGGAACAGCGTCGCCGGCGACTCGTGCAGGCTGATGGTCAGGACCCGCGGATCGTCGGCGAAGACGGCCTCCACACCGTCGCCGTGGTGGGCATCGGTGTCGACGTAGGCAACGCGCTGCTCGCCCGCGTCGAGCAGTGCGCGGATCGCCAGCGCGGCGTCGTTGTAGATGCAGAATCCGCTGGCGTGCGAGGGCATCGCGTGGTGCAGGCCGCCCATCAGGTTGAGCGCGTGCAGTGTGTCGCCCCGGTGGATCGCCAGCGCGCCGTCCACGCTCGCGGACGCGATCGCCAGGCTCGATTCGTGCATGCCGTGGAAGGCCGGGTTGTCCGGGGTGCCGAGCCCGAAGCGCTCGTCGGCCGCACTCGGATCCGCGCTGGCCGCCTGAACCGCGGCGATGTAACGCGGGCTGTGCACACCGAGCAGCAGCTGCTCGGACGGTACCGACGGTTCGACGACGTCGAGCTGGTCGAGGACGCCGAGCTCGGCGGCCAGATCGAGCGTCAGCCGGACGCGGTGCGGTGCCATCGGATGGCCCGGCCCGAAGTCGTACGCGAGGAGCGCATCGGAGAAGTACAACCGCGGGCGCCCGGACATGCTGGCCAGCTTAGGCACGCGTCACAGCACCGGTGCCGGGCGCACGCGACGACCGGCCACGTCGGCGGCCGCCAGGGCGGAGCCGAGGACGCCCGCGTCCGAGCCGAGCTCGGCCACCACGACCTCCGGACGACGCTGGAAGGTCAGCGCGGCTGCCAGCCGATCGCGGACCGGCGCGACCAGCAGCTCCCCCGCGTCGCTCGGACCGCCCGCGAGGACGAGTCGGCGCGGCCCGAGCACCGTGATGACCGCGACGAGCATGTCGACCAGATCGGCGATCGCATCGGCCCACACGCCGAGGGCGACGGGGTCGCCGGCGGCCACGAGCGCCGCGACCTCGCGCGCACCGTCGACCTCGGTGACGGCACGGCCGGAGGCGGCCGCGTACCGCTGGTGAATTGCCCGGGCCGACGCCAGCATGCCGACGCAGCCGCGCTGGCCGCAGCCGCACAGCGGGCCGTCCGGCCGGACGACGATGTGCCCGAGCTGACCGGCGTACCCGCCGGCGGTGAGCAGCCGGCCGTCCACCACGACGGCCGAGCCGATACCGGTGCCGAGCGCGACGACGATGACGTTCTCGCTGCCGCGGCCGGCGCCGATCCGCCACTCGGCCAGGCCGGCACTTCGCACATCGTGGCCGAACGCGACCGGGAGGCCCGTGCGGCCGGCCAGCTCGTCGCGCACCGGCTCGTCCGACCAGCCGAACGCCGACGCGAAGACCGCCACCCCGGCCGGCTCGTCGATGATGCCCGGTACCGCGATGCCGACCGCGGCCGGCGCGGGCAGCCCGAGGTCGGCTGCCTGCCGGCGCAGTTCGTCGACGAGCGCCGCCGCGGCGGCGAGGACGGCACCGCCGGCGGCGGGGCCCGGCTCGGGCGACGGGGCGACTGCTCGCGCCAGGACGAACGAAGGCGCGGCGGTGTCGACCAGGGCGGCCTTGATCGTCGTCCCGCCGACGTCGATCCCGACCGTCAGGATTCGGGTACCGGAGAGGTCGAGTGCCATCCGGTGCTCCATCACGCCCGGGTCGTGCGGCAGCGGCTGCAGGTGACCCGTCGCGACGAATCCGCTGTGCTCATAGCGTTTCCGGGCCGCGGTGTTGCCGTCGGTGACCCACAGCACGAGCTCCGACCTACCGTCGTCGCGAGCCCCGGCCGCCACCGCGTCGATCAGACGCATCGACAGGCCGGTACCGCGATACGCAGACGCGACGAACATCGACACCAGCGACCGGGATCCGGCCGGCTCGTCCGGATCGTCGAATCCGACGGCGATGCCGACGGCGACGCCGTCGGCGAAGGCGAGCAGCGAGCGCGGATTGCTCGCGCGTCCGCGCCAGAACTCCTCGGTGCGGCCGATCTCGCCGGCGTATGTCGACCCGAAGGCCGTCGGCGCGCTCGAGAGCGCCTGGAGCCGGATGCCGCGGTAGTGCCTCCAGTCCTCGGCGATCGCCGGACGGATGGTGACCTCGGACGGTGCTGACGGATCTCGCCGGGAGTCGCTCACGGGTCTATCCTGGCGTGCGTGATCACGACTTCGCGAACGACTGCGTGGTGGGCCGCCTAGGCGGCCCGTGATCACCTGTCCCATCGATCAGCCGCCGCCACGGCGGCTGATCGATGTTTTCCGGTCATTCGCCTGCGCGGCGGCTCCGTCCACATCGGAGCACCCGGCCATGGCCCTTCTCACCTCCACCCGCACGGATCCAGCCACCCCAGCCGTCAACGCCGGCGTGATCCTCTCCGGCATCAAACCGACCGGCCATCTGACCCTCGGCAACTACCTCGGAGCCCTGCGCCGGTTCAGCGTCCACCGGCACGACACCACCTGCCTGTTCCCGGTCGTCGATCTGCACGCGCTTACGGTCCCGGGAGATCCAGCACGTCTTCGTGCGCTGACACGCGAGGTCGCATTGCTCTACCTGGCCAGCGGGATCGACCCGTCGGTGTCGGTCGTCTTCCGGCAGAGCGACGTGTCCGCGCACACCGGACTCGCCTACCTGCTCGAGTGTGTCGCCACGACCGGTGAACTCGGGCGGATGATCCAGTACAAGGAGAAAGGCCGTCAGCAGCCGGGGACCCGGGCCTCGTTGTTCACCTATCCGGTGCTGATGGCCGCGGACATCCTCGCCTACGGCACGACGCACGTGCCGGTCGGCGACGACCAGCGTCAGCACCTCGAACTGACCCGAGCTGTAGCGACGCGGTTCAACGCCACCTACGGACCCGCATTCGTCGTCCCGGAGATGCTGCCGGCCGCCGTGGCTGCCCGGGTGATGGACCTGGCCGAGCCGGCGGACAAGATGAGCAAGGACTCCCCGGACGACGCGCCCGGGGTGATCCGGATGCTCGACGGCCCGGATGTCGTCGTCCGTAAGGTGAAACGGGCACTCACCGACCCCGATCCCGACCTCGCCTACGACCCCGACTCGCGTCCCGGCGTCGCCAACCTCCTCGAGATCCTCGGCGCCTGCACGGGCGAGCCGGACATCGCCGGGCTGGCGGCCGGCCTGCACGGCGCGGCGGAGCTCAAGACCGCGGTCGCGGACGCGGTGGTCGCCACGCTCGCGCCGGTGCAGGCGCGCTACCTGGAGCTGGCCGCGGACGAGATCGGCCTCGCCCGCATCCTGCGCGAGGGCGCCGACCGGGCGTCGGCGATGGCGGCGGGCCGGGTAGAGCTGGCGCGGACCTTGATGGGCCTGCGGTGAGCCGTCGAGCACACCAGGCATCGACAAGTTGAGAGGATGCCGGCATGAGCAAGCGTGTGCACACGCCCGGCGGTGCGACGCCTGCGGTGGTGGCGATGCGGGCCGCCGGGATCGCATTCACCGAGCACCACTACGACCACGACGAGCACGCCGCCTCGTTCGGCCTCGAGGCCGCCGAAGCGCTCGGACTGTCACCGGACGAGGTGTTCAAGACCCTCCTGGTGGCCGTCGGCCGAGCCGGTGACCTGGTTGTGGCGGTGGTCCCGGTGCAGGGCTCGCTCGACCTGAAGGCGCTGGCGTCCGCGACCGGCAACAAGAGCGCGGTGATGGCCGACCCGGCGGTTGCCGAGCGCAGCACCGGCTACGTTCGGGGCGGCATCAGCCCGCTCGGCCAACGCCGGCGACTCCCGACACTCATCGACGAGACCGCGCTGCTGCTCTCGACGATGCACGTTTCCGGTGGGCGGCGCGGCTTCGACATCGGTCTCGCACCGGTCGATCTGATTCGGCTGACGAACGCGGTCACGGCGCCGATCGCCGCGCCCTGACCTCGGGTCGGCGTCCGGGTGGCCGAGCTCAGCCGGCCCGGTCGGTGAAGACGGCCTTGCGCCACGCCTCGGCGAACCGTTCGGCAGTGAAACGCTCGTCGAAGGTCCGGCGTGCCGCCAGCGCCGCCGTCCGGACCTCGTCGCGGGTCAACGACGACAACAGCTTTGCGAGCGCCGGAGCATCCTTCGGCGGGAAGAACCAGCCGTCCTCGCCCGGCGTCACGATCTCGAGCAGCCCGCCGGCCGCGCTGGCTATCACCGGCCGACCGCGGGCGAACGCCTCGATGGCGATCAGACCGAACGGCTCGGGCTGATCGGACGGGACGACCACCACGTCGGCCTCTTCGTAAGCCGTCGACGAATCCACCACCTCGCCGACCACCGAGACCGATCCCGGGTCGGCGAGCCCGGCAACGAGCGCCGTGACGTCGACAGACTCACCGCTGAGGGGCGGCCCGCCGAGCACGACAAGGTGCCCGGGTGCACCGGCGCTGTCCCAGGCCTCGAGCAGAGTCCGATGACCCTTCCACCCGTTCCACCGGCTGGCCACGAGGAACCGAAGTGGGCCACTGCGGCCCTCCAGCGACGTGACGCGAGCGGGCTCGAGGGTTCCGTTCGGCACCACCACCGTTCGCCGTCTCAGGCCGGCCGGTAGCGACGCGGCCACTGCCTCGGAGATGCACAGCAGCGTGTCGCACGCGCGGGCCGGGCCGCTGAGAATCCTTCCGTCGTTGGACGACCAGATCTCCTGGACGTGCCCGATCACGCGCCGGACGCCCGCGAGGCGCGCAAGTGGGGCGCACAGGAATGCTGCGCTGGTCGTGCAGTACACCGCACTCGGCCTGGCTCTACGCAGGTCCCGGACGAGCCGGCCCGATCTGGCGAGTAGCGCGGCCACCCCGCGCGGAGTGCCGTAGGCGCGTCGAAGGATCGGCAGGCCGACGTGCCGGACCCTCACGCCGCGCCGTGTCAGCTCCTGGCAGAGCGACCGATCGTCCGGCGGATGGGCGAGATCGTTCGGCACCCACACCTCGACCTCGACGTCCGCGGCGATGGAGCCGAGCATCTCGAGCAGCATGCGATCGGCGCCGTAGAGCTCGTCGGACGAGTGAAGAAGGACGAGTCGTCGCAGCGGGCGGCTCGCAGACATGTGGCTAATGTTCGGGCCCCGACAACACGGATCGCGAGCCGTCCTCGATGTCGACGCGTTCCCTATTTCGGTTGATCCACGTATCAGACATCGGTGCTACTCCCTGGCCGACAGCGTTTGCGGTGCGGTGCGCAATTCACTCCTTCTACACGATTCGCCCGAGGAAGGCGCCGACCTCACCCGTCGGCGAGCTCGCGGGAGCGGTCCCGGGCTGCTTCGAGCGCGGTCAGGAAGGCTGCGCGCACGGCGTGGTCCTCGAGTTGGCGGATGGCCGCCGCGGTCGTCCCGCCCGGGGACGTGACCTGCTCGCGGAGGACGGTCGGGTGCTCGCCGGTCTCGCGCAGCAGCTTCGCCGAGCCGACCACCGTCTGCACGACCAGTTCGGTCGCGGTCGAGCGCGGCAGGCCCAGATGCACACCCGCCTCGATCATCGCCTCGACCACGAAGAACAGGTACGCCGGCCCGGAACCCGAGACCGCCGTGACCGCATCCTGCTGCTTCTCCGGGACGCGGATCACCCGCCCGGTGGGGCTCATCAGGGCAGTCGCGATCTGCATGTGCTCCTCACGGGCACTCGACCCGCCGGAGATCGCAGCCATTCCCTCGTCGACCAGCGCGGGGGTGTTGGTCATCACCCGCACCACGGGCAGTCCTTCGGGGAGCCGCCGCTCGATCGCGGCGGTGGTGACACCGGCCGCGAGAGACACGACGAGCTGCGCGGGATTCATCAGCGGCGCGATGGTGTCGAGCAGACCGGCCACGTCCTGCGGCTTCACGCACAGCACCAATGTGTCGGCCCGCTTGGCCGCCTCGGCGTTGGAGACGGCCTCGACGCCGTAGCGCTCGGTCAGCTCGAGCGCCCGCTCGGACCGCCGGCTCGACACCATCAGGTCAGCAGGCTGATAACCCGAGCGGAGCAGCCCGGACAGCAGCGACTCCCCCATCACCCCGGCACCGAGAATCGCGACGCTCATGCCCGACACCTCATTTCTGCCCGCTTCACTTCGGCCCGCTTCACTTCTTTGTCACCAGGGACCGCAGGAACACCGCGGTGTTGGCCGGCTTCTCCGCCAACCGGCGCATCAGGTAGCCGTACCACTGGTCCCCGAACGGCACGTACACCCGGACGGTCTCACCGCGCGCGGCGAGCCGTTTCTGTTCGTCCGGCCGCACACCGTGGAGCATCTGGTACTCGAACGAACCGGGCGCGCGGTCGTAGCGTGCCGCGAGCGCTGCCGTGATCTCGATCAGCCGGGGGTCGTGCGTGGCGAGCATCGGGAATCCCTTACCGGCCAAGAGAATCTTCATGCACCGGACGTAGGAGCGGTCGATGTCGCTCTTCTTCGTGTAGGCCACCTCCACCGGTTCCCGGTACGCGCCCTTGCACAACCGGACCCGCGACCCGGCCACGGCGAGCATCTGACAGTCCTGCTCGGTCCGGCGCAACCCCGCCTGAACAACCGCCCCGGTCCGTGGATAGTCCTCGCGTAGCGCGGCGATGATGCCCAGCATCGAATCGATGGTGGTGTGATCCTCGGCGTCGACGGTGACCGTCGTGCCGGCCTCGGTCGCGGCGGCCGCGATGGCACGTGCGTTGGCGAGCGCGATCGTCTCGCCGTTGCTGCCGAGACCCTGCCCGAGCGCCGACAGCTTGATCGACACCTCGGTCGTCGCGCTGAGGGCATGGCCACCCCGCTGCGTGGTGTGCAGTGCCGCCAGCAGCTCGAGATAAGCGTCGCGGGTCTTCTCCGCCTGGCCCACGTCGGTGATGTCCTCACCCAGGAAGTCGATCGTCGCGTGCAGCCCGACGTCGGCGAGGGCGCCGGCGGTGGCGACGACATCGGCGACCGTCTCACCCGCGACGAACCGACGGACGATGCCGGACGAGATCGGCATGCCCGTCACCAGGCTCTTCACGGTGTCGCCCGCCACGATGGCGAGCACGGCGTTGCGCAACATGGCGCTCAGGCTAGCCCTGCGCCGAAGCCCGGACGGCGAGGTCGAGCCGGCCGTCGGACGTCCCGGCCAGCGCGAACCGGCCCGAGTCGAGCAGGCGCGCCCGCAGGAATCCCATCGACTCGGCCAGATCGACCTCGCGGGCGGCCCGGTCACCGGCCTTGCGGGTGTTGATCTCGAGGATGTAGTGCCCGTCGAAGCCGATGGCCGCGAGCTTGCTGACGAGCCCGCCCACCGGCTGGCGCCCGCGGCCGGGCACGAGGTGCTCGTCGCGCGCCGAGCCCGAGCCGTCGGTCAGGTGCAGGTGCCGGAGCCGGCAGCCGAGGTCGGACGCCATGTCCATGCAGTCCACGCCGGCGGCCGCGCAGTGGCTGACGTCGAGGGTGACGTCGGCCCAGTCCTGCTCGCGCGGATCCCAGTGCGGTGCGTACGCCGCCACCCGGCGGCCGGGCACCCACCAGGGGAACATGTTCTCCACGGCGACTTTCACGTCGCCGCGCGCGGACAGTTCGGCGACGAGATCGCCGAAGCCCAGCGCGTACTCACGCTGCCAGCGGAACGGCGGGTGAACGACGACGATCTCGGATCCGAGGTCGCGGGCCATGTCGACGCTGCGCCGCAGCTTGACCTCGGGGTCGCCGCCCCAGACGAACTGCGTGACGATCAGGCACGGCGCGTGGATGGACACGATCGGCATGTCGTAGGCCTTCGACAGATCGGCCAGCGCGTGCGCGTCCTGGCTCGTCGCGTCGGTGATGACCATCACCTCGACGCCGTCGAACCCGAGCTTCGCTGCCATCTCGAACGCGTACTCGGTGGGCTCGGGATAGGTCGACGACGTCGAGAGCGAGATGCGTGGCCGGGTCGGGATGGCCGCCGACGCGGTCGCGCCGGCCGTCGCGGACGGTGCCGGCACTGTGGATGTCACCGACCCAGCGTACGAGCCGATGGCGCGTCCGCCGTCACCCTCCGACCTGATCGGGACTCCCCTTGGCCACGATCCCGGGGCCGCGCCGCCACGTCACGGCCATGTCGTGGTGGACGAACCGGGTCGTGCCGGCGAGCAGCACCGCGCCCCGGCTGGCGTCCCCGGCGGGCTCGCGCAGGGCGACGTCGGGATGGCGGCGAGCCATCAGGTCCGCGAACGCGGCCCGCACCACACCCCCGGCCCGGAGGACTCCGCCGCCGACGCTGACCTGCGCGACGGATCGAGGCAGCACGCCGTCGTCGCCGGCCAGGAAGTCCAGTGCGGCCGAGACGTCACCGACCAGCCCGTCGGCAGCGGCCCGGCAGATCCAGGCCGCGACGTCGTCGCCGTCGTCGGCCGCTCCGCCCACGGCAGCGGCGAAGGCGGCGACGTCGGCCACCAGCGTCGGCGACCCGTACAGGTGCTTGACCGAGGACGGCAGCGGCCCGACCACCGACCGCAGCGCGTCCTGCAGGACGGTGCGGGGCCCGCGGCCCTCGGCTGCGCGGACCGCGGCACGGATTCCGGCGCGACCGATCCAGAAGCCGCCGCCCTCATCGCCGAACAGGTAGCCGAGGCCGTCGACGTTGCGGCGCTCGCCGGCAGGCCCGATCGCCAGGCACAGCGTCCCGGTACCCGCGGCCAGGGCGACGCCCGATGCACCGGAGAGCGCGCCGAGGTGGGTGACGACGTCGTCGCCGGTGCTGCGGATCTCGTTCACCGGCAGGGATTCACCCAGGATCCCGCAGAGCCGGACCCGGTCGGCGGAGAAGGATCCACCGGCCGACAGCCCGATGGCGAGGACGTTCACGGCCGCCGGGGCGCCGACGGCACGCCATGCCGCGATCACCCGGTCGGCCTGCTGGGCGACCGGATCGCCCCCGCGTGCCCAGGAGAACCCGTCGACGGCGGCCTGCGCCTCGACCAACGGACGTCCTTCGGCGTCGGCCGTGAAAGCAATCACGCGCAGCCCGGACTGACCGCCGTCACAGGCGAGGGACACCGGTCGCTGCACCCGCCCCACGGTAGTGCCCAATGGGAAGGCCCGACGGGAATGCAACCGCAACGATCGACGGCGTGGCCAGGCCGTAGGGTGGGCAGGTGCCCGAGGTTCCGCCCGATTTCCCCCGTGCCTGGGTCGAGTTCGTCGATCCGGCCGACCCCGAACAGGTCATCCGCGCCGATCTCACCTGGCTGACATCGCGGTGGAGCTGCCTGTTCGGATCCGGCAAGTGCCCCGGCATCTACGCCGAGCGGCCCGACGACGGATGCTGCACCCTCGGCGCGCATTACTCCGACGCCGACGACGAGAAGCGGGTCGCGAAGGTGGCCCGCAAGCTCTCCGCCGCGCAGTGGCAGTACCGGAAGCCCGGCAAGGACGGCATCAGCGAGGTCGACGACGAGGGCTCGCGCAAGACCCGTGTCGTCGACGGCGGCTGCATCTTCCTCAACCGGCCCGGATTCAGCGGCGGCCCCGGATGCGCCTTGCACGGTTACGCATTGGCCACCGGCACGTCGATCGTGGACACGAAGCCCGACGTCTGCTGGCAGCTGCCGATCCGTCGGCAGTTCCGGGAGGTCGAGCGCACCGACGGGTCGACCTACACCGAGGTGACGATCACCGAGTACGAGCGCCGCGGCTGGGGTCCGGGCGGGCACGACCTGGACTGGTACTGCTCGGGGAACAGCGACGCCCACATCGGCTCGGAGCCGGTTTACCTGTCCAGCCGGGACGAACTGGTCGCGTTGCTCGGCGAGGCGGCCTACAACGAGGTGGCGGCCGCGTGCGCGAGCCGCATCGCCGACCACCCACGCGCCGTGCACCAGATCGCCGGGCATCCCGCCACGGTTCTCGCCGAGCGCACCGCGTCTGGCCCGAAGCCGGCCTGATGCCCCGCACGGTCCGCGGCGCGATCCCCTCCCCGAACATCTGGAAGCATCCCGACGTCTACGAGATCGAGAACCGCGGTGTCGATCCCGACGGGGTGCTCGAGCGCGCCATGCGCGAACGCCACGACTGGTCCGGCGCAACCGTCCTCGACATCGGCTGTGGAACGGGCTTTCACCTGCCCGGCTTCGCCGAATCGGCCACCCGGGTCATCGGCGTCGAGCCGCACGCCGACCTCATCGCGCTCGCCCGACGCCGGTGCGCCGGACTGGCCGACGTCGAGGTGCGCGCTGGGGTCGCGTCCGCACTGCCGGTCGACGCGGCCTCGGTCGACGTCGCGCATGCCCGCTGGGCGTATTTCTTCGGTCCCGGCACCGAACCCGGGCTGGCCGAGCTCGACCGGGTGATGCGCCGTGGCGGCACGGCGTTCATCATCGACAACGACGTGAGCCGGTCGACGTTCTCCCGGTGGTTCCGCTCGGCGTATCCCTCGATCAAGGCCCGCGTCGTCGAGGCCTATTTCTCCGGGCACGGCTGGACCCGCACGCCGCTGGACATGCGCTGGCAGTTCGACACCCGCGCGGACTTCGAGGCCGTCGTGCGGATCGAGTTCCCCGCGGTCGTCGCCGAACGCGTCGTCGCCGAGCACGCCGGTACCGGCGTGGACTACGCGATCAACCTGTGGAGCAAGGACTTCTGAGCGGGACACCGCCCACCGCTGCCGTCCGCCGACGCGTGCTCAGTCCTCGAACGCCGCGACCTTCGTGTGCGTCGCCGCCGACTTGTACGCGGCCACCGCGATCGCGCTCGCATTCAGACCGTCGGTCCCGCTCGGGGTGGGCATCCGCTTCTCCCTGACGGAGCTGAGGAATTCGGCCACCATGCTGCGGTTCGGGTCCGCGCCGAAGTTGAGCCAGCTCGCCTTCTGCGAGTACAGGCTGGCCCGGTCGGCGAAGGCGTCGACGGCGACGACACCGTCGGTCCCGACGACTTCGAGGGTCACCCCACCCCAGGTGGGGTAGGTCGGCAGCCGGCTCCAGGAGGCGTCGATGGTGCCGATCGTCTGGTCGGAGAACGTGATCGAGATGAGACCGCCGGTCTCGATCCCGAACTCGGGCGTGATCAGCGCATTCGTCTGCGCGTACACCGAGACCGGCACGGCGCCGGTGATCTCGCACATCAGGTCACCGACGTGCACGGTGTGGTCGACCACCGATCCGCCGCCGGAGAGTTCGGGCTGCGTGAACCATCCACCTGGGCACGTGCCCGGGTTGGTGCCCGACATCGCGACGACCTGGCCGAGCCGCCCGCCCTTCGCCATGCTGACGAGCCGCGCCATCGGCGGCGACCATCGCATCGGGAAGGCCGTCATGAGACCCACGCCGGCCTTGTCGCAGGCCGCGATCATGGCGCGGGCGTCGGCGATGGTCGTCGCGATCGGTTTCTCGGTGAGGACGTACACACCGGCCGCCGCGGCGAGCTCGGTCAGCTCACGGTGGAAGACGTTCTCGGCGCAGATGACGACACCGTCGAGCTCGCGGTCGAGCAGGGTGGCGTAGTCCTCGACGACCTCGATGCCGTAGCGCTCGGCGCTCGCCTTGGCGCGTTCGGCATCGCTGTCGGCACCGACGAGCTGGCAGCCCATCGAGCTCAGCAACGCCACGAAGCCGGGTGTGTGGACATGGGCGAACGACATGATCCCGATACGCAGCGGAGCAGTCGGCGAGGTGGTGGCAGACGAGGCAGCAGAAGAAGTGGTCGGGGAAGCAGTCATCAGCGTGCTCACATCCAGGTTCCGGTAGCGGCCTTCGAGCCGGCGGACGCCGTCTCGGAGGCGAGATCGTCGGGAACGGGTTCGGGTTCCTCGGATTGCCCGCTCGCGATCGAGCGACGGATCGCGTTGGCGATCGCGACGGCGGCGATCGCGTCGCCCGGTGTCACGCGGGCGGTCGGGCCGCCCTCGATCGCGTCGGCGAACTCGTTCAGTTCGGTGGCGAACGGGCTGTCGCCGAGCGCCACCGGGATGATCTCGGTGCGCTCGAGGAGTTCGGGCTTGTCGGCGTGGACGGCCACCCGGTCGCGCGAGTCGTAGGACACCAGGCCGCCGGTCCCGGCGATCTCGTAGGACGTCTCGAAGCCTGCCGCCATCCCCCACGACGCAGTCAGATGCGTGATGGCGCCGCCGGCATGAGTGAGGATCGCGAGCGCGTGGGTGTTGATGCCGCCGCGGCCGGGCTTGGCGCTGGTGGCGAAGACCCGGACGACATCGCCGGCGAACCAGCGAGCCTGGTCGACGTCGTGGATCATCAGGTCGAGCACGACGCCGCCCGAGCGCGCCTCGATCTCCATCCACGCGTTCGACGACGGTTGTGCGCCGGCGCGCCGGAACCGGAGCACGGACGGCTCGCCGATGTGGCCGGCGAGCAGCGCGTCGTGTGCGGCGGAGTACTGGCCGATGAAGCGGACCACGTGACCGACGTGCAGGGTGACCCCGGCGTCGCGGCAGACGCGTGCGGCGTCGGCAGCGTCGTCCACCGTCATCGCCAGGGGCTTCTCGCTCAGGATCTGCTTGCCCGCGCGAGCGGCGGTCCGCACCAGGTCGGCATGGGTGTCGCTGGGGGTGCAGATGTCGACGACGTCGACCGCATCGAGCAGTTCCTCCAGCGTCTCGACGACCGTTCCGACGTTCATCGACCGGGCCTGCTCGCGTTTGGCCGGGTCGATGTCGTAGATCGTGAGCTCGACCGACTTGCCCGCGCGCCGCCGCGCCTGCCAGCCCCCGAGGTGGGCGCCCTGGGCGATCCCACCGAAACCAATCATCCCGAGACGCATGGTGACGCGGTCACTCTCCTTATCCTGTGGACCCTGTCGTGTCGACCCTGAGATTGCACATTCCTGCTTACGCGGCGAACTCCGCAAACAGTAGTGCCCGTCTTCGTCGGCTGTCTGCGCGGTGGACAGGTGATTGCCACCGGGCCCGCGATGTCGGCGACGGGTCCCGCGCGGCGGCACTTCACCGACACGGACGGGCGACCGGGACCGCGTCACCTCAACTGTCGGTACCGGCTGCGAGGCTGGCTGCATGACGGCCCCCAGCTCTTCCCCAGCACGTTCGAAGTCCGGCTCGTCGCGGTCCGGCCGGGCCGCGCGGGTGAACGAGAGCTTCCGGTGCGGCGACTGCGGCTGGGTCAGCCCGAAGTGGGTCGGCCGATGCGGAGAGTGCCAGGCGTGGGACACCGTCACGCTCGTCGGCGCCTCCCGCGGCCCGCGCACAATCGCCGGCCCGGTCAGCTCGGCCGCCGTGCCGATCTCCGACGTCAACGCCGACTCCGCCGGCTTCGTCCCGACGGGCATCGGCGAACTCGACCGGGTGTTCGGTGGCGGCGTGGTCCCGGGCGGCGTCGTGCTGATGGCGGGTGAGCCGGGCATCGGCAAGTCCACTCTGCTGCTCACCGCGGTGGCTGCGCTGGCCAAGCGCGGCAAGCGCTGCCTCTACATCACCGGTGAGGAGTCCGCGGCACAGGTCCGACTGCGTGCCGATCGCATCGGCGCGCTCGAGCCAGGGCTGTTCCTGGCTGCCGAGAACGACCTCGCCGCGATCCTCGGGCAGGTCGATGCGGTCAAGCCCGACGTCCTTGTCGTCGACTCGATCCAGACGATCAGCTCGCCCGAGGTCGACGGGGCGGTCGGCGGGGTCAGCCAGCTCCGCGACGTCACCGCGAGCCTCATCCGGCTGGCCAAGGAGCGCGACATCGCCACGATGCTCGTCGGCCACGTCACCAAGGACGGCAACGTGGCCGGTCCCCGTGTGCTCGAGCACCTCGTCGACGTCGTCGTCTACTTCGACGGCGACCGGCACGCGCGGCTCCGCATGGTGCGCGCGGTGAAGAACCGCTACGGCCCCACCGACGAGGTCGGCTGCTTCGATCTCGGCGACGCCGGCATCGTCGGGGTCGCCGATCCGAGCGGGCTCTTCCTCATCCATCGCGACATCCCGGTCGCCGGCACGTGCGTCACGGTCACCCTCGAGGGCTCGCGGCCGCTCGTCGCCGAGGTGCAGTCGCTGGTGGCCCTCTCGGGCGCGGCCAACCCCCGCCGCACAAGCGCCGGGCTCGAGTCGAACCGGGTGGCCATGACGATCGCCGTCCTCGAGCGGCATGCCGGAGTGGGCCTGTCGAAGTTCGACGTCTATGCCGCAACAGTCGGCGGCGTTCGCATCACCGACCCGGGCTGCGATCTCGCCGTCGCCCTCGGGATCGCGAGTGCGGCGCGGGAGAAGCCGCTGCCGCGGCACGTGGTCGCGATCGGTGAGATCGGGCTGGCCGGCGACATCAGGCCGGTCGCCTCGGTCGGGCGACGCATGCAGGAAGCTGCGCGGCTCGGGTTCACCCACGCCCTTGTCCCGACCGGCTCACCGGAGCCGCCGGCCGGCATGACGGCCTACCAGCTGCCCAACCTCGGATCGGCGTTCCGCGCCCTCGACGCCGCGGGTCAGGCCAAGACGCTGGAGGCAAAACCGCAGACTTCGCGACGGCTGGCCCCCGTACACTGACTCGGTGCAGCCGAACGAACGCTCCATCGACGCCCGCCTGCGGCACACGCTTGCCGCCGTGGCGCCCGGCACGGAGCTGCGCGACGGGCTCGAGCGCATCCTCCGAGGGCGAACCGGGGCGCTGATCGTCCTGGGCTTCGACAAGACCGTCGAGTCGCTGTGCACCGGCGGATTCGGACTTGATGTCGGGTTCACAGCGACGGGCCTACGGGAGCTCGCCAAGATGGACGGCGGCATCATCGTCGACCGCGATGCCACCCGCATCCTCCGTGCGGCGGTCCACCTCATGCCCGACCCGGCCATCCCCAGCGACGAGACCGGCACCCGCCACCGCACCGCACAGCGGGTGGCCCGGCAGACGTCCTTCCCGGTGATCTCGGTGTCGGCGTCGATGAACATCATCGCCGTGTACATCGGCAACACCCGTTACCTGCTCGAGGACACCGGCAACATCCTGGCCCGCGCCAATCAGGCCCTGGCGACGCTCGAGCGGTACAAACTGCGGCTCGACGAGGTCACCGGCAGCCTGTCCGCGCTCGAGATCGAGGACCTCGCCACCGTCCGGGACGTCACCGCCGCCCTCCAGCGACTCCAGATGGTGCGGCGCATCAGCACCGAGATCGAGGGATACGTCGTCGAGCTCGGCACCGACGGCCGGCTGCTCGCCCTTCAGCTCGACGAGCTGGTCGCCGGGGTGGACGCCGAGCAGACCCTGCTCGTCCGCGACTACCTCGATCGCACGGGCAACCGCGACATCGCCTACGAGGACGTGCTTGCGAACCTCGAGGCGCTCACCGACAGCGAGCTGCTCGACCTCACGACGTTGGCCCGCACCGCGTCCTTCGGCACCGAGGCGCTCGACGCGTCGCTGAGCCCGCGCGGCCACCGTCTCCTCGCGCGCGTGCCGCGGCTGCCCGGCCTGGTCGTCGAGCGTCTCGTCGACCACTTCGGCAGCCTGCAGAAGCTGCTGGCCGCGAGCGTCGACGACCTCCAGGCCGTCGACGGCGTGGGCGACAACCGGGCCCGGTCGGTCCGCGAAGGATTGTCCAGGCTGGCCGAGTCGAGCATCCTCGAGCGCTACGTCTGACCCGTGACTCTGGCACTCTGACGGCATGCCGATCCCGACCAGCCCGCAGCGTCGCGCCCGCGTCATCGTCGACACCGATGCGAAGAACGAGTGCGACGACCAGTTCGCCATCGTCCATGCCCTGCTGACGCCGAGCTTCGAGATACCGAGCGTCATCGCCGCCCACTTCGGCACCCGCCGCGGCGACGAGAGCATGCGCGAGAGCCGCGACGAGATCGACCACCTGATCGACCTGATGGGGCTGACCGGCACGATTCGGGTCGACGACGGCGGCACCCATGCGATGACCGACCGCTCCACCCCGGTGGCCTCGGCCGGCGCCGAGACGATCGTGCGCGAGGCGATGCTCGACGACCCGCGGCCGCTGCATGTCGCGTTCTACGGTCCGCTCACCGATATGGCCGCCGCGCTGCTGCTCGAACCCCGCATCGCCGAGCGCGACGTCCGCGTCGTCTGGATCGGCGGCGGCCCGTATCCCGACGGCGGCTCGGAGTTCAACCTCAGCAACGACGTCATCGCAGCCGACGTGGTCTTCGCGTCCGGCCTCGAGGTCTGGCAGTTGCCACGGCCGGTGTACGAGCTGTTGCCGGTCGGCTACGCCGAACTCGAGGAGAAGGCCGGCGGCTGCGGTCGGCTCGGGCGCTATCTCGTCGACCAGGCCGTGGAGTTCAACACCACCTATGTCGACGAGCCGATGGAGTACCGCTCGCTCGGCGACTCGCCGGCGGTCGGCGTGATCATGTATCCGGGCTGCGGTCCGTGGACGATGCGGTCGGCGCCGACGGTCAACGACGACATGACCTATGCCCACAACGGCGACAGGCGGCCGATCCGCGTGTACGAGAGCGTGGACGCGCGATTCATCCTCGAGGACTTCTTCGCGAAGCTGCGCCGCCACACCCGCTGGTGACCCAACGCGGCCGTGTCGGCGCAGCTCGTGGTCAGGCGAAGTACGCGGCCAGCTCGTCGGGAACCGGCGGCACGACGACGGTGTTGCCGCCGTTGCGCAACGACTCGGCCGCCGCACATCCGGCCGCGACCGCGTACCGCCCGGCCACCGGTGATGTGTCGGTGGCCCCGCCCTCGCGGACGTAGCGCAGGAACTCCGCCACGATCGAGGGGTCGGCGCCGCCGTGGCCGCCTTCCTTCTCACCGATCTCGAAGATCTGTGCCTCGTCCGGTGCCCAGCTGTCGGTGCGCCGGTCGAACACGCGCACGGTCGTTCCCGGTTCGCCGTTGCCGAAGTTCTCGATCCGGCCCTCGGTACCGATGATCGTGTAGTTGCGCCAGTAGTCGGGGGTGAAGTGGCACTGCTGGTAGGAGGCGAATGTGCCGTTCTGCAAGGTCATCAGCATCATCGAGACATCCTCGACGTCGATGACCGGGTTGAGCTGGGTCATCGAGGCGGGGGGCCAGCGGTCGGAGATCTTGCCGCGGTCCCACCAGGGCGTTCCGGGGTTGTCAGCGGACTGACGGTCGGTGATGTCGCCGTAGACCATCAGGTCGCCGACCGCGCTCGTCGAGGCCGTGTAGGAACCCATCAGCCAGTGCACGACGTCGATGTCGTGCGCGCCCTTCTGCAGAAGCAGGGTGTTCGCGTACTGACGTTCGGCGTGCCAGTCGCTGAAGTAGAAATCGCCGCCGGTGGAGACGAAGTGACGTGCCCAGCCGGCCTTCGGCTCACCGATGGCGCCGGAGGTGACGAGTTCCTTCATCTTGCGGACGAACGGCATGTGCCGCATGTTGTGGCCGAGGTAGAGGCGGCCGCCGCGCTGCTTGGCGATGGCGAGCAGGTCGTCGCAGTCGGGGATCGCGATCGACATCGGCTTCTCGAGGTACACCGCGATGTCGTGCTCCAGCAGGAACTTCGCGTGCTCGTGGTGCAGGTAGTCCGGCGAGATGACGAACGCCGCATCGAGACCACGGGTGACGAACGACTCGAGGTCGGTGTCGATCGTAGTGTCGGTCCCGAAGCGTTCCTGGAACTTCACCGCAGCTTTCGGCGACGGGTCGCACAGGGCGACGATCGCCGAACCCTCACCGGGCTTGTGCGCGTGGGCCGACAGCCCTCCACGCAGTCCGTATCCGACGACACCGATACGAAGATCCGACACGAGGGCTTCCTCCGGGAGCGAGCGTTGATGCGCGCGACTGCGCGGTCGTGGCTAGCTTCGCACACCTAGTTGCAGGCTGTCTCGGCACTCCCGTGTCCTGGAACGAGTCGCGCGGGCCTGTCTCACCAACCGGTCTGCTCGATGAGCTTGACCGGCTTCACGCGAACCGTGATGCGCTGCTCGCCCTCTTTGTGACCGCCGTAGGGGCCGCCGGTGTACTTGTGCGAGAGCGCCTCGATGATCTCGACGCCGTCGTCCGTGCTGAACTCCGGCGATCCGGAGACGCTCGCGAACCGGCCCGCGTTCTCTGGGTCGAGCACGCTCAGCGAGATCGACGGGTTCGCACGCAGGTGCTTCTCCTTCGCCCGGCCGACCGCGGTGTTGAAGATGACGATGTCGCCTTCGACGTCGGCCCAGACGATGGTGTTATGGGGCGAGCCGTCCGTGCGGATGGTGGTGGCCCAGACGAGGTTCTTTGCGGCGAACAGCGAACGTGCGTTCTCAGTGAGCTCGGTCATACCACCTGAACCCACGGCACCGGCGGCTTCTTCCCGGATGCCCGAAGGCGTCCCGGCCCGCACCGTCGGTGCGTGTCAGCTGACGTCGCCGCGCAAGGTGAGCAGCCAGCCCAGAGCGACGAAGACGACGCCGTAGCCGACGAGCACGAGCGCGCCGCCCCACCAGGCGAGCATGCCGGTGTCGGCTCCGGTGGCGATCAGCGAGCCGAGCCCGCCGCCGGCCATCGCCTCGCCCGCCGACGTGGGCAGGAACTTCACCGCACCCTCGGCGTTCATCGCACTCAGAGCGAGCCGCAGGATCGGGTCGACGATCTGGTTGAAGCTGATGATCACCACGATGGCGGCGATCTGGTTACGGATCAGCGCTCCGAGGCCGACGCCGATGACGGCCCACAACCCGAGGGCGACGGGCGAGAGGGCGAGCGCGCGCTGGACGTCGCCGTCGCCGAGGCCGGTGCCGTCACCGAGGATCGAGAGCAGCGCCGCGCCGACGCCGATGGCGACGAGTACGGTCACGATGCCGAACAGCAGGCCGGTGAGGAACTGCCCGATCGTCTTGCCGGCAACGACGATGTCACGTCGTGGCTCGGTCAGATAGGTCGGCGTGAAAGTCTGGTAGCGGTACTCGCCGGTGACCGAGAGCGTGCCCATGATCAGCGTGAAGACGTAGCCGAAGCCGACAGCCATCGAGTAGACGGCGCCGGTGGCGAGGCTCGGCTGGCCCGCTTCCGGCACCGCGCTCGAGAACTGGTCGACGATGACGGCGACGAGGGCGGTCATGCCGGCGACGACGATGACCATCAGCCCGAGCATCACCCACCAGAGCCGGGTGGTGCGGACCTTCAGCAGCTCGGTCCGGATCGCGGTGATCATGCGCGCTGCGCAACCAGCTCGAGAAAGACCTGCTCGAGTTCGAGTTCCTGCACGGCCAGCTCGAAGATCGGCACTGCGGCGTCCGCTGCGAGCCGCGCGACAACGGCTGAGTCGACGTCCACGACCTCGACTCGGCCGACGTCGTGGGCCAGCGCTGTCCGCGGGTCGACCCCGGGTGGCATCGGAACGACGTCGGACACCGTCAGGCCGGCACCACGGAGCAGCTCGGCGAGCCGTGTCGGCTCTGGGGTGCGCGCTCGGACCGACCGTCCCGCGAGGGCGGCCAGAGCCTCCAGATCGGACGAATGGACGAGCTTGCCGCGGGCGATGATCACGACGTCGTCCACCGTCTGCTGGACCTCGGCCAGGACATGGCTGGAGATGAGGACGGTGCGCCCTTCGGCGGCCAGCGTGCGGAGGAGTCCACGGAGCCACGCGATGCCCTCAGGGTCGAGGCCGTTGGCCGGCTCGTCGAGCAGGAGCACGGATGGGTCGCCGAGCAAGGTCCCCGCCAGGGCGAGCCGCTGTCGCATGCCGAGTGAGAAACTGCCGACCCGGCGACCGGCGGCGATGTCGAGGCCGACGAGTTCGAGCAGCTCGTCCACGCGGCGGTCGCTCACCCCCGCCGGCAACGCCATCACCCGGAGGTGGTCCCGCGCGGTGCGGCCCGGATGGAAGCTGGACGCCTCCAGGGCCGCGCCGACCACGCGGGACGGTCGTGGTATGTCGACGTACCGGCGGCCACCGATCGTCGCCGAACCGCTGGTAGGCGTGATGAGCCCGAGGAGCATCCGCAGCGTTGTCGTCTTGCCGGCGCCGTTGGGCCCGAGGAAGCCGGTGACCCGTCCCGGATCGACGTCGAAGGAGAGGTCGTCCACAGCGGCTATCGGCCCGAAGCGCTTGGACAGGTGGGACACCGAGATCTGCCCGTCACCTGCCGGTCGCTGGATGAGGTCCATACGCGAGACGCTAACTGCTTAGCGACGTCCACGGCGAGGCGAGTTGTGCACAGGTCGGCGGATGTTGGATTACCTGGCTTTGCCTGTGCACAAGCCGATGGAGTGTCGGTGTGTTTGTTTAATATCGATGGATGGATCAGGTCGGGAACAGCAGTAGCGGGATGGTCGTCGGGCAGCTTGCCGGGCTACCCGGGCGTGACCTGCAGGCGGCCCTCGCTCGGATCGATGTGCATGACCTGTGCGGCGCGGAGTTGGCGTTGATGCTGAGTGCGCAGGCCCGCTGCTTGGCGTGGATGCAGGCGTCGATGGCAAAGACGGTCAACGAGTTCGTGCACTGCCCAGCGTGGTCGACGGCTCCGACAGCCCGGGTGGAGGGTGTGCAGGAGTTCGCCTGCGACGAGTTGGCGCTGTTGCTGCATGTGGCGCCGATGACCGGGAAGAACCTGGTCCTGCACGCGGTCGACCTGGTCGAACGCCACCCCCGGCTGTGGGCCGCCCTCGCCGACGGACTGATCGACACCCGCAAGGTCGCCGTCGTCACGTCGATGACTCCCGACACCGACGACGGTCTGGCCTCAGCGGTCGACGACGCGTTGCTGAACACCGCCACCCGTGCGGATGGGTCGACCGCGCTCGAGCAGACCATCGCCGAAACCCCGGGGATGCTCAGCCTGCGGACCCAACGGGTGCTGTCGATGCTCGACCCGTCCTGGGTCCGGGCCGTGCGCCGGGAAACCCTGCGCCGGCGACGGCTGGCCAAGGGCAGGTACGGGCCCGGGATCGGCGTCGGGTTCCTCGGTCTCTACGACATCGACGTCCCCGCGATGGCCGCCGCGTATGAGCATGTGAACGCGATCGCCCGCGGCATCAAACGCCTCGGCGACACCCGCACCCTCGACCAACTCCGCGCCGACACCGCCGTCGACCTGCTCACCGGTGGCCACCCGACACCGGTGTACACCGCGACCCGGTCGACCCCACTGCCCCGGAAGTTCCAAGAAGCCGCCCGCCACGCCGCCAAGACGCAGACCGCGCCGAAAGACCAAGAACGCCCGGATGAGAACGTGGCCGGGGCCGACATCACGGCGCAGGCGGACACCGGATCAGACCCGGACGTCGCCGCCGATGCTGACCTGACCGCCCAGCCGGTTGTTCAGACGCCACGGGCGCGGGCCGATGTGGACCTGGTCGTGCACCTCAACACCCTCGCCGACCTCGTCGACGCCATGCACCGCGGCGTCCTCGTCGACGTCGCCGGCTTCGGACTCGTCCCCGCCGACGTCGCCGCCCGCCTGGTCAAAGCCGCCGCCGCACGACCCAGCATGTGGTGCCTCACCGCCGTCGACGACCAAGGCCGGGTCGTCGAACACGTCCGCACCCACCACGATCCGACCACAGCGATGCGGGACTTCGTCAACGCCCGCGACCGGCACTGCCGCTTCCCCGGCTGCATCGTCACCGCCGTGCGCTGCGACACCGACCACACACAGGCGTGGGAACCCGGCGGCGCGACCTGCCCCTGCAACATGGCACCCCTGTGCCGCCGACACCACCGGCTCAAACAAGCCCAAGGCTGGCATCTGGACATCGACCACGACACCAACAACGCCACCTGGACCACACCCCACACCGGCCACACCACCGCACCACCCTGGACCTCACGCCTCCAGGACGACCCCGCACCCTTCTGACGGGTGCGCGGCGGCAAGTCGGGTCGGGCAACATGGGCCCATGAGTGACGACCGCGCCGGAGCGCCGAACGCCGGGTGGCTCCGGCGTCGGATCGGATCCTGGTACGACCAGAACGCCCGCGAGCTGCCCTGGCGACCCCCCGAGGTGACGCCATGGGGCGTGCTGGTCAGCGAGATCATGCTCCAGCAGACGCCGGTCGCACGCGTCCTCCCGATCTGGACGCTCTGGCTCCAGCGGTGGCCGACCCCGGCGGCGCTTGCGGCCGAAGAGCCGGCGGCGGCAATCCGTGCCTGGGCGCGGCTGGGCTACCCGCGGCGCGCGCTTCGTCTCCACGCGGCTGCGCGTGCCATCGACGACCTCCACGACGGTGCAGTACCTGAGCACGAGGACGTTCTCCGTTCACTCCCGGGGATCGGCGAGTACACCGCCGCTGCGGTCGCGGCGTTCGCGTTCCGGCGGCGATCCGTCGTCCTCGACACCAACGTCCGGCGGGTGCTCGGCCGGGTCCTGCGCGGCGAGGCACTGCCGTCGCCGGCGGTCACGAACGCCGAGCGTGCCGAAGCAGCCGCCCTGGTCCCGGCGGACGGGCCCGCCGCCGCGCACTGGGCCGTCGCGGTGATGGAACTGGGCGCACTGGTCTGCACGGCCCGCGCCCCCGACTGTGCGGTCTGCCCGGTCCGGACCCGTTGCCGCTGGTTCGAAGCCGGCCAGCCCGAAGCGCAGGACCGGCCGCGAACCCAAGGCTACGAGGGGACGGATCGTCAAGCCCGCGGGCAGATTCTCGCGATACTCCGCGGAGCCGACGACCCCGTGCCGCCGTCCGACCTCGAACCGGAGTGGCCACCGGCCGAGCAGCGAGATCGCGCGCTGGCGTCCCTGCTGGCCGACGGGCTGGTCGTCCTCGACAACGGCGACTACCGGCTGCCCTGACCGGTGGTCCGTTAGATCGCACCCACCCCCGGCTCCCAGCGAACGTCCGGGTCCGGAACCGGGATGGAACTGATCAGCAGCTTCGAATACTCGTGCTGCGGGTCGTCGATGACAGCCCGGGTGTCACCACGTTCGACGATCGATCCCTTGTACAGCACGCACATGCCGTCGCCGACCTGATACGCCGTGCTCAGATCGTGAGTGATGTACAGGAACGAGATACCCAGCTCGTCACGCATCCGGAGCATGATCGCGAGGATCATCGCCCGCAGCGAGGCGTCGACCATCGAGACCGGCTCGTCGGCCACGATGAGACGCGGCTTCAGCAGGTAGGCACGCGCCATCATGATCCGCTGACGCTGACCGCCGGAGAGCTGGTGCGGATGCTTCGCCAGCACCTCGTCGCCACTGAGTCCCACCGCATCGAGAGCCTCGTCGATGAGGCGGGTCGCCTGGGATCGGCTCGATGCCAGCGAAAACCGTTTGACGGCCGTGTCGAAGACATGCCGGATCTTGTAGAACGGGTTGTACACACCGAACGGGTCCTGGAAGATCGCCTGCACCTCGCGCCGGTACTCGAGCCGGTCGGCCGGGCTGAGGTCGCCGATCTGCCGGCCGCGGTACCGGATCTCGCCCGACGTGAGTTTCGTGAACCCCAGCACGGCATTCGCCAGCGTCGACTTCCCGCTGCCGCTCTCACCGGCGATGGTCGTGATCGTCGGTGGATCGGCGTCCACGACGAGGTCCACGGCATCCAGGGCCGTCGTCGTCTCCTTGCCCTTCGTGTAGATCTTGGTCGCCCGCCGCACGTCCAGCAGTGGCTCAGCCATGTCGCCCCTCACCCTCCAACTCCAATTGCCGGTCGGCGGCGAACCGCCCGTCGGTCTCGACGAGCGGTTCGGTCTCGACAGCCACGAAATGCCCGTCGGTGACTTCCGCCATGACCGGAGTCGGTCGCGGTGTGCGGAGATCGGGCGAGCGGACGGTGCTCACCACGAGCGGCCGGCGTTCCCTGATGGACGGGATCGACGAGATCAGATGTCGGGTGTACGGATGCCGAGGATCGGCGAACAACTGCCGCACGGATGCGAGTTCGACGATGTTCCCCGCGAACATCACCGCGATCCGATCGACCACCTGCGCCTGCATGGCCATGTCGTGCCCGATCATGATCATCGCGCTGTTGAGACGTTGCTTGACCTCCAGCAGGGTCTGGACGACGGCCCGCTGAACCACGACGTCGAGAGCGCTGGTCGGCTCATCCGCGACGATCAACGACGGTTCCAGGGCAATCGACATCGCGATGCAGACGCGCTGTTTCATCCCACCGGACAACTCGTGCGGGTACAGGTCGTACACGCGGGCAGGCAGGTTGACGGTGTCGAGCAGGGAGAGCACGCGCAACCGGCGCGACCTCCTGGAACGGGTGCCCTCGTGGGCGTCGATGGCGTCGCCGATCTGGTCCCGAACCCGCATTATCGGGTTGAGCGAGTTCATCGAACCCTGCGGAATCATCGAGAAGTCGCGCCACCGACGGCTGCCATCGGCTGGGCGCGTAATAGCCCCAGTCGACGAACTCCACGGTGCGCCCGGCCAGCGTGAAGCCGATCCGGCGGGCACGGAGGTCGGGCAGGCGCACGTAACGGCGCGCCGCCGCAGCCGTGCCGACGCCGGGCTCGGTCACCGCGTCAGCCCGCCCCCATGCCGCCACCCACAAAGGTGCCCATCGCGTCTGCCGCCGCCAGGCTCGCATGCCCGCGCGCGGTCGGGTCGATGCCGGCCAGCATCATGCCCTGGCCGAGGGAGAACGTGTGGGCGTCCGTGAGCGGCGGGTCGGCCGGGTCGCGGAACTGCACCAGCCAGGTCGTACGCGCCTCATCCGACACGTTCACCCCGGAGGCGTGCACCGTCAGGTAGCTGAAGAACAGGACGTCGCCGGGCTCGGCCGGGCACGGCACCGATATCTCGATCGGCCACTCCTCGGGATCGAGGTGGAAGCTGCCCTCGGCCAGGTGCTCGAGCGGTCCGTTGAGGTAGGAGCCCGGCACGATCCGCACACAGCCCTTCTCCACCGTCGAGGCGTCGAAGTGCATGATGGCGGCCGCCATCCGGTGATACGTGTGCGGGAAGAACGGGTGGTCCTGGTGCATCGGGAACGGCGACCCGGCCGACGGTGGCTTGACGAACAGTTTCGTGTGGTGAAGCTGCACGTTAGGCGTTCCGAGCACCTGGCCGGCCACGTCGGTGAAGCGCGGATCGGTGAGGAGCCGGCTGAACGCGGCCGAGTAGAACTGCGCGTCGTGACAGTGCTGCAGGCTGGTCTTCTTGCCGCCGGCGAGTCCCGCGGACGACGCCCAGGTGGCGTCCTGCTTGTCGGCCAATCGAGCCAGCAGGTCGTGCGACTCGGCGCGCATCGCGGCCGCTTCGTCGGGATCGAGAAGTCCTTTGACGAGGATGAAGCCGTTCTTCTGGTAGTCCTCGAGCTGGTCGTCGGTCAACACGTGCCGTCGCCTCCGCAGGCTGGTGGTCCGGGGGACAGGACGTCACCCTTCACCCCCACGCTAGCCAGCCTGCTCCGCGGGGGCGGGTGTGTCCGCGGACAACTAGGGGGACAGGACGGATACACCGGGACCTGACGCGCGCGCACGAGAGGCCCGCAGGCCCCACACACGCACAACAGACGCAAAGGCCGGGCCGGCCGACGGCACACTTCACCGCCACCACGATCACCGCCACCTCGCCACGGCAGACCGCGGCTCCACCACCCCGGCACCTCGAATGCCGGATCGACAAGCGTGTCGAACCCACCACTCCACCGGTGCAGCGGTCGAGGCTGAAGCGGGTCGCACCGGGCAAGCCGTCCAGCTCGGGCACGGCCAACGAGTTCTACGCCGCCGTGAGGTCGGGCAGGGTCAAGGCGAACTTCACCGCCACCACGTAGACGTTTGGTGGGCCGGCCTCAGTGCTCGGCGTCGGTGATCGCCGTCGTGTGCCCGGGGAACAACGACGAGTGCGGGTCGAGGCGTGCCGCGGCGTTGTTCACCGCCGTGGCCACCTCGCCGAATCCTGTTGCCAGCAACGCGACCTTGCCCGGGTAGGTGACGAGATCGCCGGCGGCATAGACGCGGTCGATGCCGGTCGAGCCGGTCGAATCGACGACGACGTGGCGACCCGCCAGCGTCAGCCCCCACTCCGCGAGCGGGCCGAGCTCGGCGTGGAAGCCCAACGCGGCGACGATCGCCGAGCATGTCAGTGTCCTGACATCCTTGCTCTTCGTGTCGCTGACCTCGACGGCTTCCAGATGCCCGTCGGTCCCGATCAGCTTCGTCACCTCGGCCGGCACGACGAACTGCACGCCGAGGTCGCGCACGCGATCCACCAGGCCTGCATGGGCACGGAAGCGATCCCGCCGGTGCACGATCGTCACGCTCAACGCGATCGGCGCGAGCATCAGCGCCCAGTCGACGGCGGAGTCGCCGCCACCGACGATGACCACGTCCCGGCTGGCGAGATAGGCGGGATGCTCGACGAAGTGCAGGATCGGGTCCCCGGTCCACCCGGCGGCGGCCGGCAGCAGCTTCGGGCTGAACGAGCCGATCCCGCCGGTGAGCAGCACCGCCTTCGCACGCACCTCGAGACCGGCCCGGGTGCTGACGACGACGCCGTCGTCGTGGGTGGCCATCGCCACCGCCTCCTGCTCGAGCAGGTACGTCGGTGAGAACGGCTCGGCCTGAGCCACCAGATCGGCAACGAGATCGCGCCCCTTCACACGAGGGAAGCCGGCCACGTCGAGGATGTCCTTCTCCGGGTACATGGCACTGATCTGGCCGCCGGCCGTCGGCAGCGCGTCCAGCATCGTGACCGACAACCCGCGCAGTCCGGCGTAGAAAGCACCGAACAGCCCGACCGGTCCGGCGCCGATGATGAGGAGGTCGGTCTCGGACGACGCGTTGGTGGGCACACCCCCAGCCTACGAACCCCGGGGACCCGCCCGCCGCCGGGACGGCTCCGTCCCTGACATCCGTCACCATTCGAGTAAGCGACGATGACCTCATGTCGAGCACCCTGCCCACGAACTCCGCGGCCGACGCCACCGAGCCGGCCCTGCGGCCGCCCGTCAACCTGGTCTCGCCTCGTGCGGTCCGCTTCTGGTTCGCTCGCGCGGCGACGGCCTGGGTGATCGTGCTGGCCGCGCAGGTCGTGAGCTGGCGGCTGGACTGGTCGCTGCCGCCCTGGCACGTGCCGTTGCTCGTCAGCGGCTGACGGTCCCGCGCGACCGCGTACGCACCGTCGATGTGAGCGCACATCCGCTCCAGCGGGTCCTCGGTCTGGTCAAGGTCGAGATCGGGACCGGGACGTCGGACCGGAAGGCGGCCGCGCTCGCGCTCGACGGCCTGCCGAGCGCGAGGGCCGCGGGCCTGCGCGGAGTTGCTGCACCGGCCGAGCGACGGCCCGAGGGACGGCGCCGCCGACGACACACCGCCCGACGATGCGATGACGGCAACGCGGCAGGTCGCGGGGCGGACGGTCGAGGACGAGCTGGTCCGGTTCCAGCCGGCCTGGATCCGTTACGCGCCGGCGACCTTGGCCGGAGCCGTGACGGCCTTGTTCCTCGTCGGCCTCGGCTGGCGTGTCACCGGTGAGGCGCACCTGCATCCGGATCGCATCAGCGCGGTGCGCTCGCTTCTCGACCACATGGGGCGCACGGCGCTCTGGATCGACGTCGTGCAGATCGGCCTGGCGGTCGCTGTGCTGGTTGCCGTGCTGTCCGTGGCGGGATACCTGATCGCGTTCTGGGGCTTCCGGCTCACCCGGCACTCCGGCGGGTCGCTGCACGTCGCCAGGGGGGCGGTCCGAGCCCCTGCTGCTGCGCCTCACAGGCGGAGCACGCTGCCTCGCGATCGCGACCGGCCTCCGGGTCGGTCGCGGGTCCGAGCGCGGCGGCACTCTGCTGGTACCGCCGGCCCCGCTGGCAGCGGCGATCGAGGTCGAGTCCGCGGTACTCGGGACACCGAGACCGGGCGCGGCCGTGTTCGTGCGCCGAGGTGCGGCCGCGCACCGACGGCGCTATGTCCGGGCGCTCGTGCCCACCGTCGTCGTCGTGGCGGCTCTCGCGGTGTGGACGCTGGCCGGACCGCTAGCGGGCTGGGTCGCCGTGGCGGCGCTGGCACTGCTCCCGGCCGCCGCCGCGGTCGCGGCCGACCGGTTCCGCAGCCTCGGGCACGCGGTGGTGCGGAGCCGGACGGCCGCCGCTGGCTGGTCACCCGATACGGATCGCTCGTCCGCCGGCGTTGCGTCCTCGATACGGACGGTGTGATCGGCGTGACGATGCGGCAGTCGCTGTTCCAGCGCCGGCTCGGCCTGACCAGCCTGACGGTGACCACGGCAGCCGGCCGGCAGCAGTACCCGGTCACCGATCTGGCCGATGACACTGCAAGCGCGCTCGCGCAACAGCTGGTGACCAACTGGTCAGAAAAGCGCCTTCGGGATCCGGCGCGGTGCTGCGTCTGTGCACAATCGTCGGCCGCGCCGAGCCCCGGACAGCGAGGAACCCGCTGACCCGGGATTGCTCCCGGACCGGCGGGTCCTGTGCTTGCGGGGTACTACCTGCTGACTACGCCTCGGCGGGCTCGACCGGCGGCAGCGGCGGCAGATCGGGCAGTTCGCCCTTCGACGTTCCCACGAAGGTGAACTCGGCGTCGGGACCCTCACCGGTGGCGTCGACCAGCACGATCTGGCCGGCACGCAACTCACCGAAGAGGATCTTCTCGGCCATGGTGTCCTCGATCTCGCGCTGGACGGTGCGCCGCAACGGGCGCGCACCGAGCACGGGGTCGAAGCCGCGACGCGAGAGCAGGAACTTGGCGGCGGGTGTGAGCTCGAGCGCCATGTCCTTGTCGAGCAGCCGGATCTCGACGTCGCGGATCATCAGGTCGACCATCTGCAGGATCTCGTCCTGGGTGGGCGGCGGGAACACGATGATCTCGTCGACGCGGTTGAGGAACTCGGGCCGGAAGTGCTGCTTGAGCTCGTCCGACACCTTCGCCTTCATCCGCTCGTAGGAGCTGGTGAGGTCGTTGGTGTTCGCGAACCCGACGCCACCGCCCTTGGCGATGTCACGGCTACCGAGGTTGGTGGTCATGATCACGACGGTGTTCTTGAAGTCGATGACCCGGCCCTGGGAGTCGGTCAGCCGGCCTTCCTCGAGGATCTGCAGGAGCGAGTTGAAGATGTCCGGGTGGGCCTTCTCCACCTCGTCGAACAGAACGACGGAGAACGGCTTGCGGCGCACCTTCTCGGTGAGCTGGCCACCCTCTTCGTAGCCCACGTACCCGGGCGGCGAACCGAACAGCCGCGAGACCGTGTGCTTCTCGGAGTACTCCGACATGTCGAGCTGGATCAGCGAGTCGGCCTCGCCGAACAGGAACTCGGCGAGCGCCTTCGACAGGTACGTCTTACCGGTACCGGTCGGGCCGGCGAAGATGAACGAACCGCCGGGACGCTTCGGGTCCTTCAGACCCGCACGCGTACGCCGGATGGCCCGGGCAAGAGCCTTGATGGCCTCGTCCTGGCCGATGACGCGCTTGTGCAGCTCGTCCTCCATGTGCAGCAGCCGGCCGCTCTCTTCCTCGGTCAGCTTGAGCACCGGGATGCCCGTGGAGATCGACAGCACTTCGGCGATCAGCTCTTCGTCCACCTCGGCGACGACGTCGAGGTCACCGGACTTCCACTGCTGCTCGCGCTCGCCCTTCGCGACGGTGAGCTTCTTCTCCTCGTCGCGACGCTTGGCGGCCCGCTCGTAGTCCTGCGCGTCGATGGCCGCTTCCTTGTCGCGGCGCACCTCGTCGATCTTGCGATCGAAATCGCGCAGGTCGGGCGGGGCGGTCATCCGGCGGATGCGCAGCCGCGACCCGGCCTCGTCGATGAGGTCGATGGCCTTGTCGGGCAGGAACCGGTCGGAGATGTACCGGGCGGCCATCGTCGCCGCGGCCACGAGGGCTTCGTCGGTGATGGTCACACGGTGGTGCGCCTCGTAGAGGTCGCGGACGCCCTTGAGCATCTCGATCGTATTGGCGATCGACGGCTCGTTGACCTGGATGGGCTGGAACCGGCGCTCGAGCGCGGCGTCCTTCTCGAGGTACTTGCGGTACTCGTCGAGAGTGGTCGCGCCGATGGTCTGCAGCTCGCCCCGGGCCAGCTTCGGCTTGAGGATCGACGCGGCGTCGATGGCGCCTTCGGCGGCACCGGCCCCGACCAGGGTGTGGATCTCGTCGATGAACAAGACGATGTCGCCGCGGGTCTGGATCTCCTTGAGGACCTTCTTCAGGCGCTCTTCGAAGTCACCGCGGTAACGGCTGCCGGCGACGAGCGACCCGAGGTCGAGGGTGTAGAGCTGCTTGTCCTTCAGCGTCTCGGGCACGTCGCCGCGCACGATCTGCTGGGCCAGTCCCTCGACGATCGTCGTCTTGCCGACACCGGGCTCACCGATGAGGACAGGGTTGTTCTTCGTGCGGCGGGACAGGACCTGCATGACCCGCTCGATCTCCTTCTCGCGACCGATGACCGGGTCGAGCTTGCCCTCGCGGGCGGCCTGGGTCAGGTTGCGGCCGAACTGGTCGAGCACGAGCGAGCCCTGCGGCGAACCCTCGGTGGGGCCGCCGGCCATCGCGGCCTGCTCCTTGCCCTGGTAACCCGACAGCAGCTGCATGACCTGCTGGCGGACGCGACCGAGGTCGGCGCCCTGCTTCAGCAGCACCTGCACGGCGACACCCTCGCCCTCACGGATGAGGCCGAGGAGGATGTGCTCGGTGCTGATGTAGCTGTGGCCGAGCTGCAGCGCTTCGCGAAGCGAGAGCTCAAGGACCTTCTTGGCGCGCGGGGTGAACGGGATGTGCCCGGTGGGGGCCTGCTGGCCCTGACCGATCACTTCCTCGACCTGGGCGCGGACAGCCTCCAGCGTGATGCCGAGCTGCTCCAGCGCCTTGGCGGCAAGACCTTCGCCCTCGTGGATCAGGCCGAGGAGGATGTGCTCGGTGCCGATGTAGTTGTGGCTGAGCATGCGGGCCTCTTCAGAGGCCAGCACGACGACGCGGCGTGCTCGGTCGGTGAACCTCTCGAACATCAGTACTCCTTGGGACAGACGATGCGATGGCCTCAGCTGTGCGGTGTGGCCCTGGTAAATGCTAACCGGCCTCGTGTTAGGAGAAACGGTCGAGCAGAGCTGCGCCATCGCCCCGGAGGGCCTGGTGGGCACCGCTGCCATCGACAACCTGCCTGGTCAGCGGGGTGTTCCCGGCTCTGTCGCGATCGGGCCGATGTTCGCTCGCGGCTGAAACGGAACTGACCGGAACACGCCACCGGCCGGTGTTCGCGGCCCCGACGCCGGCCCGGGAACGACAGCGGCACCCGGTACCCGGACGAACCGGGGACGGGTGCCGTGACGTGGCGGGCTGTCAGTGCACGCACAGCCGCCCTGGACCTACTTGCGGTTGGCCTTCTTGTACGCGTCGAGGATCTCGGCGGAGATGCGGCCGCGGTCCGAGACTTCGTACCCCTTCGACTTGGCCCACGTCCGGACGGACGCGGTGTCGGTCGAGGTTGCGGTGCTCGGCGCGCGGCCCGCGGTGCGGGCAGTTCCCCGACGTCCGCCGGTGCGTCGAGCCGAGGCGACGTAGAGCGCGATCGAATCGCGCAACTTCTTCGCGTTCTTCTCGGAGAGGTCGATCTCATAGGTCGTCCCATCGAGACCGAACACGACCGTCTCGCCGGCCTCTGAACCATCGAGGTCGTCGACCAACACGACATTGACCTGCTGAGCCACTTTGCTTCCTTCCGGTTGTCACGTCATGAGGTGATGTGCTTGCCGACCGGTGGCCCGATGACGGGCCGTCGGCGGGTAATGCCCTGCACGTGACCGGCCCACCCCGTGCCCGGCCGGCTTTCGAAGCGCTGCTAGCGTGACGATGGCGACGTGGTACGGCGAGTTTGTCGCAATCCCTGGGATCTGGTTGTGGCCAGGCGGCGAGGATAGCTACTCACAGTGAGAATCGAGCACGAGCAGAAGTGCCTATCTGAGTGAACTGGTGGCGACGTGTGACCTTGAGCATCACATGCCAACGAGCATGACCTGTGAACGTCCGGGGGACTTGACATCGCAGCCGTGCAGAACACTACCTCAGCAGGGCACGGCGGGGAAATGACTAGCATTAGCGCGTTTACCGACCCGGATCATCCCCTAATCCACCTTGGAGAGCTTCTATGTCACCGTCAGCCGATTTCGACGGACTTCGTGCGATCGTCACGGGAGGCGCGTCGGGTATCGGTTACGCATCGGCCGCCGAGTTGACGCGGCGAGGCGCGAAAGTCGCGATCCTCGATCGTGACACCGCCGGTGCCGCCGATGACGTCGTCGCGATCGTCGCCGATGTCACCGACGACGCATCGGTTCGCGCCGGTGTCGAATCCGCCGCCACTGCGCTGGGCGGAATCGACATCCTGGTCAACAACGCGGGAATCGGCGCCGCCGGGGCGGTCGCGGACAATTCCGATGACGAATGGCATCGGGTCCTCGACGTGAACGTTCTCGGCCTGGTCCGGGTCACCCGCGCCGCACTGCCGTGGCTGCTCGAAAGCGACCATGCCGCAATTGTGAACACCTGCTCGGTCGCCGCGACCGCGGGTCTTGCGCAGCGCGCGGTGTATTCGGCATCGAAGGGTGCTGTTCTCGCTCTCACCATGGCGATGGCCGCGGATCACGTCGCCGACGGGATCCGCGTCAATTGCGTAAACCCCGGAACCGCTGCGACCCCCTGGGTGAACCGGCTGCTCTCGGCCGCATCCGATCCCGATGCCGAAGCCGCCGCACTCGCCGCCCGTCAGCCGATGGGCCGGTTGGTCTCGGCCGAGGAGGTCGCATTCGCGATCGCCTATCTCGCCAGCCCGCTCGCAGGTTCGACGACCGCGACTGCACTTCCGGTCGACGGCGGCATGCAGAACCTTCGCGTTCGCCCGCGTAGCTGAGAAGCTGAGAAAGCGGCTGAACGGGCAAGACCGACGAAGGCGCTGCTATCGCGAGCCCGGACGGATCGCGGGGAACAGGATTGTCTCGCGCAGCGAACGCGCGCCCGTGAGCAGCATCACCAGCCGGTCGATTCCCATTCCCATACCGCCGGCCGGCGGCATCCCGTATTCGAGGGCGGTCAGGAACTCCTCGTCCAACGGCATCGCCTCGGCGTCACCCGCCGCGGCAAGGCGCGCCTGTTCCTCGAAGTTGCGCCGTTGTACGACCGGGTCGGCAAGTTCTGAATACGCCGGGGCGATCTCGACACCGCCGATGATGAGGTCGAACGCCTCGGCGAGCCTGGGCTCGGACGGATTCGGCCGGGCGAGCGGACGCACCTCCACCGGATAATCGTGGATGAACGTCGGCTGCATCAGAGTGTGCTCGACGAGTTTCTCGAAGAGCTCGAGAACGATCTCGCCGGCGGTCGCCGAGGCCGGGACGTCCACGTCCGCCTCGGCCGCCAACCGAGCAAGCGCATCGACCCCGGTGTCGACGGTGACGTCCGCGCCGACTGCGTCCGCGACGGCTTGATGGATAGGCAGCCAACGCCACGGCGCGCCGAGGTCGATCTCGCCGCCGTGACCATCCGGAACGGTGCGGCCATTCGTCGCGTCGGCCGCGTCGAGAACCATCGCCTGGATCAGATCGGCCATCGTCGCCAGATTTCCGAACGCCTCGTAGGCCTCGACCTCGGTGAACTCGGCCGAATGCGTCGAATCGATACCTTCGTTACGGAATACCCGGCCGAGTTCGTAGACCTTGTGCACACCGCCCACCAGCAGACGCTTGAGCGCGAGTTCGAGGTTCGTCCGCATATACGTGGTGGCGTCGAGTGCATTGAAGTGAGTGACGAACGGCTTCGCCGCGCCGCCGTGGATGGTCTGGAGAACCGGCGTCTCGACTTCGATGTAGCCGTGCGCGTCGAGTGTGCGGCGTACCGACGCCGTGATCGCCGCCCGCTGGCGAAGCATCGTGCGCGCCTCGGGCCGCACGATCAGGTCGAGGTGCCGCGAGCGCACCCGTAACTCCTCCGAGAGCGGCTTGTGTTCGATCGGGAGGGGCCGCAGCGCTTTGCTGAGCATCGTCCACGTCGTGGCCGACACCGACAGCTCACCGCGGCGCGAAGAGATGACCTCCCCGGTCACGGCGACGATGTCGCCGAGGTCGACGTAGTCCTTGAACTCCGCCAGCGTGTCGGCGCCGACCTCCGCCAGCGACAGCATCGCCTGGAGTTCGGCACCGTCGCCGTCACGCAGCCGGGCGAAGCAGAGCTTGCCGGTCGTCCGGATGAAGATGACGCGGCCGAAGACGGTGACGACGACGCCGGAGCGCTCGTCGACCTCGAGCCCGCCGAACTCCGCACGCACCTGCGCGAGCGCGTGCGTACGCGGCACGGTGACGTCGTAGGCCGTCCGGCCGGCCTCGAGCAGTGCGGCCCGCTTCGCCCGCCGGACCTGCATCTGCTCGGGCAGATCGTCGATCGACACGTCGGCAGTCGAACCGCCGTCGGTCGGTGCGTCGCCGGTCTGGTCATCGCCCGGTGCGGGCAGCTCGGTCATGGGACCAGAGGTTATCGGCGGGTGCCGCCGCTCAGCCGCGAAGGTCCATCGCGACGTCGAGGTCGGGCGCGGAGTGCGTCAGCGCCCCCACCGAGATGAAGTCGACGCCGGACTCAGCGATCGGGCGGACGGTCTCCAGGGTGATCCCGCCGGACGCCTCGAGCTGTGCCCGGTCGCCGACCGCCTCCACGCAGGCGCGGAGTTCCGCCGGCGGCATGTTGTCGAGCAGCAGCCGGGTCGCGCCGGCCTCGACGGCCTCGCGCGCGCCGGCGACGTCGACGACCTCGATCTCCACCGGGATCGTCCCGGCCAGGCCCCGGACCTTCGCGTACGCGGCGGCGATCCCGCCGGCCGCGAGGATGTGGTTGTCCTTGACCAGCGCCATGTCCGAGAGCGTCATCCGGTGGTTGGTCCCGCCGCCGCAACGGACCGCGTACTTCTCCAGCGCGCGGAGCAGCGGGGTGGTCTTGCGGGTGTCGAGGATGATCGCGCCGGTCCCCTCGACCGCGGCCACGAACCGGTGCGTCAACGTGGCGACTCCCGAGAGGTGCCGGACGAAGTTCAGCGCGACCCGCTCACCGGTGAGCAGGTCCGCGGTCGCACCCCGGACGCTGAGGGCCACGGTGCCGGCCTCGACGGGCACGCCCTCCAGCACCGGCCCCTCCACGACCGCGGTACCGCCGCTGACCAGCGCCATCGTCACCTCGGCGACCAGCAGCCCGGCGACCACGCCCGCCTCACGCACCACGAACTCGGCGGTGTCGCGCCGGTCCGGGCCGATCGTCGCGAGCGTCGTGACGTCCGAGCCCCCGCCGAGGTCCTCGTCGAGCGCGGCTCGGACGAGGGTGGCGAGCCGATCCGGGTCGAGCCCCGCAGCCACGATCCGGGTGGTCAGGTCGCCGGACAGGGCGGTCATGCGGGCACCTCGACGTCGGCCGGACCCGGAAGCGCGAGCGGAACGGCGTGGAAGGTCGTCGCGATCGACCCGTCGGCGCCGAGCACGTGATCGAGATGGCCCACCCAGTCGACGTCGTCCTGCGCCGGGAAGTCGCTACGGCGGTGCGACCCACGGGACTCCGCACGGATCGCCGCCGCCTGCACGAGCGCCGTCGACACCGCGAACAGGTTGCTGGCCTCCCACGACGCCACCTCGGGGACGACGACGGAGTCGACGCTCTCCTGCTGCAGCACTCCCAGCCGGCGGCTCGTGGCGGCCATGCCCTGCGCCCATCGCAGCACGCCGGAGCCGTCCGACATCGCCGTGCGCATCGCCGGGACCGCCTCCGGGTCCATCAGCCAGCCGGCGTCCGGAGGGATGACCGCCACAACCCCGGCGACAGCCGTGCCGCCGCGGGCCGTCGGAACGATGCGCAACGGGTCGCCGGCCACGAGCAGCCGGGAGATCCGGCGCCCGAAGACGAGACCTTCCAGCAGCGAGTTCGACGCCAACCGGTTCGCGCCGTGGACGCCGGTGCAGGCGACCTCACCACAGGCATAGAGGCCGGGGATGGAGGACCGCCCGTCGATGTCGGTCGCGACCCCACCGGACGCGTAGTGGCAGGCAGGTGCGACCGGGATCAGCTGGGTGACCGGATCGATCCCGTTCATGCGGCAGGCGGCCAGGATCGTCGGGAACCGGTGCTCCCAGCGCTGCTCGCCGAAGCCGCGGGCATCGAGGAACACGTGGTCGGTTCCGGTCGCGCGCATCCGGGCCACGATCGCGGCCGACACGACGTCGCGCGGCGCGAGATCAGCCATCGGGTGGACTCCGAGCATGACCCGCTCACCGTCGGCGTCGACGAGGACGGCCCCTTCGCCGCGGACCGCCTCGCTGACCAGCGGCTGCTGGCCCCGGGAACCGGCTCCGAGCCAGAGCACGGTCGGGTGGAACTGCACGAACTCGAGGTCACGCAGCACCGCACCGGCCCGCAGTGCCATCGCCATCCCGTCTGCGGTCGACTCCGGCGGATTCGTGGTGGAGGCGAACACCTGACCGAGCCCCCCACTGGCGAGGACGACCGAGCGGCACTGCACGGCACCCACGCCGTCGCGCTGGCCCTCGCCCATCACGTGCAAGCTGAGGCCCTTCACTGTGCCGGCCGCATCGAGCTCGAGGTCGAGGGCCAGCGCGTGCTCGACGATCTCGCCGTCGGCCGCGTGCAGCGCGGCCACCAGGGCGCGGGAGATCTCGGCGCCGGTGGCGTCACCGCCGGCATGGGCGATGCGATCCCGACGATGGCCGCCCTCACGGGTCAGCGACAGCTCGCCGGCGCCGGTGCGGTCGAACCGGGTTCCACGCTCGATCAGTTCGGCGACCGCGGCCGGACCCTCGGTGACGAGCAGCCGCACGGCCGCCTCGTCACAGACGCCGGCACCGGCGACGAGAGTGTCGTCGAGGTGCTCGCCGGGCGAGTCGCCGGGGGCGAGCGCGGCGGCGATGCCGCCCTGGGCCCAGCGGGTCGAGCCCGAGTGGGGGACGTCCTTGGTGACCACGAGGACGCGATGCCCGGCCTCGTGCAGGTTGAGCGCGACGGTGAGGCCGGCGATGCCGGTCCCGACGACGACGACGTCGGTCGACACGCTCCAGCCGGGGGCCGGGGCGGGTAGGCGCGAGGGGACGGTGGGCCCGGCGTTCACCGGGCGGCCACGCGGGGCTGGCCGGTTGCGGAGCTGCCGACGTTGGCGCTCGCGCTCAGCCCGTGCCCGGGCGGCACTGCGTTCGCGTTGTGCCCGAGTTCGACGATGCGGTTGCGGGCGTCGACAAAGACGACCTTGGGTTCGTGGACCGCGAGCTCGGCTGCATCGAGGAGGCCGAACGCCATCACGATGACCACGTCGCCGGTGCCGACCAGATGGGCGGCGGCGCCGTTGATGCCGATCACGCCGCTGCCGCGCCGGCCGATGATGCAGTACGTCTCGAGCCGCGTGCCGGTGGTGACATCGACGACGAGTACCTTCTCGCCCTCGGCGAGCCCGGCGGCGTCGAGCAGATCCTCGTCGATGGTGATCGAGCCGACGTAGTGCAGGTCGGCCTCGGTCACCGTCGCGCGGTGGATCTTGGAAGTCAGCATGTGCCGAAGCACGGACGGTCACTCCTGTCAGAAGGCGGCGCCGGACGACTCGTCCGATGCTCCAGTGTGGTCCAAGCGGTCGAGCGGGTCGTTATCTGCTCCGTCACACGAACGTAACCGGACCATTGTCGATCAACCGCGTAGGGCCGAACGCAGCGGCCACCAGGAGCCGTGCGTCGCCATGTCGCGGCGCGGGGCCGAGGTCCGGGTCGCGCACTTCCAGGTAGTCCACGTCGACGTCGTGCGCTGCCAGCACGTCCCGGGCGGCGGCCAGGACACCCGGCGGCGCCTCGCCCGCCTCTGCGGCTGACTGCCCGGCCGTCAGCGCCCGGGACAGGCCGAGTGCCCGTGCCCGCTGTTCCGGGCTGAAGAAGCGGTTGCGGCTCGACAAGGCGAGCCCGTCGGGATCCCGCACGATCGGCGCGCCGACGATGGTGGCGCCGAGGTCGAGATCGGCGACCATCGCCCTGATGAGGACGAACTGCTGATAGTCCTTCGCGCCGAAGACCGCGACACCGGGCGCCGTCCGGATGAGGAGCTTGGCGACGACCGTGAGCATGCCGGCGAAGTGGCCCGGCCGGAGCGCGCCCTCGAGCTCGGAGCCCAGCGGACCCGGGTCGATGGTGACGGTCACCGGCACCGGGTACATGTCCGCGACGTCGGGGGCGTAGACGAGATCAGTCCCCGCCGACTCGAGCTTCGCCAGGTCGGCGTCGAGCGTGCGCGGGTAACGGGCCAGGTCGCCGGGATCGCCGAACTGCAGCGGGTTGACGAAGATCGTGGCCTCGACCAGGCCGTCCGCGCCGACCTCGGCACGTGCCCGCCGGACGAGGCTCAGGTGGCCCTCGTGCAGCGCGCCCATCGTCATGACGACGGCGCGTCGGTCGTGCGCGGTCCCGGCCAGCCGGTCGGCCAGCTCGGCGCGGGTGTGGACGAGCTGCATCGGCACCTTCTCAGGACTCGGGTCGACCGGCGAGGACCGCGGCGACCGCGCGGGCGGCAGGCTCGTCGAGCACCCCGGCGGCCGTCAGCCGGTGCAGCGTCGCCGAGCTGAGGGCAGCGTAGGTGAGGGCGGTGTCGGGGTCGTCGAAGGTCGCCAGGTGTGCCTGGATGGTCGCGGCGTCACCACGGCTGATCGGCCCGGTGTAGGCCGGCTCGTCGAGCATCGCGTTGGCCAGCGCCGAGCGGACGAGCGGGCCGAGCATCGCGGACGGGTCGGCCACCCCGACGCTGCGCAGCAGGTCGGCGGCCTGTGCCTGCAGGACGGCGAGGAAGTTCGAGGCGTGCGAGAGCGCCGCGTGATAGCGGGGCCGGTCGTCCTCGTCGAGGTCGACGGGCCGGCCGCCGAGGTCGAGCACGAGCGCGTGCGCCAGCCCCGACGACCTCTCGTCGTATGTGCATGCCCACGTCACCCCTGCCAGTCGGGGAACGTCGGCGGCGGTGCCGGTGAAGGTCATCGCGGGGTGCAGGGCCAGCAGCCCCGGACCGGTCGGGGCGCGCAGCGGCGCCAGCGCACGGACCCCGGTCGCGCCGGACAGGTGCCAGAACGCGCTGCCGGCACGGGTCGAGGCGGGCAGTCCGGCGATGGCCTCGGCGGTACCCGCCACCGCTGCGTCGGGGACGGCGAGCAGGACGATGTCGCTGACGTCCACCAGGTCGGCGATCGGGAGCTGCGGGATGCCGGGCAGCAGCCGCATCATCCGGTCGAGTGCGGCGGCGGAGACCGGGTCGCGTCCGCTCCAACCGGTGACCAGATGATCGGCCCGGACGAGTGCTGCCGCGACCACCGCACCGCTGCGGCCGGGCCCGACGAGCCCCACCGAGCCACGTGCGGGCGGGTCGGCGGCGGGTCCGGGCATGCCGTGAGTCTCGCTCATCGTCGCGGCCAGCCGACCAGGACGCCCGGCGTAGGACGCCGGTGGACCCGAATACTGCCTGGGAGTGGACGAACTGGGACACTCGCAGGACCATCGGCACGAGCCGGCGCCGGCGGGCACGGATCGACACAGCACTCACGGACCGACACAGGGGCACGGAGGTGGGGTCGTGGACGCGTCGACCTACCTTCGCGCCGTCACCCCGGTCGAGCGTGAGCTCGCGAACGAACGCATCCGGCTGTCCGAGCAGGCCCGGTTCATCGACGCGGACGAGTCGGCCGGGCGCAGCGCGCACCTCGTGAACGTCCGGACCGTCGGTGAACTCGCCGCGGTCGTCGACGACCTGCCGGATCTCGGCGATCTGCGGGCCCGCCGGTCCGGCGCGCTCGCGGTGCCGCCGTCGGGCTACCCGGCCCCGGTACCGGGCGCGGCGGTCGCGAGCTGGGCACCGGGTGCAGTGCCGGCGCCACGCAAGGTGCGGCTGCCGCTCACGTCCCCCGGCCGCGAGGACGCCCCGCCGCCGGACCTCCCCTACGGCCCCTACGGCGACCAGTTCGATCAGGCCGACCCACGGGTCCTCAGCCACCGCGTCGTCACCCGGGTGGTGCCGACGGCATGGGGTCCGACGTGGCAGACCCTGGTCGTCAGGCAGACCAACCGGATGGCCGTGATCTCGTTCGTGTGCGGGCTGGCCGCGCTCGTCTGCACGATCACCGCGCCGGTCGGGGTCGTCACCGGCCACCTGGCACTTGCGCAGATCAGACGTTCGGACCTCGCCCTGGCCGAGGGCACGGTCGCGGCCGTCGGCGAACAACCGCAGCAGGGTCGCGGCCTCGCCATCGCCGGGCTGATCATCTCGTACGTGTTCGTGGCGCTCGGGCTGTCCCTGCTGGTCGCCGTCATCGTGTCGGTCATCCAGCAGTCGTAGCCCCCGGAACTACTGGCCGGACGCTCGGGCGTGCTGCACGGGCCCGTGGTCGAACTGCTGGACGGGCAGCTTCACGACCGTCGAGCGTGCGCCCTGCTGCTCGGATGTGTCGTCCGATGTCGCGTCCGGCTTCGCGTCCTGCGCCCGGCCCGCGGCGGAGCGTGCCGCCGCCAGCTCGAGGTCGGCGTTGCGGGCGGCGAGCTCGAGGTAGCGGGCGGTCAGCTCGCCCACGCGGCCCACGAGTGCGGCCGCCTGCGCGACGAGGCGTTCGAGCTCGTGCTGGTGCTCGGTCGCCTGACGCTCGAACAGGGCCGTGTAGGCGCCCGCCAGCGACGCGTTCGCGGCGGCCGCGGCCCGCCGGCCGTCGAGCGACTCTTTCACCAGGCAGGCCGCCGCGGCGATCGCCAGCACGACCGCGAGGACGGCGGCGGCGCCCACCAGGACGGCCGATCCGCTGACCGACGCGCCGGCCACCAGTGCCGCGGCGATCACGAGGACGACATAGGCGTAACGGCGGAGCGGGTTGCGGGGGACGCGACGACGTGGGTGCGGCATGGCAACAGGGTAGGGATGTCGGTACTGCAGTGGCTGGAGTGACACGCGGCGGCGCTCAGGCGCGGGCGGCGCTGCCCTCGTCGTCGGGGTCGGCCGGGCGCCGGCAGGCGATCTCGAGCAGGAGCCCGCCGACCGCCGCGACGAACAGCACGAGACCGCCGACCAGCAGCGACAGCGTGGCCGACTGCGTGAACGAACCGGGTCCCAACGTCGCGCGCCACAGGCCGAGGCCGAGATAGAAGCCGCCGACAGCCGGTGCGACCACGGCGGTGGCCTTCCCCATCACCAGCAACCGGATCGCGTACCCCGAGACCATCCGCTGCTTCTTGCGGTGCAGGACGTCGTACGTGCGCCACGCGGCGCCCAGCATGACCGCGGCGAACACCGCCCAGAGCGCCGTGACCGCCCAGGACATCCCGACGACCGAGTGCGAGGTCGAACTCAGCAGCACGGCCAGGATCCAGCCGACGCACCCTCCGAGAACGGCCAGCACGCCCATCACCGACGGCCGCGTCGTCCGGAGGCCGTTCCCGCCGGCTGGCGCCGAAACCCCCGGGCCGCTCACTCGCGGACGAGATCGATACCCGTCACGACCCGGAGTCCGGTCGTGTCCAAGTCCTGCAGGAGGTCGATCAGGCGCCCCCGGCCGGGGATCTCGGCACCCGGGTCGACCTCGAGCCACGGGACGACGACGAAGGCGCGCTCGTGCGCACGCGGGTGCGGCAGGTCGAGCTCATCGGTGGCGCTGGTGGCGTCGCCGACGACCAGCAGGTCGACGTCGAGGGTGCGCGGCGCGTTGCGCTCCCCCCGCCGGCGGCCGAACGCGTCCTCGACCGCGAGCGCACGCTCGAGGAGCATCTGCGGGGTCAGCATGCTGTCGGCCACGACGACGGCGTTGTAGAACTCAGGCGACCCCTCCGGCGCGGCCACGGCGGCACTCGCGTACACCCGCGACACGTGCCGGAGCACGAGGTCCGGGGTCTCCTGCAGGCTGTCGACCGCGCCGGCCAGGTTCGCCTCGCGGTCGCCCAGATTCGAGCCGATCGCGAGGACGACCTTGCGGATCGGCGTCAGCTGCCCGGTCATGGTGTCGGTGCTGATGACGTTCGGGCTGGGTGAGGACGTCATGAGCGACTCCGGTCTATGGTCACGGCGACATCGGCGAAATCGATGGCCATCGGTGCGTTGGGCTTGTGAACGGTGATGCGGGCGGCGTCGACGAGCGGGTCGGTCAGGCACTGGTCGGCGATGCGGGCGGCGAGGGTCTCGATCAAGTCGACCGGCTCACCTTCGACGATCCCGACCACGGCCGCGGCCAGCACCGAATAGTCCACGGTGCGGGCCAGGTCGTCGGACTCGGCGGCGGGACGGGTGTCGACATCGAGCACGACGTCGACGACGAAGACCTGGCCGTCGCGCCGCTCCTCGGGGAACACTCCGTGCCGTCCGCGGACGGCGAGACCGGTCAGGCTGACCTGATCGGCCACGGCGTGCCTCCTTCGTCGGACTAGCTCGGTCGGATCAGCGCAGTCGGATCAGCGCAGTCGGATCAGCTTCGTCGGGTCGGCGCGCATCGTCGTCCGTCCGTCACAAAGCGATGATGCAGGTGTTACCGGGAGCACCGGAAGGTTACCCGACCGACTCACTTCCGCCGCTCGGCGACCAGCCTGGCCGCGACCCGCACGGCGTCGAGCGACGAGCCCACATCGTGGGCACGCACGCACCAGACGCCGGCGGCGGCCGCGATCGCCGACACCGCCGCGGTGGCGGCGTCGCGGCGCCGCGCCGGCCGCGGCTCACCAGTGCCCGGATCGGCGAGGAGCTTGCCCAAGAAGGCCTTGCGGCTGGCGCCGAGCAGGACCGGGTAACCGAGGCCGACGAACGCGTCCAGCCGGTCGAGCAGGGTCCAGTTCTGCTCCGAGGTCTTGGCGAAACCGAGGCCGGGATCGAGGACGAGGGCGGACGCATCGAGGCCGGCGTCGAGGATGACGTCCACCCGATCCGACAGTTCGGTGACCACGTCGGCCACCACGTCGTCGTAACGGGCGTGGTCCTGCATCTCGACCGAGTGCCCGCGCCAGTGCATCGCGATGTAGGGGCAGCCGCGCTCGACGACCAACGGCAGCATCGACGGATCGGCCAGCCCGCCGGAGATGTCGTTGACGATCCCGGCCCCGAGATCGAGCGCCGCCTCCGCCACCCGGGCGCGCATCGTGTCGACGCTGACCACGGCGCCGGCGGCGGCGAGCTCGCGGATGACCGGCAGGACCCGCCGGAGCTCCTCCTCCACCGGCGGCCGGACGGCGCCTGGACGGGTGGACTCGCCGCCGACGTCGAGAATGTCGGCGCCGAGGCCGAGCATCTCGAGCCCGTGCGCGATCGCGTCGGCCGGCTCCCACCACAGCCCGCCGTCGGAGAACGAGTCCGGCGTGACGTTGACGACCCCGGAGACCAGGCATCGCCCGGTCGAGGAGAGCCGGGTCATCAACGCGTTCACGGAGCCAGTCTGCCGGTGTGTCCAGCCGGCCGCGTCGCAGTCGATTCGACTCGAATATTTGTTCGAATATCTGTTACGGTCGGTCCCGTGCCGACTGGAGCCGAGGCCTCGATCCTGCACGCCGACCTCGACGCCTTCTTCGCCTCCGTCGAACAGCGTGACGACCCGAGCCTGCGGGGACGCCCGGTCGCGGTCGGCGGCGGCGTCGTCCTCGCCGCCAGCTACGAGGCCAAGGCATTCGGCGTCCACGGTGCGATGGGCGGCGCCGAGGCCCGTCGGCGCTGCCCCCACCTGATCTTCGTCCCGCCGCGCTTCCACGCCTACGTCGATGCGAGCCGAACGGTCTTCGACGTGTTCCACGGCACGACGCCCGACGTCGAGGGGCTCTCGATCGACGAGGCGTTCCTGCACGTCGGCGGTCTGCGGCACCTGGTCGGGCCACCTGTCGAGGTCGCGCGACGGCTGCGGGAGTCGGTGCACGAGCGGACCGGGTTGACGATCACCGTCGGAGTGGCGCGGACGCGGTTCCTGGCCAAGGTCGCGAGCGGTGTGGCGAAGCCGGACGGGTTGCTGCTGGTGCCGCCGGAGGCCGAGCTCGACTTCCTCCGGCCGCTGCCGATCGGCAAGCTGTGGGGCTTCGGGCCGGCCAGCACGAGGACGCTTGCGCGGGTGGGCATCGCGAGGGTCGCGGACATGGCCGACGTGCCGGAGGCATCGCTGGTCGCCGTGCTCGGCCGGGCCGCCGGTCACCACCTGTTCGCCGTTGTGCATTCGCGCGACCCCGGCCGGCTGCTGGCGCCGCGGCCACGGAACCGCTCGGTCGGATCCCAGAGCGCGCTGGGCCGCGCGCGCACCGGGGTGGACACGATCGACCCGGCCCTGGTCGCGGTGGTGGACCGGGTCACCAGACGCCTGCGATCAGCCGGTCAGGCCGGCCGGACGGTGACCCTGCGGCTGCGGTTCGGTGACTTCAAGGCGGTGACCAGGTCGCACACGCTGGCCAGTCCGACAGCACAGACGAGGCTGGTGCTCCAGACCGCCCGGGCCCTGCTGCATGCCGAGTCCCGTGCCATCGAGACGCGGGGACTCACGCTCGTCGGCCTCAGCGTCAGCAACCTGGACTCCGGTGACGCCCACCAGCTCGAGCTACCGCTCGACGAACGGAGCCCGGCCGCGCTGGACACCGCCGTGGACGGCATCCGCGACCGCTTCGGCTCGGCGGCGGTCACCCGCGCCGTGCTGCTGGGCAGCCGGTCGTCGGGGTTCGAGAACTCCGTCCAGGGCGCGACCTCGCATCCCCGGCCGGGGTCCGCAGCGGAACGGCCTAGCGGCGGCCGGAGAGGATGAGGCTCATCGCCTCGGAGCGGGTGGCCGGATCGCGCAGCTGACCCCGGACCGCGCTCGTCATCGTCCGGGCACCGGCCTTGCGCACGCCGCGCATCGTCATGCACAGGTGCTCCGCCTCGATGACGACCATCACGCCACGCGGCTCGAGCAGCGCGACGAGCGCATCGGCCACCTGGGTGGTCAGCCGCTCCTGCACCTGAGGTCGCTTCGCGTAGACGTCGACCAGCCGGGCCAGCTTCGACAGGCCGGTGATCTTGCCGTCCCGGTTCGGAATGTAGGCGACGTGTGCGAGCCCGGTGAACGGGACGAGGTGGTGCTCGCACACGCTCCACAGCTCGATGTCGCGAACGAGCACCATCTCGTCGTGACCGATGTCGAACGTCGTCGTCAAGACGTCTGCCGGTGACTGACGAAGCCCCGACAGGATCTCGGCGTAGGACTCGGCCACCCGTTTCGGGGTGTCGAGCAGGCCTTCACGGTCGGGGTCCTCCCCGACCGCGGCGAGGATCTCGCGGACAGCGGCCTCGATGCGCGGCAGGTCGACCTCCCCGGTGGCAGGTGCGTGCAGGAGGTCGATGGAGAGTTGCTTGGTCACGAAGACACCCGTCCGGTCAGTCCTGCGGCTCGTTCGGTCGGGTGGGACCGCCACCCGGCGGCATGCTGGGCGGCGGCAGCCCGCCACCGCGGTTCGGCAGCGACGGGCCCGGCTCGGGGACGAGCGTCTCACCACCGGTGGGCTCCTCCGGCCGTGCGGTCAGGCTCGGCGGTGCGGTCACCGGCGGGATGTCGGACGGGTGCCGCGTGGGCGACCCGGTCCACGCCGGTCGCGCGCCACGACGGTTCAGCGGCAGGAAGACCTCGGCGATCTGCGCCTTGTCGAGGGTCTCCTTGTCGAGCAGCTCGCGGACGAGGGTGTCGAGGACGTCACGGTTGTCGACGAGGATGTCGAACGCCTCCTGGTGGGCGTTGGAGATCAGCGCGCGCACCTCCTCGTCGACGATGCCGGCAACCTCTTCGGAGTAGTTGCGGGCGTGGCCGATGTCGCGCCCGAGGAACGGCTCGCCGGTGTCCTCGCCGAGGCGGATCGCACCGATCCGCTCGGTCATCCCGTACTGGGTGACCATCGCGCGGGCGAGGCTGCTGGCCTTCTCGATGTCGTTCGCCGCACCCGTGGTCGGGTCGTGGAACACCATCTCCTCAGCGGCACGGCCGCCGAGCATGAACGCGAGCTGGTCGAGCATCTCGTTGCGAGTGGTCGAGTACTTGTCCTCGTCGGGCAGCACCATCGTGTAACCCAGGGCGCGGCCACGCGGCAGGATCGTGACCTTGTGCACCGGATCGGTCTTCGGCAGTGCTGCGGCGACCAGCGCGTGGCCGCCCTCGTGGTAGGCGGTGATGAGCTTCTCGTTGTCCGTCATCAGCCGGGTGCGCTTCTGCGGTCCGGCGATGACACGGTCGATCGCCTCGTCCATCGCGATGTTGTCGATGATCTTCTGGTTACCGCGCGCGGTCAGCAGTGCCGCCTCGTTGAGGACGTTCGCGAGGTCGGCGCCGGTGAAGCCGGGGGTGCGGCGGGCGACGCCGAGGAGGTCGACGTCGGGACCCATCGGCTTGCCGCGGGCGTGCACCTTCAGGATCTGCCGACGACCGGCGAGGTCGGGCGGGTCGATACCGATCTGGCGGTCGAACCTGCCCGGGCGCAGCAGCGCGGGGTCGAGGATGTCGGGCCGGTTCGTGGCCGCGATCAGGATGACCCCGCCGCGGACGTCGAACCCGTCCATCTCGACGAGCAGCTGGTTGAGGGTCTGCTCGCGCTCGTCGTGGCCACCGCCGAGGCCGGCACCACGGTGCCGACCGACGGCGTCGATCTCGTCGATGAAGACGATGGCGGGGGCGTTCTCCTTGGCCTGGGTGAACAGGTCGCGGACACGGCTGGCGCCGACACCGACGAACATCTCGACGAAGTCAGAACCCGAGATCGAGTAGAACGGCACACCTGCCTCGCCGGCGACCGCACGGGCCAGCAACGTCTTGCCCGTACCCGGACGCCCGTAGAGCAGCACGCCCTTGGGGATCTTCGCGCCGACCGCCTGGAACTTGGCCGGCTGCTGGAGGAACTCCTTGATCTCGCCGAGTTCCTCGATCGCCTCATCACACCCGGCGACGTCGGCGAACGTGGTCTTCGGGGTGTCCTTGGTGATGAGCTTCGCCTTCGACTTGCCGAAGCTCATCACCCGGCCGCCGCCACCCTGGACCTGGTTCATCAAGAAGATGAACACGACGACCAGCAGCAGAAGCGGGAGCAGCGAGCCCAGGAGCGTCGAGAACCAGCTCGGCTGCGGGTTGGTGACGTTGTACCCGCCGGTGAGCTTGCCCTCGTCGGCCAGCTTCTGGAGCTGGATCTGGAGGTCACGCCCCTGTCCGGTGACCCAGGATGCCTGTTCCTTCTTGTCGTCGGTGGTGACGACGCGGATCGTCTGGTCGACCCCACCGCGGATCTCGGCGGATTTGATCGTGCCGTCGCTGATCGACTTGACGACCTGTCCGGTGTCGACGGTCTGATAGCCGCTGGCACCCCGCAGGATGCTGATGCCGAACGTGGCGAGCAGCGCCAAAACGAGGATGATCGGCAGCGGCCCGCGCAGCAGCTTCTTGATATCCATAGTCGCGGAACCCGGTGGGGTTCCGTTCCTCCAGCCGTGTGCGAAAGGCGCGTTCCGTCGAGCGTCCACCTGAGGATCTGGGCGGGTCGACCGTCGGCGCGCGAGGGTGTCAAGCCCCGGAGCCAGTGACGGCCACCGTGACATGGACGGAAAGTATCTCAGCCGGGTGCCACCGGGACGAATCGAGGACGGCCCACCGGTGTCCGAACGGTCGGCCGTTGGGCGGACGTCAGCTGTAGACGTGCGGCGCGAGGGTGCCGACGCACCGCAGATTGCGGTAGCGCTCGGCGTAGTCGAGTCCGTAACCGACGACGAACTCGCTGCCGATCTCGTAGCCGACGTACTTGGTGGCCAACGTCATCCGGGTCGCCTCGGGCTTGCGGAGCAGCGCGAGGATCTCGACCGATGCCGGTCCGCGCGAGCGCAGGTTGTTCACCAGGTAGCTCAGCGTCAGGCCGGTGTCGATGATCTCGTCGACGATCAGGACGTGACGGTCGGTGATGTCGGTGGAGAGGTCCTTGAGGATGCGCACCACCCCCGAGCTCTCGGTACCCGACCCGTAGGAGGAGATGTCGACCCAGTCCATCTCGATGTGCCGGTTCAGCGCACGGGCGAAGTCGGCCATCACCATGACCGCGCCCTTCAGGACGCCGATGACCAGGAGGTCCTTGCCTTCATAGTCGGCCTCGACCTCGCGGGCCAGTTCCTCCAGCCGATCGGTGATCTGCTTCTCGGTCAGAAGGACCTCGGTCAGGTCACCGTCGATCGACGCAGCATCCACGCCGGTCAGCCTGCCACAGGCGGTTCGTGGGCGACACGGAGCCTGCCGTCGCGCCGGGTCACCCGCACGCCGCCGGGGAGCTCGACCCAGCGCTGGCCGTGCCAGGACGACACGAGTTCGATGACCGCGAGCACGTGCCGGTAGCCGAGGTCGGTCGCCGGCGCACCGGCCTCGAGGAGCCACGATCGCACCAGCCGCGAGCCGATGGCGGGCGGCAGTCCGGCAAGTGCCTCGACCGGCAGCTCGGCGGCCGGCTGATCGGAGGTGAGCCGTGCGAGCTCGACCGCCGCGAGCGCGTCGAGGGCATCCGCGTCCGCGCGGGCCTGCTCGGCGGTCCGGGCCAGAGCGGCGGCGATGCCGGGTCCGAGCTCGCGTTCGAGTACGGGCAGCACCGTGTCGCGGACCCGCACGCGGGCGAACCGTGGATCGCTGTTGTGCGGGTCCGTCCAGACCGCCAGGTCCTCGGCGGCGCAGGCGCCGGCGGTGACGTCACGGCCGAGGCCGAGCAGGGGTCGGCGGTAACGCCCGCTGACGCCGCGCATGCCGGCCAGCGAGCGGACACCGGACCCGCGGGCGAGCCCGAGCAGCACCGTCTCGGCCTGGTCGTCGGCGGTGTGGCCGAGCAACACCGCGCAGGCGCCGAGGGCGTCCGCGGCCTCGTCGAGGGCCGCGTAGCGGGCGGTCCGCGCAGCCGCTTCGGGGCCGGAGGTGCCGACCGGCACCTCGACGGTGACGACGCAGCTCGGCTCGAGACCCATCCCCCGCAACCGCACGACCAGCCCGGCGGCCCGCTCGGCCGAGCCGGGCTGCAGGTCGTGGTCGACGGTGACGGCAGCGGCGCGCAGGCCCAGCCGGGGTGCCTCGAACGCCACCGCGGCGGCCAGCGCGGTCGAGTCGGCACCGCCGGAAGACGCCACCAGGACGGTTGTGTCAGTCGGGTCGTCGAGATCGGCGATCAGCGCGCGGAGGTCGGCACGCACCGCCGACCGCACCGCCGCCACCCGCGGATCAAGCCTGCTGCCCATGTTTGTCCGGCTGCCCGGTTGCTCGGCGACTAGACGCCGGCGCCCGGTGCGATCCCGGCGACGCGTTCGAGCCACCGGCCCGGCTGATCGATCTCAGCCTTGCTGGGAAGGGTTTCCGGGCTGGTCCACACCTGGTTGAAGCCGTCCATGCCGATGCGGTCGACGATGGCGCGGACGAACAGCGCGCCCTCGCGGTACTGCCGCATCTTGGCGTCCATGCCGAGCAGCCGGCGCATCAGCTGGTCGACCGGGGACGATCCGGTGCGTCGACGGACGTCGAACTTGGCGCGGATCTCGGGCAGCGTCTTGATGACGGCCGGTGCGGCCAGGTCCATCACCACGTCGGCGTGTCCCTCGACGAGCGTCATCATCGCGGTGATCTCGTCCAGCACGGCCTTCTGCTCGGGCGTGCTGACAAGGTCGACGAGGCCGGCCGGCTGACCGACGCGATCGCCCTTGACGCCACGCATCGACCGCACCGTCTGGTCGAGGCCGTCCTTGAGACGGCCGAACACAGCGGCCGGGTCGAGGTCGTGGCTGGAGAGCAGGGCATCGAGGCGACCGCGCAGGTGACCTTCGAGCCAGGTCACGGTCGTGAACTGGACGCGGTGCGTCTCCTCGTGCAGACACACCCACAGCCGGAAGTCGCCGGGATCGACGCCGAGCTCACGCTCGACCGCGACGACGTTCGGGGCCACCAACAGAAGTCGCCCGACCTCCCCCTCGGCCCGGTGGTACGGGTCGAACTGGCCGAGCACCTTGCCAGAGAGGAAGGCGAGCACGGCGCCGAGCTCGACACCGGTGACCTGGGAACCGACCTTGCTGGCGATGGCGGGCAGCGACTGTTCACGATCGCCGATCAGCCGGCGGATCAGCGGGTCCAGCACCTGGCTGAACGCGTCGACGTTGGCCTGCACCCAGCCCGGCCGATCGACGACGAGGACCGGCGCGTGCTGCCCGTTGGCGACCAGTCCGGTGCACTCGCGCACGAGCGGCGTCGCCTCGGCGGCGAACCGGCGCAGATCGGCGACCGCGGTAGCGATCTCGGCGCGGGTGGCGTGCGGGCCGGGCCGGGCCAGCCGGTGCGCGGTCGAGACCGCGAGATCCCAATTGATGAACCGCGACGCGTCCGCCGGCGTCGGCCCGGCACCTGCCGGCCCGTCACCACCGTCGAAGCCGGGGTCGACGTCGGTCAGGTGCTGCGAGTCGCTCATGTTCTGACCCTAGCGAGCACCCGGTCAGCCCGAACCGGACCGGCAACCGCACCCGGCGATGGTGGCGGCGATCCGGTCCGCGCCGGGCCGGGCATCGGTCGCGCCGGTCCGGTCGGTCATCACCGCGAACGAGAGCAGCGCGCCGTCCCGGGTCATCACCGTGCCGGCGAGCGACACCAGCCCGGTGAGCGTGCCGGTCTTCGCTCGCACGTACCCGGCCCCGCTCGCGCCGACGACGCGGAACCGGTTGGCGAGCGCTCCGTCGAATCCACCCACCGGCAGCCCTGACAGCACGGCCGACAGCTCGGGATGGCGTCCGGCCGCGATGACGTCGATCAATGCGGTCAGGGTGCTCGCCGGGATCCGCCCGTCCCGGCTCAGCCCGCTGCCGTCGTAGAGGCGCACGCCTGCGGTGTTCACGCCGAGCGACTGCAGCCGGGCCAGCACCGCCGACGTCGCGCCGGCGAAGTCGGGCCTCGCACCGGCGGCCAACGCGACCTGCCGTGCGAGCACCTCGGCGCCGTCGTTGTCCGAAGTCAGGAGCACGTGCTCGACGATCGAGTCCAGCGGCGCCGACTCGATCGAGGAGACCGTCGTCGCGCCGCGCACGGCGCGCTGCGGCGTGGGCGCACCCGACACCGTGATCCCCCGTTTCGCCAGGAGCACGGCGAAGCGGGCCGCGGCGTCTTTCGCCGGATCGGCGACGCGCGTCGAGAACGGCGCCTTGATGCGTGCCTCGTCCACCCACAGGGCCGACACGGGTGCGACGACCGAGCTGTCCACGTAGACCTCCCGCCAGTGCGGGGACAGCGGCTGGCTGAACAGCGACGCGTCGTAGCGCAGCGCGACCCTCGTGTGGCCGTCGGCTGTCAGCGCGGCCGCGGTGCGGGTGGCCAGCTCATCGATCGTGGCGGTCGTCGCGTCCGGGTAGACGACGTGGCCGCGCTTGGTGGCCCGCGTCAGCGCGGCCTGCGAGGACAGCAGCGGGTCGCCGCCACCGACGAGCACGATCGTGGGCGGGCTCGGGGCCGGTGTCTTCGTGGTCGGCTTCGGCACCGGATCCAGTACGACGCGGGTGGTGAACCGGTGGTCCGGGCCGAGCAGTGACAGCACCGCGGCGGTCGTCAGCAGCTTCGTGGTCGACGCCGGGGTGAACCCGGTGGTCGGCGCGCGCCCGTACAACTGCTTGCCCGTGACCAGGTCGCGCACCGATACCGACACCCGCCCGCCGAGCGTCTTGTCCCGCAGCAGCGGCGCCAGCGCGGCGGTGAGGCCCGCGGTGGTCGGACGTTTCGCATCGGCGGCGACCGGGGCCAGCAACGGACCGGTCAGCCGGGCCCGGTCACGCACCGGGGCCGGCGCGGTCGCCGCGCGTGCGGGTGCGGTGGCCGGCGCGAGCAACCCGGCGGCAAGCAACCCGGCCGCCAGGACACCGACGAGAGCCGCCAGACCGAACGGGACCAGCGCGCCCCCGCGCACGCGGGAGCGGGTTCGGCGCGACGGTCTCACGCGCAGCGATGCTAGACCGGCGCGGCGTCGTTCCCGACTTGGCGGCGTTCTTCCTGACTAGGCTGTGCGCCAATCGACGCGCCGGATGGCCGCGGTGAACCTGGCGAAAGGTCGGATCGTGCAGTTCGACGTCACGGTGGAGATCCCGAAAGGCCAGCGCAACAAGTACGAGGTCGACCACGCGTCGGGGCGCATCCGTCTCGACCGGACGTTGTTCACCGCCACGCAGTACCCGGCCGACTACGGGTTCATCGAGGACACCCTCGGCCAGGACGGAGACCCGCTGGACGCGCTGGTCCTGCTCAGTGAGCCGACGTTCCCCGGGTGCCTGATCGCCTGCCGGGCGGTCGGCATGTTCCGCATGACCGACGAGAAAGGCCCCGACGACAAGGTCCTGTGCGTGCACTCGACCGACCCGCGCTGGGATCACCTGACCGACATCGACGACGTGCAGAAATTCGACCGCCTCGAGATCCAGCACTTCTTCGAGGTCTACAAGGAACTCGAACCGGCCAAGTCGGTGGAAGGCGCCACCTGGGCGGGCCGGGAGGAGGCCGAAACCGAGATCCGCGCCTCGTTCGAGCGCGCGAAGCGACACGGCTTCTGAGCCGTCGCCGGCTCTAGAGGATCGGTAGCCGCAGCGCCGGCTCCGGCCGGTGCACGCCGCGCGGCCGGTACCCGAGGGCGTCGGACCGACCCAGGTAGTCGGCAAGCAGCCAGGTCACCGATAGCCACATCTCGGTCCCCTGCAGGCCCGGTGTCGAGCGTGCTCCGGTCCCGATGGGCGCGAACGCGAATCCCTCGCCGTCGACCCACAGCTGGAGCGCCCGGTCGAGCGTCTCCGCAGCCCAGCGCTCACCGTCGGCCCGGCCGGCGTCGGTCTGCTTGCCTGCCAGCCAGAGCGGGTGGACGACGTCGAGGATGTTGCAGGCGTTGAACTCCTCACCGGTGAACCAGCGGCGGTCCCGCGCGTGCGCGAGCGTCGTCCGCACCGCCTGCTCCGGATGCGGGAGTGCCAGTCCGAACTGGGCGTAGGTGCCGCGGGTGAGCCGGTAGAAGCCGTTGACGACCTGGAGCCAGCCGGCCTGGGGATCAGGCTGCGCCCACATCCCGTGCGCCGGATCGACCCGCGCGGCCAGCCAGCCCATCAACGTCATCAGCGGCCCGCGCCCGCCGTCGGGGAGCCGGTCCCCGAAGTCGGTCATGTTGCGCAGGCAGGCCGTCCCGAGCCCGTCGATGGTGCTGCCCGAACTCCACGCGCGGTCGCGCCACGGCCGCGCGTCCAGCTGGCGTTCGAGTTCGTGGGCGTCGAGCGCGTCGACGGCGTGGATCGGGTGCGCGAAGCTCGAACCGAGGAGCTGCAATGCGTAACCCACACAGAGGATGTGGTAGGTCGCGGGGCCCGAGAACGCCGACAGCGAGGAGGTGTCCGGAGTCCCGGCGGCGAGACCCTCGTCGGAGAGGTCGCCGTCGGGGGTCAGCCCGGTGTCGGGGTCCTGCCAGGCACGCAACCGTGCGATGAGGTCGGCCCGGTCGTGCTGATCGGGTGCCCGGCGGCGGAGCAGGTCGCTGATCTCGACCGCGTCACACCACGCCCGGACGCTCGGCGGCTGTCCGGGGCGGTCGAGGAAACGTTTGCCGTCGTACGCGCGGGCCAGGACGTCACCGGCCTGATCCCGCGCACGATTCGCGAACGTGGCCAGGCGATCCGGTAGGTCGGCGTGCTTCCCACCGGCTGAGCCGGCAAGCGATCCCGATGTCAGGGTCGGTGTCGAGATCTTCGCGGTCTGCTCGTCGCGACGGTCACGCACGACGCGGGCCGGGTTGCCGACCGCGACGCCCCAGTCCGGGATGTCCTTCGTGACGACGGCGCCGGCGCCGACGACGGCGTGCGCGCCGATGGTGACACCGTCCAGGACGGTCACGTTCGAGCCGATCCACACATCGTCGCCGACGGCGATGCCCTTGCTGGTATGAGGTTGCTTGAACACCGGCTGGTCCGGGGCGAAGCCGTGGTTGAACGCCAGGAGCGAGCTGTAGGCGCCGATCCGTACCGCCGCACCCAGTGTGATGCGGCCGCGAACCACCGCGAACGGGTTGATCGTCGAGTCGGCTCCGGCCTCGAGGTCGCCGGTGACGTAGGCGTGCCCGCCGATGTACACGCGGTCGCCCAGAACCAGCCGCGAGCAGTAGACGCCAGCCGACTCGGCGACGTAGACCTCGTCACCGAACGACACCTCACCGGAGGTGGCCAGCTGGTTCTGGAGCTCCTTCTGGTCGGCCTTCTGCACGTCGGTGGCGTGGTGACGGAACTCCCAGGGCAGGAAGCCGAATCGCTGGTCGGACTGACGATCGCTCATGGGAAAACGCTATCCGAGACATCGAGAACGGGTCTGATCGTTCCCGCGCGGCGTCCTCCTCCGGTCTGGCCGGACGACGCTCAGTTCTGCGGGCGGCCGGCGAACTGCCGTGTGCCCATGTAGTAGAGGGACACGATCTCGACGTCGCGGCCGGGCCGGGGGGCCTGGATCATCTTGCCGCCGCCGATGTACATCGCCACGTGGTAGATCGTGTTGGAGTCCGACGCGTTGGTCGCCCAGAACACCATGTCACCCGCCTTGAGCTCGCTCAGGCTGATCTTCTTCGACCCCCAGTACTGCGGGCGCGCCTGGTGGACCATGTAGATCCCGGCGGCGGCCCAGGCCTTCTGGATCAGCCCCGAGCAGTCCCACGTGTTCGGGCCGGCGGCGCCCCAGACGTAGGGCTCCCCCAGCTGTGCCTTCGCGAACGAGATCGCGGTCGCGACCTGGGGCGCGGACGGATCACTGCCGCTGGGATGCGGCGTCGGCTTCGGTGTGGGCCTGGGGCTCGGTCTGGGCGTCGGTTTCGGGCTGGGCGTCGGTTTCGGGCTGGGCGTCGGCTTCGGGCTGGGCGTCGGCTTCGGGCTGGGCGTCGGCTTCGGGCTCGGCTTGTGCGAGGAGGACGTGCCGTGTTCCTTCGCCTTCTCGGCTGCCTTCTTGGCCTTCTCCGCCTTCGCCTTGTCGGCGGCGCGCTTGTCCGCAGCCCGCTTGTCGGCGGCCGCCTGCCAGGTCGCGGCCTGCTGCGCCGCCTTCTTGGCAGCGGCAGCCTGCGCCTCGCGGGCGGCTTCGGCACGCTGTGCGGCCGCCTTGGCCAGCGCTGCCTGCCGCTGGTTGGCGAGCGAGACGCTGATGCCCTGGAGCCGGGCGAGATCGGCCATCAGCTCATCGCGCTGCTTGGCGACCGCGCTCAGCGTCGCGGCCGCGTCCGCTGCCTTGCCGGCGGCGGTGTCGTACGCGGCCCGCTCGGCAGTGGCCGCGTCCTGGGCCTTGGCCTGCGCTGCCGTCGCGTCCGCTTGTTTCGCCACTGCGGACGCCTGCGCGGCCCGGTAGGCGGCATAGGCCTGCGACAGCGAGGAGTTCACGATCTGCAGGGTGGCCGCGGTGTCGAGCAACGTGCCCGGGCCGTCGGCCGCCATGAACGCGCTCACGTCGTCGAGCCCGTTGGTCTGCTGGTACTGCGAGGCGGCGAACTGACCCGCGATGTCGCGACGGTCGGCGGCGTCGGCACGAGCCTTCGTCGCTGCCGCACTCGCCTTGCGTGCCGCGGCATGCGCGGTGGCCAGCACCGCGGCGGCACCGTTGTAGTCCTCGACCGCGCTCTCGGCGGCGATCTGGGCGGCCCGTTCCCGCGCGTCGGCGCCCGCCAACTGGGACTTCACCCGGCCGACTTCGACCGCCTTACTGTCCGCGTGTGCCTTGGCCGCGGCGACGTCGGCGGCCGACGGAGCCCCGGCCGGGTCGGCGTTCGCGGGCAGGCTGGACAACGCCAAGCCGCCGGTGACGACAACGGCGACGAGCACCACGCCCCACCGACGGTTACGTGGCGTGCGGACATGAGGAGTCGACACAGAGAGAGCTCCCTTCGACTGCAGAGCCCCTTCCCCGGTGGCTCTCCAGTCAGTGAGCCGCCATCCGCCCACACGCCCGTTCGGACGCATCAAGTGATGTCACGCTCGCTTTGAGTAATCGTCGGTGTGTGACGATCGCCTCATACGACGGTATTTGCGTATCGGACCGTTGGGAACACCTTGCACAAGGAAAACTTCAGCCCCACGGCGTGTCGACTTGACGAACTACATCGATGTAACTCCGCAATTGCGCAGGTCGGATGGGTTGTGGTCGAATCTCGCCGGTCTTTTTGTGTGGCACGTCACACCAACAAGACGACGGGAAGGGCCCCCGCGCCGTGGCACGGGGGCCCTGTCGTGACGGAGCGCGGTCGCTCAGACCGAGGCGCCGACCCGATCTCCGGTCGATGCCGAGCCGTCGTCCGCAGCCGCCGCGGGGGTCTGGCGAACGGTCCTGCGCAGCGGGACCTCCTTGATGGACAGCACCGAGATGAGGCTGAGCAGCGCCATCGCGGCGGCGATCATGAAGATCCGGCCGGTGGCGTCGCCGTAGGCCGACCTGACGATCGTCGCGATCGAGGCGGGCAGCGTGTCGAAGTCGAGTTCGGATGATCCGCCGGACTGCATTCGCGCGGAGGCGTCCGCGCCGGCCGGACCGAGCGCCACCAGGCTGCGGACGAACGACACCGCGGCACCCGCAGCACCGACCTGCGTGACGTCGACGGTGTTCTGCACGGCCAGCACGAGGTTCTGCATCATCATGCCCATGCCGAACCCCGTCATCGCCATGTAGATCATCACGTGGGTGATCGGCGTGTAGTGGTCGACGCTGCCCATCAGGACCATCGAGGCGGTCAGCAGGACTCCGCTGATCACGAGGAATCGCTTCCACTTGCCGAACTTGGAGATGATCAGGCCGGCGCCGGTCGAGGCGACCAGCGAACCCAGCGCCAGCGGGAACGTGAGCAGGCCCGGGGTGGTGCCAGCGTCATGCCATTCCCATCGTCGTGCCGAGATCGCGTCATGCCGGATCCCGGTGGCGCCGAGCCCACATCTATAGTTGTGCGATACAGCTATAGCGAAGATCACGCCTCGGCACGAGTCCGAGTCCACGCTGGGTCAGAGTGTGTGAACGGGTTTCGCCGGCCGCCTTTGCGGCGGCTCCCATCAGGCTCGGACGACGTCGCCCAGCCCGTAGTCGGACAGGTCGTGCGTGCCCAGCTGGGCCTCGATCGCGGCGGCGTCACCGACGGCGACCACGGTCAGACCGTCGATCGCGACCGACCTCGAGTACGCCTGCGTCGCGCCGTCCGGCGTGACCGCGGCGAGCGCCGCCTGATGCCGGTCGACGAAGTCGACGCCGACACCGTTGGCGATGTTGGACGCGGTCTGGCTGGTGATGTCGGACGCCGTCTCGTACCGCAGCGGTGCCATCCGCGTCAGGTAGCCCGCGGCATCGGCCACTTCGAGGTCACTGAATCCGTCACGCGCCGTCGCGAGGATGCGCAGCGCATCGCTGAGCGCGGCGCCGGTGACCTCGGTGCGGACCGCGCCACTCGCCGAGAACAGCCCACCCCGCGCGAACGGGCTGAACGACGCGCGGATGCCGTAGGTGTAGCCCTTCTCCTCGCGGAGTTCGGCGTCGAGGCGGGAGGTGATGGTGCCGCCGACGATGCGCGCGGCCAGCACGTGCTCGGCCCAGGCGGCGTCGGTGCGGTCGGGACCCGGGCAGCCGATGACCAGCTCGGTCTGGACGGCGCCCGGGCGGTCGACGACGACGAGCTTGGGGCCTGGTGCCGGACCCGGGACGGTTAGAACATCGCTGCCGGTTGCCGAGCTCGCCCAGCTGCCGAGAGTGGCATCCGCGAGTGCCTCGACGTCCACGCCGGTGAGGTCTCCGGCCACCACGAGAGTGGCCCGGGCCGGCGAGTACGTCGCTTCGTAGTACGCCTGCACGACGGCACGGTCGAGCGCGGCGACGCTCGCCGCGGTTCCGCCGACCGGTCGCGCGAGCCGGGTGGCGGGGTCGAACACCTGTGCGGTGAACGTCTCGTGTGCCAGCGATCCGGGGTCGGCGTGATCCTGCTCGATCTCTCCGATCCGAAGGGCCACGTGCCGCGCGATCTCGCCGTCGGGGAACGCCGGCTGGGTGACGGCCTCGGCCAGCAGCGCCAGCGCGGGACCGAGCCGGCCGGCGGCGACATCGACGCCGATGTGCACGCTGGCGTCGAAGACCCATGCGCCGTAGTGCGCGCCCTGGCGTTCGACAGCGGCAGCGAACTCCTCCCCGCTGCGTACCGCGGTGCCCTCGTCGAGGGTGCGGGACGTCAGCTGCGCGACGCCGTCGGCACCGTCGGGTTCGGCGGCGATCGGTGCCTGCACGACCAGCCGCGACGACGTGACGTACTGGCCGGGGAGGTGGATGCGTAGCAGCCGGATGCCGTTGCTCAGCCTGCTCTCGTGGATGGCCGGGAACCGCCATGCGGGCGGTGCGGCGACCTCGGGACGCTCGATGGACGTGCTCATGCCTGGTTCTCCTCGGCGGCCCTCGGCAGGAAGCGCGCGACCGCGTTGTTCGCGGGTACGAGCCTCGTCGTCGCCAGGGCAGCCACATCGGCCACCGTGACCGCGTCGATGTCGACGAGCCTGGTGTTGATGCGATGCGGATCGCCGGTCTGCAGGTACAGCTTGGCGAGCTCGTCGGCCCGGCCCGCGCACGTGGAGAGCTGGCGCAGGTAGCCGTGCTCGGACTGGGCCTTCGCCGTAGCCACCTCGTCCTCGGTCGGGCCGTCGGCCACCAGCCGGGCGATCTCCTCGTCGGCTGCGTTCTCGAGAGGCTCGAGCGGCTGGCCGCTGTGTGCCTGCAGGACGATCTGGCCCGCTGACACCCCGCCGCGAAACCCGATCACACCCGCGTGCACGGCGGTGGCGAGCTGGTCGCGGCGCAGCAGCCGGACGTGCAGCCGGCTCGCCGAGCCGCCGCCGAGGAGCTCCATGGCGATGCGCGCCGCATCGAGTTCGTGGCTCGGGTCGACCGGCATGCGCAGCAGCCGGTAGGCCGCGGCGGCCGGCACGTCGTCGGGAACGTCCTCGATCGCAGCGGCGGTCAGCGGCCCGATCGTGCCGTCGGGCGGATCGGGTGGCGCCGGGATGGCCGCGATGCCGCCGAAGTACCGCTCTGCCATGGCGAACGCCTGATCGGGCTCAATGTCACCGACGATGGACAGGACGGCGTTGTTCGGGCCGTAGTAGCGGTGGAAGAAGGCGTGCACGTCGTCGAGGGTGGCCGCGTCGAGATCGGCCATCGACCCGATCGGCAGGTGTGCGTAGGGGTGCGAAGCCGGGAACAGGAGCCGGAAGCAGCGCTCGAGCCAGGTGCCGTAGGGCTGGTTGTCGTAGGACTGGCGCTTCTCTTCCTTCACGACCTCGCGCTGGGTGTCGAGGTTCACCTGTCCGACCGCGTCGAGCAGCGAGGCCATCCGATCGGCCTCGAGCCACAGCGCGAGCTCGAAGCCGCCGGTCGGCAGGGTCTCGTAGTAGTTGGTGCGGTCGAAGCTGGTGGTGCCGTTGAGGACGGCGCCGACCGCCTGCAGCAGGCTGAAATGCTCGCCGGACGCGACGTGCCCCGAACCCTGGAACATCAGGTGCTCGAAGAGGTGCGCGAAGCCGGTGCGGCCGGCCTGCTCGTGGCGCGAGCCGACGTCGTAGCGGACGTTGACGGCGACCGCCGGCACGTTGTGGTCGGTGCTCGTGACGACACGCAGACCGTTGCCGAGAACGTGCGTGGACACGGGATAGTCGACGACCGCCATGGTGGCTGGAGCACTCATGCGGGCGAGTCTGTCAGACCACTCCGACAGCTCGGGAGGGGTACGCCGGCAAGGTCAGAACGGCTCGCGCAGCCGGAGCCGGTACAGGCTCGTCGTCGCGGTGATGTAGAGGCTGCGCCGGTCCGCGCCGCCCACACACAGGTTGGCGACGGTCTCGGGGAGGTCGACGCCGCCGAGCAGCTCGCCCGAGGGCGTGTAGACGGAGATGCCGAAGGCGCGCGAGGTCCAGATGTTGCCGTGGTGGTCGACCCGGAAGCCGTCGGGCACTCCTTGTTCTATCTGGGCGAACGAGCGGCCGTTCTCGCAGCGGCCGTCGGTGGTGACGTCGTAGGCGCGGATGCCGTGGTCCTCGCCATGACCCTGGGCGCGCGCGGAGTCGGCGACGTAGAGGATCGATTCGTCGTTCGAGAACGCTAGCCCGTTGGGCCGCACCATGTCGGTGATGACTGTGCTGATGGCGCCGGTGGCCGGGTCGAGGCGGAACACGTGACAGCCGCCGTACTCCATCTCGCCGCCGTGCCCCTCCCCCGGCGACTGCAGGCCGTAGGCGGGATCGGTGAACCAGATGATGCCGTGGCTGTCGACGACGACATCGTTCGGCGAGTTGAACCGCGGGCCGTCGGCGCCGTCGGTGCGGGTGACGAGCGCGGTCGCGGTGCCGTCGAGGTCGAGCAGCTCGACCTGTCGCCGGCCGTGCGAGCACTGGACGATGCGGCCGGCTCGGTCGAGGGTCCGCCCGTTCGGGTACTCCGCGGCCACGACAGCCACGTCGAGAGAGCCGCCGGCCTCGTCGAACGCGAGGATGCGGTTGCCCTTGATGTCGGAGAACCAGACCTGTCCGAGGTCGGGCAGCCAGACCGGTCCCTCGGCCCAGCCGGCGCCGGTCGCGACCCGTTCGGGGATGCCGTCACCATCGAGAAGCGCTGCGATGCCACTGGCCGGAGCCGACGAGGATGCTGTGCTCATGTCCCCGACCCTAGATGAATGATTCCAAGGGGTTCAGTGGTCGTGGGCGGTTAGTGGTCGGCGGATGTTGAGGCCGAGGTGGTCGTTGTGCCAGATGGCGGCGGTGAGGGCGAGGATGCGTTGGGTGATCCCGGCGTGGGCGATGTCGGTCTCGAACCTGGTGCCGGAGTAGTTCTTGTCCCCGATCATCAGCATCCGGGTGTGGTCACGGCGTGCGAGTGCAGGGGTGGTGGTGAGGATGTCGGTCAGGACCAGGCGTTCGTCGGCCTTGGCGCCGGTCAGTGCCCACCCGATCGGGAGTGCGTGCAGGGTGCAGACCAGGTGGAGTCGCCGTCCCCAGAAGAACCGTGAATGCGAGGCGCGGTAACTGTATTCGGCCCAGCCGGCCAACTCGGAGCGTCGTACGGTCTGCCGCGATCGGGCGCACTCGACCGGGGTGGAGTCCACAACCCAGACGTCGTCGGTGGCGATGCTGGTCTGGGCGCCCGGTGCGGCGGTGAGCCAGGTCATCGTGTCGGCCAGTTTCCGCAGCCGCTTGTTGTAGCCGGATTTGGGCGGGGAGAAGGACGTCCTCGGGCTGTGGGCGGGCACCGGCGGGGAGCGCGCGACGTTTTGGATGGCCGGACACACCGTTAGCGAGACACTCCCCACCACCCGCCCGAGGCGTGACGCGAGCAGACTGCGTTCGGCCTAAGTGGTGGTCGCGTCGAGCTGCGCTCGTCCGAGTCGGCGAATGGCGCGGACGGCTCCCGTGAGGTGAGCTGGCTCGGCGGTGGCCCCGATGATGGCGTCGGTTTCGGTGAGCTCGGCGCGGTCGAGCAGGGTCTTTTCGTTGGTGACCCATTCCCCACGAGCCGCTAGGACGGCGTGTGCATATTGGCAGGTGGCCGTGGCGAGCAGGCCGACGCATTGGGTCACTCGTCCACGGGCGGCATGGTTGGTTTCGGCGTAGTCGAGGGTGAGTTCGGCTCGTTGCGTCCAGATGCGGGGCGCTGATGTGCGCAGCGGTTCGGGGTAGTCGGGAGTGGGGAGTGTTCCTCGCAGTGTCTGGTTGATGGCGAGTTCGCCGACGACGAGGTAGCTGGGGATGCCAGCGAGGTGAAACATGAGGGGTTCGATGTGGAATCGGCCGGCGGCGGCTTCGGTGATCTGTTCGTTGACCACGTCCAGGTCGCGGTAGTGGACGTCGACGGCTCGGCCGTCGATGTGGAGCCAGGCTCCGCCGTTGAAGACGCCGCCGCCCCAGCCGCCGAGCTCGGATACCTCGCCGGTCCAGCCCAGGTCGCGAAGGGCCTGTGGCTGGAATTCGCCTTGGTAGTAGACGGCGAGATCCCAGTCGCTGTCAGGGCGGGCGGTGCCTTGGGCGCGTGACCCGCCCAGCGTCACGGCGCGGACCGTCGGTAGCGAGATCAGCGCGTCGCCGACGTCGTTGAGAAAGTCAGCGTCGTCCATGCGGCTCACCGTAGCGACCGTGCGCGGAGTGGCGAGGGGACCGACCAATCGCCGAGTGATCGAAACCTGCCGGTCACCGCGCCTGATCGAAGTGGAGTCCGCTTCAGTTTCTGTGTGCCCGTACACCCATCGCGTCCAACGCGATGTCAGGGGAAGCGACGAGCGGGTCCCGGTCAGCCGACGCCAGCACCGGTGGTCATGGTCTGACCTCGTCCGTGTCAGCGAGGCTCGCGAGCACAGATGATGGCGGTTCGAGCGTGAGCGACGCGTGTACGTGTGCCCTCGCGGCCTTGCTTGGCCGCCAGCATTCACCAGCAACTTGACTGGCGGCCGGGTCAGGCCGAGCTGTCGAGGGTCACGATTGAGAGTGAGTATGGCGGCGGTCATCGCCCTTCAGATTGGACCGCGCGCGTTGCGAGCCTCCGTGCCTATGTGTTCGGCTGGCGCCATGGTGACGGCACCCGAACCTCGAGCACGTCCTGATCCGCATGCCGGCGAGGCCGACATGCTCTCGGGATGGCTGGACTGGCAGCGAGCAACCGTCCGCCTGAAATGCACCGACCCCCATGAGGACAAGGCGTACATCCGCTTCATTCCCACCTCGCCGCGCCTCACGATCGCCACGGTGGTCAGCCACTTGACCAGCGTCGAGCACGGCTGGTTCACCCGATCCTTCCTGGGTGACGACGAACCACCACCAACCGCCGGCTGGGATGAAACCCACACGCCTCTTCCCGTCCTCCTCGATGCCTACGACGCCCAATGCGAACGTTCACGAAACGTCATCGCCGGCCACAGTCTCGACGACATCGAACGCACGGCACCTCCAGGACTCCCGCACGTGTCCCTCCGCTGGATCGTCGGCCACATGATCGAGGAAACCGCTCGCCACCTGGGTCATCTGGACCTACTCCGCGAACTCGCTGACGGCAGGACCAGCTACTGAGCACGAGGCACGCCGTACGGCTCGGCGGACCGCGCACTACCGGGCCGGCCTGCGGTCTTTCGCAGCCTGGAAGCCGAACGTCAACGGCGCGGCATGACTCAGCCACGGACCGTTCGGAGCGGCCGGGAGCGGCCGGGAGCGAAGCCCACAGCGGAGCGAGGACGGCCGCAGCGGGAGGTCGCGTGTGCCGACGGTGCTCTCCCCGACGCCTCGGCGAACCCCATCTGCGCCGCGAAATCCTGCGCTCGGTAAGGTGCGGCGCGTGACCGACGAACGCCGCACGTCCGACCGTGACCTCGTCCGCAAGCAGATTCTCGACAACGCGGTCGTCCGGGGGCGGGTGACGCTGGCGTCGGGGCGCGAGGCCGACTACTACGTCGACCTCCGCCGCATCACCCTCGCCGCGGCCGCCGCGCCGGCGATCGGCCGGATCATGCTCGACTTGGCGTCCGACCTCGAGTTCGATGCCGTCGGGGGGCTGACACTCGGCGCCGACCCGGTCGCGACCTCGATGATGCACGCGGCCTCGGCCGACGGCCGCGAGCTCGACACCTTCGTCGTCCGCAAGGCGGAAAAGGCTCACGGGTTGCAGCGCCGGATCGAGGGCCCCGACGTCGCCGGTAAGCGCGTGCTGGCGGTCGAGGACACCTCCACAACCGGGGGTTCGGTGCTCACCGCGGTCGAGGCGCTGCGCGAGGCGGGCGCGGAGGTCGTCGGCGTCGCCGTCATCGTCGATCGCGGCACCGGCGCGGCCGAGAAGGTCGCCGCCGAGGGGCTCGACTACCGCTTCGCCTTCGATCTCGCCGACCTGGGGCTGGACAAGCAGTAGACGAGTGACATCACAATGACGTCATCTTCGGTTGACCTGACGTCACTGGTGATGTCAGGCTCGGCGTCATGACGCAGCCGGAACCGTCGATCATCTTCCTGAACGGCACCTCGAGCTCGGGGAAGAGCACGCTGACCGCGGCTCTGCAGGCCCGCCTGGAGCCCGTCTTCCTGCATTTCTCGGAGGACTTCTTCTTCCACATGCTCCCGGGCAACGCCTACGACCGGCCCGGCTTCCTCACCGTCGGCTCCGCGCTCTACGACGGCTTCGCCCGGTCCGCCGCGGCCATGGCCGGCGCCGGGAACCAGCTGATCATCGACACCGTCGCCTGGAATCCCGGCAGCATGGCCGCGCATCGCCACGATCCTGCAGGCCTGGCGTCAACCACCGGCCGAGCCCGCGTTCGTCCGGCTACGGAACCTCGCGGTACCGCCTTGACTCAGTCGCCGAGCCTCAGTCGCCGATGATGGGATTCATCGAGCGCGGCCATGCCGCGTACCGCGCGGCGAGGTTCACCAATGCGGCGAACCGGTTGCGCCCACCGAGCAGCAGGACGATGTGCAGTCCCAGCCAGGCCAGCCATGCGAGCGTGCCGGTGAGGCGTGGACCGTGGGCGATGTCGGCAACCGCCGCACGCCGTCCGATCGTCGCCATCGTGCCCTTGTCCTTGTAGTGGAACGGCAGTTTCGGTTGCCCGATCAGCTCGCGGCGGATCTGGATCGCCGAGTGCCGGCCGGTCTGGATCGCCGGTTGCGCAAGCTGCGGCACCTGCTCGGACGGGTCCTTCGCGATCGACACATCGCCGGTTGCGTACACCCCGGGCAGTCCCTCGACTTCGAGGTTCTCATCGACCAGGACGCGCCCGCCACGCCCTCGCGGCAGGCCCCAGTCGGCGAGCGTCGTGTCGATCGCGACGCCGGCCGCCCAGATGACGACGTTCGCGGGCAGGAACGTGCCGTCGCCGATCACCACACCGTCCTCACGGACTTCCTTCACCGCGGTGTCCGTGCGCACCTCGACGCCGCGGCGCAGCAACTGCTTGCGCGCATAGCGGCGGAGCTTCGGGACGAACGCGGTGAGCAGATCAGGTCCCTGCTCGATCAGCACCACCGACGTCTCGGTGTTCGTCAGCTCGGGGAAGGCAGTGCCCTCGGCCACCCGCAGCTCGGCGAGCGCGCCGGCCATCTCGACGCCGGTCGCGCCGCCGCCCACGACGACGAGGCGGAGGAAATCCGGGTGGGGGTCCTGCGCGACCGCCTTCTCGAGACCGCCGAAGACGCCGTCACGGAGCTTGAGCGCCTCACCGCGGCTGTACAGCGGGAACGAGTGCTCGCGTGCGCCCGGAACGCCGAAGTAGTTCGTCGTCGCGCCGTTGGCGAGGATCAGGTAGTCGTAGTCGAGGACGCGGTCGTCGTCGAGCGTGAGCTTCTTCGTCGCGGTGTCGAGGCCGACGACCTTGCCGCGGACGAGCTTCTCGTTGCGGGCCCGGGCGGTGATCGACCGGAGCGGGTAGATGACGTCGCCGGGATTCAGACCGCCGGTGGCGACCTGGTAGAGCAGCGGCTGGAACGTCGAGTACGGGTGCTGGTCGACGACGGTGACGAAGGCGTGGGTGTTCGCCAGCTCGCGCGCGGCGGCCACCCCGGCGAACCCGCCGCCGAGGATGACGACCGAGGGACGGTCGTCGCCGCGGAGCTCACGTCCGGTCATGGCCACAGCTTGTCAGGTGCCCGGGCGGGGGTGGAAGCGGAGCGACCGGGGGACCCGGGCCAGAATGGCAGCCGTGAGCGCACCCACCAGAGCAGCAGCCCGACTGTCCGGCCTGGGCACGACGATCTTCGCGGAGATGTCGGCGCTCGCGCTGGCCACCGGGTCGGTCAACCTCGGCCAGGGCTTCCCCGACACCGACGGCCCGGACGTCGTCCTCGACGCCGCGGTCGAGGCCATCCGGTCGGGTCAGAACCAGTACCCGCCCGGCATCGGCATTCCGGCTCTGCGGCACGCGGTGAGCGACCATCAGCAGCGCTTCTACGGACTGAGCTACGACCCCGACACCGAGGTCCTCGTCACCACCGGCGCCACCGAGGCGATCGCGGCGGCCCTGCTCGCCCTGGTCGACCCGGGCGACGAGGTGATCGCGATGGAGCCCTACTACGACTCCTACGGCGCCTGCATCGCGATGGCCGGCGGGACCCGGGTCCCGATCACCTTGCGCGCACCGGACTTCCGGCTCGACGTCGACGGTCTGCGTGCCGCGGTCACGCCGAAGACGAAGCTGATGCTGATCAACACCCCGCACAACCCGACCGGGACGGTCCTGACGCGTGACGAGCTGACCGCCGTCGCGGAGCTCGCGATCGAGCACGACCTGCTCGTCGTCACCGACGAGGTCTACGAGCACCTCACCTACGACGACGCCATGCATATCCCGCTGGCGAGCTTGCCGGGGATGCGCGAGCGGACGGTGACCATCTCGAGCTCCGGCAAGACGTTCTCGCTGACGGGCTGGAAGATCGGCTGGGTCTGCGCGACCCCGGAGCTCGTCCGCACGGTGATGATGGCCAAGCAGTTCCTCACCTACGTCTCCGGTGCGCCGTTCCAGCCCGCGATCGCCACCGCGCTCGCCCTGCCCGACAGCTACTACCGCGGCTTCACCGCCGAGATGCAGGGCAAGCGCGACATCCTCTGCGACGGGCTTGCCGGGCTGGGCTTCGACGTCATGCGGTCGTCCGGCACGTACTTCGCCACCACCGATGTCCGGTCCCTCGGCTTCGACGACGGCGTCGAGTTCTGCCGTGCGCTTCCGGCCGCCTGCGGGGTGGTGGCGATCCCGCATCAGGTGTTCTACGACCACGTCGAGGTCGGGAAGCCGCTGGTGCGGTGGGCGTTCTGCAAGAAGCCGTCGACGCTCGAGACCGCGCTGAGCCGGCTGGCCGACGGGTTGCCGGCGATGCGTCGCGCGGGCTAGAGCGCCGGCTCGGGCTGCGGCTCGGTCGCCTGCTCCGCCGCGCCGCTGTGCACGGCGGCGCGGTTCTTGTCAGTGCCGATCAGCACGACCGTGATCACCGTGGCCACCGCGCAGGCGAGCGCACCGACGATCAGCACGCTGTTGAGCCCCGACGCGGTCGCGCCCCGGGCGATGTGGGCCAGCGCCGCACGCATCGGCTCGGGCACCGCGGCGGTCACCTTGGTACCCGCACCGGACGCGATCGCGTCGGCCAGCTTGGAAATCTGCGTCGGCGTCGCCTGCCCGGCCAGGTCGGACGTCGCGGCCGAGCCGGTGCGGTTCGTGAAGATCGCGCCCAGGGCGGCGACCCCGACGGCCACCCCGACCTGGCGCAGCGTGTTGACGGTGCCGGTCGCCATCCCCGCACGGTTGGCCTCGACGGAGTTGAGCGCGGCGCTCGACACCACCGCACTCGAGACGCCCATTCCCAGCCCGGCCACGACGAAGCCGGCGATGAGGACGGTCCAGCTCGAGTCGGCGTCCAGCCGGGCAGTGAGGGCGAGGCCGATCGCGACGAGCGCCAGTCCGCCTCCGATCGGGACGACCATCGGCAGCTTCGAGGCGTACCTCGCCGCGATGGGGGCGGCGACGAACGAGGCGACGGTGAGCGGCAGGAACCGCAGACCGGCCTGGAAGGGTGCGTAGCCCAGCGTGTTCAGCGCGTAGAGCGCGAGGTAGGACGTCGACGCGACCACGGTGGCGGCGACTGCGAAGGCGGCCAGCCCGACTCCGACGAACGAGCGCCGCTTGAACAGGCTCAGGTCGAGCATCGGGTCCTCGACGACGTTCTCGATGACGATCAACGCGGCCAGCAGTGCGGCCGCGGCGACGAACAGCGCGATCACGTGGGTGACCGTCCAGCCGTCGGCGGCACCACGGATCAGCCCGAGGACCAGCGTGAGCAGGGCGAGCGACAGGGTGGCGGTGCCGTACCAGTCGGCGCGCCGTGGTGCGGTGCTGCGGGACTCTCCGACCAGCCGGATGGTGGCGATCAACGCGACGATGCCGATCGGGACGTTGATCAGGAAGATCCACCGCCAGCCGGGACCGTCGACGAGTGCGCCGCCGACCAGCGGGCCGACCGCGGTTGCCGCGCCGAGGGTGGCGCCGAACGCGCCGATGGCGCCAGCGCGGCGGCGGGGATCGGGGTAGGCCGCACCGATCAGCGGCATCACCGTGCCGAACAGCATGGCCGCGCCGATGCCCTGGAACGCGCGTGTGACGTCGAGGGCGAGCGCCGAGCCGGACAGCGCGCATGCCAGCGAGCCGAGGGTGAATATCGCCAGGCCGACGGCGAACACGCGTTTGCGACCGAGCCGGTCACCGATGGTGGCGGCGGTGAGCAGAAGCCCGGCCAGCGGCAGCGTGTAGGCGTCGATGACCCACTCCAGGCTCGACAGGCTGGCACCGAACTCGGTCTGGATGTTGCCGAGTGCGACCGAGACGATGGTCAGGTCGAGCAGCAGCATGAAGACGGCCGTGCAGACGAGGATGAGCGTCCAGGTCGGGTTGTGCAGTCGCGGCGCCGCATGCCTCGCCGCCGGGGCGGTGCGGGCAGGCGGACGTGTCGGTGTGGAGGTCGCGGTCACGGCGATAAGATAACAGTTGTAGCACTACACATGTCAAGAGATGATTCTGCGACCCGGCTCGACTAGATTCGGACGCATGCCCACCGCAACCCGCCGCCGATCGCCCGCCCGCCGTGGCCAGGGCGACCAACTCCGCGAGGAGATCGTCGCCGCCGCGTTCCGGTTGCTCGAGGCGACGGGCGACGCCGCCGAAGTGTCGCTGCGAGCGGTCGCCCGCGAGGTCGGGGTCACACCGACATCGATCTACCTGCACTTCGACGACATCGACGCCCTCGTCGGCGTGGTCAAGCAACGCCTGTTCGCCGACCTCGGCGAAGCGATGGAGTCGTCGATCCCCGAGGGCGCCGACGCCGTCGAGGTCGTGCGCAGCAGCTCACACGCCTACGCCAGGTTCGCCTTCGAGCACGCGGGTGTCTACCGGGCGCTGTTCACCTCGCGCCATCTCGCCGTGCCGAAGGCGTCCAGCGAGACGTTCCTCGGTGAGAACACGTTCCGCCAGACGCAGGCGCACGTCGCTGCGGCGATCGGGGCCGACCCGGCATCGGCCGACGCGTCGATGCTGGCCATGCATCTGTGGACGTCGCTGCACGGGATGATCACGCTGCGCACCCTGCACGGGAAGTTCCCCTGGCCCGCCATCGACGTGCAGGTGGACGATCTCGTGGAGCGCCTGTTCCGGCCATGACCTCCGGACCATCACCGGCCGACACCGCAACGCAACGACACACAATGGTTGCCACCGGCTGTCTCACGTCCGGATACTTCTGCCGTGACGACGACGGGTGACAGCGGCGGCCGCTCCGACGGGAGCCGGCCGGGCTCCGGCCACGACGCGACGGCGCCGCCTGGCTGGTCTTCGCGGTCCGGTCGCCGGTGGCCTACGTCGGCGCGGCGATCCTGCTGTGTGCTGCCTTCCTGGGCCGGGTGGGGTTGCGCCGGCGCACCCTGGTGGGCCGCGGTCGGGCACGACTCGCGGCTGGCCACGTTGGGGCACGAGTTCGGCCACTTCTCCAACGGGGACTCGACGCATCAGGTCGACCGTGCTCGGCGTTGCCTGCTTGACGATCCGGCCGAACACCGAACCCCCGATCACGATCACCGACGGCACGAATCAGCTGGTGAGCCCGGAATCGCTGCCCGTGGCGCTGGCCGGCGTGCTGCGGGATCCGACGGCCGCGCGGTCGCCCGCGCTGTGGGACGGGCACGCCGGTGAGCGGATCGCCGACGTGATCACGGCCTGGTCGTCGGGATGCGTCTCAGCCCAGCGTCACCGGGCTCAGTGACACCGTCACCTTGTCACCGGCGTGCAGCTGCCGCCGATCGCCGACCGCGGCACCGATGCCGGTGATCGTCAACGAGGACAGCGAAAGCGAGCCTTCGGCCACCTCGACGATGGCGGACGCGCCGGCCTCGTCGACGACGCAGGTTCCCCACGCGTCGCCGGTGGAGAAGACGTGCCGGCGACGACCGCGGTCGCTGCCGAACGTCAGCGCGCCACTTCGCCCGTCGTAGTCGAAGCCGGAGCAGGTCAGGATCAACGCCCAGCTCGCCATCGCCCGGGCATAGTGGTGTCCGCACTCGGCTTCGTTCCACGGGCTTCGCCTGTAGCCGTCGTAGCGCTCGCGGATGTCGCGGACGATCGCGAGTGCCGCGACCTCGTCGCCCTCGTAGCCGAGCCCGGCGGCCAGGGTGTACTCGAACCCGGTCATCACCTCGGTGAAGTAGGAGAACGGCCGGCCCGGGCGCTCGCCGTGCGGGTAACTCGCCATCAGGACAGCGGTCTCATCACCCAGCACGTAGGAGCGCATGACGTTGTTGTGGTCGTAGAAGCCGCTGCGGCGGTTGTGCCGGACGACGTTGGTCAGCGTGGTGTGCACCTTCGCCGGGTCGTGCAGGTGGCCCAATCCCCCTACGTGGGCGAGGAACTGACCGACGAGCTGGTCGATGAGGCAGCCCGAGCCGAGCTGCATCTGCGGTTCCCCGGGCTTGTCCGACGTCCCGTCCAGCACAAGCCCCTCGGCGGCGCGGGTGGCCGGGACGATGTGGTGCTCGTAGTACTCCCCGTTGAACAGGTGGTCGTCCATCCAGGCCCGGCCGAACGTGAACAACGCCCTGCAGCGTTCGGCGAACTCGGTGTCGCCCTCGTGCTCGGCCATTTCCGCACCGGCCCGCAGCGCGGCCAGGTACCAGCCCTGCATCTGCGGGTTCGGGCCGTGGTACTCGACGTCCATCGTGTTGTGCTGGACGCCTTCCATCACCCCGTCGCCGTCGCCGTCCCAGCCGTCGGGGATCCAGCAGAACGCGAGCGCGGCGCGTGCCGCCGGCCAGAGATCTGCCAGCATCGTGTCGTCGCCGGAAAACCGCCAATCCCTGTACAACTTGACGATGCAGCCCATCTGCCCGTCGGCGGCGGCGTAGTGCCACTCCTGTGCGCGATCGGCCAGCGGAAGGCCGACCCGGAAGGTCATGAAGCCGTTCGCGTCGGTGCCGTGGCCGAACTCCACCTCGCGCATCGAGCGGGACAGGGAGCCGAACAGCAGCGGTGTCGCCTGCTCGTAGTTCCACACGTGCGTACAGGTTCCGTGACACCAGCCGTCGTCGTCCTTGCAGCCCTCCCAGGCGAAGAAGCGGCCGTCCTCGGTGCGGAAGCAGGTCTGGGTTCGCAGCGTGCTGACATTCGCGAGCGCCGCTTCGACGACCTCGGCGGGCAGGTCCGCGGAGGTGATCGCCGTCGTGAACGCGAGCGTCCGGGCACGCAACGCGGGCAGTTGCGGGGCGATGTCCGCCGCGACCGCCCAGGCGTCGTCCCACAACGTGGCGTAGTAGTTGCCCACCCGTACGGGGTTCTCGACACTGCCGGCCCAGCCGAGCCGGTTCGGGAACCGCCAGGTGATCAGCACGCTGATACTCGTGCTCTCGCCGGGTGCCAGCGAGCGCTTCTCGCAGATCGACGCGACCGGGCGGTCGGGCTGGCCGGTCCGCTCGCCGAGCAGTCCGTCGGCGAGGAGATCGTCGGCGAAGTCGAGCTTGCTGCTCCCCCAACGGTCCGGCGTCCAGGACGTGCGCTTGCTGAGGTTGTGGGCATCCAGGACGGAGATGGCGATCGAGCCGTGGTCCTCGTGGGTGTCGTCGCCGCCACCGAGCAGCAGCACACCGTCGACGGCGGCGCCGTGCCGCATCTCGTTGTAGTTGCCCCTGGGTGCGGTGTCCGGATGCCGGCGCATCGCCCCGATCACGTTGCGCATGCTCGCGGCGAGGCTCACCTCGAGGATGTCGGTGCCGACGTTGGTCAGGGTGCTGGTGAGCACCATCGCCGGCCAGCCGGACGCCTCGGCGTCGGTGGGGACGAACGGGTTCCACGCCTCGACCGTCGCCTGGACCGGGAAGTTCTCGTCGCACAACTCGACCCGGCCGAATGGATAGGTGGCGGCGAACTCGGCGTGCCGGAACTTGGGCATCCCGTGCTCGGCGATCTGCGCACCGTCCTGGCCCTCGTAGAAGACGGTGTCGAGCGGCCCTTGCAGAGCCTTGAACGCGGCCGGGGTGTTCGGGCCGGCGACCCGCACGACGAGGCTGGCCACGTCCGGGACGAAGCCCTTGGCGGGCCGGTTGGCGATCTCGACGTCGCGGAGCGCGCCGCTGCCGGTGAAGGAGATCGTGCCGGTGCCGATACCGCCGACCGGGAGCGCGATCCGACGCAGGTGGCCGGCGTCGTAGCGGCGGATCACCGGCCAGTCCGGTGCCGGGAACGCGGCCGGGGACGTGCTGGCGGGCCTGGTCGGGGACTGTGTCGTCACGGGCACCAGCCAAGCAGTCCGCGGCGGGCGGCACGGACGGGTGCCCGGCCGGTTCCGGTCGGACCGTGGGCTCCGCCCAACGGAGCGAGGTTCACCGCGTCCCGTTGAGCGGCGTCATCGCCTTTCGGGCGGGGGCGCGACGGTGCGGTTGAGTCCGAAGGTGTCCACTCCGCTGACCACGACGCAGGCGTGACCCGGGAAGAGCGGAGGCCCGTCCTGATCGAGAATGTCGACGAACGGCACGGTATAGCGTGCGGAGAGACCGAGCCGGCGTTTGGTCGATCGAGTGGCACTCGAGTGGTGCAGCATCCGCTCGTTGAGATGAAGAACTCACCCGGGCGTAGCACCATGTCCACCGCGGTCGTGTCGTCGACGAGGGTCGGATCCGCCTCCTCTCCGAATGCTGTCCGAGCACCACACCGACCGGCTCGTGCGCACACTGCTGCGCCAGGACGCCTCCGTCGTAGGACTTCGCCTGGACGACCCCGACGATCTGGTTTCCGCGGCCACGATCAGCGCGAGCAGCACCCGCACCCGGATCGAGCAGGAAACGGCGACCGACCGGTGGGATCTCGACGCCGACCTCGGCATCGTCATACCCGTCGATCCGGAGCTGGCCACCGTCGATTTCCTGGTCGATGCCCGTAGCGGGACCGAATTGGCGGTCGAGGTGTACGACCCGGTGGTCGGCCAGAACTACGTGCCGGAGCGGTTCGTGACCGCCGACGCGGTCCAGCTGGCCGCGGGTGACAAGCAGTGGGTGCGGCTGAGGCTGCCGTTCGCACCCGAGGAATCAGGGAACGCGTTCGTCCTCGTTCGAGCGAACGCCGACGTGTCGGTGTACGTGAGCGACGAGCCCTTGCCGGGAGTGCTGTGTTTCTTGCGAGTTCCGTTGCCCGACGACGCTCAAGAGCCCTCGCGCGAGTGGTCGGCGCGGTCGTTGAGCCGGCAGAGCGTGTGCCTGCGGGTGGCGCCGGAGACGGCCGCCTTCGCACCGGCCGAGGTCGCGGACGGAGTTTCGCGGCCGTTCGCGGGCCCGCACGAGTGGGTGTCGGATCCATCGGCCCCCAGGTCCCGCCACCCTCACCGTGGACCTGGGCTGAGGCGGTGACCATCGCCCAGCTGGATCTGACGTTCAACGACGACGTCAACGAGGACCTGATCAACCTGCACCACCACCGGACACCGTTCGAAGTCATGCCGAGCCTCGTCCAGAATTACCGGATGCAAGCGCGAACAGACGGTGCCTGGGTCGATCTGATGGCGGTGGACTCCAACCGGACCCGGCACCACCGGCACGTCCTCGCGCAGGCCGTGCACACCGATGCCGTCCGGTTGATAGTCGACGCGACCAATGGCGATCCGAGTGCGCGCGTCATGTCGGTCCGCGCCTACCAGGAGCCGACGACGTGGGTTCAGTGATGCACGGGCGGGGCCAGCTTGATGCGGTGGACCGACCACGCCAGTCAGCGTTCGTGGCATGACCGAGAACACCGTGACGCGCACGAACTGGGACGTCATCGTCGTCGGAGGTGGCCCGGCCGGTGAGAACGCGGCGCAGTACGCGGCGCAGTTCTCCGGGCTCGGTGCGGCCATTGTCGAGGCCGAGCTCGTCGGCGGCGAATGCTCCTACTGGGCGTGCATGCCGAGCAAGGGTCTGCTGCTGCCGGTCGAGCTGCTTGATCAGGCACGGCACGTCCGCGGAGCGGCCGAGGCCGTCGGGTCCGCTCGGGTCGACGTGGCTGCCGTGCTGGCCCGGCGGGACAGGATCGTGTCGAACCTCGACGACACGTCGCAGGTGAGCTGGGCGACCGGCGCGGGCATCGACGTCATCCGCGGGCGCGGGCGGCTGGCGGGGCCGAAGACGGTCGTCGTCACCGCAGCTGACGGTACGGAGACGACGCTCACGGCGAACCAGGCGGTCGTTCTCGCCAATGGGACCACCGCGGCGGTGCCCCCGCTGCCAGGGATGCGTGAGGCGCGGCCGTGGATCTCCCGGGACGTGACGAACATCCACGAGGTCCCCCGTCGGGTCGTCGTCGTCGGTGGTGGCGTGGTGGCATGCGAAGCGGCGACCTGGCTGCACGGGCTGGGTGTGGAGGAGCTGACGATCGTCCAGCCCGGTGAGCTGCCGGTGAGTCGTAACGAGCCGTTCGTGAGCTCGATCCTGGTGAAGTCGTTCACCGATGCCGGGGTGACCGTGAAGCTGGGACGGCGGGTCGAGTCGGTGTCACGTCCGTCGGTGAACGCGGCCGGACCGGGTTCATCCATGGCGGCGAGGTGAGTGTGACCCTCGACGACGGGTCAAAGACTGACCACCCGGCCCGGCCGCCTGGTAACCCCGTAGCGACGCCGGTAACAGCGCGACCGTCGTCGTAACCCCAAGCACGGCTATACGACGACAGTCGTGGGGTTACCAGCCGCCCCCCGGGACGGCCGGAAGTGGAACCCATCGCATCCTCGACGCCCGGACGCGGGAAGATCACACGCCTATCGACCCCACAACGAAGCGAGGCCCCGATGTCCACCGACAGCGCCGACCCGAACGCCCCCGACTGGTCGCAGCTCGACCGCCCGGTACCCGAGTGGTTCACCGACGCCAAGCTCGGCATCTTCATCCACTGGGGCCCCTACTCCGTGCCCGCCTGGGCCGAGCCCACCGGTGAGCTCGGCGCCGTCGACTGGGGTACCTGGTTCCGCCACAACCCCTACGCCGAGTGGTACTTCAACACCATCCGCTTCCCCGACAGCCCCGCACACGAGCATCACGAGAAGACCTACTGCGGCGCGCCCTACGACGACTTCCTCGACGCCTGGACGGCACAGGCATGGGACCCCGAGGACTGGGCCAGCCTGTTCGCCCGGGCCGGTGCCCGTTACGTCGTCCCGACCACCAAGCACCACGACGGCGCCGCACTCTGGGACGCCCCCGGCACCGGCGGCCGCAACACCGTCGCCCGCGGCCCGAAGCGCGACCTCGTCGGCGACCTCGCGGCCGCGGTCCGCACCGCCGGCCTGCGCTACGGCGTCTACTACTCAGGCGGCCTCGACTGGCACATCACCGACTTCCCGCCGCTGGACAGCGGCGACGCGGTAGGCGACACGTTCCGGCCGAAGGACGCGGCCTACGCGGCGTACGCCTACCTGCATGTGCAGGACCTGATCGACAGGTACTCCCCCGACGTGTTGTGGAACGACATCGAATGGCCCGACGCCGGCAAGCACGCCGGTTCGCTCGGCCTGTTCCAGCTGTTCAAGAACTACTACGCGGCCGTTCCCGAGGGTGTCGTCAATGACCGCTGGGGCAAGACCCACCACGACTACCAGACGAGCGAATACCAAGCGGGGCTGGAGAACGAGGCCTCGTCGTCGTGGGAGAACTGCCGCGGCATCGGCCTGTCTTTCGGCTACAACCAGATCGAGGACGAGAGCAACTCCCTCGATGCGCACGGCGTCATCCGGCACCTGGTCGACATCGTCAGCCGTGGCGGCAACCTGTTGCTCGACGTCGGCCCGACGGCGGACGGGATCATCCCCGACGTCCAGCGGCGCGCCCTCGAAGGCCTTGGCGACTGGATGGCCGTCAACAGCACGGCGATCCACGGCACCCGGCCGCTGGGCAAGCAGATCGCCGGCCCGAGCGACGAGCCGTGGGTGCGGTGGACGTCGCACGACGGAACGGCCTACGCGATCGTCGATACGACCGGCCCGGTCACGCTGCCGGGTACCGCCAAACTCGATCCGGCCACCGCAACCGTGCTCGGCGGGGGCCCGATCGCCGCACAGGCAACGGAAGCAGGCCTGACCGTCGACCTCACCGGCCAGGACGGACCAGCCCCGCTGGTGATCAGCTTCGCCATCCTCGACTGACGACGCTCAGGCGGCCGGCGCGTTCTGTCCGACTGCCACCGTACGGCTGGACGTCACGCACAGCTGGTCGGTGCTGTCGTCCACGTCCACCAGCACCGTGTCGCCGTCTCGGATCTCGCCGGCGAGCAGTTCGCGCGCCAGCTTGTCGCCGATGGCGGACTGCACCAACCGGCGGAGCGGACGCGCACCGTAGGTCGGGTCGTAGCCGGTGATCGCCAGCCACTCCTTCGCCGCGTCGGTCACCGACATCTCGATCCGGCGGTCACGCAGCCGACGTGCCAGCGACTCGACCTGGAGGTCGACGATGCGGGTCAGGTCGGCCGTCGACAACGAGTCGAAGAGCACGATGTCGTCGAGCCGGTTCAGGAACTCCGGCTTGAACGCCGCCCGGACCACCTTCATCACCGCGTCCTTGCGCATCTGCGGATCGGTGGTCGGGTCGGCGAGGAATGCCGAACCCAGGTTGGACGTCAGGATCAGGATGACGTTGCGGAAGTCGACCGTCCGGCCCTGTCCGTCGGTCAGCCGGCCGTCGTCGAGCACCTGGAGCAGGATGTCGAACACCTCCGGGTGCGCCTTCTCCACCTCGTCGAGCAGCACCACCGCGTAGGGCCGGCGCCGGACCGCCTCGGTGAGCTGGCCGCCCTCGTCGTAGCCGACGTAGCCAGGAGGGGCACCGACGAGCCGGGCCACCGAGTGCTTCTCGGAGTACTCGCTCATGTCGATGCGGATCATCGCCCGCTCGTCGTCGAAGAGAAAATCAGCCAGCGCCTTGGCCAACTCCGTCTTGCCGACACCGGTCGGTCCGAGGAACAGGAACGACCCGGTCGGACGGTCGGGATCCGAGACTCCCGCACGTGCACGGCGAACCGCGTCCGATACCGCCACGACCGCGTTGTGCTGGCCGACGAGCCGGTGACCCAGCTCGTCCTCCATCCGCAGCAGCTTGCCGGTCTCGCCTTCCATCAGCCGGCCGAGCGGGATGCCCGTCCAGGCCGACACGACCTCGGCGATCTCGTCCGGTCCGACCTCGTCGCGCACCATCGCGTTCTGCGAACGCTGCTTGGCGGCACCGACGTCGGCGGCTGCGGACTGCTTGATCTCCTTCTCCAGTGCGGGAATCCGCCCGTAGAGCAGCTCGCTGGCGACCGCGAGGTCACCGTCGCGCTGCGCACGCTCGGCCTGGCTGCGCAGGTCGTCCAGCTGCTCCTTGAGCTCGCCGACACGGTTGAGCGAACGCTTCTCGTTCTCCCACCGCGCCTCGAGCCCGGCCAGCTGCTCCTGCTTGTCCGAGAGCTCGATCCGCAAGCGGGCAAGGCGATCGACGCTCGCGTCGTCGGATTCCTTCGCGAGTGCGAGCTCCTCCATCTTCAGCCGGTCGACCGCGCGGCGCAGCTCGTCGACCTCGACGGGGCTGGAGTCGATCTCCATCCGAAGCCGGGACGCCGACTCGTCGATCAGATCGATCGCCTTGTCCGGCAGCTTGCGTCCGGTGATGTAGCGGTTCGACAGCGTCGCCGCCGCCACCAGGGCGCTGTCGGCGATCGCGACCTTGTGGTGCGCCTCGTAGCGTTCCTTCAACCCACGCAGGATGGCGATCGAGTCCTCGACCGACGGCTCGGCGACCAGGATCTGCTGGAAGCGCCGCTCGAGAGCAGGATCGGACTCGATGCGCTGCCGGTATTCGTCGAGCGTGGTCGCGCCGATCATCCGCAGCTCACCGCGGGCGAGCATCGGCTTGAGCATGTTGCCGGCGTCCATCGCGCCTTCGCCGGACGCGCCGGCGCCGACGACGGTGTGCAGCTCGTCGATGAACGTGATGATGTGGCCCTGGCTCGCCTTGATCTCCTCGAGGACGGCCTTGAGCCGCTCCTCGAACTCGCCGCGGTACTTCGCACCGGCGACCATCGCGGCCAGGTCGAGCGACACCAGCCGGCGTCCCTTCAACGACTCGGGGACGTCACCCGCGACGATGCGCTGGGCCAGGCCTTCGACGACGGCGGTCTTGCCGACGCCCGGCTCCCCGATCAGGACGGGGTTGTTCTTCGTCCGGCGCGAGAGCACCTGGACGACGCGGCGGATCTCGGTGTCACGGCCGATGACCGGGTCGAGCTTGCCCTCGCGTGCCGAGGCGGTGAGGTCGACGCTGTATTTCGCCAGCGCCTGCAGGGTGTTCTCGGGGTCGGCACTGGTGACCTTCTGGCCGCCACGCACGTCGTCGAGGGCAGCCCGGATGGTCTCGGTGCTCACGCCGAGGCCGGCGAGGACGTCACGGGCCGGGGACTTGACCGTCGTGAGCGCGAGCAACAGGTGCTCGGTGCTGACGTACTCATCACCGAGATTCGCGGTCGCGTCCTCCGCGGCGGCCAGCACCTGGCTGGTCGCGCAGCTCGCGGTCGGCTGGCTGACGGTGGAGCCGGATGCGGACGGCAGTTGCGCGATGCGCGCGTCGACGGCGGCACCCACGTCGGGTTTCGTCGTGCCGAGCGCCTCGAGCAGCGGCCCGATGACGGTGGTCTCGTCCACGAGCAGGGCGGTGAGGATGTGCACCGGCTCGAGGTTGGGGTTCTCCTTGGTCGCCGCGAGTCGCAGCGCCAGGGCGATCGCTTCGTTCGCCTTCGTGGTGAGGTTTCGTCCGGCCATGGGCCATCTCCGTTGCTGTGCTGATGGGTGAAGGTCGTGGGTGGTTATCGGGGGCGGTCGTCGGGGCCCGACTCCAGCTGCCGGGGACGTCCGAACCAGGCTGAGCGTGTGCGACGTTCGCGCATGTCGACGACGTCGCCCGCGCGGCCCGCGAGGAAGACTCGGCGCGCGGTCGTGGCGTCCGGGGCGACCACGCCGGTCCGTTGCTGGAGGACGGCGAGCTGGGCCCGGACCGCGACCAGTTCGGCTTCGAGTTCGAGGACCCGGCGGATGCCGGTGAGGCTGATGCCCTCGTCGCGCGACATCCGCTGGATCGCGCGCAGGGTGGCGATGTCGCGAGCGGAGTAACGGCGTCCCCGGCCGGCGGTGCGACGGGGAGAGACGAGGCCGACCCGGTCGTACTGGCGCAGGGTCTGCGGGTGCATGCCGGCGAGCTCGGCGGCCACGCTGATGACGTAGACGGGCCGGTCGGCGGGGTGCTCGTCCGACGGCAGGTACGGAGGGTGCGGGAAGTGCGAATGGGCGTCACGGGGTTCGGTCACGGCTCTCCTCCCCTCACCTGGCACCGGCACGCGGGCGGACCAGCGACCGGCGTACGTTGCTCAGCTTCCATTCTGGGCGTCGCGCAACAGCTTCGCGCGGACGTCGTTGCCTGCGGTGGCTTCGGCGTACTTGGCCAGCGCGTCCTTCGCCGGCTGGTCGAGCGTGTCGGGCACCAGCACCTTGATGGTGACCAGCAGGTCTCCGTAGGTCCCGTCGGCGCGCCGGGCGCCCTTGCCCCGAACCCGCAGCACGCGGCCGTTGGGTGTGCCGGGCGGGATCTTCACCCCGACCGGACGTCCGTTCAGCGTCGGCACCATCACCTCGGCGCCGAGCGCGGCCTCGGTGAACGTCACCGGGACCTCGACGGTGAGGTTGGCGCCCTTCTTGCCGAACACACGGTGGGTGCCGACGTGCACGCGTACGAGCAGGTCGCCGGGGGCACCGCCGTTCTCACCGACCGCGCCCTTGCCGCGCAGCCGGATCCGCTGGCCGTCGTCGACGCCCGCAGGGATGCGCGCCTGCAGCTTCTTCTCCGAGCGTCCCCGGCCCGAGCCGCCACAGGTGGGGCACGGGTCGTCGACGACCAGGCCGCGGCCCAGACATTCCTTGCAGGGTTCGGTGATCGCGAAGCCACCGGCGCGGCCGGAGGGCTCCATGCCGGTGCCTTCGCACTTGGGGCAGAGCCTCGGGACGGTGCCCTTCTTCGCTCCGGTCCCGGCACAGGTGGGGCAGGCGGTGTCCGAGCTGAGAGTCAGCGGGATGGTCGTCCCGGAGACCGCCTCGGCGAACTCCAGGGTCACGTCGGTCTCGATGTCGGCACCGCGGCGGTGCCTGGTGGACGTCCGGGTACGCGTCGTGCCGCTGCTGCCCTGGCCGAACAGGCCGCCGAAGATGTCGCCGAGGTTGCTCGCGCCGCCGCCGAACAGGTCGCCGAGGTTGGTCGACCCGCCTCCGAAACCACCCGGCGAACTGGTGCCGGTCCGGGCCCGGAACGGACCCCGTCCGAACAGGGACCGGGCCTCGTCGTACTCCTTGCGTTTGTCCGGCACCGACAGCACCGAGTACGCCTCGGAGATCTCCTTGAACTTCGCCTCCGCGGCGGAGTCGCCGGGGTGCGAGTCGGGGTGATGAGCCCGGGCGAGCTTGCGGTAGGACTTCTTGATGTCCTCCGCCGATGCGTCCTTGGACACACCGAGAGTGGCGTAGAAATCCTTCTCCAGCCATTCCTTCGTGCTCACCCGGGCTCCTTCGTTTCGCCGCTGTGCAGTGGTGTTTCGGTGTTCCTTGCTACCCGCCCGGTGTTACCCGGCCGTACTCACCCGCAGCGCGTCAGCTCTCGTCGCCGGCCGGGGCGGGGGCGGCCGGAGTGGCCGACCCGCCGTGGCTCGGCTCGCTCACCGTGACCCGGGCAGGACGCAGGATGCGCTCGCCCAGCCGGTACCCCGGCTGCAGGATCGCGGTGGCGGTCGGGCCGTCGACGTCCTCGGACACCTGGTGCATCAGCGCCTCGTGCACGACCGGGTCGAAGGGGTCGCCGGCCTCGCCGTAGCGGGTGACGCCCATCCGGTCGAGCGCGCGCAGCAGCGAGTCGGCGACGGCCTTGAAGCCGCCGGTCAGCTCACCGTGCTGCTCGGCCCGGGCCACGTCGTCGAGCACCGGGAGCAGCTCGGTCACGGCTCTCGCCGTGGCCAGCTCGCCGGCGCTGAGCCGGTCCCGGTCGACGCGCCGGCGGTAGTTGACGTACTCGGCCTGCAGTCGCTGCAGGTCGGCCGTCCGCTCGTCGGCCAGCGTCTGGAGGCGGTCGATCTCCGCCGACGCGAGGCCGTCGGCCGTCAGATCGTCGTCCTCGAAGCTTGCGGACTCGTCGGGTACCGGGTCTTTCGTCCCCGGGATCGGCGTCTGCTCGCGCAGTTTGCCGGTCTCGGGATCGACACGCCGTCGGTCGTGGATGACCGGCTTCTCGTCGGGATCGCGATCGGAGGAACTTCCGCCGAAGGGTGAGGTCACTTCTTCTCCCCGTCGGTGTCGGGCTCCTCATCGACGATCTCGGCGTCGACGACGTCGTCCTCACCACCGGACTCACCAGAGGGTGCGCCGGTGCCGTCGGCACCCTGCTCGCCCCCGGCCGAGGCGGCGTTGGCCGCGTACATGGCCGCGCCCATCTTCTGGCTGGACTCCGACAGAGCCGACTGAGCGGACTTGATGGCCTCGAAGTCGTTGCCCTCGAGTGCCGATTTGAGCTCGTCGAGCTTGCCCTGGACCTCGGCCTTGACGTCGTCGGGGACCTTGTCACCGTCCTCGGAGATGAACTTCTCCGTCTGGTAGGCGAGGGACTCGGCCGAGTTACGTGCCTCGGCGTTCTCGCGCGCCTTACGGTCGTCCTCGGCGTACTGCTCGGCGTCACGGACCATGCGGTCGATGTCGTCCTTGCCCAGGGCCGAGCCGCCGGTCACCGTCATGCGCTGCTCACGGCCGGTCGCGGTGTCCTTGGCGGACACGTGCACGATGCCGTTCGCGTCGATGTCGAAGCTGACCTCGATCTGCGGGACGTTGCGAGGCGCCGGCGGAAGGCCGGTCAGCTCGAAGTTGCCCAGGCTCTTGTTCGAGCGGGCCATCTCGCGCTCACCTTGGTAGACCTGGATGAGCACGGAGGGCTGGTTGTCCTCGGCGGTGGTGAAGATCTCCGAGCGCTTCGTCGGGATCGTCGTGTTCCGCTCGATGATCTTCGTCATCACGCCGCCCTTGGTCTCGATGCCGAGGGAGAGCGGGGTCACGTCGAGGAGCAGGACGTCCTTGACCTCACCGCGGAGCACCCCGGCCTGCAGGCTGGCGCCGACGGCGACGACCTCGTCCGGGTTGACGCCCTTGTGCGGCTCCTTGCCACCGGTCATCTGCTTGACCAGGTCGACGACGGCGGGCATCCGGGTGGAGCCACCGACGAGCACGACGTGGTCGATCTTGGCGACGGAGATGCCGGAGTCCTTGATGACGGACTCGAACGGACGACGGGTCCGCTCGAGCAGGTCGTTCGTCAGCCGCTGGAACTCCGCGCGGGTCAGGGTCTCGTCGAGGAACAGCGGGTTGCCGTCCGAGCCGATGGAGATGTAGGGCAGGTTGATGGAGCTGCTCTGCGAGCTGGACAGCTCGATCTTGGCCTTCTCCGCGGCCTCACGCAGACGCTGCATGGCCATCTTGTCCTTGGCCAGGTCGATGCCGTTGCTGGCGCGGAACTTCTTCACGAAGTGGTCGACGATCCGCTGGTCCCAGTCGTCGCCGCCGAGCAGGTTGTCACCGCTGGTGGACTTGACCTCGAACACGCCGTCACCGATGTCGAGCAGGGACACGTCGAACGTGCCGCCACCGAGGTCGAAGACGAGGATGGTCTGGTCGGACTCCTTCTCGAGGCCGTACGCGAGTGCTGCCGCGGTGGGCTCGTTGATGATGCGGGAGACCTTCATGCCCGCGATCTCGCCGGCCTCTTTGGTGGCTTGGCGCTGCGCGTCGTTGAAGTAGGCGGGGACGGTGATGACCGCTTCGGTCACGTCCTCACCGAGGTAGGCCTCGGCGTCGCGCTTGAGCTTCTGCAGGACGAACGCGGAGATCTGCTGGGAGTTGAACGTCTTGTCGTCGATCTTCACGCTCCAGTCGGTGCCGATGTGGCGCTTGACGGAGCGGATGGTGCGGTCGACGTTGGTGACGGCCTGACGCTTGGCGACCTCGCCGACGAGAACTTCGCCGTTCTTCGCGAACGCGACGACCGACGGGGTGGTGCGGGCGCCCTCGGCGTTGGCGATGACCGTGGGCTCACCGCCTTCGAGAACCGCGACGACCGAGTTGGTGGTGCCGAGGTCGATACCGACTGCACGTGCCATGTGGAAGTCCTCCGTTGGACGGGACCGGGCGACCCGGCCGGGGGGTAGCTGCTGATGCGCTTGTGGTTTGGGTCTTCGTTCGTGCTGCGTTGCGGGTAATGCTGACTTGCGGTGGTGCTGGGCTTGCGGTTCCGACTCTGCGTCACGCTAGCTCAGTACGTCAACAAACTTGAGTGCATCATGCTCAAGTTATCTGAGCCCGTTCGTATTCCGAACGACCGATTCTGACATGAGCCACACGGTTTGGACGTTTGGGAGCCGGTCGCCCCTCGAAAGTGGGCGCGTCCCCACCCGACACGCCACACCGAGCGCACCCAAGCATCCACTCCAAGGTGGCTCCCACGACGACCTCTCCGGCCGCCCGGACGGTCAGGCGTTCCGTGCGCCCGACCGCACCATCCGCCTGACACCTCTCTCAACCGAGCCCGGACGCAGAGCTGCCCCGTCCCTCCGAGGAGGAACGGGGCAGCTGTGGTCGGCCACAGACACAGGTGCGGTGTAGTGCGGGACTAACCGATCACACGCAGGAGTACAGGCGTGCGTTGTCGACCCACCAGATGTCGAGCCCGTCGGCGCTCTTGACGTTGAAGCGGAGCTTGATCGACTTGCCCTTCAGCGACGTCACGTTGTAACGGCTCGCTCCGAAGCCCTGGCTCAGACCGCTGAATCCGCCACGACCCTTGAGCAGGGTCGGCTTGCCGTTCTGGCCGTTGTTGTCGGGCAGCTTGTCGGTGGCGCTGAGCCACTTCTTGCCGCCGTCGGTCGAGTAGAGCAACTCGCCGCCTGTCTCACCGAGCGCGTTGAACACGAACTGGTGGTCGAACCGGATGTACACCGAACCCCTGGTCGACTTGGGGATCGACCAGGTGTTGTTCTGAGTCAGCCTCCCGCTCGACTCGCCCTCGACCAGCGGGTAGTACATGTACGAACCCTGGCCGACGACGGATCCGGCCCAGCCTGTCTGTCGCATGAGCGTGCTCTGCGACTGGAACCAGCTGCGGTTGTTGCCGTTCGGGTTGCTGGTGGAGCCACCCGGACTGGCGACCCACTTGCTGGTCTTCTCGAAGCCCTCCTGGTGCAGGGTCTTGCGTGTCGGCAGGCTCTTCGGGCAGTAGTCGACGTTGGCCGCAGCACCCTGGTGCGGGTTGGCGTACATGCGCGTGGCCGTCGCGGCCTTGGTGACCTGGGAGCAGTCGGCCGCAGTGATGTAGGTGCCCGGCTTGCCGACCAGGTTCTTGCACGCCGCGGGGAGCGTCGTGAAGAGGTCCTTGTAGTCGGCACCACCGAGCAGCATGTTCTCGGTGCTCCAGTAGATCTTCCAGGACTTCGCGATGCCGATGCCCTTCACCGTGACGCCGTTGAAGGTGCCGCCGTGAGCGATCAGGTAGGCCGCCTTGTTGCCCACGCCGGAGTTGGTGTGGACGCCGCCGTTGTCGAAGAAGCCTTCGTCGGCGGTGTAGTCCGGCGACGACATCTTGTCGGGCTGGCCGTAGGCCGTCGGGTTCTTCAGGCTGCGGATGACGCCGAGGGACGAGCCCTCACCGATGAGCCACGAGTTGGCGGCGGTGTCGTCCTTGCTGCCGTTCGTCAGGTCGGTGAACTCGCCGAAGACGTCGGACATGGACTCGTTGATCGCGCCGGACTGCCACAGGTACAGCAGGCCGGACGTCTTCTGGGTGACCCCGTGGGTCAGCTCGTGCGCGGTGATGTCGTCCTCGACGACGCCCTCGCCGAACGCCATCTGCTGGCCGTCCCAGAACGCGTTGCGGAACGGGCAGTCGACCGTGCCGCCGTCGATGTCGAGCGAGCACACGCGGACGGTGCCGCGCAGCGCCTTGCCCTTGCCGTCGTGGTAGTCGGTGCCGATGAACGCCGTGAGGTCGAGGTTGCTGTAGCGCGCGTACGCCAGGGCGGTGTCGTGGAAGTAGTCGTAGACCTTGTTGACGTCGGTGACGGTGGACGCCTTCTGGCCCTCGGTGCGGGCGAACGCCGCCGTCTTGCCGTTGCACTTGTAAGCAGCCGTGTTGTTCGTGTCGACCGGCTTGCGCTTGAGGTCGCAGACCGCTCGGTTGAGCGCTTCCTCATGTGTCGACCAGGCCAGCTGGACAGCACGGGTCTTGAGGTTGACGAGCACCTGGTAGCTCACATCGGGGCCGCTCACCACGTAGGACGCGACCGGGTAGAGAGCGTGCTCGGCGCCGGGCCGGCCGACGACTGCGGGGTCGTACCAGTCGCGGGTGGCTGCACTGACCTTCAGGCCGGGGATCGCGCGCTTGTGCTCGCGCAGCGCGACCGTCTTCTTCGCGAGCGCGCGGTTCGCGTCCGCCGCGCGCGGGGTGAGGACGGGGAAGGAGGCAGCGGCGAGGGGGGTGGTGCGCGAGTTGATCGACTGCATCGCGCCGGTGGTCGTCTGCGAGACCGCGACCCCGCCACCGAGCACCGGCACGCCGGCGATCTTCTGTGCGAACCGCACGGTGTTACCGGCTGCGGTCGGGGCGGTCCTGTCGTAGGTGATGGTGTCGGCGTCGATACCGAGCTTGCCGGCGTACGCGTCGACGTGCGCCTTCGCCACGCCTTCGACGGTGGACGCGCGGCCGACGGGCTTGATGCCGGCTTCCGAGGACGCCTGGATGAGGCTGACGCGGCCGTCCGAACCGGCGGTTGCCGTGATCGAGTTGGCACCGCCGACGGGTGCGACCGTCTTCGAGGTGACCGGGCCGGCACCGAGCATCAACATGCCCGACACCGCGACCGCGAGCGCTGCTGCGGCGGCGAGCGGTGCCTTCCTGCTACTTCTCACGAGTCCTCCTTTACCGGGTTCGCCGCCCGGTATGGGCAGAGCTCGTCCCCGTGTTGTTCCTCGGTCGAGTCGGAGCCTAAGGGCCAGCCCCGACACCCGTCAGTCGTCACCGGTGGTTATGAGACGTTCACCCGATTCGATGGAGCCGGTGCCAGCAGGTCACATCGCCCGCCCGGCACAGGGCGTGGCTACGATCGCCGACGGAGCCGCGCCCATCGGCCCGCCGGGAGGTGTGACCAGCCGTGCCTGACAGAGCCCTCGGCGTGACCGTCGCCGTCGTCACCATCGTGGTCACGCTCCTTGCGCTGGCCCTGGTCGCCCGGGCCGCGCGTCGCATGGTCGGCGTCCTCGGTGTCGGTCAGCCGCTCGTCGGACGACGCGACCTCCCGCGGCAGCGCTGGCTCGGCATGCTCCGCGAGACGCTCGGCCATACCCGGCTCCTCCGCAAGAAGATCGTCGGCGCGGCGCACTTCAGCGTCTTCGTCGGGTTCGGCTTCCTGTTCTTCACCCTCGTCACTGCGTACGGGCAGGTCATCTCCGGGCATCCGGGCTTCGCGCTGCCGATGATCGGGCACTGGGCGGTGTTCGAGTTCCTCACCGAGCTGATCGCCTGGGCAACCCTCGTCGGCATCGGCATCCTGACCGGTTTCCGGCTGTCCGGCCGACCGAGCCGGCCGACCCGGTCGGCACGGCGTGGACGGCGTGGACGGTCGAGCCGGTTCTACGGGTCCCGGATGTGGCAGGGCTACTACGTCGAGGCCACCGTCCTTGCCGTCGCGCTGTGCATCCTGGCGCTGCGTGCGCTCGAGTACGCGCTGTCGTCGGCGCAGGGCAGCATGCCCGGGCCCGGGCATTTCGCGCTGACCGGCTGGCTGGGCGCGCTCGTCGACGGCACCGCGACGACCACTCTCGCCAACGCGATCCTCGTCGTGGCCGGGATCAAGATCCTCGTCTCGATAGCCTGGTTCGCGGTCATCGCCGGCAACCTCACGATGGGCGTCGCCTGGCACCGGTTCACCGCGTTCCCCAACATCTGGTTCCGCCGGTTCGCCGACGGCCGTGCCGCCCTCGGAGCGCTTCCGCCGGTCTACTCCGCGGGCGCCGAGGTCGACTTCACCGATCCGGGCGACGACGACCTGTTCGGCATCGGGAAGCTCGAGGACTTCAGCTGGAAGGGACTGCTCGACTTCACCACCTGCACCGAGTGCGGCCGCTGCCAGGACGTCTGCCCGGCGTGGGCGACCGGCAAGCCGCTGTCGCCGAAGCTCCTCGTCCTCGGGCTGCGCGAACACGCCTACGCGAAGGCCCCGTCGCTCCTGACGACGGACCCGGAGGGCCGGGCGACGCTGTCGGCCGAGCTGATGGCGGAGGCCGACCGGCCGCTCGTCGGCGGGGCGGACGTGAACGGCGTGATCGACCCGGACGTCCTCTGGTCGTGCACGAACTGCGGCGCCTGCGTCCAGGAGTGCCCGGTCGACATCGAGCACGTCGACCACATCGACAACATGCGCCGGCATCAGGTGCTCGTCGAGGCCGACTTCCCGGACGAGTTCAACGGGCTGTTCCGCGGCTTGGAGAACAACGGCAATCCGTGGAACCTGCCCGCCTCCGGACGGCTGGACTGGGCCCGTGGGCTGTCGTTCGACGTACCGGTCGTCGGTGGTCCGGCCGCCCCCGACGTCGCCGACCTCGGGGCCGTCGAGTACCTGTTCTGGGTCGGCTGCGCGGGCGCGTTCGACGACCGGGCGAAGAAGACGACGCGTGCGGTGGCGGAACTGCTGCACACGGCCGGTGTCGGCTTCGCGGTGCTCGGCCAGGCCGAGAGCTGCTCGGGCGATCCGGCCCGGCGGGCGGGCAACGAGTTCGTCTACCGGATGCTCGCCGAGGCCAACGTCGAGGTGTTGCGTGAAGCCGGGGCGACCAAGGTCATCGCCTCGTGCGCGCACTGCTTCAACACGCTGAAAAACGAATACGCCCAGCTCGGACTCGAGCTCGAGGTGCTCCACCACACTCAGGTGCTGAACCGGCTGGTGCGCGACGGAGCCCTGCGCCCCGTTGCCGCGCCGGCCGACACAGCACGCAGCGACGGCGGGCCGCGGACGATCACCTACCACGACCCGTGCTTCCTCGGCCGGCACAACCAGGTCTACAGCCCACCGCGTGACCTACTTGCCGCACTGCCCGGCCTGCAGCTCGCAGAGATGCCGCGGCACGGCGAGAAGTCGTTCTGCTGCGGCGCGGGTGGGGCGCAGATGTGGAAGGAGGAGTCGCTCGGGACCCGGGTGAACGCCGAGCGGACCCGTGAAGCGCTCGCCACCGGCGCCACGACGATCGCGACCGGCTGCCCGTTCTGCAAGACGATGCTCGGCGACGGCGTCGCGGCTGCGGGTGCGGACGCGGCCGGCGTGGACGTGGCGGACGTCGCCCAGCTGCTCTGGGATCGTGTGCAACCGGCCGACGCGGCGGGCGGATGACACCGCCGAACGGCAAATCCAACGACCGTCTGACATCCCTTCACTCCGTCTGACATCACTTCACAGGGATTGACGTCAGACTTGACGTCATTTGGTGTTGACATGACGTCAGAGGTGATGTCAGAGTTGGCGTCATGGAACTCACCCCCTTCGTAGATGCGATGCGACGCGACCTGTCGGCCGCGACTGCTCTCGCCGACGAGCCGACCCGCAACGTTGTCGAACGGCTCGGCACCACGCTCGACACGACGGCGCGTCTCGCCATGTACGACGCCCTGTCCCAGGCCTGCGCCGAGATCAGCCGCGAGCTGTCCCCCGGTGCGGTCGAGGTCCGTCTCGCCGGCCGTGACCCGCAGTTCGTGGTCACCACGCCGCCGCGGGTGACGCCGACTCCCCCCACACCTCCGGTGCCGCCCGTTCCGCCGATGCCCTCGATGCCGCCGACGGCTCCGCTCGACGCGCCGCACGTCCCGGGTGCGACCACCGTCCTCCCCGTTTCCGACGGCGGCGCGTCTGATTCCGACGGCGAACAGGACGACACCGACGACTCCGACGCCGGCGCGGCCCGCATCACCCTGCGCCTGCCCGGCAACCTGAAGAACCGCGTCGACGAGGCCGCGGCCCACTCGGGCCTGTCGGTCAACGCCTGGCTCGTCCAGGCCGTGCAGGACGCCGTCGGCAACCAGCGCGGCCGCGACGACCGCAATCGGGATCGCGATCGCGACCGGGATCGCGGCCGGGACCGCGGCCGTCGAGGCGGCTTCGACCTCGGACTGGGCAACCTGGGTGCCGAGATCTCCCGTGAGGTCAACGAGGCCATGCGCGAGGTCAACCGCGAGCTCAAGAACGCCGGCCGCCAGGCCAAGCACACCCCCGGCACGCAGGTCACCGGCTGGTTCCGCTGATCGTTCGACCCGCACCTGCCGCTTCATACCGACCCGCTCGACCCGAATCCCCCAGAGGTTGCCATGCCGACTTTCGACACACCCGAACCGATCACCGCGCGCATCAACAGCCGTTCCGGCAACGTCACCGTGACGGCTCAGGAGACGAGTACGACCACGGTCGAGATCTCCGGTGACCCCGAACGCCGGCCGGGCGAGCAGGTCCACGTCGACTTCCACAACAACATCCTGCGGATCGAGGCGCCGCGGGTCGGTGGCTGGGGCCGGTCGTCCGACCTCAACTTCACCGTCGTGCTGCCGACCAACTCGTCACTCCAGATCGACGCCACCTCAGGTGAGGTGAACTGCCGGGGAAGCTTCTACGAGGTCCGCATCAACGCGGCCAGCGGAAACGCCAACGTCGACACCGCAACGGGGCCCGCGCGGATCGAAGCGGCCAGCGGCAACGTCGCCCTCGACACCGCCCACTCACAGGTCTTCCTGAGCGCGGCCAGCGGCAACGTCCGCCTCGGCGACGCTCTCGGCGACGACCCGGTCGAGGTCAACTCCGCCAGCGGAAACATGGAGATCGGCACCGTCAACGGCCCTCTGAGTGTCGGCGGAGCATCCGGTGACGTCCGCGTCGGTGACGCCCGTCGCGACGTGACGGCCAACAGCGCGAGCGGCAACGTCACCCTCGACCTCGTCCACACGGGCGCCGTCACCGCACAGAGCAACTCCGGCGACATCCGCGTCCGCGTCGCCGCCGGCATCCCCACCTGGCTCGACCTGCACTCGCTCAGCGGCGACATCAGCACCGACCAGGCCGACGACAACGGCCCCACCGAAGGCGAAGACACCCTCGAACTCCGCGCCAACACGGTCTCGGGCAACATCCGGATCAAGCGCGGCCGCTGACCTACCAGCCCTCATCTCGAGCCGTCCATCGGCTCGACCATCGAAACGTTACCCACTCCGGAGGCTTTGCCATGCCCACTTTCGACACACCTGAACCCCTCGACGCCCACATCACCAACGCCGCCGGCGACATCAGTGTCACCGCGACCGACACCGCGAGCACGACGGTCGAGGTCTCCGCCGAGGCGGCTCGCGACCAGGAGGCGGCCGAGCAGACCATCGTCGAGGTGCGCGACGGCCAGCTGCGCATCGAGGTCCCCCGCAGCCACGGGTGGGGCCAAACACCCGAGATCGACGTCAAGGTCACGATTCCCGCGCACTCATCGGTCGAGATCGAATCGGCCTCGGCCGACACCACCCTCACCGGCACGTACGACACGGTCCGGGTGCGGACGGCGAGCGGCGACGTTCGCCTCGACACGGCCACCGGGCCGGCCCGCATCGAGACGGCCAGCGGCGACGTCAGCTTCGACGAGGCGCACGGGCCGGTGCAGATCAACACCGCCAGCGGCGACGTCCGGCTCGGCTCGGCACTCGGCGACGACCCGGTCGAGGTCAGCACCGCGAGCGGCGACGCCGAGATCGGCTCGGTCCACGGCCCGCTCACGGTCGGCGTCGCGTCGAGCGACATCCGCGTCCGCGAGGCAGCCGGTGATGTCAACGTCAGCAGCGCATCCGGCGACGTGACCCTCGACCACGTCCACTCGGGCAAGGTCGGTGTGTCCAGCGCTTCCGGCGACGTGCGCGTCGGCATCCCCACCGGCGTCGCGACGTGGCTCGACCTGCACTCCCTCAGCGGCGACATCGGTACCGACCAGGCCAACGACAACGGCCCGGTCGAGGGCGAAGCGACCCTCGAACTCCGCGCCAATACGGTCTCCGGCGACATCCGCCTGCACCGCGTCGGCTGACCCTCTACACGTACGCCACGCGTCACGCCGTGACCCTCACCCTCGCTTTCCCCTGGCGCGACCACCGCCACACACTCCTCAGCAGACCCCGAAAGGTCCACCATGAACGCGCTCGTCACGCTCGAAATCGCCCGTCACGAACAAGAGGCCCGCGTCCGCCGCGCCATGCACCTGCGCGCGCTCAAGGCCTACCAGCGCGACCACCCCGTCGAGCACCACCGGCGCGAACGCATCGCCACCCTTCTCCGCCGGCTGGCCGCCCGGATCGACGGCCGCACCGCGACCGCTCCCACACCGCGTGTCGCCACGCCCGCCCGCCGGCTCAGCACCCGCTAGTCCCGAGCCTTCAGCAATCCTCCACCAGCCCTGAGAGGTCTTGACCATGCGGGAACGCCTCGCGCCCCTGACCCTGACCACCCGCCGCTATCTGCTCCACACCCGCCTGCTCTGGCGGGCATCGCCCGAACTCGTGGTGCTGTGCACGCTGCTCACCACGGGTGCGGCGGTCGCGAACACGGTCGTGCTCGTCGCCTCCGGCAGGTTCATCGGCGCGCTGCCGGCCGGTATCCGAGACGGTGCCGGATCGGCGGCCGCCGGCACCACCTGGACGTGGCTCATCGCAACCGCAGTCGCCCTGATCCTTGGGCCGCTGTTGTGGATCGGCGCGCAGCCAGCAGTCCAGGCACTGTCGCGCCGCTACCTTGTCGTCGCCTTCGACATGATGCTCGAGATCGGTACCCACCCCTATGGCATCGCGTCGTTCGACGATCCGGTCATCTCCGGCCGTATCAACGGGTTGCATCAGGGCATGCGCGAGTGGACCTTCGTCCAGGGCGTGAACGCCACCTGGGAGGTGCTGCGGATCCGTCTCGGTGCGATCGGTGCGCTCGTCGTGGTGTGCAGCTGGAACTGGTGGGTCGGCCTGATGGTCGTGTTCGGCTACATGCTGACGACGAAAGTGTTCGCCACCTGGATCAACACCCTCTACGACGGGTTGATCGAGTCCAACGGCACCACCCGGCGCGAGGCCACCTACGTCCGCGGGCTGATGACGGGAAGCGAAGCAGGTAAGGAGATCCGGCTCTTCGGACTGGGTGACTGGCTGCTCGGCCGATTCCGCTCCAACGCCCAGATCGCGATGGCCGCCGTGTGGCGCAACCGGCGGAAAACCGTTGGACCGCTGATGTGGTCGCTGGTGGTGGTGTTCGTCGTGAACGTCACGGGCTTCGGCATCCTGGCGCGTGACGCCGTCACCGGCACGGTCGCGCTCGGCGCAATCGTCACGCTGGTACAGGCGATCTTCGCGCTCGAGCAGTTCGGGCCGATCGGCGACGCGCTCACCGACCTCTCGCGGAACACCGCGGCCGCGGCCGAACTCGTCAAGCTGCGCACGGATGTCGGCCTTCCGGTGTTTCATCCGGCCGGCGCCGAGCAACCCGTCCCCACCCCAGACGCCGTCGCGCAGTCGGCCGCCACCATCGAGATCCGCGACGTCTCGTTCGTCTACCCGACCCGGACCGAACCTGCGTTCCGGCACCTCGATCTCACTATCCCGGCGGGCCAGTCCGTCGCTGTGGTCGGCGTGAACGGCGCGGGCAAGTCGACGCTGATCAAGCTGCTCTGCGGGCTGTACCCGCCGACCACCGGCACGATCCGGATCGATGGCTCCGACCCTGCTGTGGACGACGCCACGCGGCGTCGCGTGGCGGTGATCTTTCAGGATTTCCTGCGGTATCACCTGTCCCTGCGGGACAATGTGGGCTTCGGCGCGGGCGGACGTCAGCTTGCTGATGGCACTCTCGACCGCGCGCTGGTCGACGCGGGCGGTGCGAACCTGCTGACTCGTCTCGACCAGGGCTGGGACACGATCCTGTCGCCCGAGTACGCCGGCGGGACCGATCTCTCCGGCGGCCAGTGGCAGCGCGTCGCCCTGGCTCGGGCGTTCGCAGCCGTCAGCGCTGGTGCGGGAGTCCTCGTCCTGGACGAACCGACCGCTGCATTGGACGTCCGGGCCGAGGCGGCACTGTTCGACCGCTTCCTCGACGTGACCCGCGGCATCACCACGTTGCTGGTGAGCCACCGCCTCTCCAGCGTCCGGCATGCCGACCGCATCATCGTGATCGGCGGCGCGCAGGACGCCGAGGGCGACGGTCTCAGCGCGATCCTCGAGGACGGCACGCACGCCGAACTGCTGGCCGCGGGCGGCGAGTACGCACACATGTTCACCCTGCAGGCACAGCGATTCGCGACCGCCGGCGGTGTGGACGCCCTGCTCGACGAGGACGTCGTCCTGGAAGGAACGGACCGATGAACAAGGCACTCCGGGCCATGTGGCTCGTCCTTACGATGTCGGTCCGGGTCAGCCCGTGGCAGACCGTGATCGCGTTCTTCGAGACCCTCGCGTCGGGGTTGCAGGCACTGCAGCCTCTGTTCATGGCGTGGTTCGTCGCCGGGGCCATCACCCACGACACCAGGCAGATGGTGATCGCGGTGGCGTGCTTCGGCGGCCTCATCGGGATCGTCACGATGCTGATGCTGATCGGGACCACCGCACGCATCAACCAGCGCGAACGGGTCGGCTTCGCGTTCGACAGTGAGATCGCCCACCTCACCGCCACCATTCCCACCCTCGACCACCTCGAGTCGGCGAAGTACCTCGACGAACTCCAGGCTCTCCGCGACCAGCAGAACTCCCTGGGCAATGCGTTGAACATGGTGTTCAACGTGCTCAAGATGGTGCTGTTCGCGGTGGGCACGATCGCGCTCGCGGCCACCGCCGACTGGCGCCTGTTACTGCTGGCCGTGGCCGGTCTGCCCAATCTGATCAGCCAGAAGTGGCTGATCCCCTGGCAGGCGGCCGCGGAGAAGCAGGCGGCCGAGCCGGGTCGGCTGACGACTCACCTGATGGATCTGGGCACCGGTGCCGAAGGTGCCGCCGAGGTGCGCGTGTTCGGGATCCAGGGTCCGATCCACGAACGGCTGCGCGACGCGGTCGGAACGTGGCGGGCACCCTGGGTGTGGTTGAGCAAGCGGAACTCCGCGGTCGAGACCGGCACGTCGCTGATCTTCTACCTGTCGGTCGCGGCGGTGCTGTCGTGGATGGTGCACGATGCGCTGGCGGGCCGGGTCTCGGTCGACACACTCGTGCTCGCCATCGTCCTGATCGGGCGTCTGCAGGGCGTCAGTGACCAGTTCGCCTGGGCGGTGCGCATGCTGACCGAGACCGTGCGGACGACGAATCGCTTTGTCTGGTTGAGGGATTACGCGGCCGAGGTCTGGGCCGCGCACCCGGGAACGGGCGTGGCACCGACGCGGCTGACGTCGGGCATTCGCACCGACAACCTCACCTATCACTACGTCGATGCCGAGACACCGTCCCTCGACGGGGTGACCCTCGACCTGCCGGCTGGGTCGGTGGTGGCGCTGGTCGGTGAGAACGGGGCAGGCAAGTCGACCCTGGTGAAGCTGCTGACCGGTATGTATCAGCCCACTGACGGACGGGTGATGGTCGACGGGACCGACCTGGCGTCACTCGACCTGGCTCGATGGCGGACCCGTTGCGCCGGGGCTTTCCAGGACTACGCGAAGTTCGAGTTCACCGCCCGCGAATCCGTCGGGGTGGGGGCACTCGCCCATGTGAACGACCAGGTGATGGTCGAGCGCGCACTCCGTGACGGCGCCGCCGAGGATGTTCTCCGGGCGCTTCCGAACGGGTTGTCGTCACAGCTCGGCACCTCCTGGCCGGACGGCGTCGAACTGTCCGGCGGGCAGTGGCAGCGACTGGCGATCGGCCGCGGGATGATGCGCGAGGAGCCGCTGCTGCTGGTGCTCGACGAGCCGACGGCCGCACTCGACGCCGCGACCGAGCACGCGCTGTTCGAGCGGTACGCCAGCGCGGCCCGCGAGGCGCGGCGACGGGGCGCGGTGACGCTGCTGGTGACGCACCGGTTCTCCACCGTCGCGGCTGCGGATCTCGTGGTGGTGCTCGACAAGGGCCGGGTGGCCGAGGTCGGGACGCACACCGAGTTGATGGCCGCCGGCGGGCACTACGCGGAGCTGTACGAGTTGCAGGCCCGGGGCTACCGCTGAGCCGATCGGCGCCGGTTGGGGCGCCGTTCGCGATCGCCACGCATCCGCTCTGGTGGATCGTGGTCGGCTGCGGTCTGAGCATCGTCGCGATCGGGTCGATCTCACCAGCCGGTGGGCACACGACAGCGCTCTGACGGTGCGGCATCTGCTCGAGGAACCGGTCCCCGGTGCGCGTGTCGTGGTCGGGGCGGAGGCACGATGGGCACGCTCGCCGACGATGTGTGGGCGTCGCTGACGTCGCTGGTCATGGACACCGGGGGTGGCTGGCGTCGCGACGTGATGAACGAGGTCGGGTTACCGTTCAGCCGGGTTCGGGTGCTACGCCGGCTGGCGGACGGGCCGTTGACGATGAAGGACCTCGCCGTTGCCTGCATGACCGATGCGTCCGCGGCGACCGTCGCGGTGAACGACCTCGAGCGGCGGGGACTGGCCGAGCGGCGGATCGATCCGGAGAACCGGCGTGTGAAGATCGTGACGCTGACCAAAGCTCCCTCGGGGGTAGCGCTGAGCGCAAGAACTGAGGCCCGAACCGACTTCTGCCCAGCTGGCGGTACGGGCGGGCGTGCTCGGCCCGGCGACGGCTCAGCCGATGACGCGGACCCGCTCTCGGAGCACCTCGAGCGCCCGGTCGGCATGCCTGGTCATCTTGATCTCACTACTGATCTCGACGATGAGCGTCGAATCGCGGTCGATGACGAACGTGCGCCGCTTGAGACCCAGCGGGCCGAAGCGGCGCTTGACGCCGAACTGCCCGGCCACGGTCTTGTCGAGGTCGGAGAGCAGCGGGAACGACACGTTGTTGATCTGCGCGAACTGGTTCTGCCGGTCGACCGCGTCGCCGCTGATGCCCACCGGCTGCGCGTCGAGGGCCGCGAACTCGCCGGCCAGGTCGCGGAAGTGGCAGGTCTCGGCGGTGCAGCCGGATGTCATCGCGCTCGGGTAGAAGAAGAGGACGACCGGCCCGTCGGCGAGGAAGGTGCTCAAGCTCCGAGGGGTGCCGGTCTGATCGGGAAGGGTGAAGTCGGCAATCGTCTCGCCAGGTTTCATGCTGTCGACCGTATCCGTCGATCCTGACGCCCCGGCGGCCGGCCCATCCTCGATCAGCGCGCGGGCTACTCCGCTGCGATCGGGCCGATGATCGGTGACCACGCCTTGATGCGCACGTTCGCGACGACCCCGACCTGGTTGAACGGGTCGGCCTTGAGCAGCGCGGCGAGCCAGTCCGCGTCGGCAGCGGAGAAGATGAGGAGACCACCGGTCCCGTCGGCGAACGGCCCGGACAGCAGCAGGTTCCCGTCGTCGTAGAGGCCTCGGAGCCATTCCCGGTGGCGTGGCCGGTGCTCGTCGCGAACGGCGGCGCTGTCCTCGGTGTAGGTGTACTCGACGGCGAACTGCGGCATGGGCGTCTCCTGGACGAACGGGGTAGAGAGGTTCTCAGACCTCGGTGCGATGGAAGTTCTGGAACGAGCGCGACGCCGTCGGCCCACGCTGACCCTGATAGCGGGAGCCGTACTTCGCCGATCCGTACGGGTGTTGCGCCGGCGACGAGAGCCGGAAGAAGCAGAGCTGCCCGATCTTCATCCCTGGGTACAGCTTGATCGGCAGGGTCGAGACGTTCGCCAGTTCGAGGGTCACGTGGCCGGAGAAACCGGGGTCGATGAAGCCGGCGGTCGCATGCGTGAGCAGCCCGAGCCGGCCCAGCGAGGACTTGCCCTCGACGCGGGCGGCGACGTCGTCGGGCAACGTCACCCGCTCGTAGGTGGAGCCGAGGACGAACTCGCTCGGATGCAGGATGAACGCGTCACCGCGCTCGGCCACGACCTCGTGGGTCAGGTCGGACTGGTCCTCGGCCGGGTCGATGATCGCGTACCGGTGGTTGTCGAAGACCCGGAAGAACTTGTCGAGCCGCATGTCGATGCTCGAGGGCTGGATCATCTCGGCGTCGAAGGGCTCGAGGACGATGCGGTCCCGATCGATCTCGTCGAGGATGTCGCCATCGGAGAGCAGCATCCGGACACCGTAGCGGTCGCGACGTGGCAGGGTCGCCCGTCAGTCATCGGCCGGCTGTCGACCCGCCCCCGACCAGGATCGGCATTCGCCCCTGCCGACGGCTCCGTCACGGATACGCTCGGCCGCCGGTGCGTAGTGGGCGACGGGAGAACGCGTGAAGCGTGTCAGGGCGATCGGTGTCATCGCGGCGGCCGTGCTGGTGGCCGGTGTCGCAGCCTGTTCGGGCAGCCCGGCCAAGGACGCCACGGCATCGAACAGCCCGTCCCCGGCGGCGTCGGTCGAGACACCGTCGGTCAGCCCGACGTCCGACAATCCCGACGGCACGCAGGGCATCGGCGAGTCGTCGAAGTTCACCGCGTCGACCGTCATCAGCGGCCTGACCAATCCGTTCGAGATCACCTTCGGACCCGACGGCTGGCTGTGGACGACGGAGCGGGACGGGAAGATCGACCGGATCGATCCCAAGAGCGGTCGCGTCAACACGCTCATCACCGTCGACGATCTGTTCACGTTGGACGGTGCGGGCGGAATGCTCGGCCTCGCGCTGCACCCGGATCTAGGCAAAGGCGACGACGACCAGTACGTTTACACGGCCTACAGCTACGACCCGAACGGCAAGAAGAAGTCGCTGGCAATGAAGATCGTCCGGTTCACCTACGACAAGTCGTCGGACAAGTTGGCGTCGCCGAAGGTGCTGATCGAGGGCATGCCGGGTACGGGCGACCATCAGGCCGGGCGGATGAAGATCGGCCCGGACGGCAAGCTGCACTACACGATCGGCGACCAGGGACACCTTCAGTTCACCCACACCTGCGAGGCGGACAACGCCCAGCTGATCCCGACCCAGGCCCAGGTGGACAAGAAGAACTGGTTCGCCTACCAGGGCAAGAGCCTGAGGATGAACCTGGACGGATCGATCCCTTCGGACAACCCGGTGATCCACGGAGTGCGCAGCCACATCTTCACGTATGGACACCGCAATCCACAGGGACTCGTGTTCGCGCCGGACGGCAAGCTCTACTCGAGCGAGCAGGGTCCGAAGACCGATGACGAGATCAACCTCCTGCAGGGTGGGCACAACTACGGCTGGCCCAACGTCTCAGGCTTCAGAGACGACAAGGCCTACGTGTACGCGAACTGGCCCGCGTGGAAGGGCTGCGACCCGAAGAAGTTCAGCGACCTCAAGATCCCGGCAGGTGTGCCGACGACCAAGGAGACCGCGTTCAAGGATCCGATGTTCACCCCGCCGCTCGCGACGTTCCGAACGGTCGCGACCGGGTACAACTTCGCGAATCCGCTGTGCAAGGAGAACTACTTCGTCTGCTGGCCGACGATCGCCGCGTCGAGCCTCGACCTCTACACCTCGGATGCGATCCCGGGTTGGAAGAACTCGTTCCTGATGACGACGTTGAAGGACGGCACGGTGTTCCGCGTCCCGCTGAAAGCCGATGGCAAATCGGTCGGCAAGTCGGTCGAGTTGTTCCGCAAGGTCGACCGCTACCGGGACACCGCGATCAGTGCCGACGGGAAGACGATCTACATCGCGGTCGACAACGGCGGCGCGGTCGCGGAGATGGATGGTTCACCCGGCACAGACATGGATGACCCTGGCGCGATCATCGCCTTCACCTACAAGGGATAGTTCGGTCATGAGCGGGCTGACGATGGGTGTGTACGAGGCGGTGCTCGGCCCGGTCGAGTTCGCGAAGCTCGCGGCTCCGGTGCGGGAGGTGTTCGGGCCGATCGCGCGGTGGACCGGCCGCGGGCTCTTCCAGGAGGTCGGGGCGCCGAACCCGCTCGTCCGGCTGGCGCTGGCGCCGATGGTCGCGGACCGCGCCTTGCCGGGAGGTTTCGGCCGCGACGTCCCGTTCGAGGTGAGCAGCACGCTGCTGATCGGGGCGGATGAACGTCTGCGGCAGTGGACGGTGCGGACGTTCAGCGTGGAGGGGACCGCGCGCTCGAGTGTGTCGGTGACGGTGGCGGAGCGTGCCGGATCCGACGGCGCATGGGTGGCGACGGACTACCTCGGTCAGCACGAGCTGATCTCGACGGCGGTTGCGGTGACGGTCGAGCACGGGGCACTGACGCTGACGTCGTCTGCGGCGCGGTTCCGGCTCGGCGGCCGATCGGTGCCGATCGCCGGACCGCTCGGCGCGGAGGCCGTGACGACGCACCGGTGGGACGAGGCGCGCAAGCAGCACCACATCGACGTCGAGGTACGGCATCCGCTGCTCGGCGATGTGCTGGCGTACCGGGGGTACTTCGACGTCGAGGTCACTCCGGCGGGGTAGGTCGGGCCGCACGCCCGAATTCGGTACTATTGCGGCCGCGCGGACGTAGTTCAATGGCAGAACATGAGCTTCCCAAGCTCAGAATGCGGGTTCGATCCCCGTCGTCCGCTCCACACAAAGCCGCGCGTCAGCACGCTTGTCAGTCGGCCGAGCTGCCGGTATGACGGGCCTCCGGGCCACACACGGGCCACTACCCACGAGGGTTTTCTCCCTCAGCCGGCCTGGCGGTGGCTCGCCTCGGCAACGTGAAGTGGCCGTCCAGGTGGTCCGCGATCGCCCGATCCGCCGTCCTGCTCGCATGCTGGTAGATCAGCGCCGCGCTCATTGAGTCGTGACCCATCCGCGCCATCAGATCCCGCGTCGACACCAAACTCCCAGCTGCGAGCACGTTGCCCGTGTGCCGGAGATCGTGAAAGTGCAGCCCAGCCGCGCCGGCCCGGGCGACGATCTCCGTCCATCCGACCATCGGGTTGAAATTCCCCCGCCGGATCGGGCGACCAGTCGGCGTCGTGAACACGAGCGCGGATTCCGCAGTGTCGACCCACTCACGTAGATGAGCCTCGAGCATCGCTACGAGCGAATCCGGCAGGGCAAGCGTCCGGATTCCCGCTCGTGACTTCGGCGGACCCGACACCAGCCCCTCGCCGCGGACCTCGGAGAACGCCCTCTGCACCGTCACAGTCCGCGCGACCAGGTCGACGTCCTGACGTTGCAATGCTGTCACTTCGCCGAACCGCAAGCTTGCGAACGCCGCGAGCATGATCATCGACCGCAACCGCTCAGGCACCCCGTCCGCAATCGCGAGCACCTGGTCAACGGACACCACAGGCCGCTCAGCAGCCGACTCCCGGTCCGCACCCTGCACGCGGCAGGGATTCCGCAGCAGTAGCTGGTCCTCGTCGACCGCCGTTGACAACGCAGCCCGCATCAGCCGATACGCCTTCGCCACTTGCGACTGCGACACCCCACCGTTGAGAAGCACCATCCGCCACTCGCGAATCAGGGCAGTGTCCAGCCGGCCCAACATCACCCCGCCCAAGTGCGGACCGATGTACCGCTTCAACAACCAGCGATAGAGATCCCTCGTCGTCGACCGCAACGCGGGCCGTTCCTCAATCCATCGCCCGATGTAGTCACTCAGCCGAATCTTTGCCCGCGCGGGATCGATCCACTCCCCACGGTCTAACGCACCCTCCACGAACCGCAGATACCGCTCGCCATCGCGCTTCGTCGGAAACGTCTTACCAACCGACCGCAGACGACCATCCGGCCCGCGGTAGCGAACCTGCCACCGCCCCGATGGCCGCAACCGCACATTCCCGAACCGACGCCGCGACTCTGGCATCTCAACCCACACGCCTCAGGTCTCGCCACACGTCCTCCGGTCGAATCGCCTCGACCCGAGCCGAGGCCATATAAAACTCAACGTCTCTCCTCGACAGCCGAACACAACGACCCAGCCGACTAAACGCGACCCGCCGCTCCTGAACGAGACGGCGAACATGACGCTCACTAACTGACATCAGCTGCGCCGCCTCCGAGACCGTCATCAGCTCCAACGGCTCCGTCATCCAAACCACCCTCCCCCGCCCATCTTCTGTAGTAGGAGCCGTCCCCAGCGGGTGAAGTCAGCTCGGTTGATCCGGGCGAACACCTCCCGCCAGGTAGCCGACGACCGCTCGATATCCCCGTCGGGGTTGGCGATCGGTGCACTCACAAGCGAGGTGGTCATGCTGCGAACCTGCGTCGGCCGCCGATATCCGCAGCCCGCTCGAGCAGGTGGTCCAACACTCCGACCGGCTCTGCGCCGCGCCAGATATGTGCTCGCGCCCGGCTGCGTGGAGCCGGCTGGACACCGCCCCACACCCCGTCCTCCACGTTCACAATCGCGGTCGCCAAGCATGATCTGCGGACCGGGCAGCCCGAACAGATCTCCAACACGGACCGCGACGTGATGCCGCCGTTGACAGGAAACCACAGCTCCGGATCGATGGACACGCACGCCCCGTCGACCGTCCAGCCCGGCTCGACTACAGACTCCAGCACCCGAGCGGCCGGCGCAGGCAGTAGAACCCGCTCGCCCTTTTCGCTCGATCTCTCGCTCATTGTTTTCCCTTCCTAGGTGTCGATTTGCTGATGTGAGGGAGCCGTCCTCCCGATCCGCGAGGGTGGGTGTCGGCCCGTGTGGGCGGTGTCAAGGCCGCCTGCGGCGTCACTGCGTGATCTCTCTTCGTTCGAGCCTGGACACCACCCACCCGCGTCGAAGAACGGTCAAGGATCGGGAGGACGCCCAGGTACTGGAGGACCCGAGGGTCACGCCGCTTTGGTGGCGTTCGCGACGCGTCGTTCGCGAGCGCGGGCTGCCGCGTCAGCAGCGAGGGCCGCGTCGCCGTTGGTCAGCCATCCCATGCCGGCGAACCGCCAGGATCCGATGACCAGGACTTCGTCATCGACCGCTGCAGCGTCGTCGCGGACCTCGATAAGCGGATCAGGTCGTGTGCCGGTCGGGTTCGCTTTCCAGTCGCGGCGTGCCTGGCGGAGTTCGCCGAGGGTGGTGGAGAAGTGCCGCGACTTGGTGCCGAAGTGACCGCGGAAGCCGAGCATGTGCGCCCACTTACCGAGCCGCGCATACGGGGCGACCGACGCCGGGTCGTCACAGTCCGGTGGCTCGGGTGTGGCCGCGGCGGCGAGGTCGTCGATGGTGTCCCGGATCCGGGTCAGGTGCGGGTTCGACCGTTCCCCCTCGCCGGTCAGGTCATCGGCCGATTTTGTGGCGTACTTGGCGATGTACGCAGCAACGGTCTCCGCGCGCAGATCCCCCGTACCCGTGTCAGCGTCCGGTGCCAGTTCGTGCACGATCCGGGCGTCGACCTGAGTCCCGAACCGCAACACCAGCGCAGGCAGCTCCGGGCCGTCGTCGGGCGAGACGTACTCCACCTCGGTCGCGGCCTGCTCGATCAACGAGGCGAGCTGCTCGGCGCTGACGTCGACCAGCGGTGCCGGCCACTCATCACCGGGGTCGGGTGGACCGTCGAGGCGGACCAGGCCGTGGAAGTGGACCAGCCCGCGCTGCTGGAACTCGGCGACCTTCGCGAACTGCACCCGCAACAAATGACGGCACGCTTTCTCGGACATGCCGAGGTGGAGGGCAAGAAGGCGACGGAGCCGAATGGTGAAGCGGCGCCACAGCTCGGGCGCCCACCACTGCCACACGATCTGACCGCGGTAGTCGTAACAGTCCGCACACAGCGGCTGCCCGATGAACGGCGTCTCGGCGTCGTGGCGACGGCTGCACCATTGGGGCCGGCCATGCTCACACGACTGCTTCGCTTGGCGAGGACGGCACATCTGAGACGGACGTCCCGGTTTCCCTGCGCGGTGCACGGCACCGAACGAGGGAGCAGTCAGGGTGACGAACACCAACGGGTGCGAGCGGATTTCATCCGGGACACCTTTGCCGCCGGTCGTGCCGGCCACGAGCAGGTGCCAGAGGTCGCCCTTGTACTCCGCGGAACACGATGGGCACACGGACGCGCGCCGGTTGCCGCATCGCACATACGTCACGCCATCCGGCTCGGTTGCGGAGTGATATTCCGAGGTCACCTCACCCGTCGGCGCGTGAACCTTGGTGGTGTGTCCGACCAGCCGCACGGGCCGCGAGCATCCACCGGTGGTGTCCACCTGCTCAGCCCACCGGCGATAGTCCGGGCGCCGGGCCCGGTCCAACGCCTGCCGGAACGTCTGCGGCGACACCTCCAGGACCTCACCGCGGTATTCGATGACCTCGGACAGCCGGCGGTCGTCATCGTCGTGAGCTGGACCGCCCATCATGCGGCGTCCGTCCCGCGCGCGGGTTGCTGCGAGAGTGCTTCGGTGTCGCCGAGGTAGTCGAGTCGTTCGGCCGGCGTAAGTCCGCCGCGTATCCCGGTGCGGACGTCGAGGACCAGGGCCAGCTCGAGACACGGTCCCGCGACCGGACAGCCCAGGCAGTAGGTGGCCAAGGCGTCGGCTTGGCTGTCGCTGTAGGTGTCGCCGTTCCAGTCCCCGACCGACTGCGCATCGGCGCTCAGGCAGGCGGCTTGGGTCGCCCAGGTCGACATCTGCCACAACAATCCGGCGGCTAGCCCGTTCACCGTGGCGGTCATGACCCGTCACCTGCACTCGCGGCAGCCGCCATCTTGCGGGTCCGTTCCCGAGCTGGCGGTTCAGGAGCAGGCACGACCACCGGGACCTGGCGGGCGGCGCGGAAGCGTGATGTCGCGGCGGCGATGTCGTCGTCGGTTACGTGGGCGAGGCGGAATCGGATCGCAGGTCCGCCGGTGTCGGGGACCATCCACCCCACACCCGGTAGGGCGGCGGGGATGTGTTCGCAGTGCGCGCCGGCACGACGAGCGGCGTCGCCGAGGATCATGTCGGTCTCGGTCGAGTCCCTGAGTCGGAGTCCGAGGGTTTGCGGGAACAGGCCGCGCATCGGGATGACTTCCTTGCGCGGGTCCTGCAGACACGCCACCACCATGTAACCCACCGCCCGACCCTGTGACAACAGCAGCGACAACGCGGCCGCGACCCGGTTCTTCAGGTCCCGGTCGGTCAGATAGGCGGTGATCGCAGCGAGCTCGTCGACCAGGACCACCACCAGCGGATCGGTCGTGGAGACGGTGTGGGTACGGACGTGACCTGCGAGCCGGCGGGCACGCGCCGCCATCTGGACGGCTGCCTCCTCGAGGACGACCACGGCCTCAGCGGGAGTCGTCGCGCACCGGGTCAGCAAGCGGGCGGCCATGCCCAGCTCCATGCCGCCCTTCAAATCGATGCCGTGCACCTCGACCACACCGGCGCTGGTCGCGGGTGCGAGGCCGATCAACAGGCCGTGCACCGCGGACGCCTTTCCCGACCCCGTGGCGCCCGCCACCAGCGTGTGCACACCGAGCGCGAGGGAGAACGGGTCACCGTCCTCGGTCCGGCCCAACACGACCCGACGCACATCACTCGCCGCCGCATCACCTTCCGGAACCGTCGCCGGGATCGGCTGGGTCAGTTGGTCGCCGAACCCGAGTGCTAACACCACCGCCGTCCGAGACGCGTCCGTGCGGACATGGACACGGCTCGCCCCCGCAGCGACCCGGATCGCCTCGGCCGCGGTCTCCCAGGTGCCGAGGTCCTGACCGATCAGCACCGCCGGGGTGAGCTCGAGCCGGCCGTTCACCCAGTGCTCCGACCGCAGCCGGGGGATCTGCCGCACCGGACGCTCACCCGGCCTCGTGGCCGCGATCACAAACGACAAGCCCGCACGCTCACACAACATCGGCCACGCGACACGCACGTTCCTAGCGATCCGACGGCGCCGATACGGGCCTGCGATCATCCGTTCGAAGCTCAACGAGCCAATCCACCACCACACCCGCAGCGCCAACACGAGACACAGCACTGCGACGACCAGACCGAGCGAGTAGGTGTCCTGGCCAGCCGCGTGCAGGCAGGTCGCGGCAATGACGAAGATCCCGACGCGCAGCGGATGCACCCAGCCCACCCGGAACGACAAGCTAAGCCACCACCACACCTCCTGCAGCACGAGCACACCCACTCGCCCGGTCCTCACCTCAGGCCGCCGACCGGTTGTCAGTCTGCTTCGGTGCCTTGTCCGCCAATCCCTTGAGGATCTGGACGGCATCCCCAAGCGGAGTGACGCGCTCGGCCGTGATGGTCGTCCGGATCGCCCCGTAGTCGCCGCCGACCAGGCGGGCCGACAGCTCGCCGTCGAGACGAACCACCGAGCCCGCTACCAACCCCGCCGACTGCGAGTCCGGCACGAGGACGGAGGCGTCTGAGGCCAGACCGAACGCGTCGGTCAGGACCAGTGCGGTGCATCCCGACACCGGCCGACCTGCGATGTCGGTGAGGCGGCCGGCCACCACTCTCGCATCGCCGGATCCGGTGTAGCTCTGCCGCTCTCGCGGATCACTCGTGACAAGTGCGATGGCGCTCGTGAGTGTGAATTGCATGGACATGTGGAGCTCCTCTCGTTGAACATGGCTATACGAAGCTAGCTACGATTAGCCATGTTGGCAAGGCCGACGCGCGGATCACGCGTTGGCTGGTCCGATCACTTCGGTAGCGTTGACGTGTGGAAGATCCGGCGCAGGCACCCGTAGCGCGATACGCGCGTGTGGCCTCTGCTGTTCATGCCGAAATCACCCGCGGCCGGTATCCCGTGGGTACCGAGCTGCCCTCCATCGAGGCGCTCGCCAAGCGTTTTGATGTTTCTCACATGACGATCAAGCGCGCGCTGACATCGTTGGTCGACGATGGCTTGGTAGTGACTCGCCGCGGGATGCGTGCACAGGTGGTCAGCGCGAACCCGAGTGAGCGAAGTCAGCATGTCGAGGTGCAGATCACCGAGCTTCGTCGTCGGGTTGACGACCTCGCTGCGCGTGTGGACCGTCTCGATCGCCATGCCGACAAGTCAACCGGCGATGAGGTGAGCTAGCTATGCAACAACAGTGCAGCTGCGATGCACCTCTGGTTCACCCCACTGCCGCTTCCGTGCAGGTCGTCACGCCAGGGTTTGCCCGGTGAGCGTCGTCGACACCTGGACCGGTCAGCTCGCGACCGACCTCCAGGCCGCGCTTCGACTCTCGAACGACGAGTTCGCCCACCGGCTCGGCATCGGCGTTCGCACCGTCGCCTCCTGGCACGCTCGGCCCGACACCACGCCACGCGGCGAAATCCAGCAGATCCTGGACACGACGCTCGAAAAGGCGCAGCCCACCGAACGGCAGCGGTTCCAGGGCCGCCAGACGCCCATCGCTGAGGTGACACCGGGCCCCAACGGACTGCACGTGGCCGTCGCTGTCGTCCGTCGCGACGATGCCGTGCTGCTCGTTCGCCGACGCGACAGTGATGCGCTGACCTGGCAGTTCCCCGCCGGAGTCGTCAAGCCCGGCAGCTCGTCGGAGACAGCCGCGGTACGCGAGACACTCGCCGAGACCGGGGTCGACTGCGCCGTCCGCTCCGTCATCGGCGGTCGCCAACACCCGGTAACGGACGTGTACTGCGTGTACTACCTGTGCGAGTACCTCGCTGGGTCAGCCGAGAACCGCGACGTCGTCGAGAATATGAGCGTCCGATGGTCAGCGATCGACGACCTGACACGGTTCGTTCCCCTTAACCTGCTCTACCCGCCGATCCTCACCGCTCTGGAGCTAGCCACATGACTGATGCGACCACAGACGATCTACCCGTCATCTCCGCGGCCATCATCGTCAGCGACGGGCGGCTCCTGCTCGTCCAGCGTCGAGTCTCCGAGGGCGCGTTGTCGTGGCAGTTTCCCGCCGGCGCCGTCGAACCGGGCGAGACGCTCGAGGAAGCCGCCGTCCGAGAAACCATCGAGGAGGTTGGCCTCGTCGTCACGCCGGATCGGTTGCTCGGTGAGCGCACTCACCCCAAGACCGGCCGCCGGATGGCCTACGTCGCCTGCACCATCGTGTCCGGCGATGCCTACGTGGCCGACGCCGACGAACTCGGCGACATCGCCTGGGCGACACCAGCTCAGTTCGACGACTACGTCCCTTACGGCTTCGCGCCAATGGTCCAGGACTACCTCGCTGACGCGCTTACGAGCTGACGACCGGCGCCTGGTCGCGGGCGGTTCTGACCACCCGAGACGAGTTGCCTGAGCCGTGAAGGAGGAACCTTGCCGGACTATCAGCGCTTTCAGGTGCCACGACCTGAGTACCTAGGCGACGCTCACTGGCGCAGCATCGAAGCCGAGGTCACGCGACTGGATCGCTCGCTGTCGGCGGGAGATCTCGGTCAAGCCATCGGCGACCTTAAGTGCCTCGTCGAGGCAGTTGCCAAGGTAGCTCTCGACATTGCTGGGACCCCGGCCGATCCCAGCGCGGCGTTCGACAAGACGGTTAATGGAGCTCACAACCTGCTCGTGAAGCAGCCCGGTCACGAAATTGCGAACACGTCAGACTTCGGCAGAATGGCCACGCAGGCAAGCAGGATTGCGCGCGGTCTGGGCGGTATCCGTAACGACTTCGGCGGCGGTCACGGCCGGGCGCGACAACCGGTCGTCCAGGCCGAGATGACCGACATGGCGCTCGATGGTGGCTTGATGTGGGTCAGATGGGCCTTGCGCCGGCTGGGGTTGTTCTCGGAGGGCCGGCCGGCCGCGTTGATACGTGATCTGGTCGAGGAAAGCGCCACATTCCGTGCAGGCATGCTGAGCCGACGCCTCCATGCCGCCGATATGGCCAGCCTGGAACCGGCTCACCAGCGGGCCCTCGGCGTCGCGGTTGGTCAGCGCGCAATGCAAGGCACATTTGTGGTGTTCAACGACGGGGTCGCAGCATGCCTCGACAGCGACGACACCGCGACGATGTGGACGGCTGACTACCGAATCGGACTCGCGCAGGGGCTGTTGTTCGACGCTCAGGAGCGCCCAACGGTGACCGATGAGTCACTCCGGAATAGCCTGACAGCGTTCGACCCACTCCCCCAGCGCCCGGAGGAACTCGACGCCCTGGTCGATAGAGTCGTCACCAGCACGACTGCAGGGCGGATTGCCCGGGATGCGGCAGGCTCGTTCGAGCTCGCAGCATTCGTCCGCAGCCGCATACAGGTGCGCCCACTGGACGAGCACCGGGCTCTCGAGCGGCTCATCCTGCACGTCAACCCGTTCTGACCGCCAGAAGTCAGCCGAGGCACATCACGGCCGACCCGCGGGTGCTCCAACCTAGGGGTCGCCAGGATGACCCGATGGCCCGATGGACCGATGGACCAAGCTGAGAACATTGACCCGGTCACGGTCAGAGCACGCTAGGCCAGCCCGTGAGTAGTTTCTTTACCTCTATCAAGCGCCGGGCTTCGCCCGGCGGCGCGACCTCCCGCTCCGGCCGTCCTCGCTTCGCTGCGGGCGGCCTCCGCTCCCGGTCGCTTCCCACGTGGAAGTCGTGGATCGACACCAACTCCCACAGATCGTGTGTACGGACGTGGTACCGTTGGTTATGGCCGAGAGAGAAGAAGCAATCCGTGGTTTGCGCGCTTATCGTAAGACGATCGCCGCCGAATTGAAGCGTGTGGATGCATCGATCGCTGCGTTAACTGGGCCCGACGTCAGCGAACAACCGTCTCGATCGCGACCCACGGGCAATGTGAACTCGCGGCTGCCAACGGATCGCGACCGCGTCCTCGAGTCGGTCATGTCCGACGGGGCCGAGTGGACGGCGCCAAACTTGGCTGCAGCGATGCTCGATCGTGGATGGTCCACCCAGGCAGCAGATCCAGCGAATTCTCTACGGGCCGCGCTTTCTCAGCTCCATCAAGACGGCGTCGTCGAGCGGGTCGGCCGAGGAACCTACCGGTGGCTGGGAGCAGGATCGTTATCGGAGGCTCCTGCAGACGACATCCTCGACGTGGCATCAACTGATGAGCCTTCGGCCACAACGCGTAGCCCAGAATCGTGAGGATCCGAAGAGGAACACACGCCGCACGTGGGCCACCAACCACCGTGTGCGTCCACACCGATACCAACAACCATCAACGAGGAGCACTATGAAACCCCTGGGCCCAATGGGCACTTGGAAAACTGGTCAACGCGTCTGGGAGTCGGGGTCGTACTCCGACCAGTACGGCGTGATCACCAACCACACAGCGCACTCCACCTTCCCGCCCTGTGTGGGCAGGAAGGGTGAAGGCGCACTCCGGCGACTCGTCAAAGCCACGGCTACTCGCTAGCCAGATGAAGAGCTAGGGAGCGGGTCGGTGTTAGCGCACCGGCCCGCTCCGATCATTGCACACGGCGCGGATACTCCAACGCGGCTCAGTGCGGGTCAAGGCTTCAGCCTCGGATTCAGCGGGTCTCTACGGCACCAATGGTGGCCTTGTCAGTCGTGGTCGAGGCCGGTGGAAAGTTCGAGGTGGGCATTGGCCTGCTGGATGAGCAGCTGGCCTTTCTGGACCATGCTGTCGACGGAGTCTGCGCCGGCCGGCCAGCGCTCGGGCGGTTCTGGAAGTGCGACGATCTGTAGTAGGGAGTGGGCAAGCTTGGCGGCATCGCCGGGCTGCTTGCCGTTCATACCTTGCCAAACCGGGATTATCTCCCTGGTCTGAGCGGCGTAGTCATCGACGCTGAGGTCGGCCCAGAGCGTGGAATCACCCTCGACCAGCAGTTCGGTACGGAAGAAGCCCGGCTCGACCACGGTGGTGCCGATGCCGAACGGCGCGACTTCGCCTCGCAGAGACTCCATCCAGCCTTCGAGGGCAAACTTCGAGGCTGCGTAGGCACCGCCGAACGCACCGCCAGTGATGCCCGCCCCGGAGCTGATGGTGACCACGTGCCCGGAGCGTTGCGCTCGCATGACGGGAAGCACAGCGCGGGTGACGTTCAGCGGGCCGAAGAAGTTCGTTTCCATCTCGGCGCGAAACTGGTCGCTGCTGAGTTCTTCGAAGAATCCGGCCTGGAAGTTGCCGGCGTTGTTGACGAGGACGTCGATGCGACCAAACTTTTCGACTGCGGACTCGACAGCCAGAGCGGCTGCGGCCTCGTCGGTGATGTCGAGGGGGACGGCGAGAAGTTGCTTGTGGTCGCCGAGTGCCGCCCGGAGGCGCTCGGGATCGCGCCCGGTAGCGACGACGGAGTGTCCGGCGGCGAGAGCAGCGTGGGCGAATTCGGTGCCCAGTCCCCGGGTGGTGCCGGTAATGAACCAAACCTTCGGATCAGTCATGGGGTGCTTCTTTCAACTGGTAACGGGCGGCGTCTACTCGCTGCGAACGGCGCATGACAAAGGCGAATCAGTCAGTGAAACGGCTGTAGCGGATCAGCTTGTCCTTAGTCGAGCGGGGCGGCGTACGTGCGGAACTCGGCTCGGGCGATATGGGTCTGCCAGAGCGTCTCGGCCAGCGCGTTGGGTTCATGCGACGGCTCTCCGCCTCCGATCCCCCGGGGGATGATCAGCTGGGCGACGTGGATTCCTTCGGGGGCGAGGGCGGCGTGCATCAGTTGGGCGTAGGCACTTTCCCCGGCGAACGCGATCGATGTTCCGGCCACGGTTGCGCCGGGCCGGATGGCGCTGGAACCGTTGACGAACAGGATCGTGCCGCGTTCCAGCGACCGCATCCCGGGGAGTACCTGCTGGGCGGCGGTGACGGGACCGTAGATCGAGAACTCCACCGGGCCGATGAGATCGGCTGCGACGGTGTCGAGGACCGGCCGCATGAATTCCTTCGCCGGCACCGGGCTGTACTGCAACACCTCGATCGGACCGAGCTGTTCTGCAGCCGACGCCAGCGCGGCGGTCAACGAGGCTGCGTCGCGAACGTTCGCGATAAACCCCTGCGCCGTGACCCTTTCTGCGGCGAGGATCCGGGCGAGCTCATCGACGCGGTCGCGGTTTCGCGCGATCAGCGCAACTGAGAATCCTTCACCGCCAAAACGTCGTGCGACGGCAAGGCCCAGGCCGTGACCGGCTCCGATAATGGCGATGGTCGTCATGCATGGTCTCCTTCGATTCCGTACGTGGGTCGGTTCACCGGCGCCTGCGTCAGTCGTCGTTCGGGTGGTTGGTTCCCTGGTCGATGGCGCGTAGCGCGTTCAGAGTGCGGGGGTAGCCGATCCAGGGCAGGACGGTGGTGATCGCGTCGGTCATGACGGCGCGGTCGTTGCCGACGTTGAGGTTTCCGTTGACGTGCGCGGCGACCTGGGGGTCGCATCCGCCTAACGCGGCGAGCAGGATCAAGGTGATGAGTTCGCGGGTGCGCATGTCGAGGCTGCCTCGGGTGTAGTGGTCGCCGAAGCAGTGGGCGCTCAGCCATCGAGGTATGTGCTGCTGATCGTGGGGCGCGTTGGCGTAGCTGGCGTCGACGTTTTCGGCTCCGATGATCTGGCGCTGGACCGCTAGCCCGGCCCTCGCAGCGGTGGTCGCGGTCACGGTCGCTTGAGATGCGAGGGGAAGTTCGACTCCATGCGCTGTGAGGACTTCCGAGGTGAGCCGGGCGAACGCGTCGGCTCGGCCCATCCCGACGTAGGGCACGGCTTGGACCATCACCTCAGCTGCGTCCGACGGGCTCAGGGTGCCTGTGTCGAGCGCCGAGGCCAACATGCCTGGATAGGCGGTTGTCGCGTCGCAGGCGATGAGGGCAGCCAGCCGGACGATGTGCCGGGTGCGCTCGTCCAAGTGTGCCGTCGTCTGGTTGTCGACCTCGGCGAGGAAGGTCTCGACGACCGCGGGGTAGCCCTCGACGAATGCCAGCGCGCCGGCTGGTTGGTCGCCGGTCATTCGCTTGCCTGGTCGTTGGTGACGTGCTCGCCCCAGGTGCTTTCCTCGAGGTCGGATCCGGGTTCGGGTGCTTCCCAGATCGCCAGGTGGGTCATCAGGTGGTCTGGGTGGGCGCCGTGCCAGTGCTCGATCCCGGGCGGGCAGGTGACGGTCTGCCCGGGGTGAAGGGTGACGATCTCGCCGGTGCGCTCCTGGGTGAGGGCGACTCCCTCGGTGACGTAGAGGGTTTGGCCCACGGCGTGCGAATGCCACGCGGTTCGTGCCCCGGGGGCGAAGTGGACGGCGTTCATCCGTAGGCGCGAGGGTGCTTCGCCCTTGACGATCTGGTCGAACCAGACGTCCCCGGCGAACATCGCGGCAGCTCCCTTCACCGAGGCGCGGGGATAGGCGGGTTGGTTCTGCTCCACGCTCATAACTCTCGGCTTCCATTCATAGGCTGCGCGGTCGCGCTGTTGGTTGAGAAGCGGTCCGGAGGGACCGCGTCAGGGACGGAGGAGAACCTTGATCGCACGCCGTTCGTCCATCGCCCGGTAGCCGTCGGCGGCCTGCTCCAGGGGCAGATCGAGATCGAAGACAGTCCCGGGGTCGATCTTGTTGCTCCAGATCAGATCGATCAACTCCGGCAGGAAACGGCGCACCGGCGCGGGTCCGCCGTGGACATGGACGTGGGTCATGAAGATGTCCTGCCCGTGCAGCACGACGTCGTGCAAGACGCCGACGAAGCCGACGTGACCTCCCGGGCGGGTGGCGTTGATCGCCTGCATCATCGACTCCTGCGTCCCGACGGCCTCGACCACGCTGTCGGCTCCCAAACCGTTCGTGAGGGCCTTGACTTTCGCGACGCCGGCGTCGCCGCGTTCCTCGATGATGTCGGTGGCGCCGAACTCACGTGCCAGCTCCTGCCGGGTCTCGTGCCGGCTCATCGCGATGATCCGCTCGGCACCGAGCTGCCTGGCGGCGAGGATCGCGAGCAGTCCGACTGCGCCGTCACCGACGACAGCGACCGTCTTCCCGGGTCCGGCCTCGGCAGCGACAGCACCGAACCACCCCGTCCCGAGCACGTCGGACGCGGCCAGCAGGCTCGGGATCAGGTCATCGGAGGGAACGCCCGGAGTAGCGACCAGGGGCCGTCCGCCAACGGAACGCGCATCCGCTCCGCTTGAGCTGCCCCGCTGGTGCCGAGCACCTCCCGGTGCAGACACGACGTCTGGTATCCGGCCAGGCAGATCTCGCATGTGTTGTCCGAGGCGAAGAAGGACCCGATCACGAATTGCCCCGGCTTGATCACGGTGACGTCGCTGCCGACCTCTTCGACGATGCCGGCGTACTCGTGTCCCATGTGCAGCGGCTCACTGATCTCGTCGGCTCCTCGGTACGGCCACAGATCCGACCCGCAGATGCAGGTCGCCGCCAGTCGGATGATCGCGTCCGTGGACTTGAGGATTCTCGGCTCGTCGACGTCCTCGACGCGAACATCGCCGGGCCCGTACATGACCACACCACGCATCACAAAGCTCCTTCGAAGGGTTACAGGGGGTTGCTCACCCAGCAAAGCGCGCCGCAGAGCAAGAAGGGAGTCCCTGACAAGACGTGTACTGACAGAGGATCCCTGTCGTTCCGCGCCCGCCCTACGCTGCGAGCATGGACAATCGCATCGAGGTCAGGGAGTTCCTCATGTCCCGCCGCGCGAAGGTGACCCCTCAGCAGGTGGGGCTACCTGACGTCGGCGCGCGACGTGTGCCCGGCCTCCGCCGCGGTGAGGTCGCTGCCCTCGCCCAGGTCAGCGTCGAGTACTACGCGAAGCTCGAACGTGGCGAACTCGCCGGAGTGTCCGCGTCGATCCTGGACGCCATCGCCCGCGCCCTGCAGCTCGACGCCGCCGAACGCACCCACCTGCTCCATCTCGCCCAGGCCGCTAATGGCACCAGTGCTCTCGGCCGCACCCGCCGCCACACCACGAAGCGATGGACCGCCCGACCGAGCCTCCAATGGGTCCTCGAGACCATCACCGGCGGGCCGGCGATCGTGCGCAACGGAAGAATGGACCTGCTCGCCGCCAACCACCTCGGCCGGGCCATGCACTCTTCCCTGTACGACAACGACCCCACCGGTCAGCCGAACTTCGCCCGCTACACGTTCTTCGACGACGACTCCCACCGCTTCTATCCCGACTGGGACACCGCCGCCGACATCTGCGTCGCCATCCTGCAAACCGAGGCCGGCCGCGACCCGCACGACAAGGCGCTGCACGACCTCGTCGGCGAACTGTCGACGAGAAGCAAGGACTTCCGGCAGCGGTGGAGCTCACACGACGTGCGGCTCCACGGTGCCGGCGCCAAGCCCTTCCACCACCAGGCCGTCGGCAACCTCGACCTCGCCTACGAGAGCGTCGACATGATCTCCGAGCCGGGCCTCACCCTCACCATCTACGCCGCCGAGCCCGCCTCGACCACCGCCGATGCCCTTGTCCTGCTGGCCTCCTGGGCGGCCACCGCGATCCCCGCCGAGCCGACAGCGCGGGCCACGCCGTAACCGCCGATCAGCGGTGCTCGGGTGTACCGCTGGTACACCTCTGATCAGGGTGTTCCTCGGCCGCTCGCGCGTTCCTAGCGTGGACGCATGACCACCGCCCGTCGCCATCGCACACCATGCTCACCCGGTACACGGCTCTCGCTGCTCTCGCTCACGGTGGCCATCGCCGTCGCCGCGACCGTGACCGCATGTTGGGCCAACCGCGGACCTACAAGCTCAGGTGCCGCCAGCTCCGGTGGACCGACAGAAGCGAACCAGGCCACAACGAGCCCGACCTCCCGACAGTCGGCTCCACGCACATCGGCCACCACATCCACCACGCGACCGTCCGCCGCTGATACTCCCATTCGAATCCGCGTCGGCGAGCGAACGATGACCGCCCGACTTGACGACAACGCCACCGCGCGTGACCTGGTCGGCCAACTGCCGCTCACCTTGACCTTTCGCGACTTCAACCGGCTCGAGAAGATCGCAGCGCTCCCACGCAAGCTGTCCACGAACGCGGTGCCAGCCGGAGCCGACCCTGACATCGGCGACATCGGTTATTACGCACCGTCGGGCGACTTGGTCTTCTACTACGGCGACGTCGGCTACTTCAGCGGCATCGTCCGCATCGGTCGCTTCGACTCCGACCTCGATTTCATCCGGCAACAGCCGGACGGATTCACCGTCACCATCGAGCGAGCCGACTGAGCCGTGACCTACCAGACCGGACTGATATCGGCCCCACGACCCCACGACCACGCATCCGCACCACGACTGCCATGGGCCGCGCTGCTCGTCATGGCGTTCATGGGGTTCCTCCTCATCGCCACCGAGACGATGCCCGCCGGCCTACTGCCACAGATCTCCGCCGGCTTGACCATCAGCGAAGGATCAGCCGGCCAGCTCGTCAGCGCCTACGCGCTGGGGACGGTTCTTGCGACGATGCCGCTAATCGCCCTAACCCGGGGGCTTCGCCGTAAGCCGATTTTTGTCTTCGGCATCACGGGGTTCCTGATCACGACCGTCATTACAGCGATCTCCCCGGCGTTCGCTTTGTCGCTCGGCGCACGTTTTCTCGCCGGCGCATTCTCCGGCCTGCTGTGGGGCATGCTCGGTGGCTACGCACGCCGCATTTCGGCACCCGAGTTCGCTGGACGATCTCTCGCCGTCGCCTCGATCGGCACCCCGATCGGACTGGCCGTCGGGACACCGTTCGGTTCCTGGATCGGCACGACGTACGGCTGGCGCTGGTCGTTCGGGGTGTTGTCGATGCTCACGCTCGTCGTCCTGATTCTGGCGGTCGTCCTGGTGCCCGACGCGGCGGGCCAACGTGCAGCTTCGCGGGTGCCTGTCGTCGGCGTCCTCCGCCTTTCCGGCGTCGCTCTGATTCTCGCGGTCATCGTGACCTGGATGGTGGCGCACAACGTCGTCTACACCTACTTCGCCACGTATCTGCGTTCCGCCGACGTAGGACTGCCGATCGACGTCGCCCTGGTCGTCTTTGGTATCGCCGCATTAATCGGGGTCGGGATCACCGGCGCGCTGGTCGACCACGCACTGCGTGGCCTCGTGTTTGTCAGCATCGGGTTGTTCATCACAGGCGGCGTGATCTTCGTCGTCGGCCACCACTCAACAGCCGCGGTGTTCATCGCATTGGTCGCGTGGGGCGTGGGCTACGGCGGCGCGGCGACTCAGCTGTCGACGGCAATCAGCGATGCAGGCGGCGAGAACGTCGACGTCGCCAACGCGCTTCTCGGCGTCGCATTCAACCTTGCCATCTTCGCCGCCGGCGTCATCGGCGCCATCCTCATCAGCACCTCACAAGCGCTCGTCCTCCCGATCTTCATGATCACGCTCGCCTCGGTCTCGCTCGTCATCGCCTTCGTCGCACGCCACTCCGCCTTCCCGACGAGGCGGTAAGGCCGCACCCGCGGACACCGCACCCACATCCAGGCACACGAACCGCCATGCACCTCACGTCCAAACCCTCAGGAGAACCCGATGCTCATCGTCAACGCCTACGCCGCCCCCTCATCGACGGACCCGTTGATCAAAACGACGATCACCCGTCGCGACCTCGGACCACACGATGTGCTGATCGAGATCGCCTACGCCGGCATCTGCCACTCCGACATCCACACCGTCCGCGGCGAATGGGGACGGCAGACCTATCCGCTGACCGTCGGTCACGAAATGGTCGGCACCGTTTCCGCGATCGGATCAGATGTAGCCAAGCATCGGGTCGGCGACAAGGTCGGGGTCGGCACGATGGTCAATTCCTGCCGGGTCTGCGACTACTGCCGCAACGGCCAGGAGCAGTACTGCGCCGCAGGCAACGTGCAGGCCTACGCGAGCGTGGACCGCGACGGCACGATCACCCAAGGGGGCTACTCCACCCACGTGGTGGTCGTCGAGGACTTCGTACTGAGCATCCCCGACGCGATCCCGTTCCAGGCCGCCGCTCCACTGCTGTGCGCCGGCATCACAACGTATTCACCCCTGCGTCATTGGGGAGCCGCGCCGGGAAGGAAGGTCGCCATCGTCGGTCTCGGCGGACTCGGCCACATGGGCGTCAAGTTCGCCCACGCGATGGGCGCCGACGTGACAGTGCTGTCGCAGACCTTGGCCAAGCAGGACGACGGGCTGCGCCTCGGCGCAGACCACTACTACGCCACCCGCGACCCGGAGACATTCACCAAGCTGGCCGCCAGCTTCGATCTGATCCTCAACACCGTGAGCGCACCTCTCGACCTCGACGCCTACCTCAACCTGCTGCGCGTCGACGGCACCATGGTCAACGTCGGTGCACCCCCGGAGCCGCTTTCCCTGACAGTCGGCAACCTGCTCGGCACGCGACGCTCGTTCGCCGGCTCCGCCACCGGTGGCATCCCGGAAACCCAGGAGATGCTCACCTTCTGCGCCGAGCACGGCCTTGCCGCCGATGTCGAAGTCATCGCCGCCGACCAGATCAACGATGCCTACCAACGCGTCCTCGCCTCCGACGTCCGGTACCGATTCGTCATCGACATCGACACTCTGCGCTAACCCACGCAGATCACGAGGGCTCAACCCACAAAGGCTCAACCAACGAAAGACAGGCAGTGTCCCAGCCGACCCCTCCGCACGCCGGCGCCACCCCGGCACAGTCGGCGACGTTGCGCACCAATCACCAGGTCCGGCTCACATCTGGCCTCGTCGCCACCGTGGTCTTCCTGACCGCGATCGCACCGCTGGCGACCGACATGTACGTCCCGGCGTTCCCGCGGGTCGCCCACGACCTGACCGCGACCGCCACACAGGTTCAACTCACCCTGACCACCTTCTTCGTGGGCATGGGATTCGGCCAACTGATCGGCGGACCGGTATCAGACCAGCGCGGGCGGCGACGACCCCTGCTCGCAGCAATCCTGGTGATGACCGCCGCATCAGTGGCGTGCGCGATCAGCCCGACGATCACCGTCATGACAGTGGCCCGGCTCGCCCAGGGCTTCAGCGGCGGCTGGGCGATGGTGATCGGCCGCGCAGTGATCATCGACCTGGCCACTGGCTCCCGGCTCATCCGAGTGCTCAACCTGATCGCCGGCGTCGGAGGGATCGCCCCGATCGTCGGACCGCTACTCGGCGCGCTCATCCTGCAGGTGTCGCACTGGCGGGTGTCGTTCTGGGTCGTCGCCGCACTCGGAGTGGCGATGACGATCTGCGTGCTCCTCGCCGTCCCGGAGTCCCTCCCACCCGAACGGAGGCACGGCGGCGGCCTCAAAGCGTTCGCCATCGCTGGCCGCCAGGTCCTCGGACATCGCCGCTACATCGGCTATCTGGTGGTCAGCAGTTCCGCGATGGCAGCACTCTTCGCCTACGTCGCGACGTCGGCGTTCGTGCTGCAGTCGATGAACGGACTGCCTCCAATCGCCTACTCGGTCGATTTCGCCGCCAACGCGGGTGGGCTGACCATCGCTGCGCTGGCAGCGGCACATCTCGCTGGTCGGGTCGCCACCCGCAAAGTCATCTTCGTTGGGCAGCTCGCCGCCCTCTTAGCCGGACTGGCGATGCTGATCGGCGCCCTCTGGTTCGGCACCCCACTTCTGCTTGCGATCGTGTGCTTTTTCGCACTCATGACCGCACAGGGCCTCATCGGTCCAAACGGAGGTGCGCTCGCGTCGGCGGAAGTGCCAGACCATCCCGGCACGAGCTCCGCCGTCCTCGGATGTGTGCAGTGGATCGTCGCCGGCTGCGTGGCACCGATCGCTGGTCTGGGCGGAGAGACCTCTGCGGTCCCGCTCGCCCTGTTGATGATCGCCGGCGCAGCCGTTTCAATGATCGGCCTGGTCGTCCTAGCCCGACCACCAAGCACCCGGCAGCCGACCTCAACAGAGCCGACCACTGTCACCAACTGAAGCGGCTGCGATTCAAGGCCCTTTCGTCGAGCGTTAGTCCGCATCGGACTGGAGGCCGGGACTCGTGGCCACCTGCGATCTCCTACGCCGTCCAAGTCAACCCCAGAGCCGGCCCCACGTGCCCCCACCCACGCACCTCCACACCCAACGACAGCAACCCGTGTCTTCACCCGCAGCGTTCGTTGCGGGTGTTGTCTGTCGCAGTCGGCTTGTGGCACCGGTTTCAGGCCGCCGGGCGCCGGTGTGAGCGCGAGGTGGGCCCACGCGTGCGTGATGACCGAGTTAGCGCTGCTGTCGTGGCAGTAGTAGTCCGGGAACAGCGCGCGGATGGGCGACCCACGCCGCCCGCTAAGACACGACGAGCGCGACGAGGGTTCCGGTCCGCCGCGACCGATGGCAATCCTGCGCCCGGCTCGTCACCGCCCTTGGCTATTGAATCGCGATCGACGCCTCATCACGGCCGCTCAACGCGCGACCGCCTGGATCGTTCCCCCGGCGAGGCGCACGGTTTGGTCGCCGCGCTGGACGCCGAAGCGCGACTGCTAGTCAATTTGCTAGTCAATCCGGACGCATCCGCCGGCTCAAAGGGGCACGCGCTGGCACCCGCGCCGCTCTCACGGCGGCAGCACGCACGCTCGCCGATGTCGCTGACACGGAAGAAGTCCACTGATTCGGTCCCGGCCTCGCCATCACGCGAGTCGTCGGACCGAGCCAGTCGGCAACTGCGGCACTCAGAGCGAATATCGGTCGGACGCAAACTTAAGGACCTCGCGGGCGTAGGACTTGTTCACATTGAACTTGACCTCGGTCCCCGCCGATGTCGCGACGATGTTCGTCACGAATGGGCCGGCCCTCAGCTTGATGCGTTGAACCGATCTCCATGGGACAGACCACGTCGACGGAGGCCACGTATGAGTGAACGCCAGGCGATCCTCCGTCAGCGTCAGAAAGCCGGTGGATTCGTCTCGCCGTGGTGGTCCACTCTTTGACACATTCGTGCCGGGCTCCGCGTCTAGAACCACTTCGCCTGGCGCGAACTCACGTCTTAGTGCAAGCGCCTGCGGCGTGAGCGCATCAGGGAGCTTTTCAAAGGGTGCCAGCCAGTCGAAGCGGTTGACCAATATACCGTCTCTACGCCGTTCCCAGAGGTCGGCTGCGGCCGCGACAACGTGGTCACCCGTATGCGTTCGCTCGCGATAGCCACCGCCAGGCTTGGCGCCTCGGCTACCAGAGTTCTCCATCAGGATGGAGTCGCCCTGAGCTCGGACCGCGGTCATGTCGGCCCAATAGTGGACGAACAGCGATGGGTTGCTATGTAACGACGTGGCCGGTGAGAAGCCTACGGACACGAGCGCCTCACTCGTTACAGCGACTCGGCAAGGGTAAGGGACCCCGGTGCCATGCTGGACGCCGAACGCGACGATATCTCCCAGAGCCAAGGCAGTGGCGTGCGACTCGAGCAAACGCACAAACCTGTCGTCAATCGCGTCTGTGTCGCACACGCAGGCAGCATACTGCCAAATCGGGCGAGCGCACCCAAACGGTTCAAATAGCCCTTATTTGTCTCCTGGGCATAGCTCTGGCGACGGTCGGGCCCGCCGGGCGCTACCTATCCCTAGCCAACCCCTGCCCCCGAGCCACAAACCCCCGCACCCGTTCGTTCGCGCGTAGCAGACCACCTGGCCGCTGGACGCGTTCTGCCACAGCGGGAGCGCCCCCACGTGTTTCTCCATCCCAACGATCGCCGCACAACCACACGACCGTCTCGCTTGTCAGTCAGGTCGACTGCATTGGCTGGCCGTTGAACTCGCGGATCCGATATTGGGTGGTACCTTGGGACCATCGTCCCTTGGGATCATGGAGGAGTCATGGACACCGCCACGAAGATCGAGCGCGTGCAGCTCGGAATCCGCATGGAAAGGCACATGGTGAAAGTGCTGAAAGGGCTTGCCGAATTTGAGAACCTGACGCTCGGTCAACTCATGGAGAAGATCGTGCTCCACTCGTTCGCGCCGGTCCCGGGCGAGGAGGGTGAGCAGTCCTGGAGCCCGCACGGACCCAAGGCGCTCGCCGCAATCGCGAATCTCAAGCAGATCTACGGGATGGACTATGACATGCACGGGTACCGACAGTTCAGCGAACCCGAGGAGCAGGCGACCCCGGACGAGTAGCAGCCTCCTACTCGGTCAGCGACTGACCAGTAGCGCAGCGTTCTGACGGTCCCGGGCCGCCGGCTGCGGTCATCATCCGCGAACGTGAACCATTGCTAGTAGAGGCCGGGTATCCATGGCACCGACCGACCATCAGCGACTCGCAGCGTGTGGCCGTTGGAGCGACCAAGGAGCCAGGTCAGGACGTCCGTCCGGGTGCCTGAGACGACCAGTGGTGAGCTGCTGTCGCCAAACGTCCTGGTGTCGGAGTGATCCTCGACGTGGAGTGTCATCGTTGGGAAGTCGGCCCGGGTCGTGAACGCCGCGACAACCGCATCAAACACCGTGGCGGCGAGGTCGTCGGGCCAGTCATCCACTGTGCGGCCGGTGGCCAGGTCGACATGATGGATCTCGACTTCGAACAGCCTCGAGGTCACGACTTCGCGGGCCGCGTTCTGATGGCCGGTCGTCCACGTCACGGGTATCGCCCACTGCTCGGGCAGCAGTTTCTCGCATGCGTCGCCGAACCGCTGCGCGGTGGCCTCGACTCGCGCGACCAGGACGTCGGCCAGAGCGTGGGATCCGATTTCGATGTCGGCCGCCCTGCTTTCCAGGTCCCGGTACTCCCAGCCGGGCACGCCCGAGACGACGCCCTCCAAAAGCCGGGTTCCACCTTCGGCGTTACCGGCCAGATGCGACAGCACATGAGCACGGGACCACCCTGGGAGCAGCGAGGGCCGCCGCACATCAGCCTCGGTGAAACCGCGCACCGTCAGCAGCAGAGACTCGGTGGCAGCGTGCAGCGCACGCAAGGTCGACGTCGGCGGCCCCGCGAACGTAGCCACATTCACAAACCTAGTCGACCCGAATCCTCGAACCGGGACTCAGGCACTCCTACAGTGCCTGAGATGGCGAACAGCCGTGGCCACACAAGACAGATCCCGTGCTGCGATCCCGACTTGTCGGGCCACAAACGGGCCACTAACCACGTCCTAACGAGTCCACACCAGTCATCTCCAGGCCACGGTTCACGCCCAGATCAGCCTCAAATCACGCCACACCATCGGCTTCCCAAGCTCAGAATGCGGGTTCGATCCCCGTCGTCCGCTCCACACAAAGATCCAGATGTCTCGGTGGACGATGTGCCCGATCAGGTCGCAGGTCAACCGCCGCTGGCCTTGTCATCGGGCACCCCGGCGAACTCCTCGACGTCGAAGAGCTTCGCGACGGAGACGTCGCTGCCCGGTCTTCGGAAGCGGGCACGGTAATCGCTTGGCGGCACGCCGTGCACAGCCTTGAATCGGCGGGCGAAGTAATTCGGGTCGGGCCAGCCGACTCGTCTCCCGATCATCGCGACTGGTTCGTCGGACGCGATCAGGTGCGCGGCCGCGCGCTCCGCCCGCAGGCCCGACAGCACCCGGATGGGTGCGGCGCCAAACGCGCGGTGGAACGAGCGCGACAGGTGGCCGTCGCTCACACCCACTGCGCGAGCCAGCTCCGGGACAGTCCACTCGCGGGTCAGGTCGCTCTCTAGTCGACGCACGGCTTCCAGCACCGCTGGATGCGCGTCGGCGACCGCAGGTGCGGGCACGGCATCGACAACCGCGCCGAGGATGACCAGCAGATGACCGATCGCCGCGGTCGACGGAACGCGTGCGCGATCGGTCAATGCCTCCACGGCGTTCTCGACCTGTGCCAGAGCCGCCGCGCTCAACTCCGCCACTCCGGGCGGGGGCTGGGCCGGGACCGGCCAGGCGAGCATCCGCAGCGCCGGCTGCCACGCGAATGGCGCCAGTCCGGCGCGCAGCAGGATCTGGTCGACGTAGACGTTGGCGACGATGAGGTCACGCGGGTCATCCCACCCGTGCCAGTCGCTGGCGCGCACGGCGACCGCGTGACCCCGGCGCACGCTGACCGCGCCCTCTCGCGTGACGTGAGAGCCGACCCCACCGAGTACCACCGCCAGCTCCACGTAGTCGTGCCCGTGCGGCGGCACCGGCGCCACGACTGGCATCACCTCGGCGCCGAAGCTCGTGCCGGCCGCCAGCACCTCGGCGGTCGACCGATGCTCTGGCAGCTGGACACGGCTGGTCACATCAGGATCGTGCTAGTTCTGATGCACAAATGTCAATGTCTGCAGGCTGGTCCCGGGCCATGCTCCACATGACACAGTTGCCTGCACAGGAAGGTGGATCCGTATGCCGGTCACCGCCCAGCACCTCCCCCAGCTCACCGATGCCCTCGTCGCGTCCTATCGCGAACGAGGTTTCGTCCGCATACCGCAGATCCTCACCGCGGCCGAAGTGGAACGGTTCCGGGACGCGGTCGTTGCCTATCGGCGACGGGTCGAGCAGCCGGTCGACCAGTCCGTCTTCGCACAGTATGTGGACGTCTGGCGCAATGACGAGACCCTCGCTCAGCTGACCAGACACCCCGCGCTCGGAGCTGCCGCGGAACGACTGGCTGGGGTCCCTCTGCGTCTCTGGCACGACCAGGTCCTCGTCAAGGACCCCCACAACGGCGCGCCAACCGAATTCCACCAGGACCAGCCTTATTGGCCCCACTCAAAGCCCCGGCGCGCACTGTCGGCATGGGTAGCCTTGGTTGATGTCCCGACGGAGCGCGGATGCATGACATTCCTCCCGGGCTCTCAGAGCCGCACTGACCTGAGTGCACAGAACCTGAACGACCATTGGTCGCTGCAGTCCATGTGGCCGGAGTCCGCCTGGGCCGAACGGGTCACCCTCCCGTTGCGGGCCGGCGACTGTACATTCCACAGCTCGTTCACCGCACACACTGCCAATCCGAACGAAACCGACGAACCACGGATCGCGCACGTGGCGATCTTCATGGATGCGGACACGACATACTCCGGCAGTCCGCACGTGGTAACCGATCCGCTGGGTCTCAGTGTCGGTGGGACATTCCCGGACGATCGCTTCCCCCGCGTCGGATAGCGGTCGGCTCACTACGGCCGCCGGTCCAGCATCACGGTCTCATCGCAATCTTGAACATATGGCCAAGGTCGGTCGGGAGGCCTTGACAGGTTCTGACCCCGGCAGCAAACTCCGGTTTTAACGATTCAGTTACTGCCTGTTCGAACAGAACGGCTGGAGCGCACATTTGTCCGTCGCGCGCAGAGGACGACTCATGAACGGCGACTTGCCTCATCGGCACGGCGTCTGTCGATCCGAGCGTGCAACTGTCCGTGCACCGAGGCCCAGTTTCGATTGCGCAGCGTTACCGTTCCGGATTCGTCGAGCCTCCAGCCGACAAGCGCGTCCGGGATAGCACCCTGCGCCACACACTGGGACACGCAGGCAGGCGCTCGGCCTGCTCTCGGCCCCGGTCACCCATCACGAGCGCGAACGCGAACTGGAGACCACGCGCGTGCGCAGGTCGTACCATGCAAGATCAGCTTGGAAAGGACGTGCGCAGATGTGGACCGCCCACAGGCACCACCACCGTCGCGACTTCAGCGGGAGTCCGGTTCGGCCCAGAACGCGCCTGCGTTCATTGGTAGGCGTCCTCGCCTCGCTCATGCTGCTCGGCGCGCTGACTCAAGCCTGCACTAGCAGCCCGAAGTCCAACTCCAACTCGGGTTCATCGTCTGACCCGGGTAAGACCGCGTTCCGGATCGGCACCGTCGCTTGGGCCAGTTCGATCTCCAACAACCCGTACTCGCCAAACCCACTGCCGTACTACAACTCGGTGCAGCTGAGCCTGGGGACTGTCTCGGACTGGGACCGCCCGGGCGACAACCCGTACTACCCGGAGTTGGCCAGCGGCTGGACGGTCGGCAAGCACTCGATCACGTTCGACCTGCGACCCACTGCGAAGTGGTCGAATGGCCAGCCGCTGACGACCAAGGATGTGGTCACGAGCTTGCTGGCGGCCGGCGCCGACTACAACTCGATGTGGGCGGCGATCACATCCGTGTCGACGCCAGGCGCGCACAAGGTGGTCGTCGATCTGCAGCCGTGGGCAGTGCCGAAGACAGCGTTGCTGCACCTGTTGCAAGTGGTGATCGTGCCGGACAGCGAGTACGGCTCGCTGATACCTTCCGGGTTGACCCAGACGCTCATCACGTACTGGAAGACCTACAACATCTTGCATCCGACCGCGTCGAGCATCGACAACAGCGCGAACAGTCCGGAGGGCAAGGTCTTGGTCTCAGCAAGTTCCAAGCTGGTGAAGTTCAACCCGAAGGACTTGCTGGGCGACGGTCCTTACACGCTCAAGAGCGCGAACGTCAGTGGCGTGCTGTACCAGAAGTGGGACGGCTGGTGGGATGCCGCGAAGATCACCGCGCCCTACATTCAGGTCTACCCGATGAGTGACTCCACCCAGTACGGCGCACTGATTTCAGGATCGATCGAGTTCCAAAATGACACGCAGTTCCCCGACCCGCAGGTGACGAACATGAACAAGTCCGGGAACTCGCACTATGTGATGATCTTCTCACCGGTGCAGCAGGAGAGCCTGGTTTTCAACTTCGCGCACTACCCGTTCAACCTGCTCGCCGTCCGTCAGGCGCTGGCGTATCTGATCGATCGGCAGGACCTGGTGCGGCGTGACATGGGTGGCGACTTGGTGCAGGATCCGGCTGAAGAGACGCCGGACGGTATCAACTTCTTCCTGGCCAAGCAGTATCTCACGCCGGCGCAGTTCGCGAAGCTGAATCACTATCCGCACGACACGGCGAAGGCCGACTCACTGCTGCGTGGCGCTGGCTTCACCAACAAAAACGGGAAGTGGTACACCCCGAAGGGTGACGTCTTCTCCTTCACCATCTCGGAGCCGGCGCAATCTGCCCAGTTCGACGAGGACGGGTTGATTATTGCCGGTTACCTGAAGGACTTCGGCATCCAGGTGGATGTGCAAAACGTCGACCAGGCCACGTATTCCACCAAGCAGTTAGCCGGTGACTTCGCCGTCTCGGAAGGCTACCTGGATTGGGGCCAGGGGCCGCCGATGGCAGACTTCGCGGCTACGTTCGGTCAAGCCGCGCCACCGGCGTGGAACTACCCGATCTCTTATAGCGGCAGCGGCCCGTGCAAGTGCGCGATCGGCATCGGACCGACGGCTGATGTGCCGGGGCTGGGTACTGTGACCATCGCCTCCGAGCTGAATCGTGAGGTCAACCAGGCGCCGCCTTCGACCTGGTCGAAGTACGTGTGGGCGTGGGCGCAGTGGGTCAACCAGAACCTGCCGATCCTCCCGATGTACAACAACGCATTCCACGAGGCGTACTCGACGGCCCGGTACTCCAACTACCCACCCGACTCGGCGAAGTGGCTGTGGACCGGCCTCAGCGGCGCTTCCCAGCCAGTGATGTGGATGCAGGAGGGCTACCTGAAGTTGAACGGTTCCTAGTGCTGCCGCCTTCCGCCGCCGCGGTTTTCCAGCCATCCGCGGCGGCGGATGTCGGCACAGGCTTGGCGCCCGCAGGCACCGTCTACCTGCTGCATCGCGGCACGACACCGGCGCCGATCGATCCTCGAGCCGCGGAAGGCGACGATCCCATGATGAGGGGAGCCAAGCTGTGATCGGTTATCTCGCCCGGCGCCTACTGATGGCGCTGGTCACCGTCTACGTAGTCGTGACGGCGTCGTTCTACGTGGTGAGGCTCATGCCAGGGAACGCCATCCAGTTCCTGGAGTTCCAGCTGCAGCAACAGGGCGGCGTGAGCCCCGACCAGATCAAGCAACAGGTGCAGGCAATCTACGGTGTGATGCCGTCCGGGCCACTGTGGCAACAGTACGTGCAGTACATTGCGCAGATCTTCCGGGGTGATTTCGGCGTCTCGGTGCTGAATCCCGGTCAGAGCGTCTTGAGCATCATCCTCAGCGCGCTGCCGTGGACCCTGCTGCTCGTCGGCGTGTCCCTGCTCATCAGCTTCGTGATCGGCCTCATCATCGGCACCGTCATGGCCGCCTACCCCGACAACCGTTTCGCCAAGATCATGACTGGCGTCGTTTCGTTCCTGTCCGCCATCCCGAACTACCTCGTCGCCATCGTGCTGATCTATCTGCTGGCCGACCAGCATCACCTCTTTCCGATCACCGGCGCGTACTCGAACAACACCACGCCGGGCTTCAACCTGCCGTTCATCGGTAGCGTCGCGTATCACGCCGCGCTGCCGATCGTGGCTTACGTGATCGTCTCGTTCGGCGCATGGGCGCTCGCGATGAAGGGCAGTGTCACCACAGTGCTGGGAGCCGACCACGTGCGGGCAGCCGAGTCGCGCGGCCTCAGCAGGCGCCGTGTCACCCAGACCTATATCGGGCGCACCGCGATGCTGCCCATGGTGACCAACCTCGCGCTGGCGGTGGGTTTCATGTTCGGGGGGTCGGTGTTCATCGAAACCTACTTCTCCTATCCGGGGCTGGGATTCCGGCTCATCTCAGCGGTGAACTCCCGGGACTACTCGCTGATGATGGGCTGTTTCATCCTGATCACGGTCGCGGTGGTGGTCTCAAATCTCCTCGTCGACCTGATCTACCCGCTCGTGGATCCACGTATCGTGCGGCTGACGAGTGGAAAGACGACGGCCGCCGACACAGCCGCGGAGCTGGCCAGCCCTGAAGCACTGCAGGCGTAGGGGGTACGCATGGAATTCGTCAAGGACTTCTGGCGCATCTGCCGCAGCGACAAGGCTGCGCTGGTCGGCGGGGTAATCATCCTCGTCTATATCCTGGTTGCGATCTTCGGTGGCTCGCTCGTTCACGTCGGTAGGTCGCACAACGCCGCCGACGCCTATCTGGGGCCGTCGCTACACCACCTCCTCGGCACCGACTTCCTCGGAAACGACACACTGTCCGAGGTGATCATCGGCACCAGACCGGTGGTCGAGGTCGGCCTGTTCTCAGCGGTGATCGTGGTCATCGTGGGTGTCGTCATCGGGCTGACGAGCGGCTATCTCGGTGGCAAGACCGACGCGGTGATCATGCGGGTGACCGACATCTTCTTGACCATCCCGGGCCTACCGCTGATCATCGTCATCGCCAGCCTCGTCAACACCAGCAGCCCGCTCGCTCTCGCCATCATCCTGTCGGTGACCGCGTGGGCCGGGCTCGCTCGAGCGGTGCGGGCGCAGGCACTGAGCCTGCGCACTGCGGATTTCATCGATGCCGCCAAGGTGCAGAATCTCCCGCTGCGCAACCTCATCGGCCGCCAGCTACTCCCGAACGTCGGGCCCTACGTCGCGATAAACTTCCTGCTGGCCATCACCGGCGCGATCTACGCCGAGGTCGGCCTGTTCGTCCTCGGCGTCGCCCCAGTGACTGGCACCAATTGGGGAATCATGATCAACCTGGCCATGAACCAAGGCGCCCTCTACACCAGCAACAGCATGCTCTACCTGTTCTCGCCGATGGCGGCAATCGTGCTCCTACAGGTAGCGCTTGTGTTCTTCGCCCGAACTCTTGACAAGGTGTTCAACCCACGTTTGAGGGTGCAGTGATGATGTCTCATACGTGCTCGGCGGGTGCCGCATGAGTTCGCTGAACTCGAGTCCGCCGGGCATCGGTGAGGTGGACGATTCGATCATCCTCGAAGTCGATCGGCTCACCGTGGACTTCGGGACTATCCGCGCCGTCGACGATGTCAGCCTGGCGGTGCATGAGGGCGACATCTACGCACTGGCGGGCGAGTCAGGCTGCGGGAAGTCGACCCTGGCATATTCGCTGCTGGGCATGGTTCCCCCGCCGGGGGTGGTGTCCTCCGGGGAGATCCGGTATCAGGGTCGGAGCCTCACCGGCATGAAGCACCGCGAGCTCAACGAGTTGCGGGCCGCCGACGTGTCCATGGTTTTCCAGGCCGCGATGAACGCCTTCAATCCGGTCATTACCATCGGCAGGCAGGTGCAGCACGTGCTCGAGGCGCATCCGGACAGCTATGCGAACAAGCAGGAAGGCAGGGACTACTTCGACTATCTGATCCGGCTGGTCAAGCTCACGCCTGAGACGATCTGGAACGGGTACGAGAGCCGGCTTTCAGGCGGCATGAAGCAGCGGGTCGCGATTGCCCTGGCCTTGTTGCTCAAGCCACGGGTGCTGGTGCTGGATGAGCCGACCACCGCGCTGGACATCCTCAGCCAGCGGCTGGTCATCGATATCCTGAAAGACCTGCACGCAACCCTCGGAGTGACAATCGTCTTCATCACACATGATCTCGCGCTGGTGGCCGAGCTGGCCGACCGGGTTGCGGTGATGTACGCGGGCCGGCTCGTCGAGAACGGCACGATCGATGAGATCTTCTACGGCGAGCGGCGCCATCCCTACCTCAGTGCGTTGATCAGGGCCATCCCCAGCGTCAACGGGGACCCATCGCTGATCAGGCCGATTCCAGGCCGGGTGCCCAGCCTTGCCGAGCTGCCGCCAGGCTGCCGATTTGCCCCGCGCTGCCAGCTGGCCGAGGCCATTTGTCACGATGTGGACCCACCCTTGCTAAGCGATGATCTCGGCCATGCGATCGCGTGTCACGTGGTGAATGCCGGAGCGGTCGCGCTGGGGGTAGGCAGATGAGCCTGCTGCGAGTGGAGAACGTGACGCACCGCTACCCGACCACGACCGGCCCGCTACCCGTCCTGGACAATGTCGCGCTCGACGTCGACTCCGACTCGGTGACGGCCGTCGTCGGCGAGTCCGGCTGTGGCAAGACGACCCTGGGCCGGGTGGTGATCGGGCTGGTCAAGCCGTCCGCCGGCCGGGTCCTGTACCGCGACAAGGACATCTGGCGCATGAGTCGCGGCGAGTGGGACACCTATCGTCGCGGCGTCCAGGTGGTGCAGCAGGACCCGTACGCGTCACTGAACCCGGGGCTGAGCGTGCGGGACACTCTGCGGCCCGGGCTCCTGCGTCATCACATCGTGCCGCGAGGGGAGGTGGAGGACGAGATCCTGCGCCTGCTCGAGGTCGTGGGTCTTGATGCCACGACTGACTTCCTCCGCCGCTACCCCCATCAGTTGTCCGGCGGTCAGCGGCAGCGCGTGGCCATCGCTCGTGCCATCAGCTTGCGACCAGAGGTCGTGGTGGCCGACGAGGCGACGAGCATGCTCGACGTGTCCATCCGGGTTTCCGTGCTCGATCTGCTGCTGTCGTTGCGCGTCGAGCGGAACCTGTCGTACGTGTTCATCAGTCACGACTTCGGCGTGGTCCGCTACTTCACCCGGGGCGGCCGGATCATCGTGATGTTCTTCGGCGTCGTCGTCGAAGACGGACCGGCAGAGCAGGTGATCCGGCAGCCGCGACACCCGTACACCTACCTGCTGATGGACGCGATCCCCGTGCCCGACCCGAAGACGGCGCGCCGGCGGCGCGATGAAGCGGTCGTGGCGGCGCTCGACGACCGGGTCGAGCAACCGCCGTCGCAAGTCGGCTGCATCTTCTCGAACCGCTGCCCGTTCGTCGAGGACGCCTGCCGCACAACCCGTCCAGAGCTGACCGAGGTCTCTCCGGGTCACTGGGCCGCCTGTCTGTTCCCCGAGCGGGTGCCCGAGCTGCCCGAGGGCCTGATCGACAACACCGCGATCGGACACACCGGAGTGAAGGCGAACACGCCCTGACGACTCCCGCTCCTGATCCGTCAACGACCGCCGCCGAACGTGGCGTCGATCGGATCCCCGTAGCGAACCGCAATGTATCGAGCTGGCGGCGAACGCGAGCAACCCGACCGGCCGCAAACGGGCTCATAACTACGTCAGGCGAGGGCCAGACGAGGAATCGTCAATCGGCGCGATCAAACGTTGAAACTCGTTGAGTCAGCGCGCTCGTCGCAGGTTCGAATCCTGCCGGGCACCCGGCACGACCGCAGGTCAAGCCCGTGTCGCTGTTCGAAAGCTGCTTGAGGATCCCGGCTGAATCCGCTCTCCGTGCTATTCACGTGCCATTAGCGTGTGGACTGGAACGCCGAAATTCGCCATCCAGGCCCGACGACCCGGCGACGACGTCGATCGCGAAGGCCTACTGCGAGAGCACCACCAAGTCG
>DAIQRJ010000059.1:0-15366 GCA_036786375.1 Actinopolymorphaceae bacterium
AGCCGATGCCACACATCCGCCCCCCGGTAACCGATGATCAACCATGCCGTTCACCGGGAGTCACCCAGCAGCCATGCTCCCGCTCTTCCCGGGTGCTCGTCCCCGCGGCGCTGGTGATCGGCAGCATGATCCCAGACCTGGCGTACTACGTTCCCTCCCCCGTGCCCGGCGGCGTCACGCCCACAGACGCCCTGGCGGGATCGACTGACGACCGCGAGACCCCGTCAGCCGTCGTCGGCCTCGTCGTCCTCATCCTCGGGCGGACGCGCCTTCATCCCACGCCCGAAGCCGACCCGGGCTCCGATGACGCCGCCGAGCATGAGCCCGACGATGCCGACCATGGCGAAGTCGAACGCGCTGTACCCGAGCCAGGACTGCTCCGGATCGGTGTCGGGGAAGGTGCCGACCGTCGGACTCCAGATGACCCTCGTCGCGGTGCACAGGCTGTCCTTGTACGGGCTCGCAGCGTTGAGCGGCTCGAACTGGTAGACGGCGCCGACGACGAAGATCCGATCGTCCGGACCGATCGCGCCAAGCCGACCAGTCCCGCCCTGTACCTCGACGACCACACCGTCCTTGCGGACGACCGTGGCGTCCAGCCCGCCGTTCCCGAGCGCGACCACGCTGCCCTGGAAGGCGTACGGCGACAGCGACGGCGTGGCCGACGGCGCAGGGGACGGGGTGGACGTCGCTCCCGGTGACGCGGTCGCCGTCGCAACCCCGCAGGCCGCCGACGCCGGCGATGTGCCCGGTCCGAGCACGGCAACACCCAGCGCGAGCGCGGACAGCGTCAGGACCCGCGCGATCCGACGACGCACGCTCGCGCGCAGTGGCGTCCACGGGCCGGGCGCGGCGACGGCGGTCATCGGCGCGCCCCACTCCGCTGATCGCGACCGCGCCGACCTCGCCGACCCCGCCGCGGTCGGCGGGGCGAGAACTGCACGAGCAAGGCGATGGCGACCCCGGCCAGACCGAACAGGTCGGCCACCGTCAGGCCGTGCGCCGAATCGAGCTCCCACAGAGCATCTCCCTCGACCGGACGGTTCACCACCACCCAGCCGACGCTGACGAGTACCAGCACCAGCCGCACCCACCACGCCGGCCAGGTCAGCGTCACCACGACGACGACGCTCAGCAGCACCGCCCACGCGATGGCGAACGTCACGGAGCCGCCACGAGTTCGACCTCGAAGCCGTCGTCGTTCTCGAGATACGCCGCGTAGTGATCGTCCCCGCCGGCGAACGGGTGCCGGTCGGCGAACATCAGCGTCCATCCGTGCGCTGGCGCGTCCACGGCGATGGCATCGACGTCGGCCCTCGATCCGGCGACGAAGGCGATGTGGTTGAGCCCGCTGCGCATCCGGCCGTCAGCGCTGAATCCGAGCCGCGGGAGGAGCCAGCCGAACGACTGTTCGGTGCAGTCGAGGTCGTCCACCCAGAGCTCGAGGTGATGAAGGGCGCCGGGATCCACGCGGAGAGCCTACGACCCGGCCCGGTCAGGGTCGTTACTGTGCTCATCATGCGCATTGTGGTCACCGGCGGGGCCGGCTACATCGGCAGTCACACGGTCGTCGAGCTCATCGGCGCGGGCCACGAGGCGGTGATCGTCGACAACTTCGTGAACGCCAAGCCGGCCGTACTCGATCGGATCGACCAGATCACCGGAACCCGGCCCGTGCTGGTGCGCGGTGACGTCCGCAACCCGCGCGTGCTCGATCAGGCGTTCGCCGCGCCCGTCGACGCCGTGATCCATTTCGCCGGCCTCAAGGCGGTCGGTGAATCCGTCGCGAAGCCGCTCGCCTACTACGAGACCAACCTCGACTCGACGTTGGCGCTGCTGGCCGCGATGGAGCACCACGACGTCCGCGCGCTGGTGTTCTCGTCGTCGGCCACCGTGTACGGCGCCGACGGTGTCCCGCCGCTGCGTGAGGACGCGGCGACGGGTGCGACCAGCCCGTACGGCTGGACCAAGGTGATGATCGAGCAGATCCTCGCCGACGCGGCGGCCGCGGACGGCCGGCTCCGGCTCGCCGCGCTCCGCTACTTCAACCCGCTCGGTGCGCACCCGAGCGGGCTGATCGGTGAGGACCCGCAGGGCATCCCGAACAACCTGGTCCCGTTCCTCGCCCAGGTCGCCGTCGGCCGACGCGAGGAGATCCTCGTCTTCGGCGACGACTACGACACCCCCGACGGCACCGGCGTCCGCGACTACATCCACGTCGTCGACCTCGCGCGCGGGCACCTCGCCGCCCTCGACCACCTCACCGGCGACGCTGCCGAAGCCGGGCTGGGCATCTGGAACCTCGGGTCGGGCGTCGGCACGTCGGTGTTCGAGCTGGTCAAGGACTTCTCGGCGGCCGTCGGCCGGGAGCTGCCGTACCGCGTCGTGGGCCGCCGGCCGGGCGACGTCGCGGCGTCGTACTGCGATCCCGGCAAGGCCGAGCGCGAGCTCGGCTGGACGGCCCAGCTCACGGTCGCGCAGGGCTGCGTCGACACCTGGCGCTGGCAGAGCGCCAACCCCGACGGGTTCCCGGAGTCACCCGAGGAGGACCGGCCGGAGACCGACTGACGTCTCGTCACCGGTCACGTCGGATCGATGCCTGAGCTTCCGCCCGGGTAGCCCCGGCGCCGCCCGGGTAACCCCGGGACTGTCGTCGTAACCCCAAGGACGGCTATACGACGACAGTCCCGGGGTTACGAGGCCGTACGAATCGCGCGAGAACCGTCAACCAGCGAAGAAGATCTGCCCGACCACCGCATGCGCCTGCCGGGTGACGCGACGGTAGTTCTCCACGAACGGAGCCGCTCCGTCGACGCCGAGCAGGTGCGCGACGGCGGCCATCTCGCGGGCGTCGGTCGGCATCGTGTCCGATGGCCGGCCGCGCACGAGCATGATCGCGTTGCGGGTGCGGGTCGCCAGCGTCCACGCACGTTCGAGCACGTCCCGGTCCGCCGGCGTGACGAGCCCAGCCGTCACCGCCGCAGACAATGCCCCGAGCGTCGAGGTCGTCCGCAATTCGGGCACCGCGTGCGCATGCTCCATCTGCAGAAGCTGCACCGTCCACTCGATGTCGGCCAGCCCGCCCCGGCCGAGCTTGGTGTGGGTCGTCCGATCGGCACCGCGCGGCAGCCGCTCGTTGTCGATCCGCGCCTTGATCCGCCGGATCTCCTGGACGTCGCGGGCACTGAGGCCGGCCGCCGGATAGCGCAACGGCTCGATCAGCTCGATGAAGTCCGCCGCCAGCTTGCTGGTCGGATCGACCGGCCGGGCACGCAGAAGCGCCTGCGCCTCCCACGCCATCGACCAGCGCGCGTAGTAGGCCGCGTACGAGTCGAGCGTGCGCACCATCGGGCCGTTGCGGCCCTCGGGACGTAGGTCGGCGTCGATCAGCAGCGGCGGATCGGCCATCGGCAGCGCGAGCAGCCGGCGGAGCTCACTGGCCACCGCCAACGACCACTCCGCGTTCGCCGCCTGCAGCTCGGGCGACGCCGGCCGGCTCACGAACAGCACGTCCGCGTCGCTGCCGTAACCCATCTCGGCACCGCCGAACCGGCCCATCGCGATGACCGCGAGCCCGCCGGGAGCCGGCTGGTCACGGCGCTCGCCGACCGTCCGGACAGCCACCTCGAGGGCCGCGCAGACGGTCGCATCGGCCAGCGTCGTCAGCCCGGCCGCGACCCGCTCCAGTGGCGCGTGCTCGGTCAGATCGGCGATGGCGACGGCGAGCAGATGCCGGCGACGCACGGCCCGGACGGTGGCGACTGCGGCCTCGGCGTCGCTCTGCCGGCCCGCACCCGCACGCATCTGGTCGAGCACCGCGGCCGGTTCGACGGTGACGAGGTCGCGCTCGCCGAGCATCTGCACGGCCTCCGGGGCCCGGTCGAGCATCGCCGTCGCATAGCGGCTGGACGCGAGGACCGTCGCCATCCGTTGTGCTGCGGCGCCCTCGTCCCGGAGCAGCCGCAGGTACCACGGCGTCGAGCCGAGACTCTGCGACAGGCCACGGAACGCCAGCAGACCTGCGTCCGGGTTCGGCGAGTCGGCGAACCAGGCCAGCATCGCCGGCAGCAGCTGCCGCTGGATCATCGACCGTCGCGACACCCCGTCGGTCAGGGCCTGGATGTGGCGGACGGCGGCCTTCGGGTCGCCGAAGCCCAGCGCCGTCAGGCGTTGTTCCGCGGCTTCGGCGGTGAGCCGCGACTCCTCGCCGGGGATGCGGGCCACCGCGGCCAGGAGCGGGCGGTAGAACAGCTTCTCGTGCAGCCGGCGCACGGTATGCGCAGTGGTCGTCCAGACCTCGCCGAGCTGCTCGACCGGCGACTCGAAGAAGCCCATGCTCCGGCCGATCCGGCGCAGAGACACCTCGTCGGACGGCAGCACGTGGGTGCGCTGGAGGCGGTAGAGCTGCAGCCGGTGCTCCAGCGCGCGGAGGAACCGGTAGGCGGCGGCGAGGGCGGCGCCGTCCTCGCGTCCGATATAGCCGCCGTCGGTGAGGGCGTCCAGCGCGGTCAGGGTGGTCGGGCTGCGCAGCGCCTCGTCGGTCCGGCCGTGCACCAACTGGAGCAGCTGGACGGCGAACTCGACATCGCGCAGGCCACCCGGGCCGAGCTTGATCTCACGCTCCGGGTCGTCGCCGAGGTGCTCGACCACGCGTCGGCGCATCGCCTGCGCGTCCTCGACGAAGCCGGGCCGATCCGCGGCCTGCCAGACCATCGGGCCGACCGTGTCGACCAGCCGGCGGGCCAGCCCGAGATCCCCTGCGGCCGGCCGGGCCTTGAGCATCGCCTGGAACTCCCAGGTCTTGGCCCAGCGCTCGTAGTAGGTGCGGAACGAGTCGAGGGTGCGGACCAGCGGCCCGCTCTTCCCCTCCGGCCGCAGTGCCGCGTCCACCTGCCAGATCGTCCCCGCCGCGGTCTGCCCGGAGACCGCGCGCATCATCTGGGTCGCCACCGCAGTGCCGGCCCGCGACCCGACCTTGCCGGGCCCGGAGACGAAGACGACGTCGACGTCGGACACGTAGTTGAGCTCGTGACCGCCGCACTTGCCCATCGCGACGACGCCGAGCTCGACGCCGTCGGCACGGGCGCCGAGATCGTTGCGGGCGATGGCGATGCCGGCGTCGAGAACGGCAACGGCCAGATCGGAGAGCGCGGAGGCGACCTCGACGTAGGCGGCGTCGCCGGCGAGGTCACGGGCGGCGAGCTGGGCGAGGAGCCCGCGGTAGGCCAGCCGGAGCGCGTCCTGCGGCGTCCGGCCGGCGGGGCCGAAGACGGCTGGCAGCGAGCCGTCGACCGAGGCCTGAAGCGTCGTCTGCGCGTGCGTGAGCCATTCCGACACCCCGACGTGCTGCTCGGGCGAGTCGAGCAGCTGCCACGTGCCCGGGTTCGCGACGAGGAAGTCCCCGAGCGTGGCGGATGCGCCGAGCAGGCGGACGAGCTGCTCCGGGAAGCTGTTGTCGTGGCCGTCTACCCAGCTCAGCCGGTCGAGCAGGGCATCGGACGAGCCACCGTCGCGGCTCGTGGACCGGCCCGGCCGCTCGGACTCGACGAGCCGCGTCAGGCTCCACAACGCCAGGTCCGGCTCGGCGGCGCGGCTGAAGCGGGTGACCAGGCCGTCGCGCAGGGACGACGGGAGCCGGCGGAGGACGGGAAGCGCGGCGTCGGGCGAGCTGAACCCCGCTCGGGCGAGCGAGCCGGCCGTGAGCGTCGAGTCACTCACGCGGTCACCGGGCCGGCCGTACAGATCACCAGACCGGCAGCATCCGGTCGCGCTCGAACGCGGTGACGTGGCCGCGGTACTCGCGCCACTCCTCGCGCTTGTTCCGCAGGAAGTAGTCGAACACGCCTTCGCCGAGGGTGTCGGCGAGCAGTTCGCTGTCCTCCATCAGGCTGATGGCCTGGTCGAGGCTTCGCGGCAGCGGCGCGATCCCCATCGCTTTTCGCTCGCCCTCGCTCAGCGCCCAGACGTTGTCCTCGGCGCCCGGCGGGAGCTCGTACTCCTCCTGGATGCCCTTCAGCCCGGCCGCGAGCATGACCGCGAACGCGAGGTAGGGGTTGCAGGCGGAGTCCGGTGAGCGCATCTCGATCCGCGTGGACGCGCCCTTGAGCGGCTTGTACATGGGCACCCGGACGAGCGCGGACCGGTTGTTGTGGCCCCAGCAGATGTAGCCCGGAGCCTCGCCGCCGCCGACGAGCCGCTTGTAGGAGTTGACCCATTGGTTGGTCACGGCGGTGATCTCGGCGGCGTGCCGGAGCAGGCCGGCGATGAAGGACCGGCCGGTCTTGCTCAGGTGGTACTCGTTGCCGGCGTCGAAGAACGCGTTCTGCTCGCCCTCGAACAGGCTCATGTGGGTATGCATGCCGGAGCCTGCGTGCTCGGTGAACGGCTTGGGCATGAACGACGCATAGGTGCCCTCGGTCAGCGCAACCTCCTTCACGACCACACGGAACGTCATGATGTTGTCCGCCGTCGCCAGCGCGTCGGCATAGCGGAGGTCGATCTCCTGCTGGCCGGGCGCGCCCTCGTGGTGGCTGAACTCGACCGAGATGCCCATCGCCTCGAGCATCGTGATGGCGCTGCGGCGGAAGTCGTGGCTGATGTTGTTCGGGGTGTGGTCGAAGTAGCCGGACGAGTCGACCGGGACGGGCACGGCACCGGCCTCGGGACGGTCGCGGAAGAGGAAGAACTCGATCTCGGGGTGGGTGTAGAAGGTGAAGCCCGCGTCCGCGGCCTTCGCCAGGGTGCGCTTGAGGACGAACCTCGGGTCCGCGTAGGACGGCGAGCCGTCGGGCATGAGGATGTCGCAGAACATCCGCGCGGTCCGCGGGGATTCGGCGCGCCAGGGCAGGATCTGGAAGCTGCTGGGGTCGGGCAGGGCGAGCATGTCCGCCTCGGAGACCCGGGTGAAGCCCTCGATGGCCGAGCCGTCGAAGCCGATTCCCTCGCTGAACGCCGACTCGAGTTCGGCCGGCGCGATCGCGACCGACTTCAGCGAGCCGAGGACGTCGGTGAACCAGAGCCGGACGAAGCGGACGTCGCGCTCTTCGACCGTGCGGAGAACGAACTCCTGCTGGCGATCCATGCGTATGCTCCTCGGGCCGTCTCTCACTGGGTCTTGCTCCAACGACGAGGTAAGGCCGCCAGGCCGTCTCTCGTTGGTTGTAACAGTCTGCCAACACCGACGCACACCATTGCACCGACGCGACCGGATCGGGTGACTTCCGCCCGCGATCGGCCGGTCCGCGGCGCTCGATAGTGTGAACGTATGCCTGCACTGCGGCTCGCGCTCGCCCAGACCAACATGGTCGTCGGCGACATCGCCGGCAACTGCGCCAAGATCGTGACGTTCGCCCGCGAGGCTTCGCGGGGCGGCGCCGATCTGCTGGCGTTCCCGGAGATGGCCGTCACCGGCTACCCCGTCGAGGATCTCGCGCTGCGCGGGACGTTCGTCGCCGCGTCCCGCAAGGCTCTGGACGCGCTCGCCGGCACTCTGCGCGACGAGGGTCTCGGTGAGCTTGTCGTCGTCATCGGCTACCTCGACGCGACCGACGGCATCGTGGCCCAGCTCGGCGTCCCGAAGGGTTCCCCGCGCAACGCTCTCGCCGTCCTGCACCGCGGGGAGGTCAGGGCCCGCTCGTTCAAGCATCACCTCCCGAACTACGGCGTGTTCGACGAGTTCCGTCACTTCGTCCCCGGTAACCGGATGGCGGTCGTGACGGTCAACGGGGTCGACGTCGCGGTCTGCATCTGCGAGGACCTGTGGCAGGACGGACCGTCCGCTGCCGCCCGGGCTGCCGACGCCGGGCTGCTGCTCGTCATCAACGGCTCACCGTTCGAGGCGAACAAGGACGACACCCGGCTCGAGCTGTGTGCCCGTCGGGCGCGTGAGGCCGGATGCGCGCTTGCGTACGTGAACCTGGTCGGCGGCCAGGACGAACTGGTCTTCGACGGCGATTCCCTCGTTGTCGGGCCCGACGGTGAGCTGGTCGCGCGGGCCGCTCAGTTCGTCGAGGAACTCCTTGTGCTCGACCTCGACCTGCCCGCGGCGAGCGAGCCGATGCCTGACACCGACGAGTCGTTCGAGGGCCTCGCCGTCGCCCACACCCACATCACCTCGCTGACGGCCCCCGTGCCGGACCGGCTCGCATTCGCCGCTCCGACGATCGCCCCGCGCTACGACGACATCGGCGAGGTCTACACCGCGCTGGTTGTCGGGCTGCGCGACTACATCGTCAAGAACGGGATGAAGCGGGTGTTCCTCGGTGTCTCCGGCGGCATCGACTCGACTCTCGTCGCCGCCATCGCGTGCGATGCGATCGGCGCGGCGAACGTCTTCGGCATCTCGAACCCCAGCGTGTACTCGAGCCAGCACTCTCGTGACGACGCGGCCGAGCTGGCTCGACGGACGGGGATGAACCTCCAGACGGTGGCGATCGCGCCGATGGTCGACGCGTTCGGGTCCGGCATCGAGATCGACGGGGTCGCCGCGGAGAACCTGCAGGCCCGGGTACGGGCGGTGATCTGGATGGCGCTGTCGAATTACCACGAGCCCTCGATCGTCCTGGCCTGCGGCAACAAGAGCGAGCTGGCGGTCGGCTACTCGACGATCTACGGCGACGCGGTGGGCGGGTTCGCCCCGATCAAGGACGTGCTCAAGACCCAGGTGTGGGAGCTCGCACGCTGGCGCAACGCGCAGGCGACTGCGAACGGTGAGACGCCGCCGATCCCGGAGAACACGATCACCAAGGAGCCGAGCGCGGAGCTGCGGCCCGGTCAGAAGGACAGCGATTCGCTGCCCGACTATCACCTGCTCGACGACATCCTCGACGACTACATCGAGCGGGACGCCGGCTCGGACGAACTCGTCGCCGCCGGGTTCGACCGCGACGTCGTCGAGCAGGTCCTGCGGCTGGTCGACCGCGCCGAGTACAAGCGCCGCCAGTACCCGCCCGGGACGAAGATCAGCTCCCGCAACTTCGGTCGGGACCGCCGGCTGCCGATCACCAGCAAGTGGCGCGAGTAGCCGGTTAGCACTGCCGGCCGTCCCTGCGGCCTCCCGGTTGCAGAGTGGGCGCGCCGCTACGCGCCACGCCGGGCAGAGGGTGGGCGAGCGTCCACTCGAGGCTGGATCGGGGGCGGAGGTCGGTGGACCGGGCGCATCGACCTCGGGCGGACCCGTTGTTGTCCACTGATGCCCCGAACGTGGAATCCGGCCGTTCCCTTGTGGACAAGCCGATTCCGGCCGTCACGACTCCGGCACGGTCGCTCCATGGACAGCAGGCTCGACACCCGAGCACTCCCCCGCACCACGGCCGACTTGCGGCTGGTGGGCATCAGTGGCCGACGGCTCGCCACCGACGACTTCCGGCAGCTGCATCGCGGCGTCCACGTCGCGGACGTCGGACCGCCTGATCTCGAGACGATCATCCGTGCAGCCGGGCTGCTCGTCCCGCCCGACGGTGCGGTCGGCGGCTGGGCTGCGGCGTGGTGGCACGGCGTCGACCGGCTGGACGGCAACCGCGGGCGCGTGCCGATCCTGGTTTGTCTCCCCCGCTCCGGCCGACGTCGACGTGATGGTCTGGTCCCGTTCCGCTCCGATCTCGCAGCCGGGGACGTCGCGGTGCGCAACGGCGTCCGTGTCACCTCCCTCGTCCGCACGTGTTTCGATCTCGTCCGCCGCTCGACGCACCGCGACACCCGGGTGGCCACCGTCGACGCCTTCCGGGCCGCGGGCTTCCTTACCCCGGCCGAGCTCGTCGGTTACGCGAGCGACCGACCGGGATGGCGTGGCGTCGGCCGGGTGATGCCGGCGGCCAGGCTCAGCTCGGACCGGACGGAGTCATTGCCGGAGTCGATCCTCCGGCTGGCCTGGGTGGCCGATGCCGAGCTGCCCGAACCCCTGGTGAACCCGACGATCACCGACCTGTCCGGCCGTTTCGTGGCCCGCGTCGACCTGCTCGATCACCACGCCGGCCTGGTGATCGAGTACGACGGCGCCCACCACCGTGACGACGACCGGCGCTCGCCGGACAATCTGCGCCAGCAGCGGCTCGAGGAGCTCGGCCTGATGGTCGTCCGGTTCGCGCGCGACGACCTCGCCGGTGACCGGCGCCGGCTCGTCGCGCGTTGTGTCCGGGCCCGTGAGGTGGCCGAGCAACGACGTGGCCGCATCCCTCGTCGATGGCGGCTCACGGGTGAGCCGCTGGCCGGCTGAGCGTCGTCTCGGAGCAGCAGCGGTCGACCCCGCAACGCCGCTGAGATGGACGTCTCAGCACCGAGTGCGACGATGAGGACGTGACACCCCCACCTTCCGAGACCGACGAGCAGCCCGCCCCCTACGGAACCGGATCGGCGCCCGCGCCGGCGCCGGGCCCCGGCACAGGGGCGAAACCGCGGCGCCGCACGCGCATCCACCACCTCATGCAGTTCAAGCAGGACGGCCGTCGCTGGGCGATGCTGACCGCCTACGACCAGTACGCCGCGGCGATCTTCGACGAGGCCGGCATCCCCGTCCTCCTCGTCGGCGACTCGGCCGGCAACAACGTCTTCGGCTACCCGACCACGCTGCCCGTCACGGTCGACCAGATGCTCCCGCTCGTCCGGGCCGTCAGCGGGGCGGCACCGCACGCGCTCGTCATCGCCGACCTGCCCTTCGGCTCCTACGAGCGTTCACCGGAGCAGGCATTCGACACCGCCGTGCGGTTCATGAAGGAAGGCCTCGCCCACGCGGTCAAGTTCGAGGGCGGCCGCGAGATGAGCGACCAGGTGCGCAAGGTCTCCGAAGCGGGCATCCCGGTCTTCGGCCACATCGGCTTCACCCCGCAGAGCGAGCACGCGCTCGGTGGGTACCGCGTCCAGGGACGGGGCGACGAAGCCGACCGGCTGCTTGCCGACGCGGTCGAACTCGAGGAGGCCGGCGCGGTCGCCGTCGTGCTCGAGATGGTCCCCGGCGAGCTGGCCGGGCACATCACCCAACGGCTCAGCATCCCCACGATCGGCATCGGCGCCGGACCGGACTGTGACGCGCAGGTCCTGGTCTGGCAGGACATGGCTGGCCTGCGGACCGGCAAGGCCCCGAGGTTCGTCCGTCGCTACGCCGACATGGCCGGGGTCCTCGGAACCGCCGCGCGGGCCTACGCCGACGACGTCGAGTCAGGCACCTTCCCCACGTCCGAGCACACCTTCGAGAGCTGACCAGCTCGACGCAGAGTGGACGCGTCCACACCAGGCACGCGGCGTGTCGTGTGTGGACGCGCCCACTCTGCGGAGGGAGACCTCAGCCGTAGGTCTTGCGGAGCTTCGGCAGCACGTCGGCGGAGAACTCGCGCAGGAACCGGCCCTGGTCGGCGCCGGGCGCGTGGAAGACGAGCTCCTCGAAGCCCAGGTCGACGTAACGTCGAACGCGCTCGACGATCTCGTCCGGGTCGTCGGTGACGATGAACCGTTTGGTGGCGATGGTCGGATCCTCGTCGGCCAGCCGCTCCAGCTCGATCGGGTCGTGCACGCTCTGCTTGACCTCGGCCGGCAGCCCGAGCGCGGCCCACCACGAGCAGTCGGCCGCCGCCTTCTCCTTGTCGTGGTCGTAGGAGACCTTGATCTCGATCTGCTGCGGCAGCGGCGTGGCCTTTCCGACGGAAGCAGCACCCTCGGCCACCCCGGCCAGCACACCCTGGTAGTTCTCGTCGTCCTTGCCAGACGTCGCGATCAGCCCGTCCCCGATCCGTCCGGTGAGCTTGCCGGCGAGAGGTCCGGACGCGGCGATGTAGATGGGCGGTGGGTTGTCGGGCCGCTCGTAGATCGTGGCGAGGGTCGTCTGGTAGTACTCGCCCTCGAACGTGACCCGCTCGTCGGTCCACAGCGCGCGGATCAGCTTGACCGCCTCGGTCAGGCGCGCGCGCCGTTCTTTGCCCGACGGCCATTCCGCGCCTGTGGCCGGGACCTCGTTCATCGCCTCGCCGGACCCGACGCCGAGGATCACCCGGTCGGGCGCGAGCTGGGCAAGAGTCGCGAAGCCCTGGGCGACGACGGAGGGGTGGTAGCGCAGAAGCGGGGTGAGGACGGAGGTGCCGAGGGTGACCCGGCTCGTCTTCGCGGCCAGCGCACCGAGCCAGGTGAAGACGAGCGGCGCGTGCCCGCCGTGGTGGCGCCATGGCTGGAAGTGGTCGGACACCGCGACGATGTCGAACCCGAGCTCCTCCGCGGTCACGCCGTAACCGAGCAACTCGTTGGTGCCGAACTGTTCGGCCGAGGCCTTGTAGCCGTACCGCATGTGTGTCCCTTCGGAGATCGTGCTGTCGGATCGCTCAACCGGGCCCTACCCGCAATCCTTCCCGTACGGTGGAGCCGTCAGCCCGGAGGCGGGGTCCACCCGCGCCCGTATGGCACGGTAGTCCCATGGATCTGTCGCAGGCCCAGCTCCTCCGGGACGTCCTCGAGGGCACCGGCGTCCTCGAGGAGACCGACGAGTTCGCCAACGCGCTGCGGCACTCGACGCGTACCACCAACGGCCTGCTCATCGCCGGGCCGGCGAACGACGAGCCCTGGCATCTGACCGCCCACCTCGATGACGCGGCCCGGCACTCGGGCAATCAGCTGCTGCGCCCGACGCTGTTGCGCTGGAACGTCCACCGCGGCGACCCCGCGCATCTCGCGGTCGGCATGGAGCGGCTCGTCGACACCCGGCGTGGAGAGAGCGTGCTGGTGATCGCGGAGACCGCCACCGCCGACATCACCCCGCTGCTCGAGCGGATCGCGGACGCCCGCCGGCGCGGTGCGGCCGTTTTCGCCTTGCAGGACAGCAAGTCCGAACTGTCGGGAGTGGCATCGGAGACGATCACCCTTGACGACTTCCCGACCGGGCTGCTCAGCTTCGACAACAGCCAGCACCTGCTCTCGCTGGCCGTCGGCCGTGCCGAACTCACCGAAGGCAAACCGGGACTTCGAGCACGGCTGGGCCGCCTGCTCGACGCGTGGACCAGGACCTGACTGCCGGACGCTCAGTCCTCGAGCTCATCGTTCCAGCGCGGGTCGCTGTCCCAGCCCTCGTTGCGTGCCGCGACCTTGTCCAGCGCGCCTTCGGCCTCGGCACGGGTGGGATAAGGCCCGAGCCGATCTTCGTTCCGGCAGCCGGCGTCGGCCGGCTCGACGGTTGAATGAACCAGGCAGTAGTAGAACTGATCGGTCATCGATGCCTCCAGCAGTGGCCACCCGTGCGGTTCGACGTCGCTGGGTTCACCATACGACCGACGGTGGTCACCGCAGCGAGCCCAGGTGACGGGGCTGCCTAGAATCGATGATCGTGCCTCTCGTCACCGCCCAGACCATCTCGCCGCGCCGCAGCGTTCCCTCCTTGATCGAACGGCCCGAGTACGTCGATCAGCGCTCGCCGTTGCCGTTCAACGGCAACGAGGTGAAGGACGCCGCGATGATCACCCGGATGCGGGTCGCGTGCCGGCTCGCCGCCCGGGCGCTCGTTGCAGTGAGCGAGGCGATCTCCCCGGGCGTGACGTCGGACGAGCTCGACCGCGTCGGCCACGAGTTCCTCTGCGATCACGGCGCCTATCCGTCCACGCTCGGCTACCGCGGATTCCCCAAGTCGTTGTGTACCAGCGTCAACGAGGTGATCTGTCACGGCATCCCCGACTCCCGTGCCCTACGGGACGGCGACATCGTCAACATCGACATCACCGGCTACCTGATGGTCGACGGTATCGGCGTCCACGGGGACACGAACGCGACGTATCCGGTCGGCGAGATCGACGAGGAGTCCCGGCTGCTGCTCGACCGTGCGCGTGAGGCGACGTCACGCGGTATCAAGGCGGCGCTGCCCGGCCGTCAGGTCTCGGTGATCGGCCGGGTGATCGAGTCGTACGCGCGCCGGTTCGGGTATGACACGGTCCGGGAGTTCACCGGCCATGGCATCGGCACGTCGTTCCACTCCGGCCTGGTCATCCCGCACTACGACGAGCCGCGCTTCGATCGGGTCATCGAGACCGGTATGACGTTCACGGTCGAGCCGATGATCACGCTGGGGACCGCGGAGTGGGACATGTGGCCGGACGGTTGGACGATCCTGACGAAGGACCGGCGCCGCACGGCCCAGTTCGAGCACACGATCCTGATCACGCCCGATGGACCGGAGATCCTGACGGTCCCGTAGCCCACGCAAAGTGGGCGCGTCGCCACACGCAAAGTGGGCGCGTCGCCGCGCGACACGCCGCCTCGGGTGGGTCGGAGCGTCCACTCGGGCCCTGGCCGGCGCGCGTCATGCCCCGTGCTGACGACCACGTGAGCATCATCCGCTCGGGGCGCAACGTCGAGTCGATGACGATGACGGACCTTCGCCGCTCGGGCGCATCCACGATCCGGGCCGAGCTCGACCGGCCGAGCCCGGCGCTGGCCGATCTCCCGGGCGTCCACGATCTTGTGATCGATGATCACCGGATCGTCCGCGGCACCGTGGACGTCGGCAGTCTCGACGGATTCCTCCGGGCGTTGACCTCCGCCGGAGTGCGTGACCTCGAGATTGCCCGACCCACGTTGGAGGATCTGTTCCTCGAGCAGTACCGCGACGTTGCCGTGGAGCTGGGCGATCGTCGGTGCGCTGCTGCCGATCCCTCTCGCCGCGGGCGACGGTTCGACCTACACCACCGACGCCGCCCGGCGGGCGTTTGCCGAATCCGCCATGGCGAATCCGGCCGAGGTGGCGATGCGCGGGTTCATCTACGGACCGAGCGTCGGCGCGATGGCGGCCTGGTCCCGCGGATCCATCGGCCTGTTCGTCGCCGTTGTCAGCGTGCTGATGACCATCCGGCACACACGTGCGGACGAAGAGGCCTGAGGACGCGAACTCGTCGCGGCCGGGGTCGTCGGACGGGACGCACCGCTGCTGGCGGCCGTCTCCGTTGTGGTGTTGGTGAATCTGGTGATGACCGCGGTCGGGACCGTCCTGCTGATCGCCTACGGCCTGCCCGCCGCCGGCTCGGTCGTGTTCGCCGGCTCGTTCCTGGCCGTCGGTGTGAGCGGCGCTGTCGTCTTCTCGGTCGCGGCCAGCTGGTGCAGAACCCCGGCACAGCACGCGGTCTGGCGTTCATCGGTCTCGCCGTCCTGTTCGCGGTGCGCGCCTTCGGCGACGCCAACAAGTCGTGGGTGTCGTGGTTGAGCCCGTTCCGATGGTCACGGTTGACCCGCGCCTATGCGGGCGACCGATGGTGGGTGTTCGGCCTGTTCGCGGTGTTCGCCGTTGCTGCGTTGGCGATTGCCGTCGCACTCTCCGCGCGTCGCGACATCGCGGCCGGTTTGATCGCGCCACGCCTAGTACTACAGCCGCACTTATTCTAGGCTCGGTGAGCGTGTCGTCTGTGTGAG
>DAIQRJ010000021.1:0-66236 GCA_036786375.1 Actinopolymorphaceae bacterium
TGGCTGAGTCAGAACGACCGCTGCGAGGGCTCACCCACATCATCACTGTCAGTGGGCGCGGTGGTCGATCGGGGCGTACCGCGGCCCGAACCGGGGTGCGGAGATGCCGGCCATGGCCAGGAGCTGGGTGACGCGGTAGCGGTGTCCACGCCAGCGGGCCAGCAGCCGGAGCATGCCCTCGTCGTCGGTCCGGCGTCCGGTCAGTGCGAAGCCGACCATGTGCGGGATGTGGGCGTCGCCGATGCTGACCGCGTCGGCGTCCGCGAGCGCCCGCTGCCGCACCTCGGCGGAGGTCCACACGCCGATGCCACGCAACGCCCGTAGCGCGACATCCAGTTCCGCCGGCCCGGCCGCTCCGGCCCGTTCGAGCAGCGGCGCGACCCGGGCCGCGGTCAGCAGCGCGTCCCGGCGTTCGGGCCCGAGGCCGGCCAGGTGGAAGTCCCAGACCGGCACGTCCACCCAGGCCCGTGGTTCGGGCGGGACGACGAGGCCGAGGTCCGAGCCAGGTCCCGGCGCGGGCTCGCCGACCTGCCGCAGCAGCCGCCGGTAGGACGCGAACGCCTCGGACCCGGTGACTTTCTGCTCGAAGATCGCTGGCACGAGCGACTCGAACACCAGCCCGGTGCAGGTCAGCCGCCAGCCGGTGAACGTCTTGTGGAGCCGGTCGAGCAGATCGATGCCGGGGACGAAGCCGACTCGGTTGTCCCGGGCGCCGAGCAGATCGGGCAGCGTCTCGAGGCACCACGCGGCGCCGTCGCCCCAGGCCTGGGCGGTCACGGCCGCGTCGCCCGCAGAGCTGACGATACGCACGGTGGCCGGGCCGATCGGAGTCCGCACGCCACGCCAGAGACTGCCGTCGCCATGGCGTGTGATCGTCGGGTCCCCGGCGCCGTGGCGTAGCGCACCGAGCGTCCGCCGGAGGTCGACCGGGTCGGTCAGGACGAGCCGCCGGACGCTGCTGCCCGTAGCGGAAGTCCGGCCTCCTGCTGCCGGCGGAAGCGTCGCGGTCACGCCCGCAAGCCTAACGTCGGGGCCCGGCTCGCTCCTGGATGAAGGCCCGCTCGCACGGCGCGCGCTCTCCGTCCGCCGAGTGGGCGTGTCCGCACGCGACACGCCGACGGGACTGCCCGCGGGCGTCCACTCGAGCCACTGCGCGGCCAACACTCCAGACGGGTGCGCCGCCCCGGCGCACGCAGGATGCCTCCGAGTCCGGCGCGACGTTCTCGCCTAGACTCCGGACGGGCTAGGGGTCGCCCGGCCCGACGGCCGGTCGTCGACCCAGGTGGGAGGGTGCGTGGACGTCATCGGTTCGGCGGCGAGCGCTTCCCACGTCCCGTTCGACCCCACCGGAGAGCACTGCGGGCACCGCGGCTGCATCCGTCCCGGTCACGAACGTGTGCTCACCGGCGCCACCGTCATCACCTTCGTCCGGACCGTCGTCTCGGCCGCGGTAATGCTCCTCGCAGCGCACGACCGGAACATGACGATGCTGCTCGTCGGCCTCGGCCTGTACTGGGCCGGCGACATCCTCGACGGGTTCGTCGCCCGCACCACCGACACCGAGACGCGCTGGGGCGCGATCCTGGACATCGTCAGCGACCGCTTCTGCGCCGCCACCTACTACATCGGCTTCGTCTGGATCGTGCCGCACATGTGGTGGCCCGTCGCCATCTTCCTGTTCGAGTTCATGGTCATCGACGCGGTGCTCTCGCTCGCCTTCCTGGCCTGGCCGCTGACGAGTCCGAACTACTTCTACCTCGTCGACCGGCGCATCTGGACATGGAACTGGTCCAAGCCCGGCAAGGCCGTCAACTCCGCCGCGGTGGCGATCCTGCTCGAGCTGACCCGCAGCGTGTGGCTGGGCGCGGCGATCGCGATCGCCCTGCTGGCGTTGAAGATCGTGTCGTTCGTGTGGCTGGCGAAGCTTGGTATGCCGACGCCCGGGGGATGCGCGGCAAGCGACCCCGGCACGGTGCCGGTCGGCACATCGTCAACCACGGCGGACTCGAACGGACTGAACCCGAACACGGTGAAACCCGTCGGCCCGGCCCGCCCGACCGGCCCCGTGCGACTGACCGACCGGCTGCGTCAGCGCGCGCGGGTCGGCGGCCGCTGAGCCGCGCATGCTGCTGCTGGGCACGTTCTTCTACTGCATCGGATCCGCCCTCATCCCGTTCCTCAACGCCGAGGCCTACATCAGCAGTGTGGCCGCGATGGCCGACGACCAGCTGGACACAATGCTCGGCCTGTGGGTGCTCGCCATCGTCGCCGCCGGCGGCCAGATGCTCGGCAAGACGGTCTGGTACATGGCCGGCCGGCACGCCCTCGACTGGGCCTGGCTCGCGCGCAAGACGGCCAAGCCGAGGTGGCAGGCCGCGCTGGCCCGCTGGCAACGCCGCATCGGCGACCGCGCGTGGGTCGCTGCCCTGGTACTGCTGGCGTCGGCGACGTTCGGCTTTCCCCCGTTCGCGATCCTGTCGGTGATCGCCGGGCAGTTGAGGATCCCGCTGCCGTTGTTTCTCGTCACCGGGATCGTCGGGCGGACCTTGCGGTTCGCCGGCATCCTCGGGGCAGCGAGCTGGGCGACGCATCTGATCTGACGTCGGACGCCTCGGACGCCTCAGCTGAAGTGTTTCCCGTGCTCGGTCTCGACCCGGGCCACGAGTTCCTTCACCCGTTCCGCCGCGGACTTCGGGCACACCATCGTCACATCCCTGGTGTGGATGACGATCGTGTCGCGCAGCCCGACGGTGGCGACCAGGTGATCGGGGTCGTCGGAGACGACGATGTTGCCCTCGGAATCCACGAGCACGGTGGCCGCCTCGGTCGCGTTACCGTCGGAATCGGTGTCGAGGATCTGAGCGAGCGCCGGCCACGAACCGACGTCGAGCCAGTCGATCGACAACGGCACCACCACCACACGAGCGTCGTTCTCACCGCGGGCGGTCGGTTCGAGCACGGCGTAGTCGACGGAGATCTTGCGGAGCCCGCCGAATTGCTCGCCCAGCTTGGCGATCGTCGCGGGTGACGACCAGTCCGCCGCCAGTGCTGTCAGCACGCTGACACTCTCGGGAAGGCTCCCCCGCAACGCGGAGAGAACCGTGTCCGCACGCCAGACGAACATCCCGGAGTTCCACCAGAACCGGCCGGATTCTACGTAGCCACGAGCAGTCGGGCCATCCGGCTTCTCCTTGAACGAGTCGACCGCACGCGCCTGTGACAGCGGGCCGACTGGTGCGAGGACGTCACCGATCTCGATATAGCCGAGGCCGGTGTGCGCCGACGTGGGCACAATGCCGAACGTCACCAGGGCTTCGGGCATCGCGTCCACCACGTCGAACGCGGTGCGCATGCTCGCCCGGAAGCCGTCGATCGGCTCGATCACGTGGTCGGAGGTGACGAAGGCGACGGAGGCGTCCGGGTCGCTCGCGGCGATGACGGCGCTCGCCAGCGCGACGGCGTTGGCGGTGTCGCGTCCGACCGGCTCGCCGATCACCTGACCGGGCGTCAGTTCGGGCAGCGCGGCGAGCACGGCTCCGGCGTAGGCCACCCCCGTGCACACGTGGATACGGCTCACGTCCACCACGCCGACCAACCGCTCGAACGCGAGCCGCAGCAGGCTCTTGCCGCCGACCACCTCCAGCAGCTGTTTCGGCCGCGCCCCCCGGGACAACGGCCACAACCGCGTCCCCGATCCACCCGCCATGATCACCGCGTGTCGCATGGCCGCAGGCTAGCCAATTCCTGCTCCCGTACTGTGACGATCCGTGACTTCGCCTCGCTTTCCAGCTCTCGACCCGCAACGCGTCGCCGATCCCGCGCGGTGGTCGGATCCGGCCCAGCCGGTGCTGACCTTCTACGACGACGCCACCGGTGAGCGGGTCGAGTTCTCGGCACGCACGCTGGGGAACTGGGTCGCCAAGACCGCGAATCTCGGCGTCGATCTGCTCGACCTCGAACCGGGCGACACGGTCGCGATCGACCTCCCGGTGCACTGGCTGGGGGTCGTCTGGGCGCTCGCCGCGATGACGGCGGGCTGGCGCGTCGACCCCGTCCGCGCCGGCGCCCCGGAGGCCGGCGCGGCCGCGGAGGTCCTCGTCACCGCCGTCGTTCCGGACAACGCCTTCGACACCTACCGCGACGTGGTCGCCGTCTCGACCCAGCCGCTGTCGCTGTCCTACGGTCCCGGGTTGCCGGACGGTGTGCTCGACTACGCCGCCGAGATACCGGCGAACGCCGATGCCTTCACCGCCGGGGCCGCACCGGCCGGGTTCGCCGAGCCGTGGTGGTCGGCCGCGCTCGCCGCCGTGGCCGACCACGGCCCGGGTGCCGGTGACCGGGTGCTCACCGGCCTCGCCCCGACGACCGCCGAAGGCCTCGTCCAGGCCGTGCTCGCGCCCGCGATCGCCACCGCCAGCGTCGTCCTCGTCGCGGGTATGGACACCCTGCCGCCCGGTCGCGCCGACTCGATCGCCGCCATCGAGCGGGTCACCGGCCGTCGCTGAGGCGGCCGGTCCGCTGATATTCCCGCGGTCGAAGTCGCGTCGGGCCGCGGGCTGAGCGTGCGCCCCGCTTCGGCCCGACTTCGAGTGTGCGTAATTCAGCGCGCGCTCCGGCCCGATCGGCACCGCCCGTCCGCATGTGAGCGGGCTTTTCGGGCGTGTGGCCGGATCTGGTTGGCTGGTGCCGTGCCACCGAGACCCGACGCCCCGACGTCCAGACGACGGGGCACGCGCTGATGGAGTGGCTCCTGATCGGGGTCGGCGTCGTCCTGACGCTGGGGACGGCCCTGTTCGTGGCGGCCGAGTTCGCCTTCGTCGCCCTCGACCGCAGTTCGGCCGAACGCGCGGTCGAGTCCGGCGATCACCGCTCGGCCGGTGTGCTGGCCGCGTTGCGCCGGTTGTCGACGATGCTCTCCGGCAGCCAGGTCGGGATCACCATCACCACTCTGCTGGTGGGGTACCTGGTCGAACCGAGCGTGTCCGTGCTGTTGCGGTCACCGCTGTCGGGTGTCGGCGTGCCCGAGGGCGCGATCACCCCGGTCGCCGTCACGATCGCGATGGTGCTGGCCACGGCGTTCTCGATGGTCGTCGGCGAGCTGATCCCGAAGAACCTCGCCATCGCCGAACCACTGCGTATGGGCCGCGCCGTGGCGGCGCCGATGCGCGTCTTCACCACGATCGCCGGGCCGCTGATCAAGTTGCTCAACGGCTCCGCCAACGGCGTGCTGCGCCGGTTCGGCATCGAGCCGCAGGAGGAGCTGTCCGGCGCGCGCACACCGCAGGAACTGGCGTCGCTGGTCCGCCGCTCCGTGGAGGCCGGCACGCTGGCCGTCGGCACCGCGTCCATCATCACCCGCTCGCTGCGCCTGCGGGACCGGACCGCGGAGGACGTGATGACCCCGCGCCGGCGATGCAGCTTCGTCGACAAGGCCGCCCCCGTGGCCGCGCTGATCGCCCTCGCCGAGCAGACCGGGCACTCCCGGTTCCCGGTGACCGACGGCGACGATCCCGATGACGTGGTGGGTGTCGCGCACCTGAAGAAGGCCGTGGCGATCCCGTTCGAGCGACGTGGCGACGTCCCGGTCGGAGCGATAGCCGTGAAAACGATGCGGGTGCCCGAGACGATGCCGCTGGAGTCGCTCCTCGTCGACCTGCGCGGGCAGGGGCTGGCGCTCGCGGTGGTGGTCGACGAGTACGGCGGCACCGCCGGGGTGGTGACGCTGGAGGACGTGGTCGAGGAGCTGATCGGCGAGGTCACCGACGAGCACGACAGCACGCGTGGCCAGGCCCGGCGGTTGCGCGACGGGAGCTGGACGGTGCCCGGGCTGTGGCGTCCGGACGAGCTGCGCGAGCGCGCCGGCGTGTCCGTCCCGGACGACCCCGCGTACGAGACGGTCGGTGGTTTCGTGATGGCCTCGCTCGGCCGGCTGCCCACGCTGGGTGACCAGGTCACTGTTCCGGCCGGGACGTTGCGGGTGCTGCGGATGGACGGCCGCCGGGTGGATCTGATCCGGTTCACCCCCGACCGACCCGACGAGGGGGCATCGGCATGAGCTCTGGCACCTCGCTCGTCCTGGCCCTGATCATCCTGGTCCTGAACGGCTTCTTCGTCGGCGCCGAGTTCGCGGTGATGTCGGCCCGCCGGTCCCAGATCGAGCCCCTCGCGGAGGCCGGCAGCGCACGCGCGAAGTCGACGCTGTGGGCATTCGAGCACGTGTCGCAGATGCTTGCCTGCGCCCAGCTCGGCATTACCGTCTGCACGCTCGCGCTCGGCGCCCTGGCCGAACCAACGCTGCACCACCTGCTCGAGCCCCTGCTGCACGCCGTGCACGTGCCCGCCGAGCTCGGCAACCCGATCGCGCTCGTGGTGGCGCTGCTGATCGTCACCTACCTGCACGTGGTCGTCGGGGAGATGGTCCCCAAGAACATCGCGATCTCGGTGCCGGACCGGACCGCGTTGATCCTGGCGCCGCCGCTGGTCTGGATCGCGCGGGCGTTGCGTCCGATCGTCGCCGTGCTGAACGGGCTGGCGAACCTCGGGCTGCGGATCCTGCGGGTCGAGCCGCGTGACGAGGTCGCGTCGACGTTCACCCTCGACGAGATCGGCTCGATCGTCGAGGAGTCCCAGCGTGAGGGGCTGCTCGACGACTCCCAGGGCCTGCTGTCGGCGGCGTTCGAGTTCAGCGACCGGGTCGCCGCGCAGGTGATGGTGCATCCGGACGCGCTGATGCAGCTCGCCGATACCGCCACCCCTGCCGATGTCGACGAAGCCGTGGCCCGCACGGGCTTCTCACGTTTCCCGATCGCGCGCGACGGTGTGCTGGCCGGCTACGTGCACGTGAAAGACGTGCTCGACCTCGACGACGAACGGCGCCACCAACCGCTCCCGACGAGGCGGATCCGGGCGTTCGACACCGCTGCCGCGACCGATCAGATCGAGGCCGTGCTGCGGTCGATGCAATCGGTCGGCGCGCACCTGAGCCAGGTCGAGGACGCGGACGGGACGGTCATCGGGATCGTGTTCCTCGAGGATGTCATCGAAGAACTCGTCGGCGAGGTCGCCGACGCCACCCAGCGCAGGTTGGGCAACTGAGCCACTCCCGCGTCACTTCCTGACGGTCAGGGTTACTTCTCGACGGTCAGGCCGGGTCGCGGTCGGTCTGGCCGGCGAAATGGCACGCGGCCCGGTGATCGCCCGAACCCGTCATCGGCGACGGCGGATCGCCCGCCAGCACGATCCGCGAACGCCGTCCACGATGCTGAGCGAGACCCGGCTCGGCCGACAGCAGGGCGCGCGAGTACGGATGCGCCGGCTCCTCGTAGACATCGATGTGGGTGCCGGACTCGACGACCTTGCCGAGATGCATGACCGGGCCGAGGAACACCGCGACGAGGCTGGGGACGGCGAGCAGCACCAGCGTGGCGAACAGAAGAGCCCGGTCGACGATGCCGTCGCGACCCACCCGGCGTAGATGCCGACGAGCAGACCGACCGTCCACTGGAACGCCAGAATCATCAAGCCCAGCTTGATGGTGACCGGCCGGCGGAGCTTGAACTTGCTGGCGATGTCCTGGCCGTCGAACGTCGTGCCCAGGTGCCCGTGGGCGAGGTTGCTCATGAAGTACCAGTACTGCGCGACCAGCGGCTGGTCGAGATGGAACTGTGCGCGCTTCGCCGCTATCACCGATGGCGCGAGCGGCTTGTCACCGGCCAGTTGCAGGATCGGGTCGCCGTGCAACGCGAACATCATCGCGTAGACGAGGAACGTGACGACGAAGGCGATCGGGATCATCACCAGCAGGCGTCCCAGGGTGAAACGGATCATGCACTCTCTCCCGCATCCGGGGGGTGCTGCGCACCGTGGTGATGCGCCGGGACGGCAACGGGCCGCTGCGGTGTCGAAGGCCGCAGCGGTCCACCGGGTCAGGAGATCGTCGACCACACGGCTCGAGTGCAGGTAGACGTTGGTTCCGTTGCTGACCGGGATCAACGGAAGGTCCTTGTAGACAAGGTCTTCCAGGCCCTGGAACAGCGCGATCGACTTCTGCGGATCGGATTCGGAGCGGGCCTTCTGGAGTGCGGCGTCGACGGCTTTGTTCACGCAGCCGGAGAAGTTCGCGTCGCCGTAGCTGGCGAACATCGGGGTGAGCATGTCCTCGATCGACGGGTAGTCGTATCCCCGGCCGGTGAAGCGGATTCCGTCGAGCTTCTTCGTAGTGGCCAGGCCGGTGATCTCCGACGCGGTCTTCGGCACGTACTGCACGTCGATACCGAGGCTCTTCCGCCACATGTTGCCGACAGCCTGAGCGTATGCCTGCGACGTCGGGCTCTCGGAGCTGAAGTAGATCTTCAGTTTCCCGTCGAATCCACCGGCCTTCGCGAGCAGGTCCTCGGCCTTGGCGACGTCGAGCGTGCAGGCCGCGCAGGCGTCGGTCCGGTAGCCGTCGAGGGAGTTCGTGGCGTAGCCCACGGCCGGGGTGGCGATGCCGACGAGCTTGGCGAGCGATCCGCGGTCGAGTGCGTAGGACAACGCCTGACGCAGGTCCACGTTGTCGTACTGCTTGTCCCACAACGGGAACGACACACAGCTCACGCTTCCGGTGGGCTTGCCCTCCGCGTACCCGTCGGGTGAGTCCGACTTCGCGGACGCGACCTTCGAACTCGGCCCTTGACGTGGATCACGGTGAATGCGCGGACGGCCCCTACGGGAGCGCGCATCCGCACGGCATCGGGCCCTCGATGAGGTCCGGCCGATCGGGCCGCACAAGATCGTGCGAATGGGGAAACTATTGTGCCGAGTGCGTCGGGGGTGTGACGAAACCTCCCAGTCCGGACATGTGTGAGCTCTGTCACGAGGCACCGCACAATCGAACAGAGAAGATATATCCCTTCAGGATTACCTGACTGTGACCCGAATCCGCGCGATCGGGTCGGCCCGCGACGACACTTGCGCGTCGCATCAGCGCGTCGTCGGTGTCCGCGCATAGAGTCGCGGCCATGGTCGCCGCACCGTTCCGGCACGGCTCGCTCCTGGCCGTGCTCGTCGACCACGGCAGCCCTGGCGCCGACTCGGACGAGGCGATCGGGCCCGGCGCGCCGGCCGGCACCGACCTGGTCGTGCCCGAGCCGCACCAGCTCCGTGCACAGCTCATCGCGCTCGGCTGCACCCCGGTCGGACCCGTCGATCTGAGCGCGCTGCCCGGCCTGCTCGACGACACCCACCCGCGCCCGGTCGTTCTGCTCGACAGCCGCACGGTCGCCTCCGGCCACTCCCTGCGAATGCTGGTCCGTGACGATCGCGACGACACGACCGTGCTGCCCGACACGGTCGCCGCCGACGGCACACCCGTCGGAGCACGCCTGTCGAGCCGGGTCACCGGACGGCTCACCTCACTGCCCGACGGCGTGACGATCGGCAGGCTCGTGGCCAGCATCGGCAGGCACTCCGAGCTGACCCGGCGGACCCTGACGCCCGGCCTGCTCGTCGCCGCGGTCCCGACCGATGCGGCCGCGTCGGTTTCGATCACGGCGGCGATCGCGGCCACCCAGGCAGCGGGCGGCGAGGAGACGATCCGGCTCCGGCAGTCGGTCAAGCGGCTGGACAACCCCGTCGCATCCCACCTGGTCGGACCATGGAGCCGCTACCTCGGCCGCTGGCTGGTGACACGGCGGGTGTCCCCGGACGCCGTCACGGTCGCGTCGCTGCTCCTCGCGCTGCTCGCGAGCCTGATCGTCTGCCTGGGTACCAGAACCGGATACGTGCTCGGCTCGATCGGGATCCTCGCCTCGTTCGCCCTCGACTGCGCCGACGGTCAGATGGCGCGCTACAGCGTGACCTACTCCAGCGTCGGCAGCTGGCTCGACGGCTTCGGCGACCGGGTGAAGGAGCAGATGTTCCTGGCCGGTCTCGCGATCGGTGGCGTGCGCGCCGCGCTGCCCGACGACTCCAGCCGGCACGTGTCGTCGCTCTGGTGGCTCGCGGCCGCAGCTGGCGCCATCACGCTGATCCGCCATCTCCTCGGCTTCGGCTACGTCCACGCGCTCGGGCTGCCGAGCTCGCCGCCGGTGCCCGACGGCGAGTTGTCGGTCGGGCAGCGGGTCCGGTTCGACCTCCGCAAGATCGCCATGCTGCCCTTCGGTGAGCGGACGCTGCTCGTGTGTGTGCTCGCCGTCGCCAGCGGACCGAGGCTGGCGTTCTGGGGTCTGATCGTCCTCGGCGGGCTCGCGACGCTCGGCATGCTCGCCGGCCGGTTGCGGCGGACAGCCGCCGCACCCCGGCCGGATCCGACCGCGACGGCGGCGGAGTCGGTCTCACTCCTGGCCGACGTCGGCCTGATCGGCTCGTCGGTACGCCACTCGCTGCAACGGCTCGCGTTCCGCAGCGTGCCCGGGGCGATGCTCCTGGGCCTGTTGCCGGTCGTGGCCGCGCTCGCGGTGGTGGTCGTACCGGTGTTCCGCAACGCCGATCCGGCCGTCACGCCGGCAGCGATCCTGCTGCCGGTCGCGGCGTTGTGGTGGACGGTCTTCGGCGCGCCGTTGGCGGTGCGACCGCGCGGCTGGCTGGCATGGCTGGTTCCGTCCCTCACCGCGACGGTCGAGGGCGCGATCGTTCTGAGCGCCACCGTCGCGGTGCGGTCGGAGGTGGGCAGGCCGGTGCTGCTCGGCGCGGCGACCTTCGTCCTGCTCGCGTGGGTGGCGCTGCACCGGTACGACCGCGAATACGCACTCGGGCTGGCCGGCAGCGGTGAGGTCGCACGTCGTCTGGGCCGCGCCGAGACGATGCTCGCCCTCGGCCACGACGGCCGGCTTCTGGCCGTCGCCGTGCTCGCCTCCATCGGCCTCCTGGTCAGCGCGGCCGTTCCCGCCGTCGGCGTCTCGGTGGTCGCGGGTCTCGTCGCGCTGAGCGTCGTCGGGGCGAGTGTCGACGAGCTCCGAACGGCCGTCCGGGTGCGTCGCGCACGCGGCTGAGTCAGGCGTTCCACCGGTCGTGCCGGCCACGAACAACGTCGTGAACGGCTCAATCGCAGCGTCCACGCCGGGCCGGCCGCGTGCGGGAGGCCCTGCATCGCGTGCCCGGAGAGCTCGAAGAACAACGGCTCGTACGTCTGCGCGGCGTCGGTGACCTCACGCCAGAACGCGCGCGCCGGCCGCTCTCGGCCCAGCGGTGGATCGTCTTCATGGTCACGCCGAACAAGGTGGCCACGTCACGGGTGCCCAGCGGACTCTTTGCGTCACGTCTGTCGGTCATCATCGAAGGGATTCGGCAGGACCACCCGCCCGGATGGCGTGGCGAATCCGACAAAGAGGCCGACTCCGAACGAGTTCGAAACGGCCGCCGTCCGGGAACGCAGGCGGTCGACGACGTCCCCGATCGCTCGCGTCCTCGTTCCGTGTGCAGACGGCCGGCGCAGGGGTCCCGGCGTGGCCGGACGATGCCGGGCCGGGGACGCGGGCACAATGGCGCGATGTCCGCCCCCGATTCGACCGCGAACTCGAAGCCGACGATCGCCGAGCTGCGGGCACGCTCGCAGCCGCCGGGACTCCTCGACCGGCGCAGCGGCGAGCACTGGGCCGGCGTCCTGTACCTCCGCACGTTCTCCCCGTACCTGACGCGGCTCCTGCTCCCGACCGGCATCTCGCCGAACGCCATCACCGGGCTGATGATCCTGACGGGTCTCGCCGGCGCCGTCGTGGTCGCGCTCGTCGCCGGCATCGTCGGCGCGATCGTCTCCGCACTGCTCGTCCAGCTGTACATGCTGCTCGACTGCGTCGACGGCGAGGTCGCCCGCTGGACGGGCAACACCAGCACCGCCGGCATCTACCTCGACCGGGTCGGGCACTACCTGTGCGAAGCCGCCCTGCTGGCCGCTCTCGGCCTCCGCGGCTCGGAACTGCACGCCGACGGCTGGGCCGTGCTCGGCCTCACCGCCGCGCTCGGCGCCGTGCTGATCAAGGCCGAGACCGACCTCGTCGACGTGGCCCGGGCGCGGGACCACAAGAAGGCCGTGCAGGACACGGCATCGGTCCCCCGGACCGGCGGGATGGCGTTGGCCCGCCAGGTCGCGATGCTCTTCCGCTTCCACCGGCTGATCCTTGCGGTCGAGCTGTCGTTGCTGATCGTCGTGGCCGCGGTGATCGACGCGGTCCGCGGTGACCTCGTCGCGACGCACGTGCTGATCGTCGTCACGGTCGTCGTCGCGGCCGCCCAGCTCGTGGCGCACCTGGTCTCGGTGCTCACGTCGAGCCGGCTCCGGTGACGCGACGGTGAGCCCGGCTCCGACGTTCTCGGTCGTCCTGTTGACGCAGGGCAACCGGCCGAAGGAGTTCCGCCGCAACATCGAGCGGGTCCGCGCACAGGTCCTCGCGCCCGGCCAGGACGTCGAGATCGTCGTCGTCGTCCAGCCGCTGTCCCCGCACCAACTCTCGATGACCGACGGCAAAGCGCAAGGCCCGGTCGAGATCCCCGACGGCGTCACCGTGATCGAGCTGCCGGAGAACCTCGGCATCCCGGGCGGCCGCGACGTCGGCTGGCGCAAGACCCACGGGGACCTCGTCGTCTTCCTCGACGACGACGGCTGGCTCCCTGACGACGACAGCTTCGCGCGCGTGTTCGAGCGGTTCACCGGCGATGCCCGGCTCGGGATCGTCGCCTTCCGCATCGCCGACCCGGTCACCGGAGCGACCGCGCGGCGGCACGTGCCGCGGCTCCGCGCCGCCGACCCGATGCGGGCCGGCGAGGTGACCGCCTTCCTCGGCGGTGCCTGGGCGATGCGGCGCGAAGTGCTCGAGCAGACCGGTGGGCTCGCCGCCCAGTTCTTCTTCGCCCACGAGGAGACCGATCTCGCCTGGAAGACCCTCGACCGCGGCTGGCGGATCTACTACGACCCGGCTGCGGTCCTCTTCCATCCGACGACGTCACCGGCTCGGCACGCCGAGTACTACCGGACGAACGCGCGCAACCGGGTCTGGCTGGCGAAGCGGAACCTCCCGGTGCCGGTGGGCGTTGCCTATCTCGGCGTGTGGGTGGTCCTCACGCTCGCGCGGGTCCACAACCCGCGCGCGCTGCGGACGTGGTTCCGCGGCTTCGCGGAGGGCATGCGGACCGATGCGGGTGAACGCCGGGTGATGAAGTGGCGAACGGTCTGGCGGATGACCCGGCTGGGACGTCCGCCTGTGATCTGACCGGCGCTTATCCTGTTACGCGGCCGAGGCCCGACTCGAGCGGCCGCCCGCCCGCACCAGCAGACCGAACCAGTCACGAACCGACCAGCCGACCCGAACCAACCGATGGAGTGCCTGCATGAGCCAGCCGAATGACGCCAGTCACCAGAACGGCCGACCTGTCCGGATCGCCGTGCAGATCCGTCCCGAGTTCTTCGACTGGGACCAGCTGGTCGACACGCTGCAGCGCACCGAACAGCTCGGCGTCGACGTCATCCTGAACTGGGACCACTTCTTCCCGCTCTCGGGCGACCACACCGGCAAGCACTTCGAGTGCTGGACGATGCTCGGCGCGTGGGCCACCCTCACCAGCCGCGTGCAGATCGGCGCGCTGGTGACCTGCAACTCCTACCGGAACCCGCAGCTGCTGGCCGACATGGCCCGCACCGTCGACCACGCCAGCCACGGCCGGCTCATCCTCGGCATCGGCTCGGGCTGGTTCGAGAAGGACTACGACCAGTACGGCTACGAGTTCGGCACTCCCGGCGGCCGCCTGGACGCGCTCGCCCGCGACCTGCCGCTGATCGAGTCCCGCCTCGCCCAGCTCGACCCGCCCCCGGTCGGTGACATCCCGGTCCTGATCGGCGGCGGCGGCGAGGAGAAGACCCTGCGCATCGTCGCCCAGCATGCCGACATCTGGCACTCCTTCGGCGACCCCGACACCTTCGCCCGCAAGTCCGGCATCCTCGACGACTGGTGCGCGAAGGTCGGCACCGACCCGGCGAAGATCGAACGGTCGATCGGCATCACCGACCCCGACTCCTGGGGCGGCTCGCTCGACGACTACGGCAACAAGCTGGTCGAGCGCGGTGGCCGGCTCCTCACCATCGGAATCGGCGCGGACGACCCCGACTACGCCGCCATCGAGGCATGGGTCGCGTTCCGCGACCGGGTGAACGGTTGAGCACCAGCGCCCTCCCCGCGCCGGGCGCCGACCCGTCCGACGCGGCCCGCGAGCTGGCCGAGCGGTACGGGCTGGAACCCAGCTCGCACCGTCCGGCCCTGGGCGAGTACATGAGCCAGATCTGGGCCCGCCGGTACTTCATCCTGTCGTTCGCCCAGGCGCGGATGACGACGATGTACTCCCAGGCACGGCTCGGTCAGCTCTGGCAGATCCTGACGCCGCTGCTCAACGCCGCCGTCTACTACTTCGTCTTCGGCAAGGTGCTCGGCACCCACAAGAGCATCCCGAACTACATCGGTTTCCTCGTCACCGGCGTGATGATCTTCACCTTCATCAACCGGTCCATCACCAACGGCGCGAAGACGATCCCGACCAACCTGAGCCTCATCCGCGCGCTGCATTTCCCGCGTGCGTGCATGCCGTTGGCGACGGTGCTGGTGGAGTTCCAGCAGATGCTGCTGTCGATGGTCGTCCTCATCGTGATCGTGCTTCTGAGCGGCGAGCCGATCACCCTGCACTGGCTGATGCTGCTGCCCACACTGGTGTTCCTGACGATGTTCTCCAGCGGCATGACGATGTTCATCGCGCGCCTGGGCGCCAACCTGCCCGACGTGTCGCAGCTGCTGCCGTTCATCCTGCGGACCTGGCTCTACCTCTCCGGCGTGTTCTACAACATCGATTCGCAGACGTTCACGAAGAACAAGCCGATCCTCGGCGACATCCTCTATGCGAACCCCGCGACCGTTTACATCGAGCTCGCACGCGCGTCGCTGCTGCACCACTCCGACCTCCGCCCGCACACCTGGGCGTGGGCGGCCTTCTGGGCATTCCTGGCCGTGATCGTGGGCTTCCTGTTCTTCTGGCGGGGGGAGCACTCGTATGGCCGCGGCTGAGACGTTCGTCATCCCGCCGCGCTCGGCCGACGCTCCGCCGACGATCATCGTGGACGACCTGCACGTCATCTACCGGGTGCACAACGCGGGGCGCAGGGGCATGCAGAAGAGCGGCGCGCCGGCCGCGCTGCGGGGAATCCTGCGCCGGCAGCCGAGCCAGGGCATGCGCGAGGTGCACGCCATCAAGGGCGTCTCGTTCGTCACCCGGCGAGGCGAGTCGGTCGGCCTGATCGGGCCCAACGGCTCGGGCAAGTCGACGCTCCTGCGTGCCATCGCCGGGCTGCTGCCGCCGACCTCGGGCACGGTCTACGCGGACGGGCAGCCCACGCTTCTCGGCGTCAACGCCGCGCTGATGAACGACCTGTCCGGCGAGCGCAACGTGCTGCTCGGATGCCTGGCGATGGGCATGACGCAGGAGGCTGCCGAGGCCGCGTACGAGGACATCGTCGACTTCTCCGGCGTTCGCAAGTTCATCGACCTGCCGATGCGGGCGTACTCGTCCGGCATGCAGCAGCGGTTGCGGTTCGCGATCGCATCGGCCCAGACCCCCGACGTGATGCTCGTCGACGAGGCGCTGGCCACCGGCGACAAGGACTTCCGCAAGCGCAGCGAGGAGCGGATCCGGCGGATGCGCGACGAGGCCGGCACGGTCTTCCTGGTGAGCCACGCCCTCGGCACGATCAAGACGACCTGCAATCGCGCGATCTGGCTCGACGACGGCTGCATCAAGATGGACGGCGCGCCCGACGAGGTCATCGAGGCGTACAACGAGTCGACCTAGCCGGCTCAGCCCGCTCGGGTAGCGGTGGCGCCGGAGCTGCCCTCGTGTGCGAGCGACCGGGAGCTGAGCAGGTACCCGGTCCCCCACGACACATGCATCGTCGCGACGACGACGGGGAGCCACGCCTTCGCGGCCGGCTCGAGCCCGCGGCCTTCGACGAGCGAGCCGATCAGCACGAGAAGCAGGTAGCCCGCCGGCAGCGCGAACCCGAGCAGCAGCCACGGTGACGCGACGATGCCGACCAGGCCGGCCACCGTCCCGACGGCCAGCGCCACCGTGGTGAGCGGCGGGGCCAGGTAGCGCAGGCCGGCGGTCCCGGGGTTCAGCCGGGCGACCATGTGCCGCCATTGACCGGTCCGGAAGAACTGCCGGCGCACCGCCGTCCAGGACGTGCGCGGACGATAGGTGACGCTGAGCTCCGGGGAGAACCAGACGGTCCCGCCCCGCTGCCGGATCCGGTAGTTGAGCTCCCAGTCCTGCGCGCGGCGGTAGGTCTCGTCGAAGCCGCCCATGTCGAGCAGCATCCGGCGGCGGAACACGCCCAGGTACACCGAGTCGACCGGGCCCGGGCTCCCCCCGACGTGGAAGCTCTGGCCGCCGATGCCGAGCCGGCTCGTCATGGCCCGCGCCACCGCGTGCTGGAACGGGGTGGTCCCCTCGGCCGCCATCACGCCGCCGACGTTGTCCGCGCGGGTGTCGTCGAGCAGCTCGACGGCCCGGCGGATGTAGCCGTCGGAGAGGAGGCCGTGCCCGTCGACGCGGACGATGACCTCGTGCCGGGCGGCCGCGATGGCGACGTTGAGGCCAGCCGGCGTGGCGCCGGTGGGGTTCGCGACGACGGTCAGGCGGGGTTCGCCGGAAGCGAGGACGGCCGCGATCGCGTCGGTCCGGTCGTTGCTCGGGCCGCACGCCAGCACGACCTCGAGGTCACCGGGGTAGTCCTGTCCGAACACCCGTGCCACGGCGTCGGCCAGGTGGTCCTCCTCGTCGAGGATCGGCATGATCGCCGACACCGACGGCCAGTGCCCACCGGTTCGCAGCGGCGGATACCCGCCGGGTGACGGCTTTGGCGACGGCGCCGGAGACGGCGGGGTGTGCGTCATCGGACCAGTGAACCAGCTGTCAGCCGGCGGGGCTGTCAGCCCGCGGAGCAGACGGCCGACAGGTCGTCGGTCTCGGGTGCGGGGTTGCCCGTCACGCCGGAGTCCTTCGGCCGGGTCGTCGAGATCACGTTCGTGCTCGGGGCCGCCGTGGGCTTCGGTGTCGCCGTCGGGGTCGCGGTGGCGGTCGGACTCGTCACCGGGGACGCGCCGGCTGCCTTGGAGGCGGCGATGCTGCTGGCTACCTTGGCCCGGATGGCCGGGTAGTTCGGGTGCGCGGTCACGACGAGCGGCGGCACGAACGCCACGCTGCGGATCTTCTGCGCCTTGGCCTTCTGGGCGAGGGTGAGGAACGTCGAGAGCTCGCTCGCCGGGATGTCGGTCGAGACGATCTGGGTGCCGGCCTGGGCGATCCTCTGGAACTTGCGCAGCACGGTCTTGGGGTCGAGTTGCTCGAGCATCGCCGACATCACGCACTTCTGCCGGGCCACCCGGTCGTAGTCGCTGGTGTTCGCCCGCGACCTGGCGAACCAGAGCGCTTCCTGGCCGTTGAGGTGATGCTCGCCGGTGGTGATCCAGGAGGTCGGCGCGTTCTTCGGACCGATCGGCAGGGCGTGCTTGACGTTGACATTGACGCCGCCGACAGCGTTGATCAGATCGGCGAATCCGGACATGTCGACCAGCGCGTAGTAGTTCACCCGGAGGCCGGTGATGCCCTCGACGGCCGAACGGGTCGCGTCCAGCCCCGCGTCGGTGCCGGCGGGCCAGAGGTTCTTGTGCTCGGAGCCCCACGTGTAGACGGCGTTGAGCAGGCAGTCGGTGCCGCAGTCGAAGCCCCGCGGGAACTGCTGGTTCATCACGCTGCCGGGGGCGAACGGCACCTTCTGCAGGTTGCGGGGCAGCGAGAACAGGACGGTCGCGCCGGTCTGGTCGTCGATGGAGGCGACGGTCACGCTGTCGGGGCGCAGGCCGACCCGGTCCGAGCCGGCGTCCCCGCCCAACAGCATCACGTTGAAGCGGCCCTCGTGCGGCTTGGTGACCACATGGCTGGTGAAGATCGAGTCGAGCGACGTGCTCGCGACCGCGACGTACTGCGACGAGACGAGCAGGGTCGCGGCGGTGAAGATCGAGAACCCGGCTGCGAGCCCGGTGGAGGCGATGCGGTGCTTGCGCAGGAGCCGTCTCGGCCCGCCCAGGCGCCAGGCGTCGACGAACAACCCCAGCCAGGCGATGGCGCCGATAATGCAGAGCGCGCGGATGAAGGTGAGCACGCTCGACGAGCTGAGCAGCCGGACGAGGAAGGCCGAGTGGACGAGAGTGATCAGGGCGAGGAGCACGAGCGTGGCGAGGACCGCCAGCCAGCAGCGCATCGCGAACCGGCCGATCCGCTTGTTGCCGGCGACGTACTGGGCCGAGCCGGGGGCGGCCAGCGTGAGCACGAGCAGGGTGACCGCCCGGCGGAAGCGACGCCGTCCTGAGCGTTCGAGCGCACCGGCGGGTACCGGCGCGCGTAGAGCGTGATCGTCACGTTCAGACGCAGCGCTGTCGTCCATGCAGGAGTGGCCCTTTCGTGGCGCACACGCGGCGGCGACGCATGAAAGCGCCGGATGGGGAAACCACGTGCCGGGGTCCCGGGGGACCGTCCCAGTATCAGGAGCCGAGCTCTATCGCCCGTCCTCGCCACGCCGCGAAGCCAGAATGTCTCGTCGCCGCGCCAGCCGGCTCGCCCGCCGGATGGTGGCTTCGCGCTGTCGGCGGCGGTCCTCGTCGGTCTCGGGGAGCACCGGCGGCACCTCGCGTGGTTCGCCGTTCGTGTCGACCGCGACGAACACGAGGTAGGCGCTGGCGACGACGACGGGCTCGACGCCGGCGAGGTTCCAGGGTTCGGCCACGACCCGGACGCCGATCTCCATCGAGGTCGTCCCGGTCCAGTTGACCTGGGCGTGCGCGTGGACCAGATCGCCGACCCGGACCGGCACCCGGAACGTCATCTCGTCCAGCGCGACCGTCACCGCGGGGCCGCCGGAATGACGCTGGGCCACCGCCCCGGCCACGTCGTCGACGAGCTTCATCACGACGCCGCCGTGGACCGTACCCAACAAATTGACGTCGGCGGTCGTCATGATCCTGGACAGCGACGTACGTGCGGCCGCTGTCGTGCGCTCGTGTTCGGAACCGTCCGCCGTGGGCGTTTCGTGTCGAGGCGAGTCCATGCGCCACAAGTTAGCCTGGTCGTTCGCGCCTGCATCGGGTGATCGGCGCTTCCCGGAGCGCTTGTGCGTCCCGACTCAGGTCAGGGAGGAACAGTCATGTCAGATCGCGACGAGCACCCAGGCGGTGCGCCCGACGACTACTCCTGGCTGTTCTCCGACGACGCGCCAGGGCGGGACCGCCAGTCCGGTCGCTCACCGCTCGGGCCGCCGGGACGTACGCCGCCGCCCGCACAGCACGACGATCCTGCGTCCGCGCGCACCCAGGCGATCCCACGCACGCCGGGCGGACCTCCTCCCGCGGGCCGACTGCCCGTCCCGCCCGCTGGTGCTGCCGGTGCCGGTGCTGCCGCGACTCAGATGCTGCCGACGACACCTTCGGCTCCCCGGCCGGCAGCTGCGCCGTCGTCGTCGGTACGTCCGTCGGTCCCTGCCGGCTCGAACGGATCGCCACCGCCCGGCGCACCGCCGGGATCGCGTCCGGGCGGGTTCCCGCCGCCGCCGTCCCCACCACGCGGCCGGCACCGCGGACGGCTCGTCCGCCGCATCGTCATCCTCGTTCTCGTTGCTCTGCTCGCGTTCTTCGTCGTCACTCCGGTGTGGGCGTGGAACCAGATCGACCGGGTCCGGGCCGAGCAGCCCACGGCCGACACGTCCGGGACGAACATCCTCGTGGTCGGGTCGGACAAGCGCTCGGACCTGTCCGCAGCCGAACGCAAGAAGCTGGGCACAGGCAACGCGGCCGGCCAGCGGACCGACAGCATCATGCTGCTGCACCTGCCCGCAAAGGGTGAGCCGACGCTCGTCTCGCTCCCCCGCGACTCCTATGTCCCGATCCCCGGGCACAGCCGCAACAAGATCAATGCGGCGTTCGCGTTCGGCGGTCCGACCCTGCTGGTGAAGACGGTGGAGGCGGCGACCGGCCTGCATGTCGACGGCTACGTCGAAGTCGGTTTCGGCGGGTTCGTGAACGTGGTCGACTCGGTCGGCGGGGTGAACATGTGCCTCACCAAGGCGATGAAGGACAAGGACGCACACGTCGACCTGAAGGCGGGCTGCCAGCTTCTCGACGGGACGCAGGCACTCGGTTTCGTCCGGGCCCGGCACAGCCAGGCCAAGGGCGACCTCGACCGCGTCGACCACCAGCGCCAGCTGCTCGCGGCGATCACGAAGAAGGCGATCTCCCCGGTCACGCTGCTCCCGTGGCGCTACTACGGGCTACTTGGCGCCGGCGCCAAGTCGGTGTCGATCGGCAAGGACACGTCGCTGCGGGAGATGATCGGGTTCGCGCGGGGCATGCGGGCGGTGTCGTCGGGCAAGGGCGTGACGACGACTGTCCCGATCGCCAACGCGAACTACTCGACGTCGGCGGGCTCCGCGGTGCTGTGGGACCACGACAAGGCGCTGGCGTTCTTCAGCAAGCTCAAGGACAACTGAGCCGGCCTCTTCCGCAAAGTGGGCGCGTCGCCACCCGACACGCCGCGTCGGGCGCGCGGGCGCGTCCACTCGGCGGCCCGTCGACGGACGGGGACGGGGTGGCTCAGGCGGTGTCGGCGCCGAGGCCCGCTGCCGATAGCGCGTCGGCGACGTCCCAACTGCGGCGGCGCAGGCATTGTCAGCGTCAGCATCAGCCGAACAGCGAGCGGGCGATGACGACCCGTTGGATCTGGTTCGTGCCTTCATAGATCTGGGTGATCTTCGCGTCCCGCATCATCCGTTCGACCGGGAAGTCGCGCGTGTAGCCGTAGCCGCCGAGCAACTGCACCGCATCCGTGGTCACCCTCATCGCGACGTCGGAGGCGAAGCACTTGGCCGCGGCGCCGAAGTAGGTGAGGTCGACATCGTCGCGATCGGACTTCCCGGCGGCCACGTAGGTCAGCTCGCGGGCCGCCGTGACCTGCATGGCCGCATCGGCCACCATGAACTGAAGACCCTGGAAGTCCGAGAGCGGGCGGCCGAACTGGTGGCGCTCCTTCAGATAGGCGATCGCGTAGTCGAGGGCGCCGGACGCGATGCCGACGGCCTGGGCCGCGATCGTCACACGAGTGTGGTCGAGGGTCCGCAGCGCCAGCTTGAAGCCGCCGCCCTCAGTGCCGATGAGGCGGTCGAGCGGAATCACGACGTCGTCGAGGTAGACCTCGCAGGTCGGCGACCCCTTGATGCCGAGCTTGTGCTCGGGCGGTCCGAAGGTGACACCGGGGTCCGAGCGTTCGACGACGAAGGCGGAGATGCCACGCGACCCGGCGGACGGATCGGTGCTGGCGAACACGGTGTAGAAGTCGCTGACTCCGGCGTTGGTGATCCACCGTTTGGTGCCGCGGAGCCGCCAGCCGTCACCTTCGCGAACCGCTTTCGTCGTCATCGCACCGGCGTCCGACCCGGCCTCGGCCTCGGACAGGCAGTAGCTGAACATCGCGTCGCCACGGGCCACCGGCGGGAGGTACCGCTGCTTGAGCTCCTCCGACCCGGCGAGCAGCAGCGGCATCGTCCCCAGCTTGTTCACCGCCGGGATCAACGACGTCGAGGCGCAGGCACGCGCGACTTCCTCGATCACGACGGCGGTCATCAGGGCGTCGCCACCGGCCCCGCCGTAGGCCTCGGGGATGTGCGGGGCATGGAAGTCCGCGGCCCGCAGCGCGTCGTAGGACTCCTGCGGGAACTGCGCCTTGTCGTCCACCTCGGCCGCGTGCGGGGCCACCTGCTCGTCACACAGCTCGCGGACCGCGGCCCGCACCGCCAGATGGTCCTCGGGCAAGGCATACACAGGGTCGCTCATGCCTCCGGACCCTACGCCGCGCGCCCGGCCCGGCAACCCGTCCCGCCGGTAGGGTGCCGCGCATGCGCTTCACCGTGATCGCGCCCGTCGTCGAGCGCCGGTGAGGCATCCGATGGCCGTCGTCGGCGGCCGCCTGCTCACCGATCTCGCCGACGTCACCGACGACCCCGGCTGCCTCGACTCGACCGGCTTCTGGGCAGTCGTGCTGCCGTACGCGGGGCCGCCGGTCTTCGCGCGGTTCGCGTCCGTCAGAGAGTCGCCGACGTGGTCGGGGCGGCCGTGGGCCGGCCCCGATGCCGGGAGCTGGCGGACGTCGCTGGACGAGTGCGCGTTCCGGCGCGGGGTGGCGACGATTCGTGCGGCGATCGCGGCCGGGGACGTGTATCAGGTGAACCTGACCCGGCGGATGTCGGCGCCGCTTCCGGCCGGAACCGACGTGGCCGCGCTCGGTGCCGCACTCGCCGAGGGCAATCCGGCGCCGTTCAGCGCGGTGGTCCGGCTGCCCGGGCGCGGCATCGAGATCGCCTCGGCCTCGCCCGAGCTGTTCCTCCGACGCCGAGGCAGGGTCGTCGAGTCGTCACCGATCAAGGGCACGGCCGCCACCGTCGACGGTTTCCTCCCGAAGGACCTGGCCGAGAACGTGATGATCGTCGATCTCGTGCGCAACGACCTGGCCCGCGTGTGTGTCGACGGGTCCGTGGTGGTGACGGCGCTCGCGGCGGTGGAGCCGCATCCGGGGCTGTACCACCTGGTGTCGACGGTTCGCGGCGAGCTGGCCGGGGATGCCGGCTGGCCGGAGCTGCTCGATGCGACGTTTCCGGCGGGCTCGATCACCGGCGCGCCGAAGGAAGCCGCGCGGCGCATCATCGACGAACTCGAGCCGGTTCCGCGGGGTCCGTACTGCGGAGCGATCGGCTGGGTCGACGCCGACCGCGGGGAGGGTGAGCTCAACGTCGCGATCCGCACGTTCTGGTTCGATGCGGGGATGATCCACTTCGGCACCGGTGGCGGCATCACCTGGGGCTCGGACGCCGCGGGCGAATGGGCCGAGACCGAACTCAAGGCGCGCCGGCTGGTTGCGCTCGCCTCGGGCCCGCCGGCAGGAGCGAACCGATGAGCGAACCGCTGATCGTCTGGCTGGACGGACGATTGGGCGACGACACGTCGTTGTCGGTGCCGGTCACCGACCGGAGCCTGCTCGTCGGCGACGGCGTCTTCGAGACGCTCGCGATCGTCCCGGACGTCAACGGGGCAAGGGCATTCGCGCTGACGCGGCATCTGCGCCGGCTCGCGCGGGCGTGTGCGACGGCCGGCATCCCCGTGCCGCTGGAGACGACGGCGCGGGTCGCGGTCGACGCGGTCCTGGACGCGTACGCCCGGACGTCGGGACGGCTGCGCGGCCGGCTGCGCATCACCGCGACCGGCTCCGGGCATCTCCTCATCACAGCCACCACAGCACCGTCGCCGAAGGCGAGTGTCAGTGTGCTGACGAGCCCGTGGGTGCGCAACGAACGCTCACCGATCGCGGGCGTGAAGTCGACGTCGTACGCCGAGAACAGCTACGCGCTGAGGTGGGCACAGTCGGCCGGCGCGGACGAAGCGGTCATGGCCAACACCCGTGGTGCTCTCTGCGAAAGCACCACCGCCAATGTGTTCGTGGTGATCGGCGGCGAGATCCTCACACCGCCGTTGTCGTCGGGTTGCCTGCCGGGGGTGACGCGGGACGTCCTTCTGGACCACGGGATCGGCGTCGAGCGCGATCTGGCGATCAGGGTCCTGGCCGACGCGGACGAGGTGTTCCTCACGAACAGCCTCCGCGGTGTGCTGGCCGTCCGGGTGATCGACGAACGGACGCTGCAGCCGTGTCCCGGACCTCTCACCGAGCACGCCGCCGAGGTGTTCGCCGACCTCGTGGCTACGGGCTCCGAGCTCTAGACAACTACAGTTGTAGCTGACCTGGACCGGACGGAGAATCCTCAGCGGGCTCGGTGCGCGCGGAGCGCCTCACCCTTCGCCCGTGCGGTATCGGCCAACGCGGCCTGGAACTCCACCACCCGCGCACGCAGGTCGAGCGACACCTGGTCCGATCCGGCCGCGAGAATCCGCACGGCCAGCAGGCCGGCGTTGCGGGCACCACCGATCGACACCGTCGCCACCGGCACCCCCGCGGGCATCTGCACGATCGACAGCAGCGAGTCCATCCCGTCCAGGTACTTCAGCGGCACCGGCACGCCGATCACCGGCAGCGGCGTCACCGAAGCGAGCATCCCGGGCAGGTGCGCGGCCCCACCCGCGCCGGCGATCAGGACCCGCAGCCCACGGCCCGCAGCGTCGCGTCCGTATTCGAGCATCTGCTCGGGCATCCGGTGCGCGGACACCACGTCGACCTCGTGCGCGATGCCGAACTGGGCCAGCGCCTGCGACGCGGCCTCGAGCACCGGCCAGTCGGAGTCCGAGCCCATCACGATCCCGACGACGGGCTCGGCTTCGGATGCAACGGCGGATTCACTCATCGATCTCTCCCACGAGGTAGGACGCCGCGTGCCGGGCCCGGCCGAGGACGTCGTCGAGGTCGGTTCCGTAGGTGGTCACGTGGCCGATCTTGCGCCCCGGCTTCACCGACTTGCCGTACAGGTGCAGCTTCAGCCGCGGATCACGGGCGAGGACATGCCGGAACGCGGTGTGCAGTTCGGGCAGGTCCGAGCCGAGCAGGTTGACCATCACGGTCCACGGCTGGCGTGGTCTCGGCGACCCGAGCGGCATGTCCAGGACAGCCCGCACGTGGTTCTCGAACTGGCTCGTGACCGCGCCCTCGATGCTCCAGTGGCCGGTGTTGTGCGGGCGCATGGCGAGTTCGTTGATGAGCAGGCCGGGTGTCCCGTCGGCCGCGCGCGTCTCGAACAGTTCGACCGCCAGCACACCGGTCACCCCGAGCTCCTGGGCCACCGTCAGCGCGATCCGCTGCGCGGCGACGGCCAACGCCTCCGGAAGGTCCGGCGCGGGAGCGATGACTTCGTAGCAGACCCCGTCGCGCTGGGTCGACTGCACGACCGGGTAGGCCACAGCCTGACCCGACGGGGACCGAACGGCCAGCGCGGACAGCTCGCGGACCAACGGCACGAGCTCCTCGACCAGCAGAGCGACGCCGGTCGACGAACGTACGGACAACGCCTCGGCGAGTGCCGGATCGCCGGGCCCGTCGACCTTCCACACCCCCTTGCCGTCGTAACCGCCTCGCGAGGTCTTGACGATCACCGGCCAGCCGTTGGCGGCGGCGAATTCGACGACGTCGTCGACGGTCGCGACCTCGGCGTAGGCCGGACACGGCAGCCCGAGACCGCCGTCGCCGACCGCCGGCGCGAGCCTGCGCCGCATCGCCAGCTTGTCCTGCGCATAGAGCAGCGCGCCCGGCCCGGGACGCGTCGGCACCCCTTCGCGCTCGAGCGTCTCGAGGTGCGCGGTCGGCACATGCTCATGGTCGAAAGTGATCGCGTCGAGGCCTTCCGCGAAGGTGCGCAGCGTGGCGAGGTCGGTGTAGTCGCCGACGATGTGGTCTGGGATCACCTGGGCGGCCGACCCGTCGGCAGCTTCGGCGAGGAGCCGCACGGAGATGCCCATCGCCTGCGCCGCCGGGGCCATCATCCGTGCGAGCTGGCCGGCACCCACGATGCCGAGGACGGGTGTTCCGGCCAGTGGCGACGCGGGAGTGGACACGGGCGGAGCCTACCGAGGCCGCCCGGCCGCCGATGCGCTCGCCGTCCCCGGTGGCCCACGGCGGCGTTGTGCGTGGATGCGGGTCGCGACGGGGCTGCGCGAGTATCGTCATGGCTTGCGCTCCGTACGCGGATCGCCCACCCGTACCGTGACGGCCGTCCGGCTGCCCACCATCGCCCCGATGCCGAGGTCCCGTGTCCCACACTCCCGCCGCACCGATCGCCCACCGCTCGATCATCGAGCGTGTGCGCGGCGCCGTGCACGAGTTGGCGAAGTTCGGAATGGTCGGAATGGTCGGAATGGTCGTCGACATCGGCGGCTCGAACCTGCTGGTCCTCGGCCCGCTGAGCGGGAAGCCGCTGACGGCGAGCGGGCTGTCGATGATCGCCGCCACCTTCGTCACCTACTTCGGCAACCGGCACTGGACGTGGAAAGACCGCGACCGCCGCTCGGTGCGCCGTGAGTACACGCTCTTCTTCGCCCTCAACGCGATCGCGCTCGGCATCGGCACCGCCCTGATGGCCTTCACCACCTACGTGCTCGGCCTCGACAGCCACCTGTGGTTCAACATCGCGAAGATCCTCGGCATCGGGCTCGGCACGCTCTTCCGCTTCTGGTCCTACCGCCGGTTCGTGTTCACCAAGGGCGAGCATCCCAACGAGCACGCGTGGGAAGCCACGGCCCACACCACCGTCTGACCGGCGTGGGCTGGATCACCCGGCGTGGTGCGCGCTCTGTGTGCTGGTCGGCTGCCGGAAATGCGCTCGTATCCCCTGGACTGTCGTCGTAGTGGCATGGACGGCTATACGACAGCAGCTCCGGCATTACCTCCAGGCCGATTACACCGTTTGGCCGCCACCTGCGCCGGCTGAGCGTGAGGTAATGCCGGCGAAGCGCTTGAGGTCACGCTCCGGCCGGGACGACCGAAGGACTTCTGCCCACGCGGAGGTACGGCTTGTTAGCGTCGCGCCCATGGAGATCACCGTGCGGTCGCTGGTCGAGGCCGACATCGATGCGCTCGCCGACGTCTTCGCCGACTGGCCCAAGAACCGCGAGCTGTTCGTCCGGTACGCAGCACTGGCGGCGACCGGTGCGAAGGACGTCGTCGTCGCGACCGTCGACTCAGCGATCGTCGGCTACCTCACGATCGACTGGACCTCGCACTATCCGGCGTTCGCGACCGCGGGCATCCCCGAGATCGTCGACTTCAACGTCATCGCGCCAGCTCGCCGGCACGGGATCGGCGCGCTGCTCATGGACGAGGCCGAGCGCCGCATCGCCGAACGCAGCGAGATCGCCGGCATCGGGGTGGGCATGTACGCCGACTACGGCAGCGCGCAGCGCATGTACGTCGAGCGGGGTTACGTTCCCGACGGCGCCGGCCTCGTCGTCGACGGCGTCGCACCTGTCCCCGGATCGACGATCGTGCTCGACGACGCGCCTGCGTTGATGTTCACCAAACCGGTGCGCTGACACGGATCCGTCAGCGGTGGCGGCGCACGTCGACCGTCGCGCCGAGGTCGTTCCACCCTTTGGCAGCGTTCCAGGTCCCGATGTCGGCCAGCCGGATCGCGTAGTCGACCCGGCGCCGTAGCGACGGCGCCGCGTTGGGCAGCGCGAGGGCGAGCCGGTAGGAACCCGAAGGAACCCCCTTGGGCAGAACGACATCCGCGTGCACCTCGGTGGCACGGCCGGCTGTCCACCGCCGCGGATCGGTGTCGAGGGCGAGCCGGTAGGTGTGCTTCGTCCCGACGAGGACCAGCTCGACGGGCCGCTTCTGGTAGGGCGTGGCGAAGCCGTTGTTCTGCACGGTCAGGTCGACGTGCAGCTGCCGTCCGGCCACGACCTGCTTCGAGAAGGTGCCCCGGAGCAGCGTGAACCGGTAGCCGAGTCGCTTGGCGGCCTCCTCGTAGCCGGCACCCCAGGAATCCAGGACGTCCTCGTTGTACTCGGTGTTGAGGTAGGAGTAGTGGAACCGCTCCATCAGCGACCGGGCACTCGGCCACTCCGACTTGGGCGGGTTGACGTTGCAGGTCTCACCGCCGACCGGCACGTACCGGCTGTCCAGCGCCAGATACTTCTCGTCCAGGCTGAGCGGGTCGGAGAGGAACGTGCCGAAGTCGTCCGGGCTGGCCAGGAAGCAGTCGTTGTGGAACCCGACCCGGGACAGATCGCTGCCGGAGAACGCCTGTGCCGGGGTCAATGCGCCGGCGGCGCCGGTCGGGACGCCGAAGATCCGCTGCTTCATGTACATGGTGCGCTCCTGCACGGTCACACTCTTGGGCAGTTGGTCGAGCAGAGTGCGCAGCACCCGGGCGCGGTCGGCCCAGTTCTGGTCGGTGACGATCGACGGATCGGCCGGGTCGGAGAAGTAGTCGCTGTAGTACCCCTCGCCCCATAATCCGATGAAGCCCTGCTGGACGGTCTCGATCACGTCGGCGTTGCGCCGCAGGACGGGACCGAGCTGGCGGATGTGGTGCAGGGTCCGCGTGACCGGTGCGTCGCCGTAGGGCGTCGGCGGCGGCCAGACGCCATCGGGCGGCAGCGTGTACGCGAATCGCAGGATGACGCTGACACCGGCACGCCGCGCGGTGGCGAAGTCGGCGTCGATCCGGCGCAGCAGATCGGGCGTCAGGTTGTACGCACCGTCGGCGCCCCCGAAGTTCTCCAGGTAGACCTCGCGCAGCACCTGGGTGATGCCCTCCGCGCGCCAGGACCGCAGCTCCGCTGTGTCCATCGGTGTCCAGCCGGCGCCGGTGGCGTCGAGGTAGTGGGTGTCGGCGACGTGGTAGAAACCGCGCGCCGGGTTGGCGATGACCGAGTGGTCGGCCGTGTATGTGACGCTCACCTGCGACGGACCGTGATCCGGCTGCGGCTGCGCCGACAGCGCACTCGGCGTGAGCGTGGCAGCGCCGACAGCCATGGCCGCGATCGCCACTGTCGAGGCCAGCCAGGTGGACGTACGCGTGCGTGTCATCGGCACTCCAGCATCTCGTCGCACTGATTGCCCGGGAACCCAGGAACACGGGTCCGGAAGGTCACGACACTAAGCGGGCCTGGACACATTGACCAGACCGGACATGCGTCCCACATCAGCGTGCTGACGGGTCGAGCTCGACACGATGCGCCCGCACCCAGTCACGGCTCGCCTCGATCTCCGCCGCCCGGCCTTCGTTGAACGCGCGGGTCTCCGCATCAGCGGCCAGCCGTGCACGCTCGCGGCGGAACCTCGAGATCCGGTCGTACTGTGCCAGCAGCGCATCGACGAAGCCGGACCCGATCGGCGGTTGCAGCGGCCGGTCGTCGCTGTACGCCGAGCAGACGTGCCGGATCCGCCGCGACTGCTCGTCCACTCCAGGTCCGGGTGGTCCGCGCGTGCCCAGCCCGCAGAACACCCAGGCCAGGTAGGCGACGTCCTCGATCCGACGACCGGGTGCCGCGTCGTCGAAGTCGATCAGCCCGACCGGCACATCGCCTGCGAGAATCACGTTCCACGGTGCGATGTCGTTGTGGCACACGGTTTCGGCACCCTCGGCCTCGGGCGATCCTGCCAGCGCGTCGTGCATCGACCGGACGAGGCGGACGAGGGCCGTCAGCTGCGTGTCCGACCAGCTCTCCCGGTCGTGCCCGGTGTCGCCGTGCTGATACGACAGGACATCGCGACCCTCGGCGTCGCTCCCCAGCCAACGCGGCACGCCCGCCACCGACGCCGACTCCAACCTCCGCAGCACCCGCTCGACGAACTGCGAGCGGTCGGTGCGCGGGCGTCGGACCGTGTCGCCCACCCGCACGACGCCGGCTCGGATGGCGCCACCGGTCAGCGGCTCCTCGGTTCCTGTCACCGCTCCACGGTGGCACGCATCAGCTTGATCAGGTCACCCGGGCACACGACCTCGACGTGGTCGGCGAGACCGTCGACGACCGTGAGCACGTCGTCGAGCTTCTTCGACCAGGCGTGCACGGCGACGATCGAGTAGCTGTCGACGCTGCGGGGATCGGTCGGCGCGGCATTGATCGCTGCCGTGACGGACGCTTCGTCCGCACCGTCGAGGCCGTCCCAGAGCATGTGCCGGGCCGAGGTGACGGGCTTGCCGTTCGACCAGATCGTCTTACCCGCTTCACGATCGTACCGGCTGTATTCGAGGTAGATCAGTCCACTGATACTGCGACGGCGGGTGTACGCATCCCACAGACCAGGTGTCGCGAGCGCGTCGAAGTCGAGGATCTGCACGACGTCCACGTCCGTGCGCCGCATCGCCCGGTCGAGTCGTTTCGTGTGCTTCAGCAGCGTCGCGCCCGGGTACCGGCTCGGATAGAAGTACCCGGACCCGGACGGTCCGACGGTGAACTGGTCGCCGTGGGCACCCTCGTGGGCGCCGTCGTAGTACCACCGCAGCGCGCTCGGCGCGAGGTCGAGCATCGACGGCGGCATTCCCCAGCCGAGTGCCACCTCGCCGCGGTGCGGGTTGGCCCACCAGTCGGTGCTCGACGGCATCGACGTCGTCATCCACTGCAGGTTGTCCCCGTCGGTCACGACGAAACTTACGTGGTGCTTGCCCGCCCGGGCATGCAGCGGCGTCCGGTCGTGCTGGCGGAGCGTCGGTGCCGGCACCGACGACAGGGTGGCGGTGTTGCGGGCCCGGTCGGCCGCGACCAGGAAGTTGCCGGCGTCCGAACTCGGCCCGACGAACTTGTCCTCGCCGTTGTCCGCGTCACCCCAGCCGATCACCGGTGAGTCCTCGTCGAGTGCGGCGTTGATGCGGGCCCGGAGCGCAGAGTTGCCGTCGTAGTAGGTGAACGCGCCGGCCATGGTGCCCAGATCGCGAAGCGGGTGGGCGAAGGTGTCCTTCTGCTCGACGGCGAAGTCGTGCCGGGTGCGCGGGAACAACGTGGCGAACGACCATGCGTCGTCCTTGCCGCGGACGTCGAGCACCGAGCGGAGCCCGTGCGCGATCGCTGCCGGGACAAGGGATTCCTCGACGGCGACGGCATCGAGCAGCCCGGCCGCGGTGGTGGCGACCGACAGCGACGTGTCGGCGGCGGAGTACCGGACGAAGCGGTCGATGTGCTGGGCGGCCACGATCTTCCACGCGTCCGTGGCGTAGCGCACCTTCACCCCGTGCGCGTGCAGGTCGTCGAGCCAGAGCTGGTCGACCGACCCCGGCGACGTCATGTACAGGTGCGAAGTCGCGGACATGCGGGCGGCCAGGCCCTGCGCGGTCGCGAGCAGCGTCAGCTCGGGGTCCGAGCGACCGGTGATGTCGATCGCGGTGATCGAGGTGAGTTCGGCGCCGCGCGGGAAGTACTCGCCCGGCCGCAGTCCGCTCGGGCCGGAGTTCCGCTCGTCCGCGGCGGCCAGCGCGCCGGCTCCCGCGACTGCGGCAGCGGCTCCCAGGACGTGTCGACGCGACCAGTGTGCTGTGGACATGGGCATGGGGAACCACCTCGTACGGCGAGCGCCTCGGCGACCGGTGCGGACGCACCGAACCGGGCGACATCTGCCTACAGCCTGTGCGGCTCCGTCGAAACCGGTCAACCATGAGGCCAGTAGCGGCCGGTTGCGACGGTCAGTCGACCCGGACGTGCCGGACGTCGCCTGCGGCCACGACGAGAAGGCCGGTCGCCCCGGTGTCGACGACGAGTGCACCGGCCGGGTCGACGTCGATCGCGGCTCCCGTGCGGCTCGATCCGTCCGGCAGGGCCACTTCGACCGACCGTCCGATCGTCGTGCTGACACGGCGGTAACGCTCACGCACGGTCGTGTCGTCAGCCTCGGCCCACCAGCGCCGGCAGTGCGCCGACAACGCCGCCAGATACGCCGCCAGCAAGGTGGTCCGATCGAGCATCCGAGCCCCGGCGATGAGCAGCGACGTCGCCGTCGGCACCGGCAGATCCCCGGCCTGCAAGGACACGTTGAGCCCCATGCCCACGACGACCCGCCGCTCGTCGACGCGTTCGGCCAGGATGCCCGCCACCTTCGACCCGCCGACGAGCACGTCGTTGGGCCACTTCAACCCGGGACCGACCCCGTCCGGCAGCCCGGCCGCGGCGAGCGCGTCCACGACCGCGAGCCCGGTGACCAGCGGCAGCCAACTCCAGCGTCTCGTCGGCACCGGCGGACAGAGCAGCACCGACACCGCCAGACCCGAACGCGGCGGCGCCGTCCACACCCGGTCGAGCCGGCCCCGACCGGCACTCTGGAACTCGGTCGTCAGCACCCCGCGGTCGGCACCGGCACATGCCGCAGCGACCAGGGCCACGTTCGTCGAGTCGACCTCGTCGAGCACGGTGAGAGTCCCGAACAAGTCGATGTCGAGACCCGCCCACAACCGCTCGACATCCAGCGGCGCGTCGCTCTCGCTCATCCGGTGTTCTGCAACCCCGCTGCGATCCCGTTCACCGACAGGAGAAGCAGCCGCTGTGCCTGCTCGACGTCGACGGTGCGACCGTCGTCCGCGCCCTCGCGCAACGCACGGAGCGCGCGCAACTGGATGAACGACAGCGCGTCCACGTAGGGATTGCGCAGTTCGACGGCCCGGCCGAGCACGCGGCGGCCGGACAGCAGCCGGTCGTGGCCGGTGACCTCGAGCACCCACTGCGTCGTCAGCGCCATCTCGTCGAGCACCATCGCGGCCAGGTCGTCGCGGTCACCCAGCTCGAGGTAGCGGCGCGCGATCCGGTCGTCGGTCTTGGCGAGCGACATCTCCACGTTGTCGAGCATCGTCGTGAACAACGGCCATTCCGCGTAGGCGCCTTTCAACCGATCGACGTCGCCGACCGCGGCCATCGCGGTACCCAGACCGAACCAGCCGGTCAGGTTCACCCGCGCCTGCGTCCACGCGAACACCCACGGAATGGCACGCAGGTCCTCGAGCGACCCGACCGACAGTCCGCGGCGAGCGGGCCGGGATCCCAACGACAGAAGGCCGATCTCTTCCTGCGGCGTCACCTGGGTGAACCAGTGTGCGAACCCGTCTGCCTTCACGAGGCCGTGGTAGTGGACGCGGGACACCCGGTCCATCACCTCGGCGACGTCGGCGTAGTCCTGCGCCGCGCCGGCGTTGCGGGCCTCGGTCGAGGGCGCGGACGCCAGCAGTGTCGCCGCGGCGACCTGCTCGATGTGGCGGGCGGCGATCGTCGCGTCGCCGTAGCGGGCGGAGATGACCTCGCCCTGCTCGGTGAGCTTGAACCGGCCGTCGACCGAACCCGGCGGCTGCGCGAGCACGGCCCGGTTCGCTGGGCCGCCACCGCGCCCGAGGGCGCCACCGCGCCCGTGGAACAGCGTCAGCGTGATGTCGTTTCTCTTGGCCCACACCGCGATCCGGCTCTGCGCGTCGTAGATCGCGAGCGTCGCCGACACCGGGCCGACGTCCTTGGCCGAGTCGGAGTAGCCGAGCATGACCTCCATCCGCCGGTCGGTCAGCTCGAGCCGGCGCTGGACCTGGGGCGAGCCGATCACCTCGTCGAGGATGTCCACGCAGGCGGTCAGGTCGTCGAAGGTCTCGAACAACGGGATGACGTCGAGGACGGGCGCGGCTTCCGGCGAGCCGAGCGCGGCCTCGGCAAGCTGATACACCGCGGCGATGTCGCCGGCCCTCTGCGTGAACGAGACGATGTAGCGACTGCACGCCAGTTGCCCGTAACGCCGTTGCAGGGTGGCGATCGTGCGGAAGACCTCGAGCACCTCGGCGGTCTGGGCCTCGGTCGAGTTGCCCTCGGCGATGTTCGCCAGTGCCTTCGCGTGCACGGCCGAGTGCTGCCGAACCTCCAGCTCCGCCAGGTGGAACCCGAAGGTCTGCACCTGCCAGATCAGCTGCTGCAGGTCGGCGTAGGCCGCCCGCGGCGCACCGGCTGCCAGCAGCGAGTTCTGCACCACCAGCAGATCGGCGGCGAACTCGGCCGCGGTCGCGTAGCCCAGGTCGGCGTTGCGACGCCGGGTGGCGCTGAGGCGTTCGGCCGCCACCAGCAGCACCCGCCGGTACGGCTCGTTCGGTGAACGCTCGGCCACGTCGGCGCTGAAGTCCTCGGCCAGTTGCCGCTGCCGCTGCCACAGGGCGTCCAGCTCGGGCGAGGCCGGCGTGGTCGCGGCATCGATCGTGAGCGCCCGGCCGATCCGGGTGGTGGCCCGTTCCAGCGCGATCAGCACGTGCTCGGACGCGATCGCGGCAGCCGCCCGGGTGACCCGCGCGGTGACGTTCGGGTTGCCGTCGCGGTCGGCCCCGATCCAGCTGCCGAGCCGGACGAACGCCGGCGCGATCGGCTTGACCAGGCCGGCCGAATCGCCCTGGAGCGCATCGTCGAGCCGGCGATAGACCTCCGGGAGCACCTGGAAGAGGGTCTCGTCGAACACGCCCATCGCCGTCCGGACCTCGTCCAGCGGCGACGGCTTCGTCATCCGAAGCTGCGCCGTACGCCAGAGCCCGTCGATCTCGGCGAGCAGACGCCGGCGGTTCTCCAGCAGCGCCGTGCCGCCGAGCCGGGGGTCGTCGCGCTCGGCCACGAGGACGGAGATGCGCCGGATCGCGGAGCCGATCGCACGCCGCCGCGCCTCGGTCGGGTGTGCGGTGAGGACCGGCCGGAACTGCAGGCCCTGCAGCCGGCGGGCGGCCTCCTCGTCGCCGACCTCCGACGCGAGCGCAGCGATCGCACCGGGCAGCGAGTCCGCAGGTGCGCTGCCGCGGCCATTCACGCCAACTGCCGAGCCGGCCTCGGACTCACGCTGGCGCAGCACCCGGACGCGGTGGAACTCCTCGGCCAGGTTGACCAGGTGGAAGTAACAGGTGAAGGCGCGGGCGACCTCCTCGGCGCGCACCGGTTCGAGCCCGGCGACGAGCGCCTCCGCCCCCTCGACGGCGGACAGCCCCGCTTCGCCGTGCGCGGCGATCGTCAGCTCACGCAACCGCTCGACATCGCCCAGCAGCTCGTGGCCGCCGTACTCGGCCAGGACCTGGCCGAGTAGTTCGCCCAGAAGACGGACGTCCGCACGCAGCGGATCGGGCATCTCGTGGCGTGCCTGACCACGTCGTCCGGCGTCTGATTCGGGTTGCGCCGATGGGCTTGACGTCATGCCGGGCAGACTAACCGTGGACCATGACGAGGCCGTGACGGGAGTACGGTGGCGTCCGCTTGCGACCGCACCCGAAGGGACCTCCCGTTGACTCCGACGCCCGCGCCCGGCGACCCAGAAGCCATTGGACCGACACCGTTGGGATCTGCCGAACTCGCGCCGCACACGACCGCCGGCAAGCTGGCCGAACTCGAGCACCGGCTCGACGAGGCGATCCACGCGGGCTCGGCCCGTGCCGTCGAGGCGCAGCACGCCAAGGGGAAGCTGACGGCCCGCGAACGCATCGAGCTGCTGCTCGACCCCGGCTCGTTCGTCGAGCTGGACGAGCTGGCCCGGCACCGTTCCACGGCATTCGGGCTGGGGTCCAACCGGCCCTACGGCGACGGTGTGGTCTCGGGCTACGGGACCGTGGACGGCCGCCAGGTCTGTGTGTTCTCCCGCGACGTGACGATCTTCGGTGGCAGCCTCGGTGAGGTGAACGGCGAGAAGATCCTCAAGGTCCTCGACCTCGCCATGAAGGTCGGCTGCCCGATCATCGGCATCAACGAAGGTGGTGGCGCCCGCATCCAGGAGGGTGTGGTCTCGCTCGGCCTCTACGGCGAGATCTTCCGGCGCAACACCCTCGCGTCCGGCGTGATCCCGCAGATCTCGCTGATCATGGGCGCGGCCGCGGGCGGCGACGTCTACTCCCCCGCGCTGACCGACTTCGTGGTGATGGTCGACAAGACGTCGCAGATGTTCATCACCGGGCCGGAGATCATCAAGACGGTCACGGGCGAGGACGTGACGATGGAGGAACTCGGCGGCGCGCGCACCCACAACAGCCGCTCGGGCAACGCCCACTACCTCGGTACCGACGAGGAGGACGCGATCGACTACGTCCGCACCCTGCTGTCCTACCTGCCCTCGAACAACCTCGAACCCGCCCCGACCTTCGGCGAGAAGTCCGACCTCGAGATCACCGACCTCGAGCGTGAGCTCGACACCCTGATGCCGGACTCGGCCAACCAGCCGTACGACATCCACGACGTGCTCGAGCACATCCTCGACGACGGCGAGTTCTGCGAGGTGCACGCGCTCTTCGCGACGAACATCGTGGTGGGGTTCGGCCGGATCGACGGGCACAGCGTCGGCGTGGTCGCGAACCAGCCGCTGCATTTCGCCGGCTGCCTCGACATCGACGCCTCGGAGAAGGCCGCGCGGTTCGTCCGCACCTGCGACGCGTTCAACATCCCTGTCCTCACCCTCGTCGACGTCCCCGGGTTCCTGCCCGGCACCGACCAGGAGTGGAACGGCATCATCCGGCGCGGTGCGAAGCTGATCTACGCCTACGCCGAGGCGACGGTGCCCCTGATCACGCTGATCACCCGCAAGGCGTACGGGGGTGCCTACGACGTGATGGGCAGCAAGCACCTCGGCGCCGACGTCAACCTCGCCTGGCCGACGGCGCAGATCGCGGTGATGGGCGCGCAGGGTGCGGTGAACCTGCTCTACCGGCGCGAGCTGGCGGCGCACGAGATGCCGGAGGCACGGCGGGCCGAGCTGATCACCGAGTACGAGGACACGTTGCTCAACCCGTGGATCGCCGCGGAGCGCGGGTACGTCGATGCAGTGATCTCCCCGCACGAGACCCGGATCGAGATCGTGCGAGCGCTGCGGATGCTGCGGACCAAGCGGGCCACGCTGCCGCCGAAGAAGCACGGCAACATCCCGCTCTGAGCCTGCGGCCGCAGCCGGACCGGCGGGCGGGGAGCCTGCGGCCGCCGCACTAACCTGGCGATGTGACCTCCGAGCCGATCGACGCAAGCTCAGACCGACAAGCCCGCGCAGTCGACCTCATCGCCGGGGCCTTCGTCGTCGCATCGGCGCGCCTCGACCCGATCGAGGCGACCTTCGTCGGCATCGCCGAGGAAGGTGTCGCCTCGTCGCTCACCGACTTCTCCCCGGCCGGCTTCGCCGAGCGGGCCGAGCTCGATCGGGCGACACTTCGGCAGCTGGCCGCCGTCGCGCCGGCCGACGAGTCCGAGCGGGTCGCCGTCGAGGCCATGACCGAGCGGCTGTCGCTGGCCGTCGAGCTCGGCGACGCCGGCATCCCGCAGAGCCAGCTGTCCGTCATCGATTCGCCGCTGCACTCCGTCCGCGAGGTGTTCGACCTGGCCGACTCCGACACCGAGGAGGACTGGGTCGCGATCGCCACCCGGCTCCGCGGCGTCCCGGCCGCACTGGCCGGCTACACCTCGACGCTGCGCGAGTACGCCGGTGCCGGCCAGGTGACCAGCCGTCGCCAGGTCGCCGCGGTACTCGAGCAGATCGCCGGCTGGACGGAGCCCGGCGAGGACGTCTTCAGCGATCTCGTCGGCGGTGCGAAGGACAACCACCCGTCGCTGACCAACGACCTGACCGCCGCGGCTGCGACAGCTACGGCTGCGGTTGCGGAGTTCGGCGACTTCCTGCGCACCGAACTGGCGCCGCAGGCCCGCGAGCAGGACGCCGTCGGCCGTGAGATCTACGCCCTCACCTCGCGCGCGTTCCTCGGCGAGACGATCGACCTCGAGGAGACCTATCTCTGGGGCTTCGTCGAACTCGCGCGCATCGAGGAGCAGATGCATTTCGTCGCCGCGCAGATCACCGGGAGCCCCGACATCGACGCGGCGGTCGCCGCGCTGGACGCGGATCCCACCACCCGGATCGCCGGCAAGGACGCGTTTCGCGACTGGATGCAGGCCCGCTCGGACGAGGCCGTCGACGCCCTCGCAGGCACCCACTTCGACATCCCCGACCCGATCCGCCGGCTCGACTGCCGGATCGCGCCGGTCCACGACGGCGGCGTCTACTACACCGGGCCGAGCGAGGACTTCAGCCGCCCGGGTCAGATGTGGTGGTCGGTACCCAAGGGAGTCGACGAGTTCTCCACCTGGCGCGAGCTGACGACCGTCTACCACGAGGGCGTCCCCGGCCATCACCTTCAGATCGCCCAGACCGCTTACCGCCGCGACCTGCTGAACCGCTGGCAGCGGATGTCGTGCTGGGTGTCGGGTCACGGCGAGGGCTGGGCGCTCTACGCCGAACGGCTGATGGACGACCTCGGTTACCTCGACGACCCGGCCGCGAAGCTCGGCATGCTCGACAGCCAGGGGTTCCGCGCCACCCGGGTGATCCTCGACATCGGGCTGCACCTCCAGCTCCCGATCCCGGCGGACAACCCGTTCGGCTTCCACCCCGGCGAGACCTGGAATCCCGAGCTGGGCTGGGAATTCCTCACCCAGCACGCCCGGCTCGACCATGCCTCGCTGCGGTTCGAGCTGGCCCGCTACCTCGGCTGGCCAGGCCAGGCGCCGTCATACAAGGTCGGTGAGCGGGTGTGGCTCGATGTCCGCGACGAGGCCCGCCGTGCCCAGGGCGCGGACTTCGACTTGAAGACCTTCCACCGTCGCGCGCTCGACCTCGGTTCGATCGGTCTCGCCCCGTTCCGGGCCGCGATGGCCCGCCCGTGAGGTTCGTCCTCGGTTCCGGGTCGCCGGGTCGATTGGCGACTCTGCAGGCGGCGGGACTGTCGCCCAAGGTGGTCGTCCCCGGGATCGACGAGGACGCCATCCGCGCCGACACCGTGCGCGAGCTGGTCGAGGCGCTCGCCGAGGCGAAGGCACGGGCGGTGCTCGGGATGCTGCACATGTCCGACCCGACGCTGGTGCTGGCGTGCGACTCGCTGCTCGAACTCGAAGGTGTCGCCTTGGGCAAACCCGACGACGCCGGGGTCGCCCGCAAGCGGTGGCAGGCGATGCGCGGGCGCCGCGGCACCTTTCACACCGGCCACTGCCTGGTCCGGCTGCCCGATGGCGAGACCCGCACCGCGGTCGCGTCGACGGTGGTGAGCTTCGCCAACATCACCGACGCCGAGATCGACGCCTACATCGCCAGCGGGGAGCCGATGGCGGTTGCCGGCGGCTTCACCATCGACGGCCTCGGCGGCGCGTTCGTCGAGGCGCTGGCGGGCGATCCGCACAACGTGATCGGGGTGTCGCTGCCGTTGCTGCGTGCGATGTGTCTCGACCTCGGCGTCACGTGGACCGACCTGTGGGTTCTCGACGAGCCGAAACCGGAAGACAGGGACGCAGATGTGTAGGCCTCATGAGTAAACGCAGCGTCGCGCTCGCTGGGCTGCTGCTGACGACCGGTGTCGCACACTTCGCCCGGCCCGCCGGCTTCGACTCCATCGTCTCGCGCCGGCTCGGTTCCCCGCGCCGCTGGACGTATGCGTCCGGGGCGGCCGAACTGGCCAGCGCCGTGCTGTTCGTCGGGCCTGTTCCCCGCGAACGTGAAGATGGCGGCCGACACCTGGTCGCTGCGACATGAGCGACTGCCCGTGCAAGTACCCCTTGTGAGCTGGGCCGTTTCGGTGGCCCGGGAAGGACGACGATGACGATCAGGATCGTGCAGGTAGGGATCGGTGGCTTCGGCAACAGCTGGGCCTCGGAGGTGGTGCCGTCGGTGCCGGAGGTCGAGGCGGTCGGCTACGTCGACATGTCCTCGGCCGCGCTGAAGGCCGTCCTCGCGAGCGGGCTGGCGACCGAGGACGACTGCTTCGGCACGCTGGCCGAGGCGATCGCCGCGACCGACCCCGATGCCGTCCTGGTGACGACGAACCTGCCCGGCCACGCACCGGTGGTGACCGAAGCCCTCCAGGCCGGTCGGCATGTCCTGGTGGAGAAGCCGTTCGCGTCCACGGTGCCCGAGGCCCAGGCACTCGTCGACCTCGCCGCCGCCCGCCGGCTGACCGTCGCCGTGAGCCAGAACTACCGCTTCTTCCCGGCCGTGCGAGCCGTTCAGGCGGTGGTCGCGTCCGGCAAGCTCGGCCGGCTGCTCTCGATCGACGTCGACTTCCGCAAACCTGTGCGGATGGGGCCGATCCGTACCCGCAAGCCGCCGCTGGCCCAACCGCTTCTCTCGGACATGTCCATCCACCACTTCGACCTGATGCGCGCGGTCACGGGCCTGGACGCGACGTCGGTGTTCTGCCGGACCTGGAACCCGGACGGCTATCCGTACAGCGGTCCGCCCGCCGGTGCCGGCGTGCTCGAGTTCGGCGACCTGACGGTGAGCTACCGCGGCAGCTGGATCAGCCCGGCGCCGGAGACGACATGGGCCGGTGACTGGCGGATGTCGTTCGACAAGGCCGAGGTGACGTGGACGAGCCGCCAGGGCGGGCTCGACGATCCGGCCGCGACTGATGCCGTGCAGATCCGCCGGGACGACGGACGGATCGAGCCGGTCGCACTACCGAAGCTGCCGCACCTGGACCGGGCCGGCGGCCTGCACGAGTTCGCCCTCGCGCTCGCACAGCGTCGCGCGCCGGAGACGGCGGGTGCCGGGAACCTGGGCAGCCTTGCGATCACCGAGGCGATGATCGCGTCGGCGACCAGCCACCAGCCGGTCGCGCTCTAGTCAGCGATCGATCGCCTGGCCGTCGACCCACTGCTGCCCCTCGTAGAACGGCAGCATGGTCGTGGTCACCTCGACGACGAGATCTCCGTTGCCGGGCGGTAGATCCCAGCGGTACGGCGGCCAGCAGCGCACGCCGAGGTCGTCGTCGGCGAAGCTGACCCCGACCGGGTCGCCGATCGTGTCCGGGAGGACCAGCGACACCCCGCCGGTTTGCTGCCGGCGACGGTAGGCGATCCGGCCGGCGAAGTGCGGAATTCCCACCCGGTCGCCGAATCCGCTGCCAGGCAAGGGCCGTTGCAGCGTTCGCACGTCTGGGGTCCCGCCGACGTCGAACGTCCCGACCAGGTGCAGCGGTGTACGCAGTTCGGGTGTGCCGCCGGGCGATGACTCCGGCCGGGCGGCGACGCGAATGGCCAGGACGTTGTCCCCGGCGGTCAGCAGGTGCCCGATCGGGAGCAGCAGGACGTCGGCCAGGTAGCCGGCCGGCCCTGCTTCGGCGCGGCCGGTGACGGGGTCGACCTCGGCGCCGTTGACGTAGAGCGTCCAGGCACCTTCGATCGCGCCGTCCTCGATCCGGAGCATGCCGTCACCGGCAACTCCGGCGGCATCGATCTCGAGGTGCCGTCGGTACCAGACGGTTGCCGGACGCACGGGCAGCGCGAGCTGGTCGACCCAGACGTTCTGCTCGGTGTCGCGGTAGCGCAGCGGCACGGCCTCGACCGCAGTCCAGCCGGAATCGTCGGAGCCGGGGACGGCGAACGCCTCCGGATCATCGTCGGCGGGCACCGCATGAGCGAGCCAGCGGTTGAGCCGCAGTGCGTTCGGGCGGTCGAGCACGCGCTCCCAGGTGCCGTCGAGCGGGACTGGTTCGCGGTCCGGCGCAGCCGCCGCCACAGTCGGCGGCGCTGCCCGATCGGTCGCGCCGGCCGTGAGCCTCGACCCCACCAGCAGCGCGGATCCCCAAGCAGGCAGGCCCAATCGGTCCAGCCCGGGCAGCGACGTCACCGCACCGGTCTCACAGTTCCAGCGCTCCCACGACCCGACGGGTTCAGGCACCACGACGTCGACGGTGACGGGCACACCCGTCGTGTTGGCGAGCAGCACGAGGTACTGCGGGCCGGTCTCACGCACCAGGCTCCACACGTCGGGGAGTTCGGTAGCGGAACCGGAGGCGCGCACCGAGACGACGCGAGCATCCTCGAGTTCGGACAACAGCTCCGCGGCCGACAGCTCAGGTGTCAGCACACGAACACCGGCGGCGTGGGCGGCCTCGACGGCGCTGCGACTGTCGTCGTCCGGGTCGGCCGCCAGGACGAGCACCTCGTAGCGCGTATGCCCGAGTTCGAGCGCACCGTCGCCGGTGGCATGGCCGCGGAGCAGCGCCTGCGCGTCGACCGGATGGAACATGTGGTGTTCGCCGAGGAGGAGATTCATCAACTCCAGCAGGGTATTCGCGGTAGCGGCAGCCGGCCGACCGCCGGCGGCGAGCACCCCGGTGGGGTACAGGACGGCGATGCGGGCCGCCTCCCGGCCGCTGCTCGCCGCCAGGCAGAGCCGGCCCGTGTAGTCGGCCAGCGCGCGGTAGTGCGCCCACGCCGGCGTCTGCACGAAGAACGACGGTGCCGCGTCGTGCTTGCGAAGGCCAGAGCTCGTCGCATAGAAGGCGTGCGGGGTGAAGCGATTCACGCCGTGCACGACCAGCCAGTCGGTGGCCCACTTCTGATCGGCCAGGGTGGCGCCCCAGCCGATGCTGTGGAAGTTCTCGCAACGCACCTCCTCGCGACTGCTCTGCTCCGCGGCCGCCATCGCGGCTCGGTTGTTCGCGCGGAGGGCGGTCGGCACCGGTTCGGGCCCGTCGTCGACGCGCCGGTGGCCGGCGTCGGTGGCCGGTTGCGCGACCTCCCAGAACTGCGACGGACGCTCGACCGGCTTCTCGGCGGCCCAGATCAGGCCGTGCGCGTCACACCAGTCCCGGATCGGCCGCTCCCAGCGGCTCGCGAACAACGTGAGCCTGGCCTCATGCCAGCGGCGTCGCACCGAATCGGCGCGCGGGTGGTCGTCGTAGAACAGGGCCGGCAACTCGGTCGCGAGGTCGATGCCGTGTCTGGCCAGCGGTTGCGCAAGCTCCGGCGACCACGCCGGTGCCTCGATCTCGTCACTGAAGATCCCCGGGATCACCGTCCCGAACCACTCGCCCAGCTCCTCGGCGTATCGCTCGTGGGTCACCGCCAGGAACTCCTCGGCCGCACCCGGGACCAGCGGGTCGACGAACCAGTCGTAGTACTTGAAGCCGCGCTGGTCGACCTCGACGGCGGCCAGCATCCGCCAGTCCCCCGGCGGCGGAACCCAGCGCAGGACGAGCCGGCCGCCGTCGGCGGTGTAGCGGCGCGAGTTGTACGGGATGTGCGGCATCGGCCAGTGCAGGTAGTGGTCGCCGGCAAGGACCACACCGACCTGGCGGCGCAGGTCGAGTGCGTCGTCGAACCGCAACCGACCCTCGACGACGGGAACCGCCAGCGCGCTCACGAGCCGGCCCATCGGCAGCGCGACGTCGACGGCCTGCCCGCCCGTCACGCTGACATCGGTCCGCTCGAGCACCCTCGCCCGCGTGTGCGGGCGGTTCGCCGTCACCAGCCCGCCGGCGATCCCGGACGGGTAGGGGTACTCGTCGTACAGCCAGGCCTCGAGCCCGACCTCGGCGCCTTCGACGACCATCGCCCGCACGAGATCGAACCAGGCTTGGGAAAGGTAGGGCACCCGCAGGCCCTGGCGGGGATGGATGAAGAAACCGCCGCAACCGCCGTCGGCCATCGCCTGGATCTGGCGGCGCGCGTCGTCGACACCGAGGTCGGTGTTGACGAACCAGAACGGCGCGATCCGCGTACGCGCCGGCGGGTCCCCGAACGCGGCCGGGTCGAGCGGATCCAGCCAACCGCCGCGCACCTGCGTCAGCGCTCGCAACCGCCCTCGCGGTCGGGCCGCACATAAGCCTGGTGTCGGTCCTCGATTCCCTTGTAGGCATACGGATCGACGCCGGCGACCATGGTGATGTCACGGTCGTCGGTCTTCGCCATGTGCTCGTGTTCACGCGGCAGCCGCCAGGGCAGCAGCGACTCGGCGCTCATGTAGTGGTTGACATACGCGCGGCGGAATCCCTTGACCCCGTTGTTGGGCAGGGATCGGTGCAGCAGATACCCGTTGAACACGACGGCCGCACCGGCGGGCACTTCGACCGGCACGGCGTCGGCGTCGGTGTAGGGGAAGTTGTAGAGCTCGACCGAGCAGTCGAAGCGTTCGTCGTCGTGCTCGCGGTCGGGGTAGATGATGCCAGGGGCGTGTGAGCCGGGGATGACCCACAGGCAGCCGTTGTCGACGTTCGCGTCGTCGATCGCGATCCAAGCGGCGGTGATCGAGCGGTCGCGGCTCGGGATGTAGAACTCGTCCTGGTGCCAGGCCTGGCCGGGCTTGCCCTCGGCCTTGATGAAGAACATCGACTGCATGGCCTTGACGTTCGGGCCGATGACCTTCGTCAGCGCATCGACGATGACCGGCTGGTGCATGTAGCGCGCGAACACGTCCGAGAGCTTGTGCGGGAAGTGGATGCAGAGGTACTTGCGCATCGCCTCCTCGTCGGTGTCGTCCGGGGACACGATCGGCGCGGCACCGGTCAGTCCGCCGAGATCGCCGCGCACCAGCCGGATCGTCTCGGCCCGCAGCGCCTCAAGGTCGTCGGGTGAGAGTGCGTTGCGGAGAACCGCGAAGCCGTCGCGGTGGTACTGCTCGACGAACGCGTCGTCGACCTGGTCGTGTAGCACGACGCCCGCCGGAGCGGACGACGGCCTGGACTCGGTAAGGGTCATGCATCAACTATGACCCGCGGCACACCGTGCAACCATGACTGCGCGACGGGCTAACCTGGCTGATCGTGACATCCACGTCTGAGTCCGTTCAGTTGAGCACGCGCTCGATCGAGCACGGCCCCACACTCGTCGAGTTCCCGCCTGCTGCCTCATTCGGTCCGCGGGAGCTGCAGGACTATGAGTTCGTCTGGCTCCTGCGGGGCTCCGCGACCTGCACGATCGACACACCTGGACTCCCGCAGCGGCAGTTCGACCTCGCACCCGGGCGGCTGCTGCTCTCACAACCGGGCATGACCGACGAGTACCACTGGACGCCGTATGCCGTGTCTCAGCATGCTTACGTCCACTTCAGCCTCGCCGCCGACGTAGCACCGGACACGCGGTCGGCTTGGCCGCTGACCCGCGCATTGACGGCCGACGACCCGATGGCGTCGCTCTGCCGGTACCTCACCTGGCTGCCCACGAGTCAGGACCCGCGCGCCGTCTCGGCCATCCGGACGAGCACCGAGTTCCTCCTTCGCCTGTTCGTCGACGGGCCGCTGCCCTTGGCGGACTCCGACAGCGGCCGGCACGTGAACCGGCTCGCCGACTGGCTCGCGGTGCGGTGGCGGGCCGCCGGAGTCAGCCCGGTCGGGGTGGGCGAGCTCGCGTCCGGCGTCGGGCTGAGCCCGGGCCACCTGTCGCGGATCTGCCGCGCGGAGTTCGGAGTCGGCCCGGCCGAGGTGGTCGAGCTGTTGCGACTCGGCCGGGCCGCGGTTCTCCTTCGACGGAGCAACCTGAGCGTGGCGCAGGTCGCCGAGGCGTGCGGGTTCGTCGACCCGTTCCATTTCTCCCGCCGGTTCCGGCATGTCTACGGAGTGCCGCCGCGGACCTACCGTGCGGTGGCCGCTCCGACGTCCGATGCGGATCCGCTGGCACGCGCCGGACTGCTGCCGCTGGCCAACCACGTCCTCACCGACGAACCGACGCCTTCCGCTGGATTCGCAGGACCGCCGATCCCACCCGCGGCGCGGGACTGAACGCACGTGTCGGCACCGTCAGGCCCCGACCGACGTCGAACGTGCCGGCCCACCTCCGGGTGCCGGCGAGCTCGCCGTTGCAGACCTTGGTGACGAACCAGGCCGGCACAACGAGATCAGCCGACTGGAGCCGCGATCCGTTGCTGACAAGGCGTTTCACGATGGCGGTGAGGAGTCCGTAGGGCGGGTTCGCGACGACCTTGAACGACTTCGACGGGAGCCAGAGGTCGGTGGCATCGGCGCGGACGACGGTCACCTGCGCGCCGGCGAACCTGCGCCGCAACACGTCGGCCCGCCGATCGTGGAGTTCGATGGCGACGACGCGAGCCCCGGCCTTGACCAACGGGGCGGTCAGGGCACCGGTGCCGGCTCCGATGTCGAGGACGAGATCGCCGGGTTCGATGGCGGCCGCGGCGACGATGCGCCGCGCCCAGCGGTCGTCAAGCGCATGCCATCCCCAGCGCTGTTGCCCGGACGCGGTCACGAGCGACCATCACCGTGTACATGACCATGCCGACGACCCTACGGACGAGAAGTCGCTTGCTCCACGGGTTTTCCTGGGCTCCTGCCTTCTGAAGAACGAAGGACGCTCGGACGGCGGGCCGGCTCGTCACGGCGGTTGCTCACTCACTCGGGATTCCGCCTCGCTGCCGACGAACGACCCCGCGCCCCGAGGTTCGAGCCACCGACAGCCCTGTTCACTGGTCGACAACCTCATGCATGGGGCTGTCGAGCAGTGAACGGGGCTGGTCACGCACGGACTGGCCGGACAGACGGCGCAGTAGCGGTGTCAGGCGCTCAAGCGGCGCGAACGACAGCCAGCAGACGACCGTCGGCAGGAAGTGGATCCCCAGCAGGACGAACGTCATGACGTGGAAGCCCATCCAGAACAACGCGGCGGCCAGCAACGCCCGCCGGCGCAGGAACAGCACCATCGGACTCAGGAACTCCGCGCAGTAGACGACCCACTGCATGGGCCGGAGCATCCACGGATGCTCCAGCAGCTGCGCATTGACCGTGTTGGCCCGACGGATGACCGCCCACGCCAGTACGTGACCCTGCGGCCACGCGGCCGTCCACGACGAGTTCGCCGTCTTGGTCAACCAGGACAGCGAATATGTCGCGACCGTCGCGATCTGGATCCACCTGACCGTCCAGCCGACCTGCTCACTCGCACCCTCGTCGGTCCACCGGGCCCGGTGGGCCGACGGCATCACCCAGACAGCGAGCACGAGCGCCAGGTGATCGTGGTCGACCTTTCCGAAGCTCATCCCGATCACCATCCACCAGGTGAAGGCGGCCGCGACGAGGTACCCGACCGTCAGCGGCAACCGACCCGCCGCAAGAACCAGCGATCCGACCACGATCACCGCCCACAACGCCCAGGTCAGGGGCACCGAGGGCGGCGGCAGATGCACGACTCGGCCGACCAGCAGCGGGTGGTAGAGCTCGGGTGTGTGCCCCTTCGGCAGCACATCGTCGACGAACAGGTGGATGTCGAGAATCACGAACAGGTACAGGAACGTGCGCAACCAGGCCAGCCGCGCCACGGCGACCGGCGGGAACCACCACCTGCGAACGGCCTCGAGGCCATGGGCACCGGTCACGGTCTCACCACCCAGGTGGTCAGGACGTCGGTCGTCGGCCGGCCGGCTCGCCCGTGACCGAGGACGGTCGTGTCCTGGACCAGATCGATCCGGACGTATCGAGGCGCATCCGGATGGAGCCGCTCACAGCTCTCGGCGATCGTCTGCAGCCGGGACGGGTCCGCGACGATCGACCCTGCCTGTCCCTCGATCTCCGCGCGGCCGATCCCGCAACCGGTGGACGACAGCCGCATCCGGATCCGCCGGCCGTCGACCGTGTCCGCCATCAGGTAGGTCGAGACGATCCGGTCGTTGTCCGTGACGGTCATCGCGTACTGCGACATCGGCCCGAACGGCCACCAGTCGTCGCTCCCGCCGATCGACCCGTGCACCAGCGCAGCGAGAAGCACCCCGGAGACGGCGGCACGCACCACCAGCCCCGTCCGCCCGAGCCGCATCCCCGTCACCGGCGTGAGTCTGGCACTCGCGGGGCCCCACCACGCCGGAACGACGAACGCGCGCCGACCCAGGGCAGGGTCGACGCGCGTTCGGGTGCTGTGCGGAGCGAACCGCGCCGGACCGGCTCAGCCGGCGAAGTACGAGAAATCCGCCAGCGGCATCAGCGCCGGCCGGACCGCTGTGCTGGTGATGTCGACGGCGGACCCGCTGTGGGCGGACGCGAGGATCGACTCCGTCACCTCGAGACCGTGGTAGCCCATCTCACCGGTCGCACGGTGCTGCTCGCCGTGCCGGATCGCACGGCCCATGTCGGCCACGCCGATGCCACGCTGAGCATCGGTGATGCCGGCCGAGTAGTCGACCTTGGTCCACTCGCCACCGGGCAGGAACACCTCGACGTCACCGGCGAAGGTGTTCGGGTCGGGCGCCGACACGGTGCCGTCGGCCCCGTAGACCTCGATGCGCGGCAGCCGCGCCTTCTGGATGTCGAACGAGGCGATCAGCGTCGACAGCACGCCGCTCTCGTGCTCGATCGTCGCGCTGATATGCGTGTCGACGTCGACCTTGATCACGTTGCCCGCGTTCGGGCCGGCCGTGATCGGGCGCTCGGTGAACGACGGACGTGCCATCGCCGTCACCCGTTTGATCGGCCCGAGGAGCTGGATCAGGCTGGCGATGTAGTACGGGCCGACGTCGAACAACGGTCCGCCGCCGGACTGGTAGAAGAAGTACGGGTTCGGGTGCCAGTTGTCCGGGCCCCGGGCGGTGAAGAACGCGGTCGCCGCCACCGGGGTACCGATGGTCCCCTGGTCGATGACGTTGCGGGCCGTCTGGATACCCGCGCCGAGCACCGTGTCGGGCGCACAGCCGATCCGCAGGCCGGCAGCAGCAGCGGCGGCCAGCACCTTCGCACCGTCGGTGGTGTTCGTCGCCAGCGGCTTCTCGGTGTACACGTGACGTCCACCCGCGATGGCCGCCAGCGACACGTCGGCATGCGCGGACGGGATCGTCAGGTTGATGATCGCGTCGATGCCGTCGGCCGAGCCGACCGCCTCGTCCACGGTCAGGGCGCGAAGACCCTCGTGAGCAGCGGCGACTTCCTCCGCACGCCCTTCGAGCGCGTCGGAGACACCGACCAGGTGCACGCCGGGGATCTCGCCGAGCATCTTGATGTAGATCGTCGAGATGTTGCCGACGCCGACGAGGGCGAGCCGGAGATCGTCCACCATCAGATGTTCCAGCGGGAGTAGCCGCCGTCGACCAGGTGCTGCGCGCCCTTGCGGGCCGCCTCGAACACGTCGGTCGCACACTCGTCGAGCTCGATGATGTGCCAGCCGATCTGCTTCCCGGCGGCGATCGCGGCGTCGTTGTCGACGCTCCCGTCGCCGACCGCGACCATGGGCGCCTTCTGGTCTAGCGTCCCGGCGCCGTCCTTGGCGTGGACGAGGTACACGCGGTCGCCGATCGAACTGACGATCTTCGCCGGGTTCGCGCCGCCGACGTTGACCCAGTAGAGGTCGACCTCGGCGATCACGTTGTCGGCGGCGAAGGAATACATGCGCTCGAGCCCGGTGGTCCCGTCGGGCTGGATCGCGAGCTCGCTCCAGTGGTTGTGGAAGCCGAACTTCTTCCCGCGGCGGGCGGCGTTCTCCGCGGCCGTGTTGACGGCCTCGGCGAACTTCTTGACCTCGTCGGAGGACTCCCAGTTGGTGTCCTTCAGGCCGGGGAACAGGCCGGGCGACGGGGCGATGAGGATGTCGGTGCCGAGTGCGTCCAGCTCGTCGAGGACAGCCTCGGCGTTGGGGCCCAGCGGTGCGAAGCCGTGGGTGGACGACACGACCAGGCCGGCTGCGTCGAGGTCGCGACGGAACGCCTCGGCGTTCTCGACCCGGATGGCGGGGTCGACGTCGGGGTTGCCGATACCGAAGGGCTCGACCGCGCGGAATCCGAGGGCCGCGGTCTTCGCCAGGGTCGCCGGCCGGTCAGCGGCGAGCGCGTCACGGAAGGAGTAGAGCTGGACAGCCAACGGCTGGGGGTCGGACACGGAATGGTCACCGCTTTCACGTAAGGGACGGACGGACGGAACGGGAGGTCCCTCATGGCCTGAGGGCCCCGGATGGCACGCCAGCCAAGCCTATGGCTGCCGTCGCGGCTCCGGGAACCGGGTCTGCCCAGGCAACCCCCAAAGCTGGCCTGTCAAGGCCAGTCAGCGGATGAACTGGTCCACGTAGTCGGCGCCGAGCCCATTCGCCCCGTAGTGCGCGCGGCACATGTCGATCTTCGTGAACGTGTCCTCGTAGCCGATCTGGCGGCCGGCGTCGTCCACGTAGATCATCGCGCCGAGGATGTTGAAGAACGTGATCATCTGCGTGCAGTCCGGCGGGACGCGCAGCGTGTGGATCTCCCCCGGCGGTTCGTAGACGAACGAGCCCGTCTCGGCCACCCAGTCGTGCTCGTCGTACTGCCACTTGCCCTCGACCACGTACCCCATCACCGCACCCGGGTGCCGGTGCCTCGACACGATGCCCGCGCGGGTGACCTTGAGCAGGTTGCACCACTGGCCGGTGACGGTGTTGAGCAGCAGCGGACGGAACCAGACGTCGGGCGCCTGCGGTACCCAGACCCGGTCGTCGTCGGGAACGGCCGGCACGGCGATCTCGGGCGGGTAGTCGGCGGAGACCGCGATCAGGGGAGCGACCGGCACGTTCGCGTCCCCGGCTGATGTCGTCATGGCGAAATCCCTTCTGCGGTTGGGCATTCTTCAGTCAGCGTCTCGGCAGCGATCGAACGTCACATCGCCAGGTAGCCGCCGTCGACCGGGAGGACGACGCCGGTCACGAACCCGGCATCGGGGCCGGCCAGGAAAGCGACCGGGCCGGTGATGTCGGACGGATCGCCCCAGCGGGCCATCGGGGTTCGATCGAGAATGCGCTGTGCCTGCACGGTATCCGCACGCAGCGCGCTCGTCAGCTCGGTCGCGATCCAGCCCGGCGCAACGGCATTGACCCGGATCCCGTCGGGGGCCCACGCGACGGCCAGCGACCTCGTCAGCGCGGCGATGCCGCCCTTGCTGGCTGTGTAGGCGGGAACCAGTGGGCCGCCGAGAAAGCTCAACATCGAAGCCACGTTGATGATGCAGCCGTGTCGCCGTGCCAGACCGTCCTTCGCGGCGACGCAGGATCGCATCGTCGCGGTCAGGTTGATCCCGATGACCTCGGCGAAGACGACGGGGTCGAACTCCGCCCCGCGCCGGATCACCCCGGTTGCATTCACCAGTACGTCCACGTCGCCCACCTCGGCGAACAGGTCGGTCAGCGATCCCTCGTCACGGACGTCGAGCCCGACGACGCGCACACCTGACGCGAGTCCGGCCGGTGACCCCGCGGCGTTCAACCCGGCCGCGACCACGTGCGCACCGTCGTCGGCGAACCGGCGGGCGACAGCGGCCCCGATCCCGCTGGTCGCCCCGATGACGACGACTGTCCGGCTGCTCATGTCCGGAGCCTAGGGCCGCCAGAGCTGACACGGCCGGCTCGGGTGCGGTCACCCTGGGCGGCACGGTCTCGCCGAAACACCACACCCGAACCGGGCGCATACACTCCCGTGCAGCCCAGGAGGGCCGCCAGGAGGGAACCGCCAGTGCCGATCTCGAAGGTTCTCGTCGCGAATCGCGGCGAGATCGCCGTCCGCATCATCCGTGCCTGTGCCGACGCCGGACTGCGCAGCGTCGCCGTCTACGCCGACCAGGACCGTGACGCACTGCACGTGCGGCTCGCCGACGAGGCGTTCGCCCTGGGCGGCAGCACCCCGGCCGCCAGCTACCTGTCGATCAACACGATCGTCGACCTGGCCCGCCGCAGCGATGCCGACGCGATCCACCCCGGCTACGGATTCCTCGCCGAGAACGCGGACTTCGCGCGCGCCTGCATCGACGCAGGCCTCACCTGGATCGGGCCGCCCCCGCACGCGATCGAATCGCTCGGCGACAAGGTCCGCGCCCGCCACATCGCCGCCAAGGTCGGCGCACCGCTGGTCCCCGGCACGGCCGATCCGGTCGACGGCGTCGACGACGTCCTCGCCTTCGCCGACGAGCACGGCCTCCCGATCGCCATCAAGGCGGCGTTCGGCGGCGGCGGACGCGGGCTCAAGGTCGCCCGCACGCGCGAGGAGATCCCCGAGATGTTCGACTCCGCGGTCCGCGAGGCGACGTCGGCGTTCGGACGTGGCGAGTGCTTCATCGAGCGCTACCTCGACCGCCCCCGCCACGTCGAGACCCAGTGCCTCGCCGACACCCACGGGAACGTCGTCGTCGTGTCGACCCGCGACTGCTCGCTCCAACGCCGGCACCAGAAGCTCGTCGAGGAGGCGCCGGCGCCGCACCTGAGCCAGGCCCAGATCGACACGCTCTATCAAGCCAGCAAGGCGATTCTCACTGAGGCCGGTTACGTAGGCGCGGGAACGTGTGAGTTCCTCGTCGGCCTCGACGGCACCATCAGCTTCCTCGAGGTCAACACCCGCCTGCAGGTCGAACACCCGGTCACCGAGGAGGTCTCGGGCATCGACCTCGTGCGGCAGATGTTCCGCATCGCCGACGGCGAGGAGCTCGGCTTCGACGACCCGCCCCTTCGCGGCGTATCCATCGAGTTCCGCATCAACGCGGAGGATCCCGGCCGCAACTTCCTCCCGGCACCCGGCAAGCTCACCCGGTGGCGGCCGCCGTCGGGTCCCGGCGTTCGCGTCGACTCCGGCTACGAGCAAGGCGAGACGGTGCCGGGCGAGTTCGACTCGCTGGTCGCCAAGCTGATCGTCACCGGCGCCACCCGCGACGAGGCCCTCCAGCGCTCGCGTCGTGCGTTGGCCGAGTTCGAGGTCGGCGGCATGCCGACGGTCATCCCGTTCCACCGCGCCGTCGTGTCCGACCCGGCGTTCACCGCCGAGGACGGCTTCGGCGTGCACACCCGCTGGATCGAGACCGAGTTCGCGAAGAGCACCGCGCTCGAGCCCTACGGCGCCGGCACCGCAGGTTCGGACGGCCCCCCAGGGCGGACCCGGGTGACCGTCGAGGTCGGCGGCAAGCGCCTCGAGGTCGTCCTGCCTGACACCATCGGAACGCTCGCCGCGGCCGGTGCCGCTGCGATCGCCTCGAAACGGCCCGGCCGCCGGACCGGCGGGAGCAAGCAGTCCGCCGCGCCGTCCGGGGACGCGCTGACCTCACCGATGCAGGGCACGATCGTAAAGATCTCGGTGGCCGTCGGCGACGTCGTCGCGGAGGGCGACCTCATCGTCGTGCTCGAAGCGATGAAGATGGAGCAGCCGATCACCGCGCACCGCGCCGGCACCGTCACGAAGATCGCGGCCGAGGTCGGGACGACCGTGCCGAGCGGCCACATCCTCGCCGAGATCATCGACTGACGTCACCGTCGGACCCCGACCGCCGGCTCGGTTTGCTGGGCGTTATCGGGCAGGATGAGCACACCCAGACCAGGCCAGCGCCCCCGACTCACTCGAGCAGGCCGGCTCGCCGACCCGGAGGCTGAACATGTCCAAGTGGATCCTGCTCCTCATCGTCGCGTTCGCCATCGTGACGTTCGTCCGCCGATCGAGTGCGCGACGCACCGTCGAGGCCGACCAGCACCGTGAGATCGAGAGCCAGCTCGCGAAGGTGACGGCGGCGACCGAAGAGGACATCACCAAGTTCGGCGAGGAGCTCACCGACCTCGACATCGAGGTCACCGGCCACACCCTCGACGCGGCCACCCGGCAGGACTACCAGCGCGCGCTCGACTCCTACGATCACGCGAAGAGTTCCATCGCCGCGGTCGGGAAGCCCGACGACATCCGCAACGTGACCTCGATCCTCGAGGACGGCCGCTACGCGGTGCAGTGCGTACAGGAACGGCTCGCCGGCCGGCCGCTGCCGACTCGCCGCCCGCCGTGCTTCTTCAACCCGAACCACGGCCCGTCGACGACGAACGTGTCCTGGGCCCCGGTCGGTGGCACACCGCGCGACGTTCCGGCCTGCGCGGCCGACGCCGAGCGGGTCGCAGCGGGTGCGGAGCCCGACTCCCGTCAGGTGATGGTCGGATCGCGTCGGGTCCCCTACTGGCAGGCCGGACCGGCGTACCAGCCGATGATGGCCGGCTACTTCGGCGGGTTCGCCGGTGGTGGGATGCTTCCCGGCTTCCTCGTCGGCATGGTCGTCGCGGACGCGTTCTCCGGCGGCTACAACTCCAACCCGTTCGACACCGGTTCCGGTGACGGCGGCGGTAGTGACGGCGGTAGTGACGGCGGCAGTGGTGACGGCGGTGGCGACAGCAGCGGCGACGGGTTCTCCGGCAGCGGTGGCGACAGCTTCTTCGGCGGCGGCGACAGCGGCGGTGGCTTCGACGGCGGCGGCGACTTCGGCGGCTGAGCATCCGGCTCCGTCCAGGGCTGATCAGCCCTGGACGGCGGTGTGCAGCTGCCTGGCCGCCTCGGCGGTCGATCCCGACAGCGACGGGTAGACCGTGAATGTCGCGGCCACCTGGTCGACGGTGAGCTTGTGCGACACCGCGAGCGAGACGGCGTGGATGAGCTCGCTGGCGCGCGGCGAGACCACGACGCCACCCAGCACGGTCCCCGACCCCTGCCGGGCGAACAGCTTCACGAAGCCCTCGTGGATGTCGAGCATCTTGGCGCGCGGGTTGCCGGGCAGCGGCAGCAGCACCGACACGGCGCGCAGGCCCTCCGCGGCGATGTCGGTCTCCTGCCAGCCGACGGTGGCGATCTCCGGTTGGGTGAAGACGTTGGCGCTGACCGCCCGCTGCCCGAGCGGCATCACCGCGTCGCCGAGCTGGTGCCACATGGCGATGCGTCCCTGCATGGCCGCGACCGAGGCGAGCATGTTCACGCCGGTGCAGTCACCGGCCGCGTAGACGCCGCGTGCCGTCGTCCGGGACACCCGGTCGACGGTGACGAACCCGCGGTCGTCGCAGGCCACTCCGGCCGCCTCGAGGCCGATGCCGGTGGTGTTGGGGATCGACCCGACGGCGAGCAGGCAGTGCGAGCCCTCGACGACCCGCCCGTCGGTGAGGGTGACGACGACACCGTCGCCGCTGCGCTCGACCGAGGCCGCACGCGAGCGCGACATCACTTCCATCCCGCTCCGGGTGAAGGCGACCTCGATGACGGCGGCGGCGTCGGGATCCTCGCTGGGCAGGACCCGGTCGCGGCTGGACACGAGCACGACCTGCGAGCCGAGCACCTGGTAGGCACCGGCGAACTCGGCGCCGGTGACGCCGGACCCGACGACGATGAGCCGTTCGGGGAGCTCTCCGAGCTCGTAGACCTGTGTCCAGGTGAGGATGCGCTCCCCGTCGGGGACGGCGTCGGGCAGCACTCTCGGGTGCGCGCCGGTGGCCACCAGAACCATGTCGGCCGACAGGGTCGTGCGCTCCCCCGCGGTGGTCGTGACGGCGACCCGCTCGGGTGACTCGAGCACCGCGGTGCCGGGGATCACCTCGACGCCGTCCTTCGCCAACCGGGCCGAGATGTCGGTCGACTGTGCCAGTGCGAGCTTCTTCACGCGGGCGTTGGCGAGGCCGAGATCGACGCGGGCGTTGCCCGGCACGACGACCCCGAAGTCGTGGGCGCGCTCGACGGTGAGCATGGCCTCGGCGGTCGCGATCAGGGTCTTGCTGGGGACGCAGTCGGTGAGGACCGCCGATCCGCCGATCCCGTCCCGGTCGACGACTGTGACGTTCGCCCCGAGCTGGGCGGCGACCAGGGCGGCCTCGTATCCGCCGGGGCCACCGCCGACGATCACGACTCTGGGAGCGGACACGTCCAGCATTGTGTCCCATTAGGCTCTCCGACCGTGACGATCTACGCCGCCTACGGCTCGAACCTCGACCCCGCGCAGATGGCCGAGCGGTGTCCGCACTCGCCGCTGCAGGGCACCGGGTGGCTGGTGGGGTGGCGGCTCACGTTCGGCGGCGAGGAACACGGCTGGGACGGCTCGATGCCGACGATCGCCGAAGCGCCCGGTGAGCAGGTGTTCGTCGCTCTCTACGACCTGACCGAGACCGACGAGAAGACGCTGGACGCCTGGGAGGGCACGGATCTGCAGCTCTACAACAAGGTCCGGCTGCGGGTGCAGACGCTCGAGGGCGTCGCGATCGCGTGGCTCTACGTGCTGGACGCGTTCGAAGGCGGGCTCCCGTCGGCGCGGACCATCGGCATCCTGGCCGACGCGGCCGAGGCTGCGGACGCGCCGAACGACTACGTGCAGGCGATGCGCGCGCTGCCGTGCCGAAGCACGGGGCACTGAGCCGTGCCGGGGATATCCCCGACGACCCCGACCGACCTCGCCGCCCGGGTTCGGTCGTGGCTGGACGAGGATCCCGACCCGGCCACCCGTGCCGAGCTGCAGGCCCTGATCGACACCGGTGACACCGGGGAGCTGGCCGCGCGGTTCGACGGCCGGCTGGAGTTCGGCACCGCCGGCCTGCGCGGCGCCCTCGGCGCCGGACCGCAGCGGATGAACGAGGTGGTGGTGATGCGCGCGGCCGCGGGCCTGGCGAGCTACCTCGTCGCCAACGGCCATGCCGGCGGGCTCGTCGTCGTCGGTTTCGACGCGCGGACCAACTCCGACGTGTTCGCCCGCGACTCGGCCGAGGTCTTCGCCGGCTACGGGTTCCGGCCGGTGCTGTTCGACCGCCCGCTCCCGACACCGCTGGTCCCGTTCGCGATCCGGCATCTCGGTGCCGTCGCGGGTGTCGTCGTCACGGCCTCGCACAACCCCGCGGCGGACAACGGCTACAAGGTCTACCTCGGCGACGGCAGCCAGATCGTGCCGCCGGCCGACGTCGGGATCTCCGTTGCGATCGACGCGGTTGGCCCGCTCGCCAGCATCCCGCGGGCCGAGCCGACACAGAACATCGGCACGGACGAGATCGTCGCCGCCTACCTGGCACGCCAGCGGGATCTGCTCACTGAGCTCGGGACCGCGGATGCCCAGGCGCGGGCCGCGATCCGGATCGTCTACACACCCCTGCACGGTGTCGGCGGCGGCACGGTCGCCACCCTCGCGACCGAGGCCGGGTTCGCGCCGTTCGCGGTGCCGTCGGCCCAGGCTGAGCCCGATCCGGCGTTCCCGACGGTCGCGTTCCCGAATCCTGAGGAGCCCGGTGCGCTCGACCTCGCGCTGGCGCTGGCAGCGGGGACCGGTGCCGATCTGGTGCTGGCCAACGACCCGGACGCCGACCGCTGTGCGGTGGCCGTTCCGGACGTCAAGGGCTGGCGGATGCTGCGTGGCGACGAGGTCGGCGTCCTGCTCGGACGGCATCTGCTCACCCGTCGCCCCGGCGGCGTGTTCACCGCGTCGATCGTCTCCAGCTCGATGCTCGGCGCCCTGGCGGCCCAGGCGGGCGCCGACTACGCCGAGACGCTCACCGGGTTCAAGTGGATCGGGCGGGTGCCCGGCCTGGCGTTCGGCTACGAGGAGGCGCTCGGGTACTGCCTCGACCCGGAGTACGTCGCCGACAAGGACGGCATGTCCGCCCTGCTGGTCCTCGCCGATCTGGCCGCCGCGGCGAAGGCGCACGGACGCACCCTTCTGGACGACCTCGATGCCGGCGCCCTCGCCGTCGGAGTGCACGCCACCGACCAGGTGTCGGTGCGGCTGGCGGACCCGAGCGCGATCGCGGACCTGATGCGGCGGCTGCGTTCGGCGCCCCCGATCCGGCTCGGTGGCGCCGACGTCCATTCGGTGGATGACCTCGCCGCACCTCCGGCCGGCGGACTCCCGCCGACCGACGGGCTCCGACTGCACCTGCGTGGAGGCGGCCGGGTGATCGTGCGTCCGAGCGGCACCGAGCCGAAGGTCAAGGCCTACCTCGAGGTGGTCGAGGCGCCCGCTGCGGACGTCGACGCCGCGCGCGCCCGGGCTGCCGATCGGCTCTCGGCGCTGCGTGCCGACGTGGCCGGCCTTTTGCAGGGCCCTTGCTGATCGTCAGGAAACGATCAGCTTCAGGGCGGAGCGTCACGCCCGGACGACCAGCGCGGGTTGGCCGACGTGCGGGAGAAGAAGTCGCCATGCCGTTGTTGGCAAAACCCCTCGCCGTCCTGCTCGGCATCGCCGCCGCGGGGCTGCTGGTCTCCGGTCAGGGTCCTCACGATCGCGCTGGTCCTCGCCGTGGCGAACAACTACGGCTACTTCTTCACATCCTGGAAGCAGATAGTCGGATCGGGCACGCAGGCGGCACCGGACATCGACCTGACCGTGCCGGGCGACGTAGCCGCGACGGGAGCGGATGCGCGGCCGGAGCGGATGCGCGGAGCATCCGGTACCTGCGGGCGCCGTCCTTCTCGGGCCCGAGCCGGCCGCCGGCTACTTCTTGGGCTTGCGCGCGGTGGTGCGGGTCAGCGTCCGCTGCTCGTTCCGGTCGGCCTGACGCAGCACGCGTTCGTCCCGGGCCGCCCGGGTGGCGGCCGACTGGTACTGCCAGCCGAGCGCATAGCCGATCACGACAACGAGGATGGCGACGAGGCGGATCGCCGTCAGGATGCTGTTGGACTGCAGCCACAGCAGGTTCGCGACGGTCCACGCGAAGATGCCGGCGGCGAAGGCCGTGAACGCCACCCGGAACCAGGGCGGGGGGTTACGCAGACGTGCGGTCGGACGCGTCACGGGTGCTCCCTTCGGATCGGTCACCGGAAGATGATCGCCAGCACGAGCAGCACGACCGAGACGATCAGCACCGCGCACTCCGGGATCGCCCAGCGGACCTGCCAGGCCGTGCTATCAGGGGTGAGGCTCTTGGCGTTCGTCGCCATCGCGGTGATGCGTTCGACGGCGTGCCGGCCCTTGGCGTGGTCGCCGCGGATCGGGCCGGCCGTGGTGATGGGCTGGGTCGTCGGCCGTCGCTCACCCGGACCGCGCATATCGTCGGCGGCGTCGAGGTCCGTGCCGACCTTCGCGTTCTGGCCGGCGCCGCCCACGCCGAAGAGGTTGCGCATGCCGGCGATGCCCTTGGACCCGTCCGGGCGTCGCGCCGACACCGAGATCGCCTTGAGGAGGCCGTTGCTCTCGTCGACCGGGTAGATCGTCAGGTCCCCGTGCATCTCCGCGCGCTCGATGGAGGCCCAGTCGAGATCGGCTGTCTTGAGGAAGTTACGCACCTGCAACCGGTCCTCATAGGCGATGACGAGCGGCCGGATCGACGTGACCCAGGCGAGCGTCCCGAACAACAGCGCGACGGTGAAGGGCACCCAGGCCTCGCGACCGGCCCACTGGACGACGATGTCGACAGCGAACGCCAGGACGATGGCGAACATCACCCAGCCCGAGACGCGCTGAGTGGTCGACCCGAAGGTCTCGACGATCTTCTTCCTTGCCATGGCCGTGATTGTGCCCCAGCCCGGGTCGCCGGACCGCGCCACTGGTGTTTGATGGGCCTGGTGACCGTCCCGGCAACCCGTCCGAACCTGCGCGAGTTCCTCGACGTGACCGTCGGCGAGCAGGCGATGCGCGGGTTCCTGCACGGACTCCCCGGCGTCGACCAGGTCGGCCTCGAGGCACGTGCGGCCGGGCTCGCGACGCGCTCCATCAAGACGACGGCAAAGAAGTACGCGATCGATCTGGCCATCTCGATGATCGACCTGACCACCCTCGAGGGCCAGGACACACCCGGCAAGGTGCGGTCGCTGTGCGCGCGGGCTCGGCGTCCCGACGCCGGCGACCCGGCCGGTCCGCGACCGGCGGCGATCTGCGTGTACTCCGACATGGTCGCGACCGCCAAGGCGGCACTGACCGGGTCAGGGGTGTTGGTGGCGAGCGTCGCGACCGGCTTCCCGAGCGGCCGCACCAGTCTCGCCGTCAAGCTCACCGAGACACGCGACGCGGTCGGGGCCGGCGCCGACGAGATCGACATGGTGATCGACCGCGGCGCGTTCCTGTCGGGCCGCTACGGCCTGGTGCACGAACAGATCGTCGCCGTGAAGGCCGGATGTCAGCGTGCTGACGGATCGGCCGCCCACCTCAAGGTGATCCTCGAGACGGGCGAGCTGGCGACCTACGACAACGTGCGACGCGCCTCCTGGCTGGCGATGCTGGCCGGTGCGGACTTCATCAAGACCTCGACGGGCAAGGTTCCGTCCGCGGCCACGCTGCCGGTGACGCTGCTGATGCTCGAGGCGGTCCGCGACTTCCGCGAGGCGACCGGACGGCAGATCGGGGTCAAGCCGGCCGGCGGGATCCGCACCAGCAAGGACGCCATCCGGTACCTCGTTGTCGTCAACGAGATCGCCGGCCCGGACTGGCTCAGCCCGGCCTGGTTCCGGTTCGGCGCATCGAGCCTGCTCGACGACCTGCTGCGCCAGCGGATGAAACTGCGGGACGGGCACTACGTCGGCGCCGACTACGTCGCCGGCGACTGAGGGGAATCATGACCACGAGCTCCGCACCGTTCGACTCCGCAGTGTTCGACTATGCGCCCGCGCCTGAATCGAGTGGCATCGTCTCGATCTCCGAGCACTACGGCCTGTTCGTGGGCGGCGAGTTCGTCGACGGCACCGGTCACGCGTTCGCGACGATGAACCCCGCCACCGAGCAGACGCTCGCGACGATCTCGACGGCGTCGGCTGCCGATCTGGACACGGCCGTGAGGGCGGCCCGGACCGCCTACGACGGGGTCTGGGGCGCGATGCCGGGTCGTGAACGCGCGAAGTACCTGTACCGGCTCGCGCGGATCCTGGCCGAGCGTTCGCGCGAGCTGGCCGTCCTGGAGTCGATGGACAACGGGAAACCGATCCGGGAGACCCGTGACGTCGATCTCCCGCTGGCCGCCGCGCACTTCTTCTACTACGCCGGCTGGGCGGACAAGCTCGGGTACGCGGGCTACGGCGCGGACCCGCAGCCGCTGGGCGTGGCCGCCCAGGTGATCCCGTGGAACTTCCCGCTGCTGATGCTGTCGTGGAAGATCGCGCCAGCGCTGGCCTGCGGGAACACCGTGGTGCTCAAGCCGGCCGAGACCACATCGCTGACGGCGCTGGCGTTCGCGGAGATCTGTCAGCAGGCCGACCTGCCGCCGGGTGTGGTCAACATCGTCACCGGCGCCGGCGCGACCGGTGCCGCGCTGCTGGCGCACCCAGGTGTCGACAAGGTGGCCTTCACCGGCTCGACCGAGGTCGGCCGTTCCATCGCCCGCGCGGTCGCCGGTACCCGCAAGGTGGTCACCCTCGAACTCGGCGGCAAGGCCGCGAACATCGTGTTCGACGACGCGCCGATCGACCAGGCGGTCGAGGGCATCGTGGACGGGATCTTCTTCAACCAGGGCCAGGTGTGCTGTGCGGGTTCGCGGCTGCTCGTCCAGGAGAGCATCGCCGACGACGTGCTGTTGCGGCTCAAACGCCGGATGGCCACCCTGCGCGTCGGTGACCCGCTCGACAAGAACACCGACGTGGGGGCGATCAACTCAGCCGATCAGCTGGCGAAGATCACCGACCTCGTCCGCGCCGGCGAGGACGAGGGCGCCGCCCGCTGGAGCGCACCGTGTCAGCTACCTGACAAGGGTTTCTTCTTCGCGCCAACGGTGTTCAGCGAGGTGAGCCAGTCGCACCGGATCGCCCGCGAGGAGATCTTCGGGCCGGTTCTCTCGGTGCTCACCTTCCGCACGCCGGACGAGGCGGTGGCCAAGGCGAACAACACGCCGTACGGGCTGTCGGCCGGCGTGTGGACGGAGAAGGGCTCACGCATCCTGTGGATGGCGGACAGACTCAAGGCGGGCGTGGTGTGGGCGAACACGTTCAACCGGTTCGACCCGGCCAGCCCGTTCGGCGGCTACAAGGAATCCGGCCACGGCCGTGAAGGCGGCCGGCACGGGCTCGCCGGCTACCTCGACGTCGAGGGGGCGGCCCGATGAGCCGCGTCGACGTCCGCAAGACCTACAAGCTGTTCATCGGGGGTGCCTTCCCCCGTAGCGAATCCGGCTACACCTACGTCGTCTCCGACCACCGCGGCGGTTTTCTCGCGAACGCGGCGAAGGCGTCCCGCAAGGATGCCCGCGACGCGGTCGAGGCGGCCACGAAAGCCCAGCCCGGTTGGGCGAACCGCACGGCGTACAACCGCGGCCAGATCCTCTACCGGATCGCCGAGATGCTCGAGGGACGCCGCGAGCAGTTCGTCACCGAGGTGCTGGCGGCCGAGGGCGGATCCCGTGATGACGCACAGCGCCAGGTGGACGCCTCGATCGACCGTTGGGTCTGGTACGCGGGCTGGGCCGACAAACTCGCCCAGGTCCTCGGCGGGGCCAATGCCGTGTCGGGTCCGTACTTCGACTTCTCGGTGCCCGAACCCACCGGCGTGATCGCCGTCGTCGCCCCGCCCGGTTCGAGCCTGCTCGGGCTGGTCAGCGTGCTGGCACCGGTGATCGTGAGCGGGAACACCGCCGTCGTCGTGACGAGCCCGCACCTGGCGATCCCGGCGATGACGCTGGCCGAGGTGCTGGCGACGAGTGATCTCCCGGCCGGCGTAGTGAATCTGCTGACCGGCGATCCAGTCGACACGCTGCCGTCGCTGGCTGCGCACACCGGCGTCAACGGGATCGACCTGACCGGTGTGGAGGATCCCGACCTGGCCACGGCGTGGGAGCGCGAGGCTGCCGTCAACCTCAAGCGGGTACGCCGACCCGGCCCGGTGGACTGGTTCGGCGAACCAGGTCTCACCCGGATGACGACATTCATCGAGACGAAGACCGTCTGGCACCCGATCGGCCTCTGACCCGGAGTTGCCGTGCGCATTCGTCGCGGCGCTCGATGTGGTTCTTCTGCGATCCCGTCGTGAGCACACGACAAGCGGCCCGACCTACGGCATACCGGTCGACTTTCCTTCTGCCGACACACGGACCGACAGTATCGACGGCCTATGGAGCCACGCTCGGGTAATCCGCGCGGCATCTGCAGGACGGGTCGATGGTGATGTGACCAGAATGCCCGATCGGTTGTGTCGACAGGCCGCATGTCCCGCTGAATTCGCTCTTGCGCATTCCCGTCGGTTCACCCCGGGCACGTCGAGCTGGCCAAGAACGGCGCGGCCGCGATCGAAGGCGGCGACCCGAACAGCCCGCCGCCTCCCGACGTGCTGCTCAAGCTCCAGGCCGGAACGGGCCTGTACGTGACCGACTTCCAGCTGGTCCCGCAGGCGGGCCGGCTGCTGAAGATCAACTGACGACGAGTGCTGCCGAAGTCCCCTGACGGATGACGAGGTCGCGTGTGCGGTGACGTGCCAAGATCGGGGCACGTCACCGCATCGGCGGCGAAGGTCGAGGAGAAAGGGTTCCGGTATGAGCACTGAACTCGTCCGTCCGAAGGAGGGCCGGATGATCGCCGGGGTGTGCGCCGGCATCGCCCAACGCTTCGGCACCACACCGACGATCGTCCGGGCGATCTTCCTGGTGTCGCTGCTGCTGCCGGGCCCGCAGGTCCTGATCTACCTGGCGTTGTGGATCTTCATCCCCGAGCGGTGAACGTCGCACGGTGAGCATCAGTACCGCCCAGGCCGCCGGCATCCTGGGCGTCAAGACCGAGACGGTCTACGCCTATGTGAGCCGCGGCCTGCTGCATCCCGTGCGGGCGACCGGCGGGAACGGCGGGCGACATTCGGAGTTCGACCACCGCGAGGTCGAGCGCGTGGCCGCCCGACGCCACCGTGGCGGCCGGGCGGGTGCACTCGACGTCCTGGTCGAGACGGAGCTGACCATGCTCGATCCGGCCGGCGGGCTGTACTACCGTGGCCAAGATGTGAGCGCTCTTGCACGTACCGGCACGTTCGAGGACGTTGCCGCAGTGCTGTGGGGCATCGACCCGGACGACGTGTCGTGGACGTCCCCGGAGACCGCAACGTCGGCGATCGTCCGAGCGGGCACAGCGATGGCAAGTACCGCCACCGGGCTGGACCGGGTCCGGCTCGCCGTCGGTGTCCTGGCGGGATTCGATCCCGACCGCGACGACCGCAGCGTCGGGCACGTGACGGCGGCCGGCCGGGCGATGGTGTCGGCCGGGTTGCTCGTCCAGCCGTCGAGGAGCGAACCGGTCGGTGCTCGCGTCGTGCACCGGCTGTGGGCGGCGCTGTCCGCTCGGGCACCGTCGGACGCCGAGATCGCGACTCTCGAAGCCGCGTTGATCCTTCTCACCGATCACGAACTCGCCCCGTCGACCTTGGCGGCACGGGTCGCCGCAAGCGCCTGGGCGGATCCGTATCTCGTGGTCCTGGCCGGGCTGGCTGCGGTCAGCGGCTCGTTGCACGGGCATACGAGCACGCCGGCCGCGGTCATGCTGCAGACCGCGATCGACTCGGGCGACATCGTCGGCACGATCGCCCGGACGCACACCGATGTCGGCACACCGGGCTTCGGGCACAAGGTGTATCAGGGCCCTGATCCGCGCGCGGAGACGCTGCTCGACCTCGTCGCCGGCCTCGACACCGAGCGCTGGCCGGTCATCGACGCAGCGCTCGCGGCCGGTAGCGCGACAACCGGCCGGGAAGCCAACGTGGACTTCGCACTGGCCGCGTTCGTAGTGTCGGCGGGTCTCCCGATCACGGCCGGCGATCTGATCTTCGGTATTGCCCGGCTGGCCGGGGTGATCGCCCATGCCATCGAGGAATACCAGCACCGGTTGAGGTTCCGGCCGCGTGCCATCTACACCGGGACATCGCCCGAGGGTGCCGGGCCGACGTAACGCGCGGACGGGCGGACGATCTTGCGGTCGCGGGTCTGCTCGAGGACGTGTGCCGACCAGCCGATGCTGCGGGCCACCCCGAAGGTGGCCGAGAACAGGCTGTGCGGCACGCCCACCAGGTGCATCAGGACGCCGGCGTAGAACTCGACGTTCGTGCCCATCGTCTTGTTCGGCCGCAGTTCGGCGAGCAGCGCGAGCGTGGTGTCCTCGACGGCGGTAGCGAGTTCGACGAGTGTGGCACCCTCGGGCGATGCCGTCGTCGCGAGTTCACGGACCGTCTCGCGCAGCAACACCGAGCGCGGGTCGGGGCCGCGGTAGATGGCGTGCCCGAAGCCCATGATCCGCTCGCCCGCTTCGAGTCTGGTGCGGATCCACGGCTCCGCACGGTCGGGGCTGCCGATCTCGTCGAGCATGTCCAGGGCCCTGCTGGGAGCTCCGCCGTGCAAGGGGCCCGACAGAGCACCGATACCGGCGACCGAGCAGGCCGCCGCGTCCGCGCCCGTCGAGGCGACCACGCGCGCGGTGAAGGTGGAGGCGTTGAACCCGTGGTCGACGGTGGTGACGAGATAACGCTGCAGGGCGGTCACATCCGCCGACGTCGGCTCCTCGCCGCGCAGCATCCACAGGTAGTTCGCGGTGTGGCCGAGGTCGTCCCGCGGCGCGATCGGCTCGTCGCGGTGACGAAGCCTGTGCACGGCGGCCAGCAGCGTCGGGACGATCGCGGCGACGGCGAGGACGTCGGCCCGCCGCGAGGTCTCGGTACCGTCCCAGAGGGGCGCCAGCCCGAGCGTGGTGCCGGTGGCCGACAACGTGGTCCGCAGCACGGACAGCGCATCGGTGGTGTCGGTGGTGGAAGCCGCGACGGCATCGAGGACCGGACGCATCGACGCGGGCAGCTGCCGCAGCGGCGTGAGTTCGCTCGCGAAGGCGGCGGCGCGGCCGGCATCGGGGAGTGCGCCGTCGAGCAGGAGCAGCCAGACGTCTTCGAGGGTGCGCAGACGCGCGAGCTTCGTGGCGTCGTACTGGCGGTAGTGGTAGAAACCCTCGGCGCCGCGGACGTCGCCGATCTCGGTCTGGGTGACGGCGACCCCGGCAAGCCCGCGGGGCACGTCGATGAGGCCGTCGGATGCGCGAGCGGTCGTCTTGTCGATGCTGGTCGTGGTCATGCTCGCGACGATGCTGCGACGTCGGCCGGGACGTCAATATTGATGCCGTCAATGTTGGCCCCGACGGCATGCCGGAGCGTGAGAGAGCTCACGGGTAGGTTCGTCGGCGATGAGCATCAGCCGGCCACCCGTGATTGCCGAGACGATGGTGATGTCCGCCGTCGCGCGCTACCTCCCTTCACCCGTGACGGGGTTGACGGCGCTCGCCGGGTCGGTCAGCAACCAAGACTTCATGGTGCGTGCGGCGGGTGTCGCCGTACCGGAGATCGTCGCCTTCGAATCATCGCCTGCCGGGCTGCCGCGGCCGTTCGTTTTGATGCACAGGCTTCCTGGCTCCGGCCTCGACTCCGCGCCGCACGATGCGTTCGTCGATGCAGGTCAGCAACTCCGCCTCGTTCACTCCATCCGAGCTGACGGCTACGGCGTTCTCGCGGACACAGATCCTGTCGATGATGCATGGTCGGGGCCCCACGCGACCTGGAACGCGTTCACCGACGAAGCACCGAACGGCTTGGGCGAACTCGTCGACCGGCACGTCATCTCGGCCGGGCTGGCACGGCGGATCGGTGCAGCTCTCGACCGGTTTGCTTCTGCCGTGCGATTCGACAAGCCGGGTGTGCTGTTGCACGGAGACCTGAAGCCTCCGCACGTGTTCGCCGAGAACGGGAGGTTCGTCGGGCTGATCGACTGGGGTGATGTCGCGGTGGGCGACCCGCGCTACGACCTGGCGAGGTTCTCCATCAACGGACCGGGCGCGCTCGTGCCGCTGCTCGAGGGCTACGGCGTGGACCTGGATGACGAGCTGCGGTTGACGTTCGCCGTCTATCGGGTGATCCGGATGACGACAACCTTGCTCTATGAACTGCGATGGGGAGGGGATTGGTTCGACAGCTACCGCTCGACCATCGAGGCCGATCTCGACCTGCTCGGGAGGCAGTGAAACTGCGGCCGACGGGGGCGAACCAGCGGTCGGTCTAGAACGGTGCCGGGTCGGCGGCGCGCAGCACAGCTGCGACCGCCGTTCGCCGTGCCGCGTTCTGGCGTTGGACGTGGTCTCGTTCGGCGGCGCGGGCGAATGCTTCGTCGTCGAACTCCGAGGCGACCAGGTCGGCCAACTCGATCCGGGTGTCTTCGGCGATGGCCAGGTCGGTCAAGGTCCGCGGCGAATAGCTGACTGTGTTGGTCGTGTAGATCTTCCCGTGTGGGGACAGCCATTCCCAGCCGTCGGCCATCCGGACGACCTGCCAGCCACCGAGAGTTTTCAACCGGTGCTCGGTGTCGCAGAGTGACCCGAGCCCGTCGACGCTGGTCTGATGTCGG
>DAIQRJ010000022.1:0-27063 GCA_036786375.1 Actinopolymorphaceae bacterium
CCCGTGGCATGCATCCAAAATACCACGAATGTAGTTCTAAGTTATGAGTATTGCGTCTAGGCGCGGCCGTCGCTCAGGAGAGCTCGACGTCGTGCGCCGGGTCGGTGATCCAGTCGCTCCACGATCCGGCGTAGACGGCAGCGTCCTCGACTAGCCCCGTCGCGGCCAGCGCGAGCGCGAGATGCGCGGCCTGGATGCCCGATCCGCAGTAGGTTCCGACCTCGTCGCCCGCATCGCCGACGACAGGTTCCAGCTTCGCCCGGAGCTCCGGCGTGGCGAGGAAGCGGCCGTCGGGACCGACGTTCTCCAGAGCGGGCGCGCTCATCGCACCCGGGATGTGTCCGGCTATGGGGTCGACGGTCTCGTCGAGACCGTGGAACCGACGACCGGGCCGGCCGTCGAGCAGCCGCCCCTCGCGGGTGAGCCGTGCGGCCGCGGCCGCGTCGAGCAACCGGCGCCCGCCCGGGACGGCGTCGAAGTCGCCGGCGGGCGGTTCGACCGAACCCGCCTCGACCGTCAGCCCGGCCGCCTGCCAGGCGCCGATCCCGCCGTCGAGCACCCGGACCGCCGGATGGTCGAAATACCGCAGCAGCCACCAGGCACGGCTCGCGGGCAGCCCGCTCCAGTCGTCGTAGGCGACGACAGCCCGGCCGCCGGAAACGCCCGCCTTCCGCATCGCCGCACCGAAGGCCTCGGCGGTGGGCATCGGATGCCGGCCGCCTTCGCCGTGGGGTCCGGGCGTCCCTGCCAGCTCGGTGTCCATGTCGACGTACACCGCACCGGGCAGGTGGGCCAGCTCGTAGGCGGGCCGGCCGGGCGGCCCACCGAGGCGGTACCGGACGTCGAGCAGCAGCGGCGGTTCGGCTCCCAGCAGCAGTGCGGCGAGGTCGGGCACCGAAACCAGTGGGGCGGTCACAGCGCCCGACGTTAGCCTGCGCGGATGGAAGTGACCTCGCTCGGGTACCGCACCGATCTGATGATGCTGGCCATGCAGGGCGGCGAGATCCACGACCGCGGCGACCACCTCGTCGTGCGCACGCCCGCGCAGCCGCTGTTCCACTGGGGCCATGACATTCGGGCTGGACACGACCGACGGGACCACCGGCGACCTCAGCGGGTTCGTCGAGGCCGGGATCACCGCGGAGCTCTCCGTCGTCCTCACAGCCCACGACCTGCACCCGCAGCCGTGCCCGAATACCGAAGCCCGGTTGCGGATGCTCGCCTCCGACGACGACTGGGCGCAGGCGGTCGACCTGCGGATGGGCCTGGACGACACCCTCGTGCACCACGCCGGCCGGTACGCGCTCACCGACCTCGGCGTCGAGACGCTCGTCATCGTGGCCGACCCGGAGTATGTCGCGACCCGGATCTACCGGTCGGTCGGGTTCGACGGGACCGAGACCAGGTTCAGCTCAGCCGTTCCTGAGCCCGCCTTCTAGCGGAACAGCAGCGGAGCCATCTCGATCAGGCTCCTGCGCCAGGTCTGCCACTCGTGCGCGGTTCCCGGGGACAAGTAGGTGGTGGTCGGGATGCCGCGCCGTTCGAGCTGCGGAACCAGTGCTGCCACCGCGTCGACGAAGATCGGCTCGTCCGTCCCCGCGCTGAGGAACATGTGCTCGGGAAGGACGGCGGAGTCCCCGATGGTCGCATCGACGTAGTCGTCGGGCACGTTGAATCCGCCGCCCGGCCCCCGGAACACGGCGGGGCTCAGACCACCGATCCAGGCGAACGTGTCGAGCGCGCCGAGGCCGGTCTGAACCGCCTGCCGGCCGCCCATCGACAGGCCGGCGATCGCCCGGCTCATCCGGTCGGGCACCGTGCGGAAGTACCGGTCGACCGCCGGGACGACGTCGGCGAGCTGGAGTTCGGTGAAGCCCTCCACCGCGATCCGGGCCCGCGCCGGTGACCACGGTGTGCCCGGCTCGGGTGCGTGCGCGTAGCCCGAGACCATCGCCACCAGCATCGGCTCGGCGCGTCCGGCGGCGATCAGGTTGTCGAGGATGACGTCGGCGCGGCCCTGTCGGGTCCAGCCCGTCTCGTCCTCGCCCGAGCCGTGCTGGAGGTAGAGGACCGGATAGCGCCGGTCGACGTCGGTGTCGTAGCCCGGTGGCGTGTAGACGACCAGCCGTCGCCAGGTGCCGGTGGTCGCGGCGAAGTACGGCCGGCTGCGCACGTCACCGTGCGGCACGTCCTGGAGCGACACGAGGGCGCCGACCGATCCGGGATCGGGCACTTCGAGGCCGCTGACCTGACGGCCGTACCCGCCGTAGGTCTGTGACCACGGGTCGTTGACCTCGACACCGTCGACGAGCAACCAGTAGTAGTGCAGCCCGGGTGCGACCGGGCCGATGGTGCCGGTCCAGTCGCCGTCGGCGGATCGCTCGAGATCGATCGGATCGGTACCGAAGCTTGGTCCGGCCGGTTGCACCTGCACCGTCGTGGCTGTCGGTGCGACGACCCGGAAGCTCACCCTGCCGTCGGGTTCGATCCGCGGGTGGGTCGCGCCGGCGACGTTCGACTCGGCCGGCGTGCCGGTGGGAGCGGCAGATGTCATCTCAGAGCGCCTCTGCCGCGAACAGGAGGACGGACTCCGGCCAGGCCGGTGGGAGTTGCACACCGGCCTGGCCGAGCACCCGCCCGGGCAGGACGAGGTCGGGCAGACCGGGGCCGAACCGGCGTCGCGGCTCGGCCGCGGCGGTGCCGTCGGGCGCGACGGCATGCAAGTGGTACATCACGTCCGGGTCGAGCCCGGGGAACCGGACCGCACCGACCGACGGCGTCACCGTGGCCGCCATCGTGGCCACGCTGAACAGTGCCGATGTGCCGTCCTGGGCGACGACGCCGTTGACCCACACCGCCGGGTCGGGATGGTCGGCGCGGACGAGCCGGCCGCTGTGCAGGAGGCCGCGCCACTGCTTGTAGAGCGCCACCCAGCCGGTGAGCTCGGCCCGGTCGGCGTCGCTCATCGCCGTCATGTCCCACTCGATGCCGAGGTGGCCGAAGATCGCGGTGCCGGCCCGGAACGCGAGCGTGTGCGTGCGGCCGGTGGTGTGCGAGGTGGGCGACCCGATGTGCGAGCCGATCAGCTCGAGAGGCAGAAGCGACGACGTACCGCGGTTGATCGCCTGGCGTTCGAGCGCGTCGATGCAGTCGCTCCCCCAGACCCGGTCGGTGTGGTCGATGATGCCGAGGTCGACCCGCCCGTCGCCTGAGGAGCACGACTCGATCTCCACGCCGGGATGCCGGGCCTTGAGCTCGTCCAGCAGCCGGTACAGCGCGAGCGTCTGGTTGTGCACTCCGGGCGTGCCGTCCGGGTGGTGGCCCGCGTCGACCAGCTCGCGGTTGTGGTCCCACTTCACGTAGCCGATGTCGTACTCGGTGAGGATCGCGTCCATCCGCTCGAGCAGGTAGGCATAGGCGTCGGGATGACCGAGGTCGAGCACCTGCTGGTGCCGCGCCTCCGGCGGCATCCGGTGTGGGAGCGACAGGATCCAGTCGGGATGCGCTCGGGCCAGATCGCTGTCCTGGTTGACCATCTCGGGCTCGAACCACAGACCGAACTCCATGCCGAGGCCGCGGACGTGGTCGATCAGCGGGTTCAGCCCGTCCGGCCACACGCCCTCGTCGACGTACCAGTCGCCCAGGCCGGCCGAGTCGTCACGGCGGTGCCGGAACCAGCCGTCGTCGAGCACGTACCGCTCGACCCCGACGGTCGCCGCGGCGTCGGCGAGGGCGACGAGACGATCGAGCCGGTGGTCGAAGTAGACCGCCTCCCAGACGTTGCACACGACGGGGCGGGGTTTGACCGGGTGGATCGGGCGCGCGCGGAGGTACTCGTGGAACCGGGCCGTCACCGCGTCCAGGCCGACGCCGTAGGACCCGAACAACCACGGCGTCGTGTAGGAGACACCCGGCTCGAGGATGAGCTCGCCGGGCAGAAGCACCTCGCCCGCGCCCAGGACCGCGACCCCGCTGGGCATCCGCTCGCCGTACACCTGCTGGTTGCCGCTCCAGCCGAGGTGGATGCCCCAGACCTCGCCGTGGCCGAAGCCGAAGCCGCTCTGGCCGGCCGCATACACGAGCTGCGAGTCGAACCCGCCGCGACCGCGCCTGGATGTGCGGACGTGCGAGCCGTGGGTGAACTCGTGCCGTTGGGCGATCCGCTCCTTCGCCCAGCGGCCGGTGAAGTCGGCGATCTCGGTGGCCTCGGCGGGGACTGGCAGGGCCAGGTTCGCGCCGTCGAGCTGGTACGGCGCGGTGCCGCCGTTCGTCAGCGTCGCCCGGGTGCGGAGCAGGCCGCTCGCGAGCAGCTCGATCTCGACTCTCACCGTGAGGTAGAGGTCGGGATCTGTGGCGTCGACCGCCAGGATCTGCCCGCCCGCTGATGTCGATGCGGTCGCCGGCCCGGTGGCGACGAAGCTCGGCGACCAGTCCCGGCCGTCGCGGTGCCCGGTGATCCCTGGGATGCCGAACCAGCCGGTGGCAGCCTCGGGCAGCACGCCGAGGTCGTGCGACGTGTCGAACCCGCTGGCGCGCGGATGCAGCCGGCCGGCGAGCTCGAGTGTCTGGAGGGCATCGGGAGTCAGGTCGCCGAGGTCGGCGCCCCAGTAGAGGATCGAGGGCATGCGGGTGACGTCGGCGACGACGCTCACCCCGCCCGCCCGCAGGTGCCGGATGTCACCGGTGGGAGGGTCGTTGCTGGCGGAGATATCGCTGCTGGTCACCGCCCGCACGCTAGTCCGTGAACCCAGCGGCGCGCAGACCGGACGTCGGTTCGTATGATCGGCGCGGCGCGGGTGCGCGCACGCTGTCCGCACCCGGTCGAGTTTGGAGTCCCGATGCCGTCACGCCCACGCCCCCGGGCCGCCGATTGGCCGTACTTCACCGGCCCCCGTCCGCTGGCGTTCGCACATCGCGGTGGCGCCGACTACGCCCCGAACGTCGGCATCGACAACTCCATCGCCGCGTTCGCCAACGCGGTCGCCCTCGGCTACACCCACGTCGAGACCGATGTGCACGCCACGTCCGACGGGATCGCGGTCGTGTTCCACGACGATCGGCTCGACCGGGCCACCGACGCAGTCGGCGCCATCGGCGAGCTTGCGTGGGCGGAGGTCTCGCAGGCGCGCATCGGCGGCCGGGAACCGATTCCCACGCTGGCCGAGACGCTCGGGACGTTCCCGACCCTCAACCTCAACATCGACTTGAAGTCCGACGCTGTCGTCGAGCCGGCGCTTGCGGCCATCCGGGCCGCGGGCGCCGAGCGCCGGGTCTGCCTCGGGTCGTTCAACGAGCGCCGCATCCGCCGGGCGTACAAGCTGGCGGACGGACGGATCGCGGTGGCGCACAGCACGCTCGGGACCCTCGCGGTCAAACTCGTCCGGCCGGCCGTCGTCGCCCGTGCGCTCGCCGGGCCCGGCGTGGCGCTGCAGATCCCCGACACGTACCTCGGGGTCCGGATCCTCACCACGAGGCTCGTCGAACGTGCGCATGCGGTCGGGAAAGACGTGCATGTGTGGACGATCGACGACGCCGACGACATGGGACGGCTCCTCGACCTGGGTGTCGACGGCATCGTCACCGACCGTCCGGACGTCCTGCGCGACGTGCTGGTCGCGCGTGGCGCGTGGGATCGATGACCCCGGCCTGACAGGATCCGCTCTGTGACCGCGTCGCAGGTGCCGGTGTCCGCGTCCCCGCCGGAGTCCCCCGCGCAACGCCGGCGCGAGCAGCGCGGCTGGTACTTCTACGACTGGGCCAACTCCGCCTACGTCACCACCGTCGGCACGGTCATCCTCGGCCCCTACCTCACCCGCGTCGCCGAGCGCGCCGCCTGCGGCCAGCCCGGCACCGCCGATAACCCCTGCCTCACGGACTTGCACGTGCTCGGCGTGCCGATCGCGCCCGGGTCGCTGGTCTTCTACGTCGTCACCGCGTCGACCTTGCTGTCGGCGCTGCTGCTGCCGATCGTCGGCGCGTTCGCGGACCGGTCCGGGAGCAAGCGCACTCACCTGCTCGCCTACGCCGTCGCCGGCGCCGCCGCCGCCGCGCTGCTGTTCCTCGTCACCGGTGACCGCTGGGCGCTCGGCGCGATCCTCCAGTTCGTCGCGAACCTCTGCCTCGGCGCGTCGCTGGTCGTCTACGACGCGATCCTCGTCGACATCGCCGAACCGGACGAACGCGACCACGTCTCCACCCGCGGCTGGGCGCTGGGCTACCTCGGCGGCGGGCTGCTGCTGGCCGTCAACCTGGTGCTCGTCGAAGGCGCATCGACGTTCGGCATCTCGGGCGAGATGGCAGCGCGGATCTCGCTCTGCTCGGCCGGCGTGTGGTGGGGCGCGTTCAGCCTGATCCCGTTCTTCGCGCTCCGCGACCGGCCGCCGATCCATCCGGTCGCCGGGCGCGGCGGCATCGGCCACGGCTTCCGGCAGCTCTGGGTGACGTTGAAGGATCTGCGCCGGTTCCCGATGACGCTGACGTTCCTGCTCGCCTACCTGTTCTTCAACGACGGCGTGCAGACGGTGATCTCGGCGGCCGCGATCTACGGCGACCGGCAACTCGGACTGAGCCAGTCGATCCTGATCGCGACGATCCTGCTGGTCCAGTTCGTCGCGTTCGGCGGGGCGCTGCTGTTCGGCCGGTTCGCCAAGCGGTACGGCTCGCACCGGGTGATCCTGATGAGCCTGGTGGTCTGGGTCGGCGTCGTCTGCGCGGCGTTCTTCCTGCCGGCCGGGAAGGTGCTTCCGTTCCTCGCCCTCGCCGTGGTGATCGGCCTCGTGCTCGGCGGCACCCAGGCGCTGGCCCGGTCGTTCTACTCGCTGCTCATCCCGCGCGGACGCGAGGCCGAGTACTTCAGCCTCTATCAGGCGTGCGAGCGGGGGACCAGCTGGTCGGGCACGCTCGTGTTCGGCGTCGTCCACCAGCTCACCCACTCGTACCGGCCGGCGATCATCTCGCTGGTGATCTTCTTCGTCCTCGGGTTCCTGCTCCTGCGCCGCGTCGATCCAGCGCGCACGATGCTGGAGGCCGGGAACCAGCCGCCCGCGGTGGTCTGAGCGGGTCGCTTCCGGGACCGAGCCGAAGTCGGCACGCGTGACGAACGTCCTACATGCGGCAAATCGTTACGCCGCAGGATGTGACGTGGAAGAGCTCATCTGCCATCGTTGTTGTCAACGTCGGCATCGATAGACAAACGACTGTCGGCACCAGGCGATCGCATGGCCGTCCGGGGAACTTCCGGGCCGGTCGCGCGTCGTCACCACAAGGGGCGCCGCGGCACGAGCCGCAACCGGTTCACCGCAGCGAATAACGGGGAAGAGAAGGAGAAACCGCATGGCTGACCGCACACTCCGTGGGTCCAGGCTCGGACAGACGACTTTCGAGGCGATGCTCGATTCAGAGCCCGCGCCGCGTCAGGTCGTTTCGTACGAGTGTGTCCACGGGCACCGGATCGAGGTCCCGTTCAGTGTCGAAGCGGACGTGCCCAGCACGTGGGAATGCCCACGGTGCAGCACCGATGCGCTCCGGTCCGGACACCAGGCTCCGGTCGTCACCGACACCAAGCCGGCCCGTACGCACTGGGACATGCTGCTCGAGCGTCGCTCGGTCGATGAGCTCCAGGAACTGCTCGACGAGCGGCTCAAACTGCTCCGCGCGGGCGAGATCGGCCCGGGCACGCTGCACGCGTATGAGAAGCCGGCGACGAAGACCCGCAAGGGCCGCGCCTCCACCGGCTGAGCACCCGCACCGAACACCCGCATGAGAAGGGGCCCGTTCACCACAGTCGGTGGGCGGGCCCCTTCTGTGCGTCAGGCCGGTGGGACGACCGCAGCTCCGCGGGCCAGGAGTTCCACCTGCGCCAGTGCAGTGCCACCGCCGAGCGGGGTCAGCCGGTAGTGCCGCGCGGCCACCGGCGCGGCGATCGCGAACGGACGGGTGAAACGCGCCCAGGCGAAGAACTCCCCCGCCCGTTCGTCGACCGTCGACCAGCTCGACCCGTCGTCGGAGATCTCGAGCCGCCAGGCGTCGGGCGCCGAGCCCTCCGGAGCGCTGGTGAGCGTGTAGAGCTCGACCCGTGCCGGCTCGGTCAGGTCGAAGACGACGCCGTCGGCCGGCACAGTCGCCCCGGTCGCCGAGCTGTCGTCCACGAGCCCGGTCAGCGCCGTCGACGTGGGCCCAGCGACGTCGGTGAGGGGGTCCGGCACCCCGACCGCGTCACTGAGCGACGGCGGCACGGCATCCTCGCCGGTCCCCCACGGCGCGGGCGATCCGGACATGCTGAACCCGAGTTCGCCGGTCGCGGCGAGCTCGCCGGCGCTGAGCCACGTCCGCTCGTGCGGGACGCCGTCGAGGGTGACGCCGCCGACGTAGACCGCGTCGTGCGCCTGGCCGGCCGCCTTCACCACCAGGTGCGAGCCGTCCTCGCGCCGCACCGTGACCGTCCCGTACAACGGCGAGCCGAGGACGTAGACGTCCGAGCCGACCGACGCCGGGTAGATGCCGAGGGCGGCGAAGATATGCCACGCGGACATCTCGCCGTTGTCCTCGTCGCCGCCGTAGCCCTGCCCGATCTGGCTGCCGGAGTGGAAGCGGCGCATGACCTCGCGCACGATCTCCTGGGTACGGTGCGGTTTGAGCGCGTGCAGGAACGCGAACGGGATGTGGTGGGCCGGCTGGTTGCTGTGCCCGAACATCCCCATCCGCACAGCGCGGGCCTCGAGAATCTCGTGCATGGTGGCCGGATAGGTGCCGTTGCGCAGCCCGGTCTCCGGCGTGGAGAAGAACTCGTCCAGCTTGGCGGCCAGGCCGTCGCGGCCGCCGTAGATGCCGGCCAGCCCGGCGCCGTCGTGCGGCACCGTGAAGGCCATGTTCCAGGCGTTGGTCTCGGTGTAGTCCGAGCCCCAATCGGCCGGATCGAAGTCCGCGGGGGCACATCGCCACGAACCGTCCGCGAGTCGGCCCTGGAAGAACCCGATACGGTCGTCGAACAGCCGGACGTACCCCTTGGCGCGTTCGCCGAAGTAGGTCTGCTCGGTCCTCAGTTGCTCGCGGTCGGCGCCCTCGGCAACGCCTGCGAGGATGCCGGCCATCGTCGCGATGCCGAAGTCGTTGATGTAGCCGTCGATCGACCAGGAGAAGCCCTCGGGCTCCTCGACCGGGGTGTAGCCGAGGAACACGGCACGTTCGGCGGACTTGCGGCCGACTCGGGTGTCGGTCGTCGCGACGCACGCGTTGCGCAGCGCGGACTCGTAGGCGGCGGCGATGTCGAAGTTCGTGACGCCCTTCGCCAGCGCATCCGCGAACGCGACGTCCGAGCTCGTCCCGACCATGCAGTCGGCAAAACCTGGTGAGGACCACACCGGGATCCAGCCGGCCTCCCGGTAGTGCTGGACGAACCCGTCGACGAGCTCGCCCGCGAACGTCGGGTACAGCAGCACGTAGAGCGGCCAGGCGGTTCGGTAGGTGTCCCAGAACCCGTTGTTGACGTAGATCTTCCCGTCGACCAGCTCGTTGCCGGTCGCTGTCGGCGTGTGGTCGCGCACCTGGTCGATGACGGGACTGGCGTGCCGCCAGACCGGCTCGTCCGCGGTCCCGACGTTCTCGTGCGCGGAGTTCGGGTAGAGGTTGAGCCGGTAGAGGTTCGAGTAGACGGTCGTGCGCGCCTCGGCGTCGGCCAGCTCCCCGTCGATCGCGATGACCGACAGCCGCTCGTCCCAGGCGAGCTGGGCCAGCGCGACGACGTCGTCGAAGCCGAGGTCGTCGAGCTCCAGCTCGAGGTTCGCCCTTGCCTGCTCGTGGCCGATGAACGAGGTGGCGAACCGGAACGAGACCTCGGTGGTGTCGTCGGCGAACTCGGCGAAGCCCGCGACATCCACGCCCCCGCCATCGGCGAGCGAGCCGGCTCGCACGACGGGCGCGTCGAGCGTTCCGTAGACGAACATCCGGCCGGCGCCTTCGGAGCGGGGGCCGGCGAGGACGTCGGAGAAGCCGGTGACGACACCGTCGGTGCCGACGCTGAGACCGCCGTCGTTGGTCACGTTGTCGAAGACGACCCGACGCGGCCCGGTGGCGGCGTCGTCGGTGAACGTGAACCGGAAGATCGCGGCATGGTCGGTCGGCGCGATCTCGGCGACGATGCCGGCGTCGGTGTGGACGGCGTAGTGATGCGGCCGGGCGGTCTCGGCCTCGTGGTCGAAGGGCAGGGAGCGCGCCAGCGCGTCGGCGGTCGCCTCGCCGCCGGCCTGGGGCATCACCTGGAACGTCAGCCGGTCCCCCATCCACGGGCTCGGCTCGTGGCTGACGGCGAGACCTTGCAGCCGCGGCCGGTTCTGGTCGTCGTTGCCGTCGGCGTAGGCGTAGAGCCAACGCGTGCTGCGGGCGTCGGTCAGCGGCGTGTAGAAGGCGAAGCCGTTCGGCACCGCGGTGGCCGGGATGTTGTTGCCCCGGCTGAACCAGCGGGTCGCATTGGTCCCGCGGGTGGTGATCACCCAGTTCGACGGACGCCGCGGTGCGTCGACGTCGGCGTCGTCGTAGAGGCGGACGTCGTCGACGTAGCCGGTGATGTTCCGCGGAGGGCCTTCCGACGCGTCGCGGACCGACCACACCAGCTCGATCGCCACCGCCCGGCGGCCGGCGGCGACGGCGCCGAGGGCGATCCGCCGGTAGTTCCACTGGTCGTGGTAGAGCGCCTTGCTGCGGCCCTGTCCGGCTGCCGTCAGCGGGTAGCCGAGCTGGTCGAGCGCCCCGAGCCCGGACGCCCTGGTGCCGTCGCCGAACAGCACGTCGAGCGCGACCCAGCCGGCGGCCCAGGCCAGCTCGTCCATCACCGGGAACACGACGTAGGACAGCTGCGTGTCGGGAGCGACCGGCTCGTCGATCTCGTGCAGCCGCACCCGCGCCTCGGTGCCGGCCGGAGCCGCGGTGACGGCATCGCCGTCGTAGCGCAGCGCGTGCGTGCCGACGAAGCCCATCCCGGCGGCGGCGGTCAGTACCTTCTCGGGTCCCCGGTCGACGCGGATCGAGAGGCACGCGCCGGCGGTCGGATCACCGTCTTCGGTGGAGCTGAGGTCGAGGTCGAGGTCGGCGGGATACGTACAGCGAAACGACAACAGAAGGCCCTTCGATCGGTTGGGGTCAGCCGGGGGTGTCGTGCGTGCGGATGACCTCGCTCGGCACCACGAGCGGGACGCCACCGGGACCGGCCGCGGCGGCCTTCACATCGAGCATCACCCGGCCGGCCGTACGCGTGGCGACGAGCCCGAGGACACCGCGGGCGATCCGGCGGGTCGGCGGCAGCACGAAGATCAGGCCGAGGACGTCGGTGACGAAGCCGGGCACGAGCAACAGCAGGCCGCCCGCGACGGTGAGCACCCCGTTGGCCAGCCGGCGGTCGGGCACCTCGCCCTCGCTGAGCGTGCGGCGCAGGCTGAGGAACGCGCGGCGGCCGCCGGACGCGACGAGGAGTCCCCCGGCGACACCTCCGGCGAGCAGCAGCCCGATGGTCCACCAGACGCCGACGAGCTTGCCGGCGCCGATGATCGACAGCAGTTCGACCAGCGGGAGCAGGACGAGTGCCGTCCGGACCGTGCCGGGGCGTCTCACGGCTTGCTCGGCTCGACCGAGGTGACCTCGTGGCCGCGTCGTCGGCCGACGAGCGCGCCCAGCTGGTGTGCCCGGTGCTCAGCACCCCAGATCGTCGTCCGGAGCAGGGCCTCGGCCACGATCCGGTTGCTCATCTTCGACACGCCGCGCTCGCGCTCGATGAAGTCGATCGGCACCTCGACGACGACGAACCCGCGCCGGAGCGCGCGCCAGGCGAGGTCGATCTGGAAGCAGTAGCCCTGCGAGGCGACCTCGGTCAGGTCGACGCCCAGGAGCGTGCGCCGCCGGAACGCACGGAAGCCGGCGGTGGTGTCACGCAGCGGGGTGCCGAGGGCGAGGCGGGTGTAGAGGTTGCCGCCCTTGGAGATCAGCTGCCGGACGACCGGCCAGTTCTGCACACCGCCGCCGGGAACCCAGCGGGACCCGATGACGAGATCGGCGTCCGCGAGCGCGGCCAGGAGCCGCGGCAGCTGCTCGGGCTGGTGCGAGCCGTCGGCGTCCATCTCGACGAGCGTGCCGTAGTCGCGGTCCAGGCCCCAGGCGAACGCGGCCTGGTAGGCCGCACCCAGCCCGGACTTGGTCGGGCGGTGCAGCACATGGATGGCCGGATCGGCCGCGGTCAGCCGGTCGGCGATCGCACCGGTGCCGTCGGGAGAGCCGTCGTCCACGATCAGGACGTCGGCGCCGGGAACGGCGGCGCGCAGCCGGCCGACGAGCGGCTCGAGGCTCTCCGCCTCGTTGTACGTGGGAATGCACACGAGCACAGGCCCGATCGCCGATCCGGGTCCGTCACCGGGCACCCCGGCTCCGTCAGGACTGCTCACACGCGTCTCCTCCGCAGTACGCCCGCCAGGATGGCGAGTCCGCCAACTGTAGCCAGTACGAGCTCGAGCCAGCCGGCAAGCCAGACGGCCGGAGTATGCCCGGTTCGCAGAGGCATCGACAGGCTCAGGTACCCCTGCTCGATGACCGGGAGCGTGGCGATCGACGTCCCGTCGGCCGCGATCACGCCACTGCGTCCGTTCGTCGAAGCCACGGCGGTCGTACGTCCGAAGGCGAGCGCGTCGAACCTGGTGATCTGCCACTGCTGGTCGGGCTGGCCGGTCCCGGTGTAGGTCGCGTTGTTGGTCTGGACGATGAGCAGCTGCGCGCCGTCGACGACGTCGGCGCGGGCGGCGCCGTCGTAGGCGGTGTCGAAACAGAGCATGTCGCCGATCCGGACTCCGGCGATGTCGAGGGCGCCGGACTTCGTGCCGGCCACCATGTCGAGCGGGATGAACTCGTTCAGCATCGGCACGATCGGCGTGAGGAGCGAGCGCAGCGGGACGTACTCACCGAACGGCACGAGGTGGCGTTTGACGTAGAAGTCGCCGGGACCCGTGCCCGGGTTCCAGACCAGTCCCACGTTTCGCACCTGGCGGGGTCCCGGTCCGTCGAACACCGCACCGACCAAGATCGGAACGCCGGCCTCGGCCACCGCGGCGTCGATGTCGGCGGCGGTCTCGGTGTCGGTCAGGGGGTCGATGTCGGTCGAGTTCTCCGGCCAGATCACGAACGCGGGCGCGGGCAGCGTGCCGGCGTCGACCTCGGCCGCGAGCCGGGCGGTGGCCTGGAGGTGATTACGGGTCACCGTGCGGGCGCGGCCGAGGAACTGCAGTCCCTTGCCCGGGACAGAGCCCTGGACGATCGCCACAGTGCTGTGGCCGACGGTGTGGGTGAAGGCGGGCATGAGCGTCCCGCCGGCGGCGAGCGCGAAGACGAGGACGGCCAGTGCCGCCACCGGGCGCCACGACTTGCCGGGAGCCCGCTGCCGTTCCCTGTGCGGCTGCCGGTGACGTCGCAGGGTCAGCACCACCGCCAGCAGCGCGGCAGCGAGCAGCACGAGGAGGAACGACGTCAGCGGCACCGCACCGATCTTCGCCCAGCCGGCGAACGGGGTGTCGACGCCGAGGTAGCCCAGCCGTACCCAGGCGAAGCCGCCGAACGGGACCCGCGATCGGATGCCCTCGCCGAGCACCCAGACAGCCGGCGTCCAGACCACCCAGCCGCGAAGCCGGAGCGCGCAGGTCAGACCGAGCCCGGCGAGGGCGAAGAACAGGGCCTCGAACAGGACGAGCGGCACGGTGGCGATCGACCCGATCACGCTCAACCAGCGGACCGCGACACCGAGCAGTCCGACGCCGAACACCAGGCCCAGGAGCAGGCCGGTGCGAAGCGTCCGGTCGGCCAGGACGCGCAGGTAGCCGGCGACCGAGACGATGGCGACGACGTAGGCGAGCAGCGGCGGGACCGGCACGAGCGAGCCGAGCTCGGGAGGGAATGTGAGCCCGACGACGACGCCGGCGACAAGGGCCAGCACGAGCGCGGGGACGAGCCGGCGCGGCCACGCGGAGAGCCGCTGCCGACCGGCCGGACCGGTGCCCACAGCGCTGCTCGGGGCAGTCCGCGGATGCGCTCGATCGTGGACACGCGGGCGTGCCTCTGGGCTTGCCGTCACGTCCGGACGGTATCGGAGTCCTGCCCATCGCCACACCAGGCGGCGTTCGCGGGTTGTACGCGAACGTCGCCGGCCCGGGTGATGACGGCCGGCCCGCCGCCCTTCGGACCGGATCATCGCTGGCAGGCTGGCAGCGATGAACCGTTGTCTACTGGGTGGCGGGCCGAACCGAGCTTCCCCCGATGCGGTGGCGGACGCGTCCGGGATCGTATGGAGCCGGCGGACGAGGCATGCCGCAGAACTCCACACGCACGGACCTGCGTCGCGCTGGGCCGCGTCGTGTAGCGGAAAGACCCGGCCTACTCTCGTGAGCCCGACACCTGCTGTCAACCGTCCGTTCACCTGCCCGTGACCTCCCGATCGGTGTCCGCGCAGGTCAGCGACGATGCGGGAATCCTCAACGGGTACGGGGAAATACGTTTCCCTGGCGTGTCGCGCGGCGTGTCGGTCCGGCGCCCCGCGATCAGCTGTCCGACACGCCCGCGTTGTGCAATGGACGACCCGCCCGCAGCGTCAGCAACGACCGCGATGCGTTCGCCGCCGTCGCCGAGGCGATGTCGGGAACATCCCAAACGACCAGATTGGCCACGTGACCGGGCGAAAGCTCACCCTCACGTCGTGCTTCAGACTCGGGCTTCCCGGCGGCGAACCAGCCGCCTGTGGTGTGCGCCGCGAGCGCTGTCGCGAGGTCGACGCGCTCGTTCTCACGGTGGTGCGCGACGGCGGCACGGACGCCGGCCCAGGGCGAGATCGGGGTGACCGGCGCGTCCGATCCGAACGCCAGCACCACTCCCGCGGAGTGCAGTGTCGCCAGCGGATTCATCCCTGCCGCCCGTTCGGCGCCGAGGCGTCGCTCGTACAGGCCACCGCGGCCACCCCACCATCCGTCGAATTCGGGTTGCATGCTCGCGACCACACCCCAACGGGCCAGCTCGTCGGCGAGCCGATGCCGGTCGAGGACGCTGCCCGGCCACAGCTCCAGGTGCTCGATCCGGTGCTGGCAGGACCGCACCGCATCGGCGCCGAGGTCGGCGACCACGTTGCGGAAGCCGGTGAGGACGGCGTCGACGGCGGCGTCGCCGATGCAGTGGAAGCCGGCCTGAACACGCGCCTCGGTGCATGCGCGCACGTGCCGGTAGGTAGCCGCTGCGTCGAGGTAGAGAGAGCCGCGATGCCCGGGCGCGTCGGTGTAGTCGCTACGCAGGGCCGCGGTCCGGCTCCCGATCGCGCCGTCGGCGGACAGGTCACCGGCCGCGCCCCGGCACCCGAGCGCGCGGGCGGTCTCGATCCCGCCGGTGTCGGCGTGCTCACCCCAGTAGGTGGTCACGTCGGGTGTCTCGCCGGTCGACATGAGCTCCACGAGAAGGGCCATGTCGTCAGGATCGCTCAGATGCGGGGCACCGAGTTCGTGCACGGCGACGACTCCGCGCTCCGCGGCGGTCGCGAGGGCGGCGACGAGGTCCGCACGCCGGTCGGCCCGGGTGCGGGTGGCGGCGACGGTGTCGCGCACCGCGTGGTGTGCGGCCCGTGCTACCCGGCCGGTCGGCTGATACCCCACCAGGCCGGTAGCGGACGCGGCCTCGAGGAGGGCCGTACTCGCGATCGCCGAGTGCACGTCGACCCGGGCGAGGTAGACCAGCCGTCCGGGCGCGACGGCGTCCAGATCGGTCGCGCTGGGCGGGCGACTGCCGGCCCGCCACTCCGAGTCGTCCCAGCCGAGCCCGACGATCGTGCCGGCGGGTTGCTCGTGCGCCCGCCTGCGGACGAGGTCGAGGACGTCGGCCAGCGAGCGGGTGTCGTGCAGGTCGAGCGACGCGGCGGTCAGCCCGACCTGGCCGAGGTGGACGTGCGCGTCGACGAAACCGGGCGAGATCAGGGCGTCGCCGTGGTCGTGCACGTCGGCGTTCGGGTCGGTCAGGCCGAGCGCGTCCAGGCCCGCCGCGGCGACGATTGCCTCGATTCGGCCGCCTGCTAGGACCACGGCGTGGCGGTCCAGTGGATGCTCGGGTGCGGGCGCCGCCATCACGGTGCCGATGTGCACCTGTCTGCGTCGTGGCACGTTCGTCATCCGGTGAGCCGTCATCCGGTGGTCTGCCATCCGGAGAGCCGGGACCCGGAGCCGACGAGAAGGTCGGTGAGAACGCTGCCGAGGCTCGTGCCGTCGTCGACGATCCGGTCGGCGCCCGCTGTCAGGAGTTCGGCGGGATCGCCGTACCCCCACGTGACGCCGACCGCGGGCAGCCCGTGCGCGTGGGCGCCGGCGATGTCGTGCCGGCGGTCGCCCACCATCACGGCGACGTCGGCGCGATGCCCGCGTGCGCTCAGCTCGTCCAGTGCAAGCGCGATGATGTCGGCCTTGGCGCTGCGGCTGCTGTCCATCGTGGCTCCGGCGAGGACGTCGAAGCCGGGCCGCCAACCCATCACGTCGAGCACCCGCCCGGCGATCTGGGTGGGCTTGCTGGTGGCGATGCCGACGGTGACACCGGCGGCGCGGAGGTCGTCGACGAGCGCGGGCATGCCGAGGTAGGGACGGTAGAGCCGGATGCCCTCGGCGTCGAAGTGTGCCCGGTACAGCTCGATCGCCCGGTCGACCCGGCCCGCGGACAACCCGAGGCCGGCGAAGGTGTCGACGAGCGGAGGGCCGACGAACCCGCGCAGCAGATGCGCGGGCGGGACCGGTTCGCCCAGGAGTTCGAGCGCACGCACGACCGAGGACACGATGCTCGTGCCGGGATCGGCGAGGGTGCCGTCGAGGTCGAAGAGCACGACCGGTGCGCGGCTGGGCATCGCGACGTTCAGAGCTGGGGAGTGCGGCGCTCGTACGGCGTGGAGAGGACGATCGTGGAGTTGGTGGAGACGTTGCCGCGTGACCGGATCTGAGCCAGCAGGTCCTCGAGGTCGACCGTGGTCGCGACCCGGACGAGCAGGACGTAGCTGTAGTCACCGGCCACCGAGTAGCAGGCCTCGATGGCGGCGATGGCGGCGAGCCGTTCGGGCGTGTCGTCAGGTGCCGACGGGTCCATCGCCTTGAGCATCACGATGGCGGTCAGGCCGAACCCGAGCTGGGCGTGGTCGAGCTGGGCGGCATAGCCGGTGATCACCTGGCGCTGCTCGAGCCGGCGTACACGCTGGTGCACCGCGGACGTGGACAGCCCGGTCTCGCGACCCAGATCGGTGAACGACATGCGACCCTCCTGCGCGAGTTGCCGCACGATCGCCAGATCCAATTCCTCCACGCGCACAAGGTAGTCGCCTCGGCATTTCGCGGTTGTGTCCGCCACACCGCGAGAACTGACGGTCGGCAGCGCTCTAGACAGGCAGGACGCTCAGATCGCGCGACGTGTTGTTGAGCCGTTCGGCACCGGTCTCGGTGCATACGAGGATGTCCTCGATGCGCGCGCCGTGGTGGCCCGGCAGGTAGATGCCGGGCTCGACCGAGAAGGCCATCCCGGGCTCGAGGAGCCGTTCGTTGCCGACCACGATGTAGGGATCCTCGTGGCCCTGCAGGCCGATGCCGTGGCCGGTGCGGTGGATGAAGAACTCACCGAAGCCCGCGTCCCGGATGATCGAGCGGGCGGCCTCGTCGACCGACGCGCAGGTGACTCCCGGCCGTGCCTGCGCGCAGGCGGCGTCCTGGGCTTGCTGCAACACGGCGTAGTAGGCGGCGAAGTCGGCCGGCGGCCCGTCCCCGCCACCGGCGACGTAGGTCCTGGTCGAGTCCGAGCAGTAGCCCGACGGCATGGTCCCGCCGATGTCGACGACCACCGGGTCACCGGGCTCGATGACGCGCTCGCTCGAGTCGTGGTGCGGGCTGGCGCCGTTGGGGCCCGATCCGACGATGGTGAAGTCGACGGTGACGTGCCCGGCGGCGAGGATCGCGTCGGCGATGTCGGCGGCGACGGCCGCCTCGGTGCGGCCCGGGCGCAGCCACTCGCCCATCCGTGCGTGCACGCTGTCGATGGCAGCGCCGGCCGCCCGCAACGCGGCGACCTCGTCCGGGCTCTTGCGGATGCGCATCTCGACGATCAAGTCGCCGGCGAGCCGGATCGTCGTGGCCGGGAGCGCGCGCTGGAACGCCAGCAGCTTCTCCGCCCACATCAGGTTGTCGACCGCCACGACGTCCGGGCGCACGTGCTCGTCCTCGAGCAGGGCCGCGACGCCGGCGTAGGGATCGTCGGTCTCGCCGAAGTCGACGATCGTGAGAGCGCCGGCCGGGCTCGCCTCGGCTGCTGGTCGTTCCAGCGTAGGGACGACCAGCAGCGGCGTGCCGGTCGCTGGGACGACCAGGCAGGTCAGACGTTCGAGCGGCTTCGCGTCGTACCCAGTGAGGTAACGCAGGTCCGGTCCGGGGGCGACGAGGACGACGTCGACGCCGCCAGCCTTGGCGAGGTCGGCGAGCTGCTTGAGCCGGGCGTGCGGGTCGGTGGTGGACACGGCTCCGAGCCTATGGCGGGGGTCGCCGCGCAAAGTGGGCGCGTCCGCACGCAACACGCCGAGGCGGGCGTCGCGGAGCGTCCACTTTGAGCTCCCGGTGGGTCCAAGCGTCCACTCGACCTGCGACCCCGCGGAGCCAGCCAGCCGCCAAGGTGGGCGCGTCCGCTCGCGACACGCCGAGCCAGCCGTAGTGGAGCGCCCACTCCGAGGGCCGTCGCGTCCGAAACTGCCTGGTGTCTTACATGGAGTGAGACAGTCAGTGCATGGCTGACACCATCACCTTCCGACCCGACGAGGACGCGACGCGAGCGCTCGCCGTCCACCCGCGACGGCACACCGGTGTCCACGGCCGTGCGCGCAGCGTTGATCGACGCGGCTCGCGAGCGCGCGCGGACGATGCTGCGCGAGGAAGCCACGACGCTCGCGGCCGACGAGGACGACCGGGCCGAGGCGGCGCAGGTTCTGCGGGACATGGAGACGCTGCGTGCGTGGTGACGTCTACCGACTGCGCGCACCTCGCGACGCGCAGGGTCACGAGCACGCCGGGTCCCGCTACGCCGTCGTCGTCCAGTCCGATCAGCTTCCCTTCTCGACGTGGCTCGTAGCGCCGACGTCGATGTCGGCTCGCGCGGCGACCTTCCGGCCGGGAGTCGAGGTTGCGGGACGTCCGACGCGTGTCCTCGTCGAACAGACTGCTGCGATCGATCCGACCCGACTCGGCGACACCGCTGGTCACGTGACCTTCACCGAGCTGCGGCTCGTGGAAGCCGCACTGCGCCTCGTCGTCGCCCTCTGATTCCTCGGGTCACCGCCAAAGTGGGCGCGCCACCACGCAACACGCCGAGCCGGCCGCAACGGCGCGTCCACTCCGACGGTCCCGAGCGCGACATCGGCGGCTGCGTAGGTTTCGCGTCATGGCTGACTACGTTCGCGACCTCCGCGCCTTGGTCGGGCGCCGGCCGCTGCTGCTGGTGGCCGCTGGTGTCCTCGTCCAGAACTCGGATCGCGATGTGCTCCTACAGCGACGCGGCGACGACGGCACCTGGGGCATCCCCGGTGGTGCTCTCGAGTTGGGTGAGTCGCTCGAGGACGCGGCGAGACGGGAACTGACGGAGGAGACCGGGTTGGTCGCCGGGCCGCTCGAGCTCCTCGACGTCTACTCCGGCCAGGACTTCCTCCTCCGATACCCGAACGGTGACGAGGCCTACGTCGTTGGAGCGTCGTTCCGGACGCGCACGGTCTACGGCGTGCCGAAACTGGACGGGCAGGAGAGCATCGACCTCCGTTACTTCGCGCTCGATGCACTCCCGTCGACGATGAACGTCTACAACCGGCGCGTTCTCGAGCGGGTACTGCACCTGCTCGGGTGATCCCGGGCGGGCTGCCGCTACCAAAGTGGGCGTGTCCACACCCGACACGCCGACCCAGGTGCGCCGGAGTGTCCACTCCGGCCGTTCGACGGCGGCTGACGGATGTCCGTCGTAGAGTGCGGCGGGTGACGGACGCCCCCAAGAAACTCATGCTGCTCGACACCGCATCGCTCTACTTCCGGGCGTTCTTCGGCGTCCCCGGCACGATGCGGGCGCCGGACGGATTCCCGGTCAACGCCATCCGCGGGCTGCTCGACTTCATCACGCGCCTGGTCGAGAATCACGGGCCGACCGAGCTCGTCGCGTGCTGGGACGACGACTGGCGGCCGGCCTGGCGGGTTGCGCTCGTACCGACCTACAAGCAGCACCGGCTCGCCGACCCGGCTGGCGTCAACCCAGCCAACGCGAACGCCGAGACGGTTCCGGACGAGCTTGCCATGCAGGTGCCTGTCATCCGCGAAGCCCTTGCCTCGTTGGGCATTCCGGTGATCGGCGCCGTCGGCTGCGAGGCTGACGACGTGATCGGGACACTCGCCACCCGCTCGTCGATCCCGGTCGACATCGTCACCGGCGACCGTGACCTGTTCCAGCTCGTCGACGACGCCCGCAACGTCCGCGTCCTCTACACCGTCAAGGGCGGCGTCGGGAACGCGGCGATAATGGACGAGGCCGCGGTGTTCGAGAAGTACGGCGTGCCCGCCTCGCTCTACGCCGACTTCGCCACGATGCGCGGAGACACCTCCGACGGATTGCCCGGCGTCGCCGGAGTCGGCGACAAGACGGCGGCGTCCCTCGTCACCAGCTACGGCGACCTCGCCGCCATCCGCGCCGCTGCGGCCGACCCGACGACCGGCCTGTCCCCCACGATCCGGCGCAAGCTGCTCGACGCCTCGGACTACCTCGACAACGCGGTCACCGTGGTCGCCGTCCTCCGAAATGCCGAGCTCGAGCTCCCGCCGACGGGCCTCGGGCTCCCAAGCGCCCCGGTCGATCCGGACATGTGGGCCGCCCTCGACAAACAGTTCGATCTCGGCAGCAGCGCCCGTCGGCTCGAAGCCGTCCTCGCCGGCCGGTGAACTCGCCAGTCCACATCGAGCTCGTCGGTCGAGCCGACACGGCAGCCGTCGAGACCGAGCTCGCCGCGATCCTCGTGGACGCGGTCGACGGTGGCGCGAGTGTCGGCTTCCTCGCACCGCTGGACCCGATCCGGGCGCAGCACTGGTGGCGTGATGCGCTCAAGCCGGCGACGACCCTGACGTGGGTGGCCCGAGAGGCAAGCGGCCAAGCCGTCGGCGTCGTCCAACTACGGCTCATCAGCTATCCGAACGGCGACCATCGCGCCGAGGTCGCCAAGCTGCTCGTGCACCGACAGGCTCGCGGCCGCGGCATCGCGCACGCGCTGATGGAGCGGCTGGAGGCCGAGGCGACGGCTCGTGCGCGCTGGCTTCTCATGCTTGACACCCAGACCGGAAGCCCCGCTGAAGGAATGTACGAACGGCTCGGCTGGCAACGCTTCGGGGTGCTGGACGACCACGCACGCACCCCGGGCGGCCGGCTCGAACCGACGACGTTCATGCAGAAACGGCTCCGCTGAGGCAGATGCCCGGCCCGCGACTACTGCGCCTTGTAAACCTCGCGGCGATGACCGACGCGCAGAACCAGCACGATCAGCTCCTCGGCCTCGATCGCGTAGACGATCCGGTAGTCACCCGTTCGCACGCGCCACTCGCCGGCGCCACCGACAAGCTGCTTCGCAGCCGGCGGCCGGGGCTCGTCGGCCAGCAGTTCGAGTACCGCTTGAAGACGACGACGGACCGGCGGGTCGAACGTGCGTAGTTGTCGCTCGGCAGCCGGGGCAAGGACAACCCGGTAGCTCACGTCAGGCCGAGGTCAGCCTTGACCCGCTCCCAGGGGATCGGTTCGGCCCCCGTCGCCGTCATCTCGGCGCGCGCCGCAGCGGCCTCCCTGATGTCGATCATGTCCTCGGCCAGTTCGAGCAGGGCATCGAGATCATCGGCGTCGATGACGGCCGCAACCCGGCGTCCGCGTCGGGCCAGGTAAACCGGCGCGTGTTCCTGCCGCGCGCGATCGATGATCGACGCCAGATCCTGGCGTGCATCCGACACCGACACAGGGTCGGCATGAAGTCGTTCGGCAGACATGTACAAAACGTACGCTGACCCACCACGTTGTACAACGTCGGCGCCGAGACCGTCGAGCGGTAGTGCCGTCGACGCGTTCGTAAGGCCGTCTGCAGGGTTACGAGCGCGCCAACGGCATTACCGACGCTCGGGCCCCCCGGAGTCAGCCGCTGTGGGCGACCAGGCCTCGACGCAGCAGGCCGACCGCTTCACGTGCGGTCACCCGGATCGGACCCGACGTCGCGTCCCCGACCTGGCCGAGCACGTCGAGCACCTGCTTCGTCCAGCGCACGAAATCACCCGCCGCGAAGTCGCCCTCCTCGAGGACGACGTCCAACGGTGCGCCGGCTGCCCACAGGTAGGTCGCCCCGCAGAACCCGGGGTCGATCTCACGCAGGTACGACACCTTCTGCTGGGCCTCCGCCGCCCGCAGATCCCGCCACAACGCGCCCATCCGGGTGAGCGCGTGCCGCACCCCGGCGGTCGGGAGTTGTGGCTCGCCGACCTCGGCCGACGACCGGGCCTGGAACACCGCGGCCGCCACGCAGGACGCCAGCTCCGGCGCGGTGAGCTCCTCGAACACACCGGCGCGCAGGCACTCGGCCACCAGCAGATCGAGCTCGGTGTAGATCGTGCGCAGCATCTGGCCGGCGTCGGTGAGCTCGTCGCCGTCGAGGTAGCCGAGCGCATCCAGGACCCGGCAGACCCGGTCGAACTCACGCCCGAGCGTGTTCGTGCGCGACTCGATCGACCGCCGCATCCCCGTCGTCTGCGCCTCGAGCTCGAGATAGCGGGTCGCCCAGCGGGCGTGCTCCTCCCGATCCGGGCAGCCGTGACACGGATGGGACGTGAGCGACTGACGGAGAGAGACGAGGCGCGGGTCCTGCACGCCACCCGCGGTCAACGGCTCGTCGTTCCATCCGTCCGCGCCCGAGGAGACACCGGCGCCCGCAGCCGGTCCACCGTCGGCCTGCTCACCGTCGTCGTCGTCCCACGGGCTGTCGTCGATCGGACCCTTCACGAAGCCCGAGCCGACGTCACGCAACCGCTCGCGCATCCGCGACGCCATGTCCCGGCGTTGCGCGGGGACGCGGCTGTTGAACGTCTTCGGCATCTTCACCCGGGTCAGCAGCTCGACCGGCTCGGCGAAGTCGAGCTCCGTCAGTCGGGTCACCTGATGCTCCGAGGTCAGCACCGACGGACGCGGGTCACCGCTGCCGGCGCGATAGCCCGGGTCGAGGACGACCACCGGGCCGGCCTTGCGACCCCGCGACACCTCGATCACGTCGCCCGGCCGAAGCCTGCGCAACGAGTCGATCACCTGCGTGCGGCGGTGCGACCGGGTCTGCCGGGACAGCTCCCGCTCGCGCCCGCTCAGCTGCTGGCGCAACTTCGCATAGGCGAGGAAGTCGCCGCGATCGCACTCCATCGCCTCGGCGTAGCCGGCGAGGCCCTCCTCGTTCTTCGTCATCGACCGGGCGATCCCGACGACGGAGCGATCCGCCTGGAACTGGGCGAACGACGACTCGAGCAGCTCGCGGGCACGATCGCGGTTCAACGTCGAGATGAGGTTGACGGCCATGTTGTAGGACGGCCGGAAGCTCGACCGCAGCGGATACGTGCGGGTGGACGCGAGGCCCGACAGCGCCCGGGGGTCCAGCCCCGGCTGCCACAGCACGACCGCGTGACCCTCGACGTCGATGCCGCGCCGGCCCGCCCGGCCGGTGAGCTGGGTGTACTCCCCCGGCGTCAGGTCGGCGTGGGTCTCGCCGTTGTACTTGGTCAGCTTCTCCAGCACGACCGTGCGCGCCGGCATGTTGATCCCGAGCGCGAGCGTCTCGGTAGCGAACACGACTTTCACCAAGCCGGCTTCGAAAAGGTCCTCGACGCACTCCTTGAAGACCGGCAGCATGCCAGCGTGGTGGCTCGCCACCCCACGGCGCAGACCTTCGGCGAACGAGCTGTACCCGAGGGTTTCGAGCTCGCTGGCGGTCAGGCCGGTGGTCGCGGCCTCGAGTGCGAGTTCGATCGTGCGGGCCTCGTCCGGCCGGGTCAGCCGCACGCCGTCGTGCATTGCCTGCGTCATCGCGGCGTCGCAGCCAGCGCGGGAGAAGATGAAATAGATCGCCGGGAGCAAGGCCTCGCTCTCGAGCCGGGCGATGACTTCGGTGCGCCGGGGTGTGCGGGCCTTGTTGGCGCCGCTCTCACTGCCCTGGCTCCCTTTGAAGCCGCGCAGCTGCCCGTGCCGGCCGCGGTTGCCGGGGCCGCCACGGCCACCGCCGCGCCCGCCCAGGCTCCCGACCCGGCCGTGGAAGCGCTGATCGTCGCGTGCGAGCCGGACGAGATCGGGGTTGACCGCGTGCTCCCGCTTCGCCGAGCCGGCCTCGTGCTGGCCCAACGCGGTCGGCCCGTCGTCGGTGAACAGGTCGTAGATGCGACGTCCGCTCATCACGTGCTGGAACAGCGGCACCGGCCGGCGCTCGGTGACGATGACCTCGGTGTCGCCGCGGACGGTGCGGAGCCAGTCGCCGAACTCCTCCGCGTTCGACACGGTCGCCGACAGCGCCACCACGGCCACCGACTCGGGCAGCCCGATGATGACCTCTTCCCACGCCGCACCGCGGAACCGGTCGGCCAGGTAGTGCACCTCGTCCATGACGACGAACGCGAGCCCGAGCAGGGTCTGGCTGCGGGCGTAGAGCATGTTGCGCAGGACCTCGGTCGTCATCACCACGACCGGCGCCTCGCCGTTCAGGCTGATGTCACCGGTGAGCAGGCCGACGTTCTCGATGCCGAAGCGGGCGACGAGGTCGGAGTACTTCTGGTTCGACAACGCCTTGATCGGCGTTGTGTAGAAGCATTTCCGCCCGGACTGCAGGGCCAGATCGACGGCGAATTCGCCGACGACGGTCTTGCCCGATCCGGTCGGTGCTGCGACGAGGACGCCGGATCCGGTGGCCAGCGCCTCGCACGCGCGGATCTGGTAGTCGTCGAGCGGGAAGGTGAACCCGGCCTGGAACTCTGCTACTCGCGGGTCGCCCATACCGGCCAGTGTCCCAGCACCGAGGTGACCGGGCCCTCCCGACCTCCCGGACACCCGGGTCGGGGTGGCTCGAGCGCGTCAGCTTGGCGGCGGGACGAGCATCCGCAGCGCGCCGGGCTCGCACGTCGCGGTCAACGGGAGCGCACCCACCGGCTCGCCGTCGGCGAAGCCGACCAGCGTCTCGTCCGAGAGCATCTCCAGCCGCACCTCGCGCGCACGCCGCATGGTGACGGCAGGGTGAGCCAGGTGGGTGCCGCGGTACAGCTTCGGGAACAGCCGCAGGAGTTCGAGCCGGGAGATGTCGGAGACCTCGACGACGGAGAACCACCCGTCGGTCGGGTCGGCGCCCGCGCACATCTGCAGACCGCCGCCGTAGGTCGAGGTGTTGCCGATGGCGACGAGCATGCGGGTGCCGTCCTCGGAAAGACCGTCGAGGGTGAGCCGCATCGGTGTCGAGAGGAATCGCTTGAGCTCGGCGACCACGCAGGCCACGTAGCGGGCGTTGCCCGAGAGCATGGTGGTGCTCCGCGCGCGGGCGGCGACGCGCGAATCGAACCCGACCGCGAGGACGGTGGCGAACCAGACCGGTGCCGAGCCGGGCGCGTCGAGGACGATGCGGCCGGCATCCAGGGCCGTGACATGACCGGCCACGACGATGTCGGCGGCGGCCAGCGGGTCGCTCCTCGGCAGTCCCAGCGCGCGGGCGAAGTCGTTGCCGGTTCCCCGCGGGATGAGCCCGAGCGACGTCCCCGTCCCCGCGGTCGCGTTCAACCCGACGTGGGTCATGCCGTCGCCGCCGAGGACGACCAGATGGTCGACCCCGTCGGCGACCTGCTCGGCCGCGACCTGGGCCGCATGGTCGATGTCGCTGCCACGCAGGCTGATCACGTCCAGGCCGGCGGTGCGCAGGCGCGCGGCAACCGCCTGTCCGACCGCTTCGCCGTCGCCGTTGCCGGCGGTCGGATTCACCAGGAGGGCGACCCGGCGAGGTGTCCTCGCTGTCACGTCAGTGGACTGTCAGCGCCGACGTCAGTCGTCGTCGATGGAAAGGTCGATGCCCTGCGCCACGAGCTTGGCCTTGCGCCGCTTCTCGATGATGCGGGCGATGATCTCGCTGACGATGAACAGGATGGTCATCGGGATGGCGAGAAGCAGCATCGTGAACGGGTCGGTCGACGGGGTCGCGACAGCCGCGAAGACGAAGATCCCGAAGATGATCGCGGGACGGGCTTTCGAGAGCACCTTCGATGAGAGCACGCCCACCATGTTCAGGATGATCACGATGATGGGGATCTCGAAGGCGACGCCGAAGACGAGCAGCAGCCGGATCATGAAGGACAGGTAGCCGGCGGCGTTGACGAAGTTGGAACTGCCGGCCGGAGTGAAGTTGACCAGGACCGCGAGACCCTTCGGCAGCGCGTAGTACCCGATCAGCACACCGGCGATGAACAACGGGCCGGCGGAACCGACGAACAGGTAGGTCCACTTGCGCTCTTTGCGGTGCAGGCCGGGCATCACGAACGCCCACATCTGCCACAACCAGAACGGCGACGTGAGCGTGATGGCCGCGGCGGCGACGATCTTGAGCTTGAGCAGCAGGGGCGAACCGATGTCGCCGAAGTTCAGGCTCGCCTGGATCTCCCGGTGGTTCTTCAACGTATTGAGCGCGTTGTAGAACGGGTCGGAGAACAGGTGGAAAAGCGGATCGTAGAGGAACCAGAAGGCGATCATCCCGATGAGGATGAAAGCGGCCGCCTTCAGCAGCCGACCACGCAGTTCGGCCAGGTGCTCGAACACCGTCATCTGCCCGTCGGGGCTCCTGGGCGGGCGGGGGGCCCGCTTCGCGAACGGGAGGGGGATCTTCATCGCCACGGTCGGCACCGTCGTCGACAGGGGGCCTGCTCACGCAGGCCCACCGATCGGCGAACGATCAGCCCTGGTTGCCCGGAGTAACGGCGGAGTGCGTGGTCGACTCGG
>DAIQRJ010000022.1:27163-59732 GCA_036786375.1 Actinopolymorphaceae bacterium
GTGCCTGCTGGACGGGTGCCTGCTGGACGGGTGCCTGCTGGACGGGTGCCTGCTGGACGGGTGCCTGCTGCACGGGAGCCTGGTTGGCGGTCTTCGCCGCCTCGACCTCTGCCGACTCCTCCTTGTCGTCGCGGATCTCCTTCTTGAACAGGCGCAACGCCTGGCCGAGACCCTTCGCGGTGGCCGGCAGGCGGCTGGCACCGAAGAGCAGCACGACGATCAGACCGATGATGATCAGCTCGGTGGGTCCGAGGTTTGGCATGGTGTCCTTCTTTGTTCGGGTCAGCCCGCTCGGGCATGGAATGAATGGTATCCCGCGGCCTCGTATGGACCGATTCGTCCGCGGTGACTATCTGGTCACGGATCTGGTCACGAACCGGTCACTTACTCGATCGCACCGGCCGGAGCGCCGTCGGCCGGGATGCCTGCCTTAGCGAGTGACGACGCTCTGCGTCTCGGCGGTGGCGTCGGCGTGGACGGGCACAGCGGTCGGCGCTGCATCGGCGGCAGGCGTGGCCGGAGCCTGCTCGCGCACCGCGGTGAGCTGGGCGACCGGCTGAGCGAGCTCGGCCGGCTTCGCCGGCTCGTCGTCGGCGCGGATCTCCTTCTTGAACAGGCGCAACGCCTGGCCGAGACCCTTCGCCGTGGCCGGGAGCCTGGTCGCACCGAACAGCAGCACGATGACGACCCCGATGATGAGCAGCTCGGGTGCTCCGATGTCTCCCACTGACGTCCTTCTCTCGCTTCGGGCAGCACACCAACGCGCCGCACATACAGCGTAGGCACGCTATGGGTCTTCAGCGGACGTGCACGGGTGCCGATCGGGTCACCATTGAGGTAACGGAACGGTCACTTACTCCCGTACCGCGCCAGCGCCTCACGGGCCGCTCGGCGGACCGTGTCACCGAGATCGGCGGGCTCGACGACCTCCGCCGCGCCACCCAGGCGCAGCATCAGGCGCTCGATCCAGCGTCGCTCCTTCACCCGCATCGTCACGTCCACCCGCCCGTCGGGGCGCGCGCTCACCGACTCGACCGGGTAGTACTCGGCCACCCAGGCGGCGTGCGGCTCGAGGATCAGCCGGACTACCAGGTCGGCCGGGTTCGGGCGGAGGATGTCGCCCCCGTCGCGGATGACGACGTCCGGCGGTGGGTCGCTCGGGGTGTCTAGGACGGTGGCTGCCGCGATCCGGTCGAGCCGGAACAGCCGGACATCCTCGGCCGAGCGGCACCACGCCTCGAGATAACTGGCGCCGTCCGCGTCGACCCACTGCAGCGGGTCGACGTCGCGCTCGGTGGTCTCGTCGCGGGTCGGCACCCAGTAGGTCAGGTGGAGTTGCCGGCTGGTCTTGAGCGCCTGCCGGACGGCGGCGACGATGCCGGGGTCGAGCGAGCTCCCGGGCAGCTGGACGGCCACGTTGCCGGCGACTCCTCCGGCCTGGCCGGCCGCCTCCTCCAACCTCGCCACCAACCGGGTGACGGTGGCCCGCTCCTCGCCGTCGACGGATTCGGCGAGGGTCCGCAACGCGATCAGCATGGCGACGGCCTCGTCGACGCCGAGCCGCAGCGGGCGCGAGAGGTACTCGGCGTTGCCGACGCGGATGACGCCTTCGCCGTCGACTGCCTCCATGTCGACCTCGATCAGATCGCCGGGCATCAGCCCGGGCAGCCCGCAGAACCACAGCACCTCGAGGTCGGCGCGCAGCTGGCGTTCGGAGACGCCGAACAATGTCGCGACCTCCCCGGTGCGGGCGTTCGGGTGCTTGAGCAGGTAGGGAAGCAGGGCGAGGAGCCGGCGAACCTGCTCACGTGAGCTGGCCGGGCTGCTGGTCGTCTGGGTCACGACGCCACCTCGTGGAGCCGGCCGACGACCTCGGCACGAAGGTCGGCCGGCTCGATCGCGACGACGTCCGAGCCGTAACCGAGGAGCTCGTCGGTCATCGCGGAGTAGCTGCTGAACGGGATGACCAGCTCGTCCCAGGCGTCGTCGACCGGCCGCGCCGAACTCGCGTGCCGGCGAAGGCCCACGCCGGCACCACGCCGCACGTGCACGATCGCGTCGGCCATCGGAGGACGCGGCACGAGCGAGCGCGCCTCCGCGGCGACGTCGACATCAGGGACGTCGTAGCCGCCCGGTGCGCCGATGGTCTCGACCGCGCCGACGATGCGGGAGAGCCGGAAGACCCGGGTGCCGTCCCGGTCGCGGTCGTGCCCGACGACGTACCAGCGGCTGTTGGCAAACACCACACCCCAGGGCTCGAGGTGGCGGACCGTCGGCTCGATCCCGGGTGTACGGCGGTACGGGAAGGTCACCGCCTGCCGGCGGGTGACCGCGGCCATCAGCGGCTCGAACGCCGGCTCGGTGGCGGGCAGCCGCGGGGTGAGGATCTCCAGCGCCTGCGGATCGACGTCGACGCCGCCGGCACGCAGCTTGAGCATCGCCTGCGTCGTCGCCTCGGCCATCCGGGCGTGCTGCCAGACCCGTGCGGCCAGCCCCAGGATCGACGCCTCGGCGGCGGAGATCTCCAGCTCGGGCAGCTCGAACTCGCTGCGCCGGATGCGGTAGCCGACCTCGTCCTCGAAGCCGGAGACGACGGAGCCGAGCTCGATCGGGATCCCGAGCTCGCGCAGTTCGTCCTTGTCACGCTCGAACATCTTCTCGAACGCCTCGTCGGTGCTGTCGCGATATTCCTCGACGGTCTGGCGCAGCCGGGCCTTCGTCACGTAGTGCCGGGCGACCAGCAGCGCGATGGTCAGGTTCATCAACCGTTCGGTCTTCCGCCTGGCCACGGCGTGACGCTACCGCAAGCCGGGTCCCGCCGACGGCTACGCTTCGCCGCGTGCTGGTGACCTGGCGGGCGGCGACCGCGGTGGTGGTCCGCGACGACCGGCCTGGCGTGGTCATAGTCGACGCGCTCGACGACGACGGCCGGCAGCTCAGCGCCCTGGCTTACGTCGATCTGGTCGGCCGTCCTTCCGTCGGCCAGCGGCTGCTCCTCAACACAACGGCCCTCGACCAGCGGCTCGGCACCGGCGGCGTCGCCTTCGTGGTGGGGCCCGCGGACGGCTCGGTGCCGACCGGCGACGGGCCGGCCGGACACCTCGTCAAAGCCCGGTACACGCCGTTGCAGGCGAGCGTCGCCGGTGCGGACGAACAAGGGTCGCCGCACCACGCCGTGCTGGCCGGGGCCGAGACGCTCGACGCGATGATCGTGGTCGTGGCCGATCTGCATTCCGCGCTCGTCCCGATCCTGGCCGGGCTGTACGACCGCGCGCCCGACGCCCGCGCCGTCTACGTGATGACCGACGGGGCGGCGCTGCCGATCGCGTTCTCGTCGACCGTCGCCGGGTTGCGCGAGGCGGCATGGCTGCACGGGACCGTCACCACCGGGCAGAGTTTCGGCGGTGACCTCGAGGCGGTGTCACTGCACTCCGGCCTGCTGACCGCGCGGCACGTCCAGGGCGCCGACGTCGCGATCGTCACGCAGGGGCCGGGCAACCTGGGCACCGACACTCCGTGGGGGTTCTCCGGCGTGGCCGCCGGCGACGCGGTGAACGCGGTTTCGATCCTCGGCGGCCGGCCGGTGGCTGCGCTCCGGGTGTCCGGGGTCGACCCGCGCGAGCGCCACCGCGGGATCTCCCACCACAGCCTGACCGCCTACGGTCGGGTCGCCCTGCGCCGGGCGGACGTCCCGCTGCCCGACCTCGCCTCGCTCGATACGGAGCTGGCGGCGCTGGTTGCCGCCGACGTCGAGCTGCTGCGCGGACGGCACGACATCGTCGATGTCGACGTCACCGGACTGGCGGACGCGGTCGCGGCGGCACCGGTAGGCGCTCGGTCGATGGGCCGCGGACCTGCCGACGACCCTGCGTACTTCCTCACCTGCGCAGCCGCCGGCCGGCACGCGGCCGCACTGCTCGCATCGTCCTGACACCTGGCACCCGTCGGTCCGGGTGCCGCCGTATCGGCGTAGCTCGAAGGGTCGAGCCGTCAGAGGACGCCCAGGATGTCGACCACGAACACGATGGTGTCGTCCTTGCTCACGCCTGGCGGTGGGGTCGCGCTGGTCGACGACAACGCCTTCGGCGCCACGATGATCACGCGGCTGCCGACCTTGTGACCCTGCAGAGCTGTGGACAGGCCGGGGATGCCGAGGTCGTCGGTGACCGATGGGATGGTGATCGGCGCCGAGCCGAACGAGTTGTCGAACAGCTTCCCGTCCTTGGCGGTGGCGGCGATGTAGTTGAAGGCGAGGAACTTGCCCTTCTCGACGGTCGCGCCGGTGCCCTGCACGAGAACCGCCGACTTGGTGGCGGTGACCTTCGTCTTGTCCGCTGCGACGGCCGACGGCAGGCCGTCTTTCACGGTGACCTGGGGGAACCCGCCCGGCGGCGTGACCGCGTTGCCGGACGCCTTCGTGAGCATCGGCCCGGAGTCGCGGATGTCGATGACGAACACGAGGCTGTCGGTGGCGGTCACCTTGATGGCGGTGTTGCCCTGCGGATACGCGTCCGCGGGTGCCACCGAGATCTCGACGCGGCTGCCGACCTGCTGGCCGACGAGGCCGGTGATGAGACCGGTGTTCAGGCCGCCCTCGGTCAGCGGGAAGACGCTCGTCGCGTTGCGCTTCCAGGACGAGTCGAACTCGTCGCCGGTGGTGGCGTTGATGCCGACGTAGTCGACCCGGGCAAGTTCGCCGGCCTTGAGCTTCGGGCCGCTGCCCTTGTCGATGACAGTCGCGGTCGTCTTGTCGACGTGGAACGGCTTCGGCACGGAGATCACCGGCTTGGCCTTGGTGCTGCGGCTGACCTTGACGATGCCGCCCGTCGCGGCCGGCATGCTGGCCGCCGCAGTCGAGGACGCACTCGGGTCAGCGGTGCTCTTCTTCCCGTCGGCGCAGGCCGACAGGCCGGCCCCGGTGAGAAGGAGGCCGGCGAGAGCGGCGGAGATCACACGGACGGAACGACGCAACGAGAACACCTCACGACGGCCGCGCGACGGCGGTCCGCACGGTCGAGAACGGGCAGGACAGGGATCCGGCAGCGGGCACGACGGACGTGACGAAGCACGGCGTCAGGGGCTGGCGGAGTTACCAGCCTAACGGCTGCGGGCCACTCGACCCGCCTCGGCGAACGTCCCCGGCGCCGCTCCACAGCGACCGGAAAGCTCGTTCACAGGCTCTCGAGCAGCCGGTCGACGCGTTCGTCGTGCGAGCGGAACGGGTCCTTGCACATGACCGTCCGCTGGGCCTGGTCGTTGAGTTTGAGGTGCACCCAGTCGACGGTGTAGTCGCGATGCGCCTCCTGCGCACGGCGCACGAACTCGCCGCGCAGCCGTGCCCGGGTGGTCTGCGGCGCGCGTTCCTTGGCCTCGAAGACCTCCGGCTGGGTGACGATCTCCTTCACCAGCCCCTTGGCCTCCATGGCCATGTAGAGCCCCCGGCCACGCCGGATGTCGTGGTAGGCGAGGTCGAGCTGGGCGATCCGCGGCGAACTCCACGGCAGCCCGTGCTTGGCCCGGTAGCGCTCGAGCAGCTTGTACTTGATCACCCAGTCGAGCTCCTGGTCGACGAGGCTGAGGTCGCCGGTGTCGACGGCGCGCAGCCCGCGCTCCCACAGGTCGAGCGCGTAGTCGGTGGTCGGTGTATGCAGGCCGAGCCTGTCGACCATCCCGCTGACCGCGCTCAGGTACTCCTCGCAGATGTCCTTCGCCTGGACGGTGCGGCCGTCGGCGAGGGTCACCTTCGCGCCGCCGGTGAGGTCGCCCGACATCAGCCGGATGGCGCGGATCGGGTTGTCCAGGCTGAGGTCGGGCATCGGGATGCCCTCCTCGATCAACTGGAGGACGAGTTCGGTGCTCGCGACCTTCAGCAGCGTCGTCGCCTGCGACATGTTCGAGTCGCCGACGATGACGTGCAACCGGCGGAACCGCTCGGCGTCGGCGTGCGGCTCGTCCCGGGTATTGATGATCGGCCTCGACCGCGTCGTCGCCGAGGAGACGCCGTCCCAGATGTGCTCGGCGCGCTGGCTCAGCATGAACGTCGTGCCGCGCGGCGAGCTCAGGACCTTGCCGGCACCGCAGAGCAGCTGGCGGGTGACGAGGAACGGCAGCAGCACCTGCGTGACCTTGGCGAAGTCGGAGTGCCGGGTGAGCAGGTAGTTCTCGTGGCAGCCGTAGGAGCTGCCGGCGGAGTCGGTGTTGTTCTTGAACAGGTAGACCTTCGCGAGGATGCCCTCGTCGGCGAGCCGGTGCTCGGCATCGACCGCCAAGCCCTCGAGGATGCGCTCACCGGCCTTGTCGTGGATGACGAGCTCGCGCAGGTCGTCGCACTCCGGGGTCGCGTACTCGGGGTGCGAGCCGACGTCGAGGTAGAGCCGGGCGCCGTTGCGGAGGAACACGTTGCTCGAACGTCCCCAGGCCACCACCCGGCGGAACAGATAGCGCGCGACCTCGTCCGGGGACAGGCGACGGTGCCCGGCGAACGAGCAGGTCACGCCGTACTCGGTCTCGAGCCCTACGATGCGTCGGCGCATGCCTGCCTCCTTCGCTCAGCCGGACTCGGGTGCGGGTGCGGGTGTCGGCGCAGTCTCGGGTGCTCCCGCGATCTCGGCGTCGGCCGCCGCGGTCACGCTCGCCGCGTCGGCACGGCCGGACTCGAGCAGCCGGGTCAGGACCGGGCCGTCGATGCGTTTGAACTTCCGCTGCTGGACCCGGCTGCGATCGAGCACCGCGACCTCCAGGCGTGCACCGTCGGTGTCACGGTCGGAGGCGGCGGCACCGCCGAGGGCGCGAACCGCGATGTCGAGCACGTCGGCGAGCGGCAGGCCCGGCTTCCAGGTCGCGCGCAATGCCGTGGTGATCTCCTCGGCCGATCCACCCATGGCGGCGAAGCCGTGCTCGTCGGCGACCGAGCCGTCGAAGGTGAGCCGGTAGATCTGGTCGTCGGCCGCGGTGTCGCCGACCTCGGCGACCATGATCTCGACCTCGTACGGCTTCTCCCCGACGCTCGAGAAGATCGTCCCCAGCACCTGCGCGTAGGTGTTGGCGAGGTTGCGGCTGGTGACGTCGAGACGGGCGTAGGAGTAGCCGCGGACGTCAGCCATCCGGACACCGGCGATGCGCAGGTTCTCGAACTCGTTGTAGCGCCCGACGGCGGTGAACGCGATCCGGTCGTAGATCTCGCTCACCTTGTGCAGCGCGCTGGACAGGTTCTCCGCGACGAACGCGATGCCGCCGTCGTAGGCCAGGACCAGGGAGTTGCGGCCACGCGCGATGCCCTTGCGGGCGAAATCGGCGCGGTCCTTCATTTGCTGTTCGGGCGAGACGTAGAACGGCATGCTCATGCGCGCCCACCGGACTGCTCGACCGCGGGCGCGGTGAACAGGGCGGCGATGGGACCGTCCGGCCGGGAGCGCCGCCCGGCGAGTACCCGGTCGACGACGTCGGCGACGTCGCTCTCGGCCATTCGCCGGAAGCCTCTGTCGGTCACCACGGCGACCATCGGGAAGATGCGCCGGTTGACGTCGGGGCCACCAGTGGCGGAGTCGTCGTCGGCCGCGTCGAACAGCGACTGCAGGCAGGCCGCGACACACTCGTCGCGCGTCATCCCCTGGAAGTACAGCTTCTTGAGTGCACCGCGGGCGAACATCGACCCGGAGCCGACCGAGTGGAAGGCCTGCTCCTCGTACCGGCCGCCGGTGACGTCGTAGGAGAAGATGCGGCCTAGCCGGCCGGCGAGGTCGTAGCCGGCGAACAGCGGGACGACCGCGAGGCCCTGCATGGCCATCGGCAGGTTCCCGCGGATCAGCCCGGCCAGCCGGTTGGCCTTCCCGTCGAGGGACAGGGTGGTGCCCTCGATCTTCTCGTAGTGCTCGAGTTCCACCTGGAACAGCTTGACCATCTCGACGGCCAGCCCGGCGGCGCCGGCTATGCCGACACAGGAGTACTCGTCGGCGGCGAACACCTTCTCGATGTCGCGCTGGGCGATGACGTTGCCCATGGTCGCGCGACGGTCACCGGCCATCACCACGCCGTCGGTGAACGTCGCCGCGACGATCGTGGTGCCGTGAGGGACGTCCCGGGACAGGTCTGCCGAGCCGCCGAGGACCTGACGGCCGGGCAGCAGACTCGGATCGTAGGCGGACAGGAATGCCGCGAACGACGACTCCCCCACCGCTCGGAACGCCTTGTCGAGCGCGGCGCCGTTGGCGTCGTTGCTCACTGGCCACCCTTCTGGACGAACGAACGGACGAACTCCTCGGCGTTCTCCTCGAGGACCTCGTCGATCTCGTCGAGCACGGAGTCGAGGTCGGCGTCCATCTCGGCCTTGTGGGCCTGATCGACGGCGTGGGCTGGATCGCCCTTCTGGGCTTCCTCGGTCGACGTATCTGTCTCGGATTCGCGACGCTGCCTGGACCTGACCGGACGTGCTGATTCAGTGGCCATGAGCGTTCCTCTCACTAGGAATTGGACCCTACCTGCCGACGGTCTAGGAGGTGCCGCGACCTTGCGACAGCTCGGCGAGAAGTGTGGCCGGAGTGGGGCATCGGTCGAGCAGGTCCTCGACCATCGCGCGCGTGCCCCGTTCGGGGTCCGCGGTCGGTACCCGCTGCAGCGGGCTGCCGGCGTCGCCGCTGTCAAGGACGACGGAGTCCCACGACGCCGCCGCCACTGCACGCCCGTACCGGCGGACACACTCGCCGCGGAACCACGCGCGGGTGTCCTCCGGAGGTGTGCGCTCGGCAGCGGCGATCTCGGCGTCGTCGAGCAGCCGGCGCATCCGGCCGAGCTTGACCAGCCGCTGGTAGAGCCCGCGGGTCGGCCGGACGTCGGAGTACTGCAGATCGACCAGCGCGAGCTTGGCGTGTGACCAGGCCAGCCCGTCGCGCTCGCGGTAGGACTCGAGCAGCGAGAGCTTGGCCACCCAGTCGAGCCGGTCGGCGCAGCGCATCGGGTCGATGGACAGGTCGTCGAGTATCTCGCCCCAGTGCGCGAGCACCTGCTCGGTCTCGGGGTCGACGTTGGAGCCGTACCGGTCGTCGACGAACTTGCGGGCGAGGTCGAGGTAGTCGAGCTGGATCTGCAACGCGGTGACCTGGCGCCGGTTGGCCGTCTCGACCACCGCCGTCAGGCTCGGGTCGTGGGAGATGTCGCGGATCGCCTGTAGCGGATCGGCCAACCGGAGCCGCTCGACGTCGAGCACATCGGCCTCGATCATCGCGAGCACGAGGCTGGTGGTGCCGAGCTTGAGGAACGTGGGCAGCTCGGCGCAGTTCGCGTCGCCGAGGATGATGTGCAGTCGGCGGTGCCGGGCTGGATCGGCGTGCGGTTCGTCGCGGGTGTTGACGATCGGGCGTTTCGACGTGGTCTCGAGGCCGACCTCGGCCTCGATGAAGTCGGCGCGCGCGCTGACCTGGAAGCCGGCGTGCTGACCGGCCTGGCCGATGCCGACACGGCCGGCGCCGGCGAACACCTGGCGGGTGACGAGGAACGGGATCAGGCCACTGACGATCGAGGCGAACGGCGTCGACCGCGGCGTCAGGTAGTTCTCGTGCGTGCCGTAGCTGGCGCCCTTGCCGTCGGTGTTGTTCTTGTAGCAGGCGATCCGCTGACCGGCCGTCAGTGCACTCGTCGCCACAAGATCGGCGGCGCGAGCGAGGACGAGTTCGCCGGCCTTGTCCCAGCGCACCGCGGCGAGCGGGCCAAGGGTCTCCGGGCCGCTGTACTCGGGGTGGGCGTGGTCGACGTAGAACCGGGCGCCGTTGGTGAGGACGGCGTTGATCATCGTCGGGTCGTCGTCGGTCAGCAGGCTCGGCGGCGCGACCGAGCGGGCCAGGTCGAACCCGCGGACGTCGCGCAGCGGCGACTCCTCCAGGTAGTCCCAGCCGCCACCGCCGTGGCGCATCGCGGTGGCGTAGGCGGTGACCAGCTGGGCGGAGAGAACCGTCGGGTCGGCATCGGCACCCGCGACGATGCCGTACTCGGTCTCGATGCCCATCACCCGGCGTGACGTCATGGCATCGAGCCTAGTTCGACCCGGCAGCGGTACCGCGCAGATCGCGCGCGGGCGTCACAGGTATTGCCCGGTGTTGGCGACGGTGTCGATCGAGCGCCCGGGCCCGCCGCCCTTCTTGCCCGCCGTGAGCGTGCGGATGAACACGATCCGCTCGCCCTTCTTGCCGGAGATGCGCGCCCAGTCGTCGGGGTTCGTGGTGTTGGGCAGGTCTTCGTTCTCGTGGAACTCGTCCACACAGGCCGCCAGCATGTGGTTCATGCTGATGCCCTTGACGCCCGTACGGATCCACTCCTTGATCGCCATCTTCTTCGCGCGGGAGACGATGTTGCCGATCATCGCGCCGGAGTTGAAGTCCTTGAAGTAGAGAGTCTCCTTGTCGCCGCCGGCGTAGGTGACCTCGAGGAACTCGTTCTCCGAGGACTCGTCGTACATGTGTTCGACGGTCCGCTGGATCATCGCGTGCGTGCAGGCCGACCGGTTGCCGCCGTAGATCGCGAGGTCGTCGGGATGCAGGGGTAGATCGGGCGTCAGGTAGATCGCGAACACCTCGCGGGCCGCCTCGGCGTCGGGACGTTCGATCTTGATCTTCACGTCCAGCCGGCCCGGGCGCAGGATCGCCGGGTCGATCATGTCCTCGCGGTTGGACGCGCCGATCACGAGCACGTTGTCGAGCCGCTCGACACCGTCGATCTCCGACAGCAGCTGCGGGACGATCGTCGTCTCCACGTCCGAGCTGACCCCCGAACCGCGGGTGCGGAACAAGGAGTCCATCTCGTCGAAGAAGACGATGACGGGCATGCCGTCGCTGGCCTTCTCACGCGCCCGCTGGAAGATCAGCCGCAGGTGCCGTTCGGTCTCGCCGACGTACTTGTTCAGCAGCTCGGGTCCCTTGATGTTGAGGAAGAAGCTGCGGGCCTCGCGTCCGGTCTGCTCGCCCACCTTGACGGCGAGGGAATGCGCGACCGCCTTGGCGATCAGGGTCTTGCCGCAGCCGGGAGGCCCGTAGAGCAGGATGCCCTTCGGCGGGGTCAGCTTGTGCTCCGCGAACGCCTCGGCGTGCAGGAACGGGAGTTCGACGGCATCACGGATCGCCTCGATCTGGCTGCTCAGACCGCCGATGCGCGTGTAGTCCATGTCGGGCACTTCTTCGAGGACCAGCGACTCGACCTCGGACTTCGGGATGCGCTCGAGCACGTAGCCGGACTTGCTGTCGAGCAGCAGCGAGTCGCCCGGGCGCAGCGCGAGGTCGCGCAGCGGCTCCGCGATCCAGGCCACCTGCTCGGCGTCTGACTGGCCGAGGACGAGCACCCGGTCGCCGTCGGGGAGCACCTCGGAGAGGCTGACGATCTCGCCGACGCTCTCGAACGCGCTGATGCCGATGACGACCGTCGACTCGCTGAGCAGCACCTGCTGCCCGTGCCGCAGGTCTTCCGCCGTGACCTGCGGGCTGATGGCCACCCGCATCTTGCGGCCGGCCACGATCACGTCGGCCATGTCGTCCTCTGCGTGGCTCATGAACACCGCGTAGGTGTTGGGCGGCGTGGCCAGCCGGTCGAGCTCGCCCTTCACCCCGACCAGTTGGTCGCGGGCATCGCGCAGGGTGGCCGCGAGCCGCTCGTTCTGGGCGGACATGTTGGCGGCCACGCGGCGTTCGTCGGCGAGCTCACGCTGCATCTGGGCGACCCGCGTGGGCAGGTCGTCCAGGCGCCGGCGGAGACGCTCGACCTCGTCGCGGAGTTCGCTGACGAGCAGACGGTCGTTGGCCGCGGCGGCGTCAGGCACGGGTTGTCCGGACTCGGGCGCGCCGGCGCCGTCGAGGGGGTGTGCGCTCTCACTCATGGGGACCTCCGGGATAGGCAGAGCCGGGAGGAGCCTGCGGCACGAGGAGGACCTGACCCCGGGTCGCAGTCGTTATGTCCTTCTCGACGATAACCAGCGCCGCCGACAAAAACCGCCAGTTACGGTGACCGTCAGGTCACGACCATCGAACGATCAGATGACGGCGGCCGCGGCGAGGCGTAAAACGGATCATCACGGACTGTTGACCGGATGAGCACGCGTTGTGGTCACTGCAGGTGGAGACACAGCCGAACCGGCCCCGGACTGCAGAACAACCGGCATCGAGACCCCGGCGGACCGGCATCTCTACCGTCCGAGGCGACTGGGAGTTACTCCGGGATCGGTGCGTCCGCCGGTCGCGGGCCGGTGTAGTCGACGCCGTACGCGCCCGGGGCTGGGCGGCGTTGCCGTCGCAGGACCGAGACCCCGGGAGCGAGCCTGCGCGAGTGCAGCAGGAAGCCGGTGTGCCCGACCATCCGGTGATCGGGCCGGACGGCGAGACCCTCGACGTGCCAGGTACGGATGAGCAGCTCGCTCGCCACCGGCTCGGTGAAACCGCCGTCGGTGCGCAACGTCTCGGTGAGCCGGGACAGCTGGGTGGTGGTCGCGACGTACGCGCAGACGATGCCGCCGGGCACGAGGAGCCGCGTCGCGGTCTCGAGGCACTCCCACGGCGCCAGCATGTCGAGGATCATCCGGTCGATCATCGGTTCGTCCGGCTCGCCTAGCGCGGTCACGACCGCCGCAGTGTCGGACAGGTCCCCGATGGTGAGCGTCCAGGGCGAGGCGGGATTGTCGTCGGCTGCGTCCACCACTGGTTCACCCAGTGTCGGGTCACCGAAGAAGGTGCGGACGTTCTTGCGGGCGACGTCGGCGAACTCCGGCCGCCGTTCGAACGAGTACAGCGCGCCGGTCGGCCCGATGGCCCGCAACAGGGAGCACGACAGGGCGCCTGAACCCGCTCCGGCCTCGAGCACCCGCGCGCCGGGGAAGATGTCGGCCATCCCGACGATGGCGGCCGCGTCCTTCGGGTAGACCACCTGCGCGCCGCGCGGCATCGACAGGGTGAAGTCTGAGAGCAGCGGGCGCAGGACGAGGTACGGGGTGCCCTTGTCGGTCGTGACGGTGATGCCCTCGGTCCGTCCGAGCAGGTCGTCGTGGGCGATGGCGCCCTTGTGGGTGAAGAACCGCTTGCCCGTCTCGAGCGTGACGGTGTGCTTGCGGCCCTTGGCGTCCGAGAGCTGCACCAGCTGTCCGACGCCGAGCAACTGCGAGTGGTCGGCGCGGCTCATCCGAGCTTCGCGTTCACGTCGCGGGCCGACAGCACGCCGAGGACGACGTTGGCCTTGTCGACGACGAGGTACTCGCCGGCCGGCACTCCGGACAACCGGTTGAGCAGGTTCTCGCCCTCGAGCTCGCCGTTGACGAGCAGCCCGTCCTCGAGCTGGCGGGTTACCGACGAGACGGCCACCCACGGCCGGCGGTCCTCGGGGACGGCCTCGAGCGCGGCCTCGCTGACGAGGCCGTTGGGTGCGCCCTCGTGGTCGAGCACGACCACTGCCTTGACGTTGGCGGCGGTGGCGCGCTGCACCACCTCCGAGAGCGGCAGGTCGCTGGGGACGCCGATGGCCGGCCGCGCGAGCGTGCGCGCGGTCAGAGACGGGAGCACCCGGCGGATCCGCGCCGCCTGCAGGCCCGCGGTCGCGCCCACCCACAGCGTTCCGGACAGCAGGAATCCCCACACGACATAGATCAGGAAGTCCGAGCCGCGATGGCTCAGGACCGCGGCGAACAGCGGCACGGCGACGACGACGAGGGCGAAGAAACGGCCCGTCCAGCCGGCCACCGTCATGCCGACGTGACGCTTGCCGGTGATGCCCCAGACGAACGACTCGAGGATATGACCGCCGTCGAGCGGGAGCCCGGGCAGCAGGTTGAACAGGCCGACGAACAGGTTGCTCACCCCGAGCTGCCACAGCACCAGCGCCAGCAGCGGGTGGGCATCCTCGAGCGGCTTGGAGGCGAAGTAGACGGTGCCCAGCGCGACCGATACGACCGGGCCACCGACGGCCACCCCGAGGGACTTCCACGGTGACTTCGACTCACCGGCGATCTCGGAGAACCCGCCGAAGAAGTGCAGGACGATGCTGATCACGGTCATCCCGAACGCCTTGGCGACGAGCGTGTGGGCCGCCTCGTGCAGGAAGACGGACACGTAGAACAGCAGGACGAAGGTGACGGCGCCGACCCAGCGGCTGTTCCCCAGGCCGGGCATGATCTGGTTGATCGTCGCCTGGAAGAAGAAGATGATGACGACGGCGACGATGATCCAGCTGTAGCTGATGAAGATCGGGACGCCCGCCAGCCGCCCGACACGGAACGACCCGGGGCGCGTCCGACTGTCCGGGCTAGGGCTCGGCGGCGCCTCCGGGATACTCATGACCTACTCCTGTCCACCACCCGACCGTATCGGGTGGTGGCTCCCGAGTCGGCCACGTCACCTGTCGGTGGACTGGCCTACCGTGCTCGGCATGAGCATTCCGGCACCGCCAGCACCCGCACCGGCCGCGTCCGACACTGCCGAGCCCGCCCGGGTTCCGGCCAGCGTGGTGCCCGAACTCCACTCGCTGTCGCCGTCGCGCGCGTCGGACTTCATGACCTGCCCGCTGCTCTACCGCTACCGCGTGCTCGACCGGCTCCCCCAGCGCCCGAGCCGTGCCGCCGCCCGCGGAACCCTCGTCCACGCGGTCCTCGAGCAGCTCTTCGACCTGCCGGCGGGCGACCGGACGCACGCGCAGGCCAGCGCGAAGCTCGCCCCGACGTGGGGTCGGCTGCTCGACGACGAGCCGGTCCTGGGTGAGCTGTTCGCCGAGGCGCTCGCGAGCGGGCCGACGGTCACGGATCTGGTGGTCGACGGCCTCGCCGACGCAGTGACACCCGACATCGCGCCCAGTGCCGGTGTGGAGGCATTCCTCGTCGAGGCCGAGGATCTGCTCAGCCGCTACTTCACCCTCGAAGACCCGAGCCGGATCGAGCCGGCCGAGCGCGAGATCCGGGTCGAGACCACGCTCGACTCCGGGCTGCAGCTCCGAGGCATCATCGATCGGCTCGACATCGCGCCCACGGGTGAGATCCGCGTCGTCGACTACAAGACCGGTCGTGCGCCGAGCGAGGTCTTCGAGGCCAAAGCGCTCTTCCAGATGAAGTTCTACGCACTCGTCGTGTGGCGCGTACGCGGTGTCATGCCCACCCTGTTGCAGCTCATCTACCTGGGCGGCACCGGCGAGCTGCTCCGGTACGCACCCGAGGAGCGTGATCTGCTCGCCACCGAACGCAAGCTGACCGCGCTCTGGGCCGCGATCGAGCGGGCCTATGTGAGCGGCGACTGGCGCCCGAGCCCGAGCAAGCTCTGCGCGTGGTGCGACTACCAGGCGATCTGTCCCGCCTTCGGCGGCACACCACCCCCGCTGCCGTCGGTCACCCCGTCCGCCGTGCCGTCGGTCGAGGACGATGCCGCGGCCGAGGGCTGACACCCGAACACCGCAGAGTGAGTGCCGCGTTCATATCAGCACACTGACATCGTGCCCGATTGCTGTTCGAGTGCCACGAGTGCCTGTAAGAAAACCGTCGAACGGCGGCGTCGTCGTGGCGAAACCTTCCGGAAACAGGGGTTGAGCAGTGTTTGATGATGCATGGCCGATCCGATCGCAGGCCGGCGTTCGACCCGGTTCATACCCACCGGGCCGCTCGCGACACGGCGGCGTGATCCTTGACCTCGGATCGCGCCGCGGGTACCAACGAACGAGGGAACGGCACGTCGGGCCACACCACGCCGCCAACGTCGACGGCGTCAGGTGTCCGGCGATGTCGCGTCGCCGACGCCGTCTGAAGGAGAGCACCACATGAGCCTCGCCCTGCCCCACCCCCCGCACGTCCGCAGATCCGGTCGTGCGCTCACGCCGTTCCGACGGGCACTGGCCGCTCTCGTGTGCGCCGCCCTCGTCGTCGGCGCGGGGCTGCTCGCCGCCGGGCCGCGTGCCTCGGCCGCGGGCGAGACCACGTTCACGACGGCGCTCGACACCCAGGTGTCGACCTTCAACCCTTTCATCGCCTACTTCGACGGCGAGCTCACGACGCTGGGCAACATCTATCCGACGCTGACGCGGCTGGACGACAAGCTCGCGCCCGAGCCCTACCTTGCGACGTCGTGGACCACCTCGGACGACAAGTTGACGTGGACGTTCAAGATCAAGGATGGGCTCAAGTGGAGTGACGGCCAGCCGCTGACCGCGAAGGATGCCGCCTGGACGCTCAACCTGATCATGACGAACACGACCGCCGCGCAGGCGAACGGTTCGCTGGTCGCCAACTTCAAGAGTGTCACCGCACCCGACGACACCACGCTGGTCATTACCACCAAGCAGCCGCAGGCGAACATGCTCTACGTGAGCGTGCCGTTCAACGGCATCCCGATCGTCCCACAGCACATCTGGGAGTCGAAGGTCAGCAACCTCAAGAACGTCAAGAACACCGACTACCCGGTCGTCGGTTACGGCCCCTGGGTTCTCACCGGCTACCAAACCGACCAGTACGTCACCCTCAAGGCGAACAAGGACTTCTTCCTCGGCGCGCCCAAGTATGACCAGCTGATCCTGCAGTACTTCAAGAACACCGACGCGTCGGTCGCCGCGCTGCGCGCCGGCCAGGTCAACCAGGTCGGCGGTGTGACGTCCACCCAGTTCGCCGCGCTGAAGAACGACCCGAACATCATGACCTACCAGACCGTGGGCAACAGCTGGACCGCGGTGGAGATCAACTCGGGAGCCAAGACCCGCACCGGTAAGCCGATCGGCACGGGCAACCCGATCCTGGCCGACACCCAGGTCCGGTTGGCGATCCTCTACGCGATCGACAAGGCGGCACTGGTGAAGAACGTCCTCGGCGGCCTCGGCGTCGCCGGTGCCGGCTACCTGCCACCGGCGTATCCGCAGTTCTTCTGGACTCCCCCGGCCGACCAGCAGATCAACTTCGACGCGGCCAAGGCCAACCAGATCCTCGACGAGGCCGGTTACACCAAGGGCAGCGACGGCGTCCGCGTCGATCCGAAGACGAAGAAGCCGCTGAACTTCCGGCTGGGCATCCACTCCGACGACACGCAGGACGCTCAGATCGCGGGCTACCTCAAGGGCTGGCTGGCCGACGTCGGCATCACCATCTCCACACCGGCGATGAGCATGACCAAGCTCAACGACGACCTGGCCAAGGGCGACTGGGACATGCTGATGGACGGCTGGGGCACCGGGCCGGATCCCACGTACCTGCTGGGCATCCAGACCTGCGCGACGCTTCCGCTCGACGACGGGACCGGCGGCAACACCGACGCGTTCTACTGCAACCCGGCCTACGACAAGCTGTTCGACCTGCAGGTCACCGAGTTCGACGGCACCAAGCGGGCCGACATCATCAAGCAGATGCAGGCGATCCTGTACCCGGCGAACGCGGACATGATCCTGTACTACAAGAACGGGCTGTCGGCGATCCGCACCGACAAGACGACCAACTACGTCACCGGAACCGCGGACGACAAGGGCTTCTACCCGTTGCAGAACGGTTTCTCGAGCTTCCTCGACGCCACCCCCGTCGTTCCGAAGACCGCGGCCAGCCACACCGGGCTGTACGTCCTGACCGGAGTGGTGGTGCTGCTGATCCTCGCCGGTGCCGTGCTTCTCCTCGTCCGTCGCCGCAGCACCGCGGGCGAGCGCGAGTGACGACGCCGATCATCCGACGGGCGTCGGTGGGGACGGCGTGACGCTGCCCCCATCGACGCCCGTCGAGCTCGACGCGGTCGCCAGCGCAGCGTTCGACGCGCGCCGCGGCCGCGGCACCGGCCGCCAGTCGTCGGGCTTCCTGCGTTACCTGGGGGCAAAACTGCTGGCCGCGCTGGTCAGCTTCCTCGTGACACTCGTCATCGGGTTCATCCTGTTCAGCCTCATGCCCGCCGATCCGGTGGCGTCGCTGACCCGCGGCCGGCCGACGAGCCCGGCTCAGATGGCCGCCCTGCGTGAGTCGCTGCACCTCGACGAACCGGCCTGGCGCCGGTTCCTCAGCTTCGTCTGGGATGTCCTGCACGGCAATCTGGGCTACTCGTGGGAGTTCAACCAGTCCGTGTCGTCGCTGATGGCGAGCAGGCTGTGGCCGACGCTGCTGCTGATGGGCAGCTCGACGATCATCTCGATCGTGCTCGGGCTCTGGCTCGGCGTGCGCAGCGGCTGGCGGCACGGCTCGGTGTTCGACCAGATCGCCTCCGCCACCTCGCTCACCCTCTGGTCGGTGCCGACCTTCTGGCTCGGGTTGATCATCCTGGTGATCTTCACGGTCGGTGTCGGCCCGATCCCGGGCGGCTTCCCGGCCGGCGGGATGTCGACGCCGGGATACGACGGCGGGCCGATCGGGCACGCACTCGACGTCGCCCACCACCTCGTGCTGCCCTGTCTGACGCTCGTCCTGGTGGTGTTCGCCCAGTACGTGACGATCATGCGGTCCTCGATCATCGACGAACTCGGCAGTCCGTATCTGCTGACCGCCCGCGCCAAGGGGTTGCGTGACGACGACGTGCGCCGCAAGCACGCGGTCCCGAACGCGCTCCTGCCGTCGGTCACGGTGATCTTCCTGCAGCTCGGCGGCGTCATCGGCGGCGCGATCACGGTCGAGACCGTCTACTCCTGGCCGGGCCTGGGCTACCTGACCTATCAGGCGCTGCGCATCCCCGACCTTCCGCTGCTCGAGGGCACGTTCATCTTCTTCAGCGCATCGGTGATCGTGATGAACGTGTTCGCCGACTTGCTCTACCGCTACCTCGACCCGCGGGTGCGTGCCCAGTGACGACCTTCGCGTCGCCACCGGTGACTGCCGGCACGAGCCCGCCTCGCACGCAGGCACTGCGCAGGTTCCTGCGCTCCTTCGCGCACAGCCCGACCGGCATCGCCGGACTGATCGTGCTGATCGCGTTCCTCGGCCTCGCCATCGCCGCTCCGTTGTTCATCGGCCCCGGCCAGCTCGACGTCACCAAGGTCGACGGGCCGTTGCTGAACCCGCCGACCTCGGGCTATCCGCTCGGCACCGACCAGGCCGGCCGCTCGGTTCTCTACATGGTCATCTGGGGCGCACGGGCGTCGCTGGCGATCGGCATCATGGCGACCTTCCTGACGATGGTCCTGGGCGCGGCGATCGGACTGATCGCCGGTCACTACGAGGGCTTCCTCGGTCGCGCGCTCATGCACGTCACCGACTGGTTCATCGCGCTGCCGAGCCTGCCGCTGGCTATCTCGCTGGCCGCGGTGATCGGGCAGGGTCCGACGTCGATCACCATCGCCATCGCGGTGACGTCGTGGACGGGCACCGCGCGGCTCGTCCGGGCGCAGACGCTGGCGGTGGAGGCACGCCCCTTCATCGAACGGGCCAAGGTGCTCGGCGCCGGCAACGCCGCCATCATGGCGCGGCACGTGCTGCCGAACGTCGCGCCGCTGATCCTGGTGTCGAGCACCTTGACCGTGGCCGGGGCGATCCTGTCGGAGACGACGCTCACCTTCCTCGGCCTCGGCGATCCCACCGACGTCTCGTGGGGATCGATGCTCAACCAGGCGTTCGGTCAGGGCGCCGTCAGCCGCGGCGCGTGGTGGTACCTGCTCCCGCCCGGCATCGCGATCCTCGTCGTCGTTCTCGGCTTCACCCTCGTCGGCCGCGCCGTCGAGCAGATCCTCAACCCGAGGTTGGGAAACCGTTGATGCTGCTCGACGTCTCGGACCTCAACGTCACCTACCGCACCGGCGGCATCGCCGTCCCGGCCGTGCGTGGGGTCGACCTGCAGCTCGATTCCGGCCAGACCCTCGGGGTGGCCGGCGAGTCCGGCTCGGGCAAGTCGACCCTCGCGCTGAGCCTGCTCCGGCTCCTGCCCGAGGGCACCGACGTCTCCGGCCGGGTGCTGTTCCGCGGCGACGACCTCCTCCAGGTCGGCTGGGGCAAGCTGCGCGCGGTCCGCTGGGCGCAGGCCTCGATCGTCTTCCAAGGTGCGATGAGCGCGTTGAACCCGGTGCGCACGATCGGCGAGCAGATCCGCGAACCGATTCTTCTGCACGAGAAGGTCGGCATGGCCGCCGCCCGCAAGCGCGCCGCTCAGCTGCTCGACGAGGTCGGCGTCCCGTCGCGGCGGGCCACGGCCTACCCGCACGAACTCTCCGGCGGGCAACGGCAGCGGGTGATGATCGCGATGGCGTTGGCCTGCCGCCCGCAACTCGTGATCGCCGACGAGCCGACGACCGCGCTCGACGTCATCGTCCAGGCGCAGGTCCTCGACCTGCTCACCGAGCTCGTGCGCGAGTCCGGCATCGGGATGATCATGATCAGCCACGACCTGTCCGTGCTGGCCCAGACATGTGACCGGCTGGCGGTCATGTACGCCGGCCGGATCGCTGAGATCGGCCCGTCGAACGACGTGATGGACACCGCGTCACACCCCTACACCCGAGCCTTGTCGCAGGCGTTCCCGGTGATCGGCGATCGGAGCTCGCGCTACCACCCGGCCGGACTGCCGGGCGACCCGCCAGACCCGACCGTCGCGACCCGCGGCTGCCCGTTCCGGCCGCGCTGTGCCGACGCGATCGACCTCTGCGCCACGATCGACCCGCCGCTGTGGCCGGCCGGGCCCGACCGCAGCGCCGCCTGCGTGCACGTCCTCCCGACGGCCGAGCTCGCCGCCCTCGAGGCCGGCACCGCGGTCGAAGCGGCGGCCGCCTCGTGAGCACACCCGTCATCGAGGCCGCAGCGCTCGAGGTCCGCAACCTGTCGGTCACGTTTCCGGCGGCGCGCGGACGTGGGCCGGCCCGGGCGGTCGACGGGGTCAACCTCGCGATCGGCGCCGGCGAGATCGTCGCGCTGGTCGGCGAGTCCGGCTGCGGCAAGAGCACCCTCGGACGTGCACTCGTCGGGCTGGTGAAGCCCACGACCGGCGACGTCAGATACCGCGGCGAGCAGCTCGTCTACCGCTCCGGCGCGCTCAAGCGGTACCGACGGCACACCCAGCTGCTGCTGCAGGATCCCGGCGGTGCGCTGAACCCCCGGCAGAACGTGTTCGACGCGGTCGCAGAAGGGCCGCGGCTGCACGGGCTGCGGGACGGGCTGATCGAGCGGGTCCACAGCGCGCTCTCTCGGGCCGGGCTACGCCCGCCCGAGCAGTTCGTCGGCCGCTACCCGCACGAGCTCTCCGGCGGCCAGCAGCAGCGCGTGGTGATCGCCGGCGCGCTCGCGCTCGACCCGAGCGTGATCGTCGCCGACGAGCCGGTCGCGTCGCTGGACGCCTCGGTGCGGGGGGAGATCCTCAAGTTGATCCTCGATCTGCGCGACGACCTCGGGCTGTCCGCACTCGTGGTGAGCCACGACCTCGGGCTGGCCTGGAACATCGCCGACCGCGTCGCGGTGATGTATCTCGGCCGGATCGTCGAGATCGGCACCGTCGATGAGGTGCTCCGCAATCCCCAGCACCCGTACACGAAAGCCCTGATCGCGGTGTTGCCCGACCGGCACAGGGACCCCGACGCCACCCGAACTCCCCTGGGCGGCGAGCCGCCCGATCCGACCGCGATTCCCAGTGGATGCCGCTTCCACCCCCGTTGCCCGCTGCGCGCATCGCTGCCCGCCGACGACGAACGGCGGTCGTGGTGCACCGACCGCGATGTGCCGGTCCTGCCGATGCACGAGGCCGGCGGCCGTACCCAGGTCGCATGTCACCTGGTCAGCAGCTGACGCAACGCCAGCCTGCCCGCCCTGACCTGAGAGTCAGACGGAACGTGCGCACCTACGCACGCAACGCCTGACCGAGCGGTCAGCCGGGGGGACGGATCGTCCAGAAGCGCTGAACGCCGGCGAGGTCGAACCCCGTCGGGATCCCGGTCACACCCGGCCGGCTGACGACCGTCGAGCGATCCTGGAACAGCGGCACGACCGGGCCGGTCAGCGCACCTTCGCGCTGGATGGCGGCCAGGAGGTCGGTCCGGGTAGCCGGCACCGACGCCTGCCGCGACCGACGGATGTCGGCGACCAGCACGGAGCTGGCGGAGCCGGATCCGGCGACGACGGAGTTCGCGCCGCCGGCGAACACGGGCACCAGGTATGCGTCGGCATCTGGATAGGCCGGCGTGACCGACGCCAGCCATCCGTCCAGCTCGCCGGCCCGCGCGCGGCGGGCGACCTCGGCCGCGGACGCCGTCCGGACCGATGCGGTGAACAGCTTGCTCGCGTCGAGCTGCCCGGCCACCCGCCGCAGCGCCGCCGAGCAGGTGGCATCGCCGGTCGCGCACCACAGCGTGAGCGGAACGGGCGCCTTCACCTTGGCCACGTCCAGCGCCGCCCGCGCGCCGACAGCGTCGGGGGTGTCGCCGAAGGTCTCGTCGAACGCGTCGACGTGGTCGAGCACATCGGCCGGCACGGCCGAGGTCTGCGGCACTCCGGCCGACGTCGGCACCGCGGCTGCCACGGCACGCCGGTCCACCGTCCGGGCCACCCCGTCATGGATCGCGCGGCCCCGCGCTCCGGCCGCCATCCGCAGCACCAGCAGGTGGACGGTGCGTCCCGGCGTGCTGGTGACCGTGAAACGCGGGGACGCGGCCGACGTGGCGGCGGCGGGGACCGTGACGAGGTCGCCGAACGCGAGGTCGGCCGTGTTCGCCGCCACGGCCGCTGCGGCCGCGGCCGCGGACGCCGCCACGGTGGACCGGTGCACGACGGTCATCGCCACCTCGTCGTTGCGGGCGGTGGTGCGGCCGGCGTACTTCTCGTTGCGGGACAGCACGATCTGCGAATCCGGCGAGAATCGGGTGACGACGTAGGGACCGGATCCGATGAACGCGGCGGGGTCGGTGGCCGGGCCGCTGCCGACGCGGACGACCGCCGCCCTCGGCGTCGCCAGCAGGTACGGGAGCAGTGCGTCGTAGGAGCGCATCGTGAAACTCACCGAGTGCTCGTCGACGACCTGGATCGACGTCACGAGTGTCGCCAGGTCAGGCCATGCGAGCGATCCGCGCAGAAGCCGGTCGTAGGACGCCTTCACCTGCTCGGTGGTGATCGGTGTCCCGTCCGACCACGCTTCCTTGTCCCGGATCCGGCAGCTGTAGACGGTCGGCGAGGTGAACTTGCACGCCTCGGCCAGGTCGGGATCGGGCTGGGTGCCGCCCGCGGCCACGGCCAGCATTGTCTGGTAGACGTTGGCGATCAGCGTCGCGTCCCCCGGGGTGCGTGCCCGGGCCGGATCGAGAGTGGTGAACGTCGACGGTGTCGTCGCCCGGATGCGGTTGCCGGCCGCGGCCGTCGTCGGCGTCGGGGTCGCAGGCGGCGGTGGTGCGGTGTGGGTGCAACCGGCCGCGAGCACGAGCCCGACCGCCGCGATCGCCAGCGGGCGCAGGCGTGCGGACGTCGCACGTGCGAGCCCGCCGGTCATCCGGTCTCCCGTCCGCTCGCCTCCCCGACGTCCCCGCCGGATCCGGCGGGGACGGTCACGGCCGAGGCCTCGCGCAGCAGACGTCGGAAGTCGTCGACCTCGATGCCGGCCAGGCTGGCGACAACCGTACGACGCGGTGCCGGCGGCGGTGACACGACATGCGGGATGGCGAGCACGTAACACCCGGCCGACTGTGCCGACGCAGCACCGGCGAGCGAGTCCTCGATGGCCACGCACTCCCGGGGGTCGACACCCAGCGCAGCGGCGGCGTTGAGGTAGGGCTCGGGATCGGGCTTGCCACGCAGGACGTCGTCGCCGCTGATGATCGCCTTGAAGTTCGCGCCGGGCAGATGCGTGAGGAGCGCCTCGACAAGGCTCCGGTACGACGCCGTGACGATCGCCATCGGGATGCCCGCCTCGCTCAACTCGGTGAGGAGTCGCAGAACCCCGGGCTGCCAGGTGACGCCGGACCGGAAGTGCCGTTCGACCCGGACGACCATGTCGGCGACGAGCTCGTCCGGGTCGATGTCGTGCCGGTCGAACTGCGCGATCAGGTGCTTGGCAGAATCACGCAGGTTGTGCCCGACGAGGGATTCGGCGAGCTCCTGGGTCCACACCCCGCCGTTCTCGTCGAACAACTCCCGCTCCACCTCCCACCAGATCGGTTCGGAATCGATCATGGTGCCGTCGAGATCCCAGAGCACGGCCGCCAGCTCGGGGCCGTGCGGAGCCGGGGAACCAGACGTCGGGTCGGATGGGGCGAATGCGTCAGCGGGCGTTGAAATAGTTGGCCTCGGGGTGATGGACGATCAGGGCGTCGGTGGACTGCTCGGGGTGCAGCTGGAACTCCTCGGAGAGCTCGACGCCGATCCGCTCGGCCTCGAGTAGGTCGACGATCACCCGCCGGTCGTCGAGGTCGGGGCAGGCCGGGTAGCCGAACGAGTAACGGCAGCCGCGGTAGCCGACGTCGAACAGGTCGGCCACGTCGGCCGGATCCTCGGCGGCATAGCCGTAGTCGGCGCGGATGCGGGAGTGCCAGTACTCCGCGAGCGCCTCGGCCAGCTGCACGGACAGGCCGTGCAGCTCGAGATAGTCGCGGTAGGCGTGCTGCTCGAACAGAGCGGCGGTGGCGACGCTCATCGCCGGGCCCATGGTGACGAGCTGGAAGGCGACGACGTCGAGCTCGCCCGAACTCTTGGGGCGGAAGAAGTCGGCCAGGCACAGCCGCCGGTCGCGACGCTGCCGCGGGAACGTGAAGGACTTGATCGGCCGGTCCGGGTCGGGGTTCGACGGGTCGAGCACGAGGAGGGAGTTGCCCTCGCTCACGGCCGGCCAGTAGCCGTAGACCAGGCTGGCCTGCGCGAGCCCGTCGGTGGCGATGCGGTCGAGCCAGCTGCGCAGCCGCGGCCGTCCCTCGGTCTCGACGAGTTCCTCGTAGCTGGGTCCGTCGCCGCGGCTGCTGCGCAGACCCCACTGGCCCATGAACGTGGCGCGCTCGTCGAGGTAGCCGGCGAACTCGTTCAGCCCGACGCCTTTGATGATGCGGCTGCCCCAGAACGGCGGGGCGGGCACCGGGTTGTCGGTGGCGACATCGGAGCGCCGGATCGGTTCGGGCACGACGGCACCGGCTCCTGATGGCGCGCCGGCGTCGCTACCGCTGCCGGCTCCCCCGCCGTTTCCACCGCCGACGGTCGCGCCGACCTTGGCCGGCACCCGGCGTTTGCGCAGTTCCGGCAACGCCGCGCCCGGTTCGCCCTTCTGCACCGCCCGGACCGCGTCCATCAGCTTGAGGCCCTCGAACGCGTCGCGGGCGTAGCGCACCTCACCGGCGAACATGCCGGCCAGGTCCTGCTCCACGTAGGCACGGGTGAGCGCTGCGCCGCCGAGCAGGATCGGCCACGTGGTCGCCAGCCCGCGGCTGGACAGCTCCTCGAGGTTCTCCCTCATCACCACGGTGCTCTTCACCAGCAGCCCGGACATGCCGATCGCGTCGGCCTTGTGCTCCTGGGCCGCATCGATGATCGCGTTGATGGGTTGCTTGATCCCGAGGTTGACGACGCGATAGCCGTTGTTGGACAGGATGATGTCGACGAGGTTCTTGCCGATGTCGTGGACGTCGCCCTTGACGGTGGCGAGCACGATCGTGCCCTTGCCCGCGTCATCGGCTTTCTCCATGTGGGGTTCGAGATACGCGACGGATGCCTTCATCACCTCCGCACTCTGCAGCACGAACGGCAGCTGCATCTGGCCGGAGCCGAAGAGTTCGCCGACCGTTCGCATCCCGGCCAGGAGATCGTCGTTGATGATCTGCAAGGCGGGCTTGGTGGTCAGCGCCTCGTCGAGGTCGCCTTCGAGGCCCTTGCGTTCGCCGTCGATGATGCGGCGGCCGAGCCGTTCGCTGACCGGCAACAGAAGGAGCTCAGCGGCCCGGCTGGCCTTCGTGTCGGCGCTCGTGACACCGGCGAAGATCTCGAGGAACGCCACGAGCGGGTCGTACTCGCCATCTGGGTGCTCGGCGGTGCGGCGGCGGTCGTAGATCAGGTCGAGCGCGATCTGGCGCTGATCGTCGGGAATCCTGTTCATCGGCAGGATCTTCGCCGTGTGCACGATCGCTGAGTCGAGTCCCGCCTGGACGCATTCGTGCAGGAACACGGAGTTGAGCACGACGCGCGAGGCCGGACTCAGCCCGAAGCTGATATTCGACAACCCCAGTGTCGTACGGACCGGCGGGAACTTCTCCTTCAGCAGCCGGATCGCGGCGATCGTCTCGAGTCCGTCGCGGCGACTTTCCTCTTGCCCGGTGGCGATTGTGAAGGTCAGACAGTCGATCAGGATGTCGCCGATGTTCATGCCCCAGTCGCGCGTGAGTGCTTCGATCAGCCTGGTGGCAATGGCGACCTTGTGCTCGGCCGTGCGGGCCTGGCCGGCTTCGTCGATGGTGAGTGCGATGACGGCCGACCCGTACTCACGAACGAGTGCCATCGTCCGTGCGTAGCGGGATTCGGGCCCGTCGCCGTCCTCGAAGTTGACCGAGTTGATGATGCTGCGACCGGCGAGCGCCTGCAGGCCGGCCTCGAGCACGTTGGGCTCGGTGGAGTCCAGGACGATCGGAAGCGTCGACGCGGTCGCCAGCCGGCTGGCGACTTCGCGCATGTCGGCGGCCCCGTCGCGGCCGACGTAGTCGACGCACAGGTCGAGGACGTGCGCGCCGTCGCGGGTCTGACCGCGCGCGATCTGCACGCAGTCGTCCCACTTGCCCGCCAGCATCGCCTCCCGGAATGCCTTGCTCCCGTTGGCGTTCGTGCGTTCGCCGATCGACAGGTAGGAGGTGTCCTGGCCGAAATCGACGTGCTGGTAGAGCGACGACACGCCCCGGTTGACCTCCGGGGTCCGTGAGGTCGGGGTCAGGCCGGCCATCCGCTGCGACAGCACGCGGATGTGCTCGGGCGTGGTGCCGCAGCACCCTCCGACCAATCCGACGCCGTAGTCGCGGACGAAGCGTTCCTGCGCATCGGCCAGCTGATAGGCGGTGAGCGGGTATTGCGCGCCGGCTGCGGTGAGCTGCGGGAGCCCGGCGTTGGGCATGCACGAGATCTGCACGCTCGCGTGCCGGGACAGGTGCCGGAGGTGCTCGCTCATCTCGGCCGGCCCGGTGGCGCAGTTCAGCCCGATCATGTCGATGCCGAGCGGCTCGAGGCTCGTCAGCGCCGCACCGATCTCGCTGCCCATCAGCATCGTGCCCGTCGTTTCGACCGTGACGTTGACGATCAGCGGGATGTCGCGGCTCTGCTCGTCGATCGCGCGGCGGGCCGCTAGGACGGCGGACTTGGCCTGGAGGAGGTCCTGCACGGTCTCGATCAGGACGGCGTCGACGCCGCCGGCGATCATCGCGCGGATCTGCTCGAGGTAGGCGTCGCGGAGCTGGGCGAGTGTCGCCTGGCCGAGGCTGGGAAGCTTGGTGCCGGGACCGACGCTCCCGAGGACCCAGCGCGGCCGCTCGGGCGTGGACAGCCGCTTGGCCACCGAGCTGGCCAGCTGCGCGCCGGCCAGCGACAGCTCGCCGATCCGGTGGACGATGTCGTACTCGCCGAGGTTGCCGAGGTTGGCGCCGAAGGTGTTGGTCTCGACGGCGTCGGACCCGGCGGCGAAGTAGGCCTCGTGGATGGCGGTGACGACGTCGGGGCGGGTCGCGTTCAGGACCTCGTTGCATCCCTCGAGCCCGTCGAAGTCGGCCAGCCCGAGGTCGTAACCCTGCAGCATCGTGCCCATCGCACCGTCCGCCACCACGACACGGTGCGCCAATGCGGTGCGCAGGCTCTGCGACGTCATGTTCTGCTCCTCCTGGCCGGACAGGTCGGCGACCTGCCGCAAGACCCTCCAGGGTAACGGCCCGCCGCGGTGTCGTCTCACTCTCCGGACCGACGTCTCACCTGCGGGACGCTCAGCGAGGTGCAATCCAGGGCCCGCAGAGTGGGCCCGTCGCTGCGCGACGCGCCGCGGCCGGGGCGGGCGAGCGTCCACTCGAGCGACGTCGGGCCGCCCCCCTAGCCCCATCCCTTCGCACGCGGGTCCGGTGGCAGCCGCGGGTTCAGCAGGTGGGCGACCAGAGCTGTCCAGCCGGTCTGGTGGCTCGCCCCGAGCCCTTCGCCGGTGTCGCCGTCGAAGTACTCGCTGAACGTCGGATGGTCGGTCCACAACGGGTCGTCGGACGCCTCGATGCGCTCCCCGTCGGCAGGTCGTCGTCCGTCCACCGTCCGTCCACCGTCCGGAACAGCGCGGTCATGCCGCCGTCGAGGATGTCGGACGCCTCGACGAGGGTCTTCTGCTGCCCGGACCCGGTGGGGATCTCGATGGTGAACGTCGAGCCGAAGTGCCGGCCGTAGGTGCGCAGCTTGTCCGCGAGAAGCACGTCGACGGGGAACCAGACCGGCGGCCGGAGCCGGACTCACACCGACCGTGGCTCTGCCGACGGGTCGCCGGACGGCCCGGGCCGTAGGCTGGTCATCCAGCGACGACGAGAGCTCGGAGGCCGCACAGCGTGACGATCGACATCAACCTGCCATTCCCACCGCGGGATGCCGTGGTGATCGCGGCGTTCGAAGGCTGGAACGACGCCGCGAACGCGTCCACGGCAGCGCTCGACCACCTGATCGACGTATTCGATGCGGAGTTCGTCGGCGAGATCGATCCCGACGAGTTCTACGACTTCCAGGTCAACCGTCCGATGGTGGGCTTCGTGAGCGACCCGGTCGTCACCGACGCGGCTGCGGACTCGGTCGTCACCGACGCGGGGGTCTCGGAGTCGGGTGCCATCGCCGACGGCAGCGGCACCACGACGTCGGACAGTCCGAGCGCCCGCGACACCGACGACGACACCGGTCTCCCGGCACGGGTGCTGACCTGGCCGACGACGCGGATCTACCTGGCACGACCCGACGGTTTCGACCGCGACCTCGTGTTCGTCCGCGGGATCGAGCCGAACATGCGCTGGCGTGCGTTCACCGCCGAGTTGCTGGCCGCCGGCGACACGCTCAGCGCGCAGATGTGGATCGTCCTGGGCGCCCTGCTGGCCGACGTCCCGCACACCCGGCCGATCCCGGTCAACGGCAACTCCAGCGATCCGTCGGTCGTCGCCGGACACAATGTCGAGCCCAGTCGCTACGAGGGCCCGAGCGGCATCAACGGGATCATCACCGACGCCTGCTCGCGGCTGGAGATCCCGGCGGTGTCGTACTGGGCCGCGGTCCCGCACTACGTGTCGCAGCCGCCGTGCCCAAAGGCGAGCCTGGCACTGCTGCGTGCGGTGGAAGACCTGCTGGGCTTGACGATTCCCCTCGGCGACCTGCCCGAGAGTGCCCGCGCGTGGGAGCGCGGCGTGGCCGAACTGGCCGCGGGTGACGAGGAGATCGCCGAGTACGTGGCGCAACTCGAGCAGGCCCGTGACGCGACCGATCTCCCGCAGGCCAGTGGCGAGGCGATCGCCGCCGAGTTCGAGTCATACCTGCGTCGCCACGACCGGCACCGCGGTGTGCGTGGCGAGGGTCCCTCCGACGACGAGATCCCCAACGACTGACGCGCTCGGCCGGGCGCGTGCCCGGCCCGACCAAGCTCAGCGGCGGGGCTAGAGCGCGACTCCGAGGAGCGCGTCGACGACGTCGCGCAGTGTCGCAGACCCGGCATCGTCGCTCGCGGCATCGGTGTCGAACGCGCCCACGGTGACACCGTCGATCAATCGCAGCGCCCTCGGGGCGTCCAGGTCGTCGGCGAGTGCCTCCCGCACGACCCGCAGCACCCCGTCAACGGGCAGCCGGACGTCTGCGGCGGCCCGCCATGCGGCCAGCCGGTCCAGCGCCTCCTGCAGGCCGGCCTCGGTCCAGTCCCATTCGGTGCAGTAGTGATGGGCGAGGACGGCGAGCCGGATCGCGGCCGGGTCGATGCCGGCTTCACGCAGTTTCGAGACGAACACCAGGTTGCCCAGGGACTTCGACATCTTCTCGCCGTCGAGCCGGACCATCGCCTGGTGCACGAAGGCATGGGCGAATGGTTTCCCGGTGACGATGCTGGCCTGCACGGCGCTCATCTCGTGGTGCGGGAAGACGAGGTCGGTGCCGCCGCCCTGGACGTCGAAGTCGGTGCCCAGGTTCGCGAGGGCGATCGCCGTGCACTCGACGTGCCAGCCGGGCCGGCCCACGCCGAGCGGGCTGTCCCAGCCGGGTTCGCCCGGACGTTGCGCCAGCCACAGCAGGCAGTCGAACTTGTTGCGCTTGCCGGGCCGGTCCGGGTCCCCGCCGCGCTCGGTGAAGTAGGCGAGCATCGTCGCCTCCGGCAACCTGGACACCGATCCGAACGGTGTCGCGTTGTCCTGCGTCCCGTCGGCGATGGCGCAGTAGTAGTCGTCGTCGACCTTGTAGACGACGTCGGCCTGCTGCAGCCGGCCGATCAGATCGATGACGAGGTCGATCGCCTCGACGACGCCGACGTAGGCGTCCGGAGGCAGGACCCGCAGAGCGGCCATATCGGTGCGGAAGAGCTCGATCTCGCGGTAGGCGAGGTCGGTCCAGTCGACACCCGTCGCGGTGGCACGTTCGAGCAGCGGATCGTCCACGTCGGTGACGTTCTGGACGTACCGGGTGGTCAGCCCGGCGTCGCGCCATGCGCGCTGCAGCAGGTCGAACGTGAGGTAGGTGGCCGCATGCCCGATGTGGGTGGCGTCGTAGGGCGTGATGCCGCACACGTAGATGCGGGCGATGCCGCCCGGACCGGCCTGGGCGGAGCGGACCCGCCCACCCGACGAACTGTCCGACACCATCGGCACGAGGCCGGTGCCCGGCAACCGAGGGACGGCCGGTGAGCTCCACGACTGCATGCGCCGACCCTATCGGCGGGGTTCGGGCCGATCGGCGAGAGTGGGCACGGATGAGACACCCGGCGACGCACGGTCACCACCCACGTCTAATGGCGTCGTTACCTACGAATGACCCGACGCGCACCGCGCATGGGCACAGTCGGGTCCACCACAGTCGCCAGCACGCCGCCGTCAAAGGGGATCCAGGCCAATGCGGTCTCGAAGAAGTCACCCGTCATCGCCGGAATCGGGATGCAGGTAACGGTGCTGTCACCAGCCCCAATGGGGCGTCTGGTCGTGGTCTGAGTGTCGGCTGCGGTCAGGGAGGATTTCCGGGTATGGACCCAGCCGTTGTCGACGTCGATGAGCTGATCGAGTTCTGGACCCTGCTCGAGATCGATCGTGAGCAGTTGATCGGCAAGCGCGGTGCTACAGCGCTGGGCTTCGCGCTGCTGCTCAAGCACTACAGCCGGCACGGCCGGTTCCCGCGTGGGCATTCAGATCTGCATGATGGGGTGATCGACTTCGTTGCACGCCAGGTCGGTGTGGACGGTTCGGAGGTCGGGTCCTACGAGTGGTCCGGCAGCACGATTGAGTACCACCGCGCCCAGATCCGCGCTCACCTTGGCTTCCGTGTCGCCACCGTCGCTGACCAGGAGAAGATGACGGCTTGGCTCGCGGTGAACGTGGCCCACGCCGAGCGGCGACCCGAGCGCGTCAGGGAGGAACTCCTGGCCCACGTCAGGGCGCAACAGATCGAGCCTCCCACTCCCGGTCGAGTGCTGCGCATCGTGCGTTCAGCTTTGCGCGTGGCTGAGCAGACCTGGTCGCTGCGGATCTCGCAGCGTCTAGATCCGCCCACGGTGGGTCGCCTGTTGAACTTGCTCGCGCCCGATGAGAGTCGGCGAGTCCGTAGGCGGATCCTGTTGCGGGAACAAGGATGTCGAGCAGTCGCACGTCGCTGAGCTCGTGAACCAGCCGGTCTAGGCGCTCGGCGTCACCGTGGCCTCGGAGCTGGAGGGCATGTTGCTGAGCAGGTTGAGTATTTCTCAAGTCCGCAGGGACTGGCGGATCCGGAGAGGATTCGTCAGATGGGTGATCGGTATGGCGTACGCAGTCTGGGGCCCGCTCTGGGCCCAGCGTGATCGCCTGTCGACGGAGAATAACAAGAAAATAAAGAAGTAAGGAGACCCTAATATTGCGCTCGCACCGTTAGGTTCTCAATATGACATCCACGACGCAGATGACGGAGTTGCTCGCCTCGATCTACAGATCCTTCGCAAGCGGGGATGCGTCCCCCTGGGAACAAGTGCTCGCACCGGATTGCCTGGTTATCGGAACGGACGAGGCCGAGTGGTGGCAGGGCAAGGGCGCGGTGCTTCCCGTGATGAAGGCACAGCTCGGGGAGATGAGCGCTTCCGGTATCCGTTTGACCGGCGGCGACGCCATCGTGGCCGAGAAGGGCGACTTGGTGTGGGCTGCTGATCGCCCAACTCTGCACCTGCCCGACGGAACCAGTACGGCGCTGCGCGCCACCGTTGTGGCATCACGGGTTGAGGGGGCGCTGGTCATCGAGCAGTTCCACTTGTCGGCTGGTGCGCCAAATGAGGAAGTCGTCCAGCAAACACTGACCCTCTGACCCAGCACACCAGGCTGGTTTGGCAGCTGCGCCGGGCCGATTTGTAGATGCCTGCACGCCGGAAGTTCCAAGCTGACGAAGGACCCACTGTTGACGCGTTCCTGCTCAAGACCGGCTCGGCGCGTCTCCCACTCCTGGCTCAGCAACTGACTGGCCTTGGCGTGCAGCCCACCTGACCTGTTCGCGCTTCCACCCATCTCGCCGGATCTTCGTCGGCCGTCCGCAGATGGCCGGTTCATCGGC